>NZ_BAABKV010000001.1:7809193-8411032 GCF_039544005.1 Kitasatospora paranensis
CGGATGGCGAGACGTGGCCGGACGTGGCCGGACGTGGCCGGCCGGGGGCCGGCCTGCCGTCCGGCCGTCAGAGCACGGGCTGGACGTCACCGGTGGTGGTCGTCCGGCCGCTGCCCCGGCCCGGCAGGTCGCCGGGCGGGATACCGGGGTGGTGGGCGGCCCGGTCGGCGTCGTCCGGGCCGTGCGCGTCGCCGTCGCCGAAGGCGATGCGGGAGACGATGCGGTAGCGGTCGCCGCGGTAGACGGAGTGCACGTACTCGACCGCCCGGCCGGTGGCGTCGGTGGTGAGGCGTTCGAAGAGCAGGGCGGGGGAGAGGGCCGGGACGCCCAGCAGCCGGGCCTCGTTCTCGCTGGTGACGGTGGGCTCCATGGACTGGACGGCCTCGCGGACCTGGATGCCGTGGCGCTCCCGGAGCAGGTCGTAGAAGTCACCGGACTCCATGTCCGCCGGGGCCAGCCCGGGGACGAGGACGGCCGGGATGTGCAGGTACTCGATGGCCATCGGCTCGCCGTCGACCAGCCGCAGCCGGGCGATGTAGGTGAGGTCGGCGCTGGGGGCGACCCGCAGCCGCCGCCCGATCCGGGCACCGGCGGGCACCGTCGAGAACTCCAGGACGCGGCTGGCCCAGCTGCCGGCCGCGCGCGGGACGCTGAAGGCGTGGTCCTCCGGGGACATCGCCATCTCCTGGGTGATCTTCGCCGGGGCGACGAACATGCCGCGTCCGTGCTCGCGGACGATCGACCCGGTGGCCACCAGTTCGTCCACGGCCGCGCGCAGCGTGGGGCGGGAGACGCCGAGCCGTTCGCACAGGGTCCGTTCGGAGGGGATCGGGTCGCCGGGGGCGAGCGACTCGACGAGGTCCCGCAGGTAGTCGCGCACCCGGGTGCGCTTGCGGGCCGTTCCGGCGCTCGCGTCGTCCATGGGGATCCCTTCGTGCCGCGGCCGTGGACGGGACCGAGGGTAGCCAGCCGGTGATCGTCCCGCCAGCACCTTCCTGTCCGAACAGATTACCAGTGACTTACCAGTTGGAGCGTGACTGCCCTGGCACATCGGGTCAGGTCTTGATTTTCCAAAGGGTTGACGCCGCGAGTGGTCTATGCCACCTTCTCTTACCAGTGCTGCACCAGTTCGCAAGTGGTAAGTTCCCAGTCGCTCTCCCCGAGGTGAACCTCCCCGTGAGACCCCCTGCGATGACCCCCTCCCGCCGTTCCGGCGCCGCCCTGCTCGCCCTGCTCACCGCCGCCGGGCTCACCGCTTGCGGCTCGTCCGGCAGTTCGTCCGACACCGCCGGCACGCCCACCCGGCTGACCGTCTGGATCATGCGCGACAGCGTCACCGACGGATACCTCCAGCGCTTCAGGGCCGACTTCGAGAAGGGCCACCCGGGCACCACCCTGGACATCCAGATCCAGGAGTGGGACGGCATCGGCCAGAAGGTCACCAGTGCCCTCGCCAGCAAGGACGCCCCCGACGTCATCGAGGTCGGCAACACCCAGGTCGCCCAGTACGCGGCCAGCGGCGGCGTGCACGACCTCACCGACAAGGTCGCCGACCTCCAGGGCGCGGACTGGCTGCCCGGCCTCGCCGAACCCGGCCGGATCGACGGCAAGCAGTACGGCATCCCGTGGTACGCCGCCAACCGCGTCGTCATCTACAACAAGGACCTCTTCGCCCGGGCCGGCATCACCGCCCCGCCGAAGACCCGCGCCGAATGGCTGGCCGACACCGCCAAGCTCAACACCGGTGGCAACGAGGGCATCTACCTCAGCGGCCAGACCTGGTACGCGCTGGCCGGCTTCATCTGGGACGAGGGCGGGGACCTCGCCGTCAAGGGCTCCGACGGGAAGTGGCAGGGCACCCTGGAGACCCCCAGGCGCTCGCCGGCCTGGCCTTCTACCAGCAGCTCCAGGCACTCGGCAAGGGGCCCAAGGACTCCGACGAGGCCAAGCCGCTGCAGGCCGAGGTGTTCGCCAAGGGCCACAGCGCCCAGGTCATCTCCACCCCCGGCGGGGCCGCCGCGATCACTAAGGCCAACCCCGCCCTCAAGGACAAGCTCGGCTTCTTCCCGATCCCCGGCAAGACGGCGGACAAGCCCGGCGCGGTCTTCACCGGCGGCTCCGACCTGGTCGTGCCCGAGGCCTCCCGCCACCGGGCGGCCGCGTACGAGGTGGTCAAGGCGCTGGCCGGCGCGGCCTGGCAGAGCGACATGGCCAAGGAGATGAGCTACGTCCCCAACCGGGTCTCGCTCGCCGGGGCGCTCGCCGGCAACGAGGGCGCGACAGCCATGGCGGTCGGAGCGGCCAACGGCCACGCCACCCCCAACTCGCCCAACTGGGCCGCCGTCGAGGCCAACAACCCGATCAAGCAGTACATGACCCAGGTGCTCACCGGCGCCGACCCGGCGACCGCCGCGAAGACCGCCGACGAGGCGATCACCAAGGCCCTCAACAGCACCGACTGAGCCACCGGTACCGACTGACGGAAGGTCGCCCCCGCCGTGCCCACCGCCGCCCGCCCGCTCGCCCGCCGCGCCCCCGGCGCGACCGCGAGCAGATCCGCCGCCCGACGGCCCGCACCCGCAGCCCTCTGGCCGTACCTGCTGATCGCCCCCACGCTGGTGGGCACGGCGTTCCTCCTGCTGTACCCGCTGCTGCGCAACCTGCTGATCTCCGTGCAGCACTACCGGATGGCCGAACTCATCCGCGGCCGCCCGGCGTTCGTCGGCCTGGACAACTACACCACCCTGCTGGGCGACGCCGAGTTCTGGACGGTCGCCGCCCGCACCGCCCGCTGGACGGCGCTCAATGTCGTGCTGATCATGCTCCTCGGCACCCTCGTCGCCCTGCTGCTCGTCCGGCTCGGCCGCCGGATGCGGCTCGCCGTCACCGTCGCCCTGGTCCTCACCTGGGCCACCCCGGTGATCGCCGCGACCACGGTCTTCCAGTGGCTCTTCCAGTCCCGGTTCGGCGTCGTCAACTGGGCCCTGGACCGCGTCGGCCTGCACCGGTTCCACGACTACGCCTGGTTCGCGCACGGCGACGCCACCTTCGCCGTGCTGGTCGTCCTGGTGGTCTGGCAGTCCGTGCCGTTCGTGGCGCTCACCCTCTACGGCGGCCTCACCACCGTGCCCGGCGAGCTCTACGAGTCCGCCCGGATGGACGGCGCGACCGCCTGGCAGACCTTCCGGCTGGTCACCTTCCCGGTGCTGCGCCCGCTGTTCGCGCTGGTCACCTCGCTGGAGGTGATCTGGTGCTTCAAGTGCTTCGCACAGATCTGGGTGATCAGCCAGGGCGGCCCGAACTCCGCCACCACCACCCTGCCCGTGTACGCCTTCCAGATCGCCCAGTCCCTGCACAAGTACGACCTCGGCTCGGCCGCCTCCACGGTGACCGTGCTGATCCTGCTCGGCGTCCTGCTGTTCAACCTGCGCCGGCTGCACCGTGAGGAGGCGACCGACCTGTGACCACCGCCCCTGCCGCTCCGGGCCTCCGCCCTGCCCGGGCCGCCCGCGCCCTGCGGCGCGTGCCGCTCAACGCCGCCGCCCTCGCCGTCCTCGCCACCGCCGCGTTCCCGGTCTACTGGATGGCCTCGACCGCCTTCAAGCCGACCGGCGACATCCAGGCCGGCACCCCCACTCTGCTGCCGCTGCACCCCACCCTCGACCACTTCCGCACCGCCGTGCACGCCGCCGGATTCGGCACGTTCTGGCGCAACAGCCTGCTGGTGACCCTGGGCGCCGTCCTGCTCTCCCTGCTGGTCGGCCTGCTCGCCGCGTTCGCCGTCGGCCGACTGCGCTGGCGCGGCCGACGGGCCTTCCTGCTGATGGTGTTCATCGCCCAGATGGCGCCCTGGGAGGCCCTGCTGATCCCGGTGTACGTCATCGCCCGGGACGCCGACCTGCTCGACAGCCTGACCATGCTCACCCTGGTCTACTTCATGACCACCCTGCCGTTCACCGTCGTCACCCTGCGCGGCTTCCTCGCCGCCGTGCCGGTCGAACTGGAGGAGGCGGCCCGGGTCGACGGCTGCACCCGGGCCGGCGCCTTCCGCCGGATCACCTTCCCGCTGCTGGCGCCCGGCCTGCTCTCCACCTCGCTGTTCGGGTTCATCACCGCGTGGAACGAGTTCGCCTTCGCCAACACGCTGATCATCAAGAACCAGGACGCCCGCACCCTGCCCGTCTGGCTCTCCTCGTTCTCCAACGTCTTCGGCACCGACTGGGGCGCCACCATGGCCGCCTCCTCGCTGTTCATGCTCCCCGTGCTGCTGGTCTTCCTCGTCCTGCAGAACCGCGTCACCTCCGGCCTGACCGCCGGTGCCGTCAAGGGCTGACCGCCCCCACCCTGGAGAAAGCGACCGTGATCCTCCCGACCCCCGTCACAGCGTGCGCAGCACCGGACGGTTCACCCTCCGACCGACCACCGCCGTGCACGCCCCTGGCGCCGCCGCGCCCGCGGCCGACCTGCTCCGCACCCTGCTGCGGCCCGCCACCGGCCTGCCGCTGCCGCCCGCCGCGGACGGCACCGTGGTGCTCGCCGTCGACCCGGCCGACCGGGAGCTCGGCGCCGAGGGCTACCGGCTGAGCGTCACCCCCGAGGGGTCCGGCTGGTCGCCGCCGCCGCGCAGGGCCTGCTGGCCGGTGTCCAGGCGATCCGCCAGCTGCTGCCTGCCGAGGCCCTGGGGGAGCGTCCGGCACCCGGCACCGCCTGGGACCTGCCCTGCCTGACCGTCACCGACCGCCCCGCCTTCCCCTGGCGCGGCCTGATGCTGGACGTCGCCCGGCACTTCCTGCCGGTCGGCTACCTCCGGCGCACCGTCGACCTGCTGGCCCTCCACCGGATGAACGTGCTGCACCTGCACCTCACCGACGACCAGGGCTGGCGGATGCCCGTCGCGGCGTACCCGCGGCTCACCGAGGTCGGCGCGGTCCGCCCGCGGTCGATGGCCGGCCGGGCCGGCAGCGGCCGCTTCGACGAGCAGCCGCACGGCGGCAGCTACACGGCGGCGGAGCTGCGGGCCCTCGTCCGGTACGCGGCGGACCGCGGCGTCACCGTCGTGCCGGAGATCGAGATGCCCGGCCACGCCCGGGCCGCCCTCGCCGCCCACCCCGCGCTCGGCAACGTGCCCGGGCGGCAGCTCGGGGTGTGGACGGAGTGGGGCGTGTGCGAGAACGTGCTCGGCGTCCACGACGAGGTGATGGACTTCTGCCGCACCGTCCTCGACGAGGTGATGGACGTGTTCGACTCCCCGTACCTGCACCTCGGCGGCGACGAGTGCCCGACCCGCGAGTGGGAGGAGAGCCCCGCGGCGCAGCGGCGCGCCGCCGACCTCGGACTGGCCTCGCCCAAGGAGCTGCACGGCTGGTTCCTCGGGCAGGTCGGCGCGCACGTCCTGGCCGCCGGCCGCCGTCCGGTGGTCTGGGCCGAGGACAGCTCGGCGGGGCTGCCGCCGGAGTTCACCGTGATGCCCTGGCGGGACGGCGACCACGCGCTGGCCGCGGCCCGCAGCGGACACGACGTCGTCCTGACCCCCTACCGCTCCACCTACCTCGACTACCCGCAGTCGGACGCCCCCGACGAGCCGCTCGGCCAGGCGGGCGCCGTCGTCGACGTCCCCGCCGTGTACGACCTCGACCCCGGCCCCGCGCACTGGACGCCGGCCGAACGGGCCCGGGTGCTCGGGGCCCAGGCCCAGCTGTGGACCGAGTTCGTGACCGGCCCGGACGACGCCGACCGCCGGCTCTACCCGCGGCTGTGCGCGCTCGCCCAGCGGGTCTGGAACCCCGACGCCGACCTGGCCGCCGACTTCGAGCCCGCGCTGCGCCGCCACCGCCCCCGGCTGGCCGCCCTCGGCCTCGACGGCCGCCACCCCTAGACCGCTCCCGCACCCGCTCCAACCCGCACCACCCCGCTCCAACCCGCACCACCTCGCACCACGTCCCGCACCGCCCCCACAGGAAAGGGATCACCGTGTCAGGAAAGACCCGCATGCCCCGTCGGCTGCGTGCCGCGCTCGCCGTCTGCGCCGCCGCCGGCCTGGCCGGCGCCGCACTGGCGACCGCGCCGGCCTCGGCCGCCACCGACGCGCTCAGCGTCCAGTACCGCACCAGCGCCACCGGTGCCACCGCCGACCAGTCCGAGCCCTGGTTCGAGGTGGTCAACACCGGCTCCACGACCGTGCCGCTCAGCGACCTCAAGCTGCGCTACTACTTCAAGTCCGACGGCCCCGCCGTCTCCTACCGTTTCGCCTGCTCCTGGGCGGTGAAGGGCTGCGGCAACATCACCGGCACCTTCGGCACCCTGGCCAGTCCGACCGCCACCGCCGACCGCTACCTGGAGATCGGGTTCACCTCCGGCGCGGGCTCCCTCGCCCCGGGCCAGAACACCGGCGACATGCAGCTGCGCTTCTACCGCGCCGACTGGCAGACCCTCACCCAGTCCGACGACTACTCGTTCAACGGTGCGCAGACCACGTATGCGAACTGGGGCAAGGTCACCCTCCAGCGGGCGGGCGCCGTCGTCTGGGGCACCGCGCCGGCCGGCAACGACCCCTCGCCGTCGCCCTCCCCGTCGCCGTCGTCGAGCACCTCCACCCCGCCGACCGACCCGAACGCGCCGGCGTTGTTCGACGACTTCAGCTACACCGCCAGCAGCGACCCCGCCGTCCAGCAGCACGGCTGGACGGTGAAGTCCGGCCAGGGCGGCCCCGGCGTGGCCGGCGCCACCTGGTCGCCCGCCGACATCACCTTCAGCAACTCGGTGATGAACATGCGGCTCACCACCGACGGCACCGCCGCCGGCACCAAGGAGACCGAGCTCCAGACCACCGCCCGCAAGTTCAAGAACGGCACCTACGCGGCCCGGGTGAAGTTCGACGACACCCCGACCGGCGGCCCCGACGGCGACCACGTCAACCAGACCTTCTTCACCTTCACCCCGCTCAACGCGCCGATGGACCCGGACTACAGCGAGCAGGACTTCGAGTACCTGCCGAACGGCGGCTGGGGCGAGCAGAGCAACATCATGTACACGACGTCCTGGGAGACCTACAACCCGGACCCGTGGAACGCCGTCAACACCCACACCGAGAACCGCGCCTCGTACGACGGCTGGCACGACCTCCAGATCACCATCGACAACAGCGCCATCACCTACTACATCGACGGCCAGGTGTTCGGCGTGCACGGTGAGCCCTACCTGCCCGAGACCCAGCAGTGGATCGACTTCAACCACTGGCTGATCGACCTCAACGGCCAGACGAGCTCCACCCCGCGCTCCTACGACGAGCAGGTCGACTACGTCTACTACGTGAAGGACCAGGTGCTCACCCCCGCCCAGGTCGCCGCCAAGGTGGCCGGCTACCGGACGGCCGGCACCGCGTTCACCGACACCGTCCCGGCCGGCTGAGACCGGCCGGAGGGTTCCGCCCGGGCGCTGCCGCCCGGGCGGAACCTTTACCTCCGGTTGACACCCGTGGACGTTCCGGGCTAGAGAGAAAGAATGCGCCTGGGCGTGCCGGCCGACGGTGGACCCGCGGCGGCTGGCCGCGGGCCGGAAGCCGCCGAGCGGGACGACGCCGTCGGGCAGATCCTCGCCGACGCCCTCGGCCGCGCGGTCTCCGCCACCTCCGCGTACGGCGGCATGGTGTACCTGCCGTCGCAGGACCACCGCACGCTCGTCCTGAGCACCGTCGTCGGCGTGCCGCTGCCGCTGCTCAGCGCTTTCCGCCGGGTGCCCGTCGCCGCACCGCTGCCCGTCGCCGAGAGCTACCGCTCCAACCACACCGTGCTGCTCTCCGGCGCCGAGGAGACCATGCGGCGCTTCCCGCGGCTCTCGGTCGGCATGCCCTACGCCTTCGCCTTCGCCAGCGCGCCGCTCACCAGCGCCGACCTCGTGCTCGGCGTGCTGTGCGTGCTCTGGCCCAGCGACGACGCCGGGCCGCCGCCGGGCGCCCGCCGGCGGCTGCGGGCGGAGGCCCACCGGCTCGCGGACCGCCTCGCGCCGTACGGCGAGACCCTCGCCGCGGTCGACCAGCCCACCGCCGTCCAGCTGCCGCCGCCGTCCGGACCGGCCACCCGGGTGGGCGTCTTCGACTGGGACATCCCCGGCCGGACCCTCACCGTCGACGAGGACCTGTGCGACATCCTCGACATTCCGCCCGGGGCCTTCGACGGCCGCCCGTCCACCCTGCTGGACCGGCTCGCCCCCGAGGACGTCCCGCTGCTGCGCCAGGCCGTCCGGCGGACGGCCCGCGACGGCGTCCCGTTCGCCCGCCGGGCCCGCGTCCGCGACGTCCGGGGCGGCCACCGCACCGTCGAGCTGCGCGGCCGCACCGTCGGCGACGGCACCCACCTGCTGGTCGTCGTCCTCGACGACTCGGCCGGATCCGCCGCCGTCGCCGCGGTCGAGCGTCTGCGCGACGGCGTCTTCGCCCTCGACACCGACGGCCGGATCGTCTACGCCAACCGCACCGCCGAGATGCTCCTCCAGGCCCGCCGCGACGAACTCATCGGCCGCCACCCCTGGAGCGTGCTGCCCTGGCTCGCCGACCCCGCGTACGAGGACCGCTACCGGGCGGCCATGCTCTCCCGGCAGCCGACCGCCTTCCTCGCCTGCCGCCCGCCCGACCACTGGCTGGCCTTCTCGCTCTACCCCGACGCGCACGGCGTCACCGGCCGCGTCGTCGCCTCCTTCGAGCCGGGCGAGGCCCCCGCCGGGCTGCCCGAGGCACCGCCGCCGACCCGGGCGAGCCTCGGCGCGACCTACCACCTCCTCCAGCTCGCCAGCGCCCTCACCGAGGCGGTCACGGTGCGCGAGGTCTGCGACACCGTGACCGAGCAGATCCTGCCCGGATACGGCGGCCAGGAGATCGCCATCTACCTCGCCCAGGCCGGCCGGATGCACCTGGTCGGGCAGACCGGCTACCAGGACGGCTTCCTCGACCGGTTCGAGGCCACCCCGCTGCGCGCCCGGCTGCCGGGCACCGAGACGCTCTCCACCGGCGCGCCGCTGTTCTTCGAGACCCCGGCCAGCTCCAGGCCGCCTACCCCGGCATCCCGCAGGACGAGATGTGCGCCTGGGCGTTCCTGCCGCTGATCGCCTCCGGCCAGGCCGTCGGCAGCTGCATCCTCGGCTTCGACCGGCCGCGCACCTTCACCGCCGAGGACCGCGTCCAGCTCACGGCGCTGGGCGGCCTGATCGCCCAGGCGCTGGAACGCGCCCGCCTCTACGACGCCGAGTTCGCCCTCGCCCGCGGCCTCCAGCAGGCGCTGCTGCCGCACCGGCTGCCGGAGGTCACCGGTGTCGGCATCGCCGCCCGCTACCTGCCCGGCACCCGCGGCATGGAGATCGGCGGCGACTGGTACGACGCCATCGCCACCCCGTACGGGCTCTGCCTGGTCATCGGCGACGTCGAGGGCCACAACGTCGGGGCGGCCGCCACCATGGGGCAGCTGCGCAGCGCCGTCCGCGCCTTCGCCTCGGGCGGCAGCCCGCCGGCCGAGGTCCTCGTCCGGACCAACCACCTGCTGGTCGACCTCGACCCGGGGCTGCTCGCCAGCTGCTGCCTGATCCACCTCGACCCGGCCGAGGGCCGGGCCTATGGCGTCAGGGCCGGCCACCTGCCGCCGCTGCTGCGGCTGCCCGACGGGTCCGCCGAGGTCGTCGACCTGGAGGGCGGTCCGCTGCTCGGGGTGGACCGCTCCGCCCAGTACCCGACCACCCGCTTCCTGCTGCCGGCCGGTGCCGTCCTCGCGCTCTACACCGACGGTCTGGTCGAGTCGCCGGCCATCTCGATCGACGAGGGGATCGAGCACCTGCGGGCCGCGCTCGCCCACGTCGTGCCGGCCACCCTGGACCGGCTGGCCGAGCGCCTGGTCGCCCGGGCCCGCCGCTCCACCCAACGCCTCGACGACATCGCGCTGCTCCTGGTGCGGCGCGGCTGAGCGCCACGGCCGGGCTGAGCGCCACGGCCCGGCCCGCCGGCGGGCGCGGTGCGCGTCCGCCCCGAGGGCGACTTTCGTCGCAGCGGATCGCGACGGAAGAGGACAGAGCCGCGCCGCGCGGGGTCGCTAGCCTCGCTGTGTGAGATCGAAGCCGAAGGACGCGCTCCGCGCCGGGCCCGTCCCCGCCTGGTGGCCGGCCGCGCAGGCCGCCACGCCGCGCGCGCTGCTCCGTCGCGTCCTGCCCGGGCCGTGGCGGGTGCGCGCCGTGCTGTCCGAGACCGTCCCGGCGGTGCTCCTCGGTGGCCTCGTCGGCGTCCTGGGGGTCGACGACCACGGCCCGTGGGCGGCCGCGGGCGCCGGCCTCGCCGCGGCGCTGCTGTACGTGCTGCGCCGCGGGCTGCCCGCGGTGGTGCTGGTGTTCGCGGGCGCCGGGGCGGGCGCCGACGGCGCCTTCCTGCCGCTGCTGGTGGCCGCGGGCTGGTCGGCCGGGCGGCGGATCGCCAGCCCGGCCACGCTGACCACCGCCTTCACGGTCGCGCTGGCGGTGACCGTGCCGGCCTCGGCCTGGCTCGACCCGGGCGGCGTCTCGCTGACGACCAACCTCGTCGTGTCGGCGGTCGGCTTCCTGCTGCTGGCGGTCCTGCCCGCCGTCATCGGCCGGTACCGCGCCCAGCGCAGGGCGCTGCTCACCGCCCTGCGCGAGCGCAACGACCAGTTGCTGCGCGAGCGGGAGATGATCGCCCGCCAGGCCCGGCTGCGCGAGCGCCAGCGGATCGCCCAGGACATGCACGACAGCCTCGGCCACCGGCTCGCCCTGATCTCCGTGCACACCGGTGCCCTGGAGGTCGACCGCACCCTGACGGACCGGCAGCGGGAGGCCGTCGCCGTGCTCCGCGAGGCCGCGGCCGGCGCGATGCGGGAGCTCCGCGAGGTGGTGCTGCTGCTCCGGGACGACGCGGTGACGGAGACCGGCGGCGTCGAGGGCGTCGACCGGCTGGCCGCGGAGTCCCGCGCGGCCGGGGTCGACGTCATTGTCCACCACGGCGGCGAGCCGCGGCCGGTCACCGCCCCGGCCGGCCACGCCGCGTACCGGATCGTCCAGGAGGGCCTGACCAACGCCCACAAGCACGCGCCCGGCACCCCGATCGCCGTCGCGCTGCGCTGGGAGCCCGATGCCCTGCTGGTCGAGGTGGTCAACGGCCCGGCGCCCCTGCCGGAGGGGGCGGCGATCGGCAGCGGCCAGGGCCTCACCGGCCTGCGCGAGCGGGCCCGGCTGCTCGGCGGCATCGTGCACGCCGCCCCGACCTCCGACGGTGGCTTCCGGCTGGCCGGTGTCCTGCCCTACGACGGAGCCGGTCCGCCCGGGGTGCTGGAGCAGGCCGCCGAGACGGATCTGCTCCTGCCGCCGATGCCGCCGGATCCGGGGGCGCGCCGCAGCCCGGCGATCGGGTGCGCACTGGGCGCGGGCCTGGTGCTGCTGATCACGATCGGCGCGCTGACCTGGGGCGGGTTCGCCTTCGTCCGATCGGTGCACAACGCCACCCTGTCGCGTGCGGCCTTCGACGCCATGCCGCTCGGTGCCCCGGAGGCCGAGATACGGCCGCAGCTGCCGCCCGGCAGCAACCTGATGACCGCCGACTACCGCGCCTCGGGGCCGCCCGCCCCTGCAGACGCGTCCTGCGAGTGGTTCATCTCCGGCGACGAGAACGCCCCGCTGCAGACCGAGACGGTGCTGCGGCTGTGCTTCCGAGGCGGTCGGCTCGTCGACAAGCAGCACTACGCTGCCGGGGGGTGATCCCCGCCCGCCGCCCGCCACCCCGCCCGACTGGAGACCGCACAGTGATCAAGGTCCTCGTCGCCGACGACGAGCCCCTCATCCGGGCCGGCATCCGGATGATCCTCACCTCGGCCGACGACATCGCCGTGGTCGCCGAGGCCGCGGACGGCCGGGAGGCGCTCGAACTCGCCCGTGTGCATGCCGTGGACGTCGTCCTGCTCGACATCCAGATGCCGGTGATGGACGGTCTCACCGCCCTGGCCGAGCTGCCGCGGGCCGCCCCGGGGCGCGGGCCCTGATCCTCACCACCTTCGGCGAGCGGGAGAACGTCCTGCGCGCGGTCGCCGCCGGCGGCGCCGGCTTCCTGCTGAAGGACACCGCGCCCGGCGAGCTCATCCAGGCGGTACGGGCGGCGGCCGGCGGCAACGCCTTCCTGTCGCCCGCCGCCACCCGGCACATCGTCGACAGTCTGGCGGCCGGCCGGGCCACGGCCCGCGGGGAGGCGGCCCGCACCCGGCTGGCCGTGCTGACGGAGCGTGAGCGCGAGGTGGTGGACCTCCTCGGCGAGGGCCTGTCCAACGCCGACGCGGGCGCCCGGCTGCACATGAGCGAGGCCACGGTGAAGACCTATGTCAGCCGCATCCTGTCCAAGCTCGGCTGCGACAACCGGGTCCAGGCCGCCCTGCTGGCCCGCGACGCCGGGCTGTGAGCCGCGACGCCGGGCTGTGAGCCGGGCCGCCGGGGCCGGGCCGTGCGCGAGCCGTGTGCGAGCGGGGCGGGCTCCGGCGGCCGCTCAGTACGCGTGGGGATGCGCAGGGCCGCCGCTGCTCAGCGCCAGGGCGATCGTCCAGGCGGTGAGCAGCAGCATCACCGCCAGCACCAGGCAGCCCCAGCCGGCCCACCGCTCTTCCCGGCGTCGGCCCATCCGCCGCACCTCCCCGCCGCACCCGCCCGACTTCCGCCCCCATCACAGGGGAGTGCGGACGTGCCGTCAAGGAGTTGCGCAGAAAAGTCGACGTGTACACGGCGAAAAGATGGCGGCCGGGTCGGCCACGCGCCGTCAGCCCTGCGGCAGCAGAGCCAGATGGAGCCTGGCCTGGGTCCGGTCGAGTTCCCCGGTGAGCTCGGCCCGCAGGGCAGGGAGCAGGGCCAGCGCGGCGCGTGCCGCGTCCACGGTCGGAGCGGGATCGGCCTGGGCGGCGGTCACCGCGGCCCGCAACGGCATGGTCACCAGCGCGGTCTCCCACGCCGTGCGGTGCACGCCGGTGGCGTAGTGCGCCGTCAGGTACTCCAGTGGGGACAGCGCCAGGGCGCCGTCCTCGCCAGGCCCGGCCAGCCGGTCGCTCGGCAGCAGCCAGGCGACGCCGTGCCGCGCGACCAGTTCGAACGCCTTGGACTCGTCGGGCACGGCCGACCGCCGGTCGCCCGGAGTGGCGGCCAGCAGCAGGGCGTCCAGCATCGCCGCCTCGCGCGGATCGGCCGGCCGGTCCGGATCCGGACGGTCGGCCAGCAGCTGGGCCAGGTGGTAGCGCTGGCCCCAGCTGCCCACCCAGCGGCGCATGGCGCCCGCCCGGGTCTCGCGCAGCGCCGCCAGGGCCAGCGCACGGGTGGTCAGGTCGCGCCGGACGAGCACGCCGGTGGCGTCCGATCCGGCCCGGCGCAGCACGGACCGGACGCTGTCCGGGGCGGGGCCGTCGTACCAGCGGAGCGTCCAGCTGCGCCGCGCCGGGTCGTACTGCGGCTCGAACGGTGTGCGGTACTGGGCGGCGAGCCGGTCGGCCAGCCGGCGCAGCCGCGGCCCGCGGTGGGGGAGGGGTCGGCATGCCAGCACAGTAACCAGCGCCGGGCCGCCCGGCAGGCGACGCGCGGCCCGCCTCACCCGGTGGACGCGCCCGGCGGCGGCCATGGGGGTGAACCGATCGGCCGGACGGCCGCGGCCGCTGCGGCCGGATGCCGGAGCCCGCGGTCACCTCGGGGAACTGCCGCGGAGGCCAACTGCGTTGGCCGTGCTCAGCCGAATTCGACGGCCCGGATCCGACGGGCCCCGGATCGGTCGAGAAGGACGGTCGACGCACAGTCACCGGCCGGGCCGCCCGCCGCCGCGAGTTCCGCGTGCAGCCGGGCGGTCGCCCGGCGGTGGCGCAGGAAGGCGTAACGGGACACCTCCCGGCCGCGGGCCCGCTGCCCGTCGGCGGCCTGGTCCGCGGTGGCGTCCAGCAGGATCAGGTGCAGCCGCCGGCCCTGCCGGGCCGCCGTCCTGGCGAGCCAGTCGCGCACCCACGGCAGGCTGCCGCAGTCGTGCACGACCAGCGGCCCGCCGGCCTCCACCGCCCGGCGCAACCCGCGGTAGTGCTCCAGGCGCACCAGGGGTCGGTAGAGCGCGTACGGCAGGAGCGGCAGCCGCTGCTCGTAGCGTTCCCGGACGAGCTGCGAGTCGACCAGCGGGGCCCGGGCGCACCGGCGCATCAGGGTGGACTTGCCGCTGCCGGGCAGTCCGGTGACGGCGACCAGGTCGTCCGCCGGGTACCGCAGCACGGTCGGGACGGAGCGGCGCCGCAGGTCGTGCAGGCCGTCGGGGCGCAGCAGCCCGCCCTGGAACGGCACGGCCGCGCCGGGTGCCGCCCCGTGCGGAGCGGCCGCGGTGTGCGACGGCTCGGCACCCGCGGCCCGTGCCTGCGGCGGGCAGCCCCGGAGTAGGGGCCGCGCGGCCCGCGCGGCGCCCGGTTCGGTCCTGCCGTCCTCGACGGCGGACCCGGTACCGACGGTCTCGTGCACCGTCCCCTCCTTCCGGTACCCGCTGCCCCCGCCCGGATCGGACAAGGGTTCTTCAAGAGAGGGTAATCGGATGGTCCGCACCGGCGGCCGGGTGTGCGGGGCCGTGACCGGCCTGTGGCCTGCCGGGACGGCTTCGCGACGGTGCCGTGACATCGGCCGCGAGCAGGGCGGCTGACATCCCGTCGGCCGTGTCGCCCGCCGGGCGGACGGGGTGGCCCTCCGCACGCGAACCCGTCCGTTCCGTGACCCTGTTGTAGCCGTTCGGGGACGACTTGGGTGATCTTGCCCCGTTGGTTCGTGGCATCCTGGAGCGCTACGGACGAGCCGTAGGGAGACGGCGGGGGGACGGGAGTCGTGCGGATGAGGTTCTGCTTCCTGGTCGAGGAGCACTATCGGAACGACGGCATGCCGCTCGATGTGGTGCGTCAGCTGTCGGAGTGGGGCCACCACGTCGATGTCGTACGGCCGGGCGGCTCGCTGCTCGACCTGAACCGGCTGGTCCAGGCGGGCGACCACGACGCCTGGGTGCTGAAGACCGTCTCCGGCGGGCCCGGGCTCGGCCTCCTGGAGGCCGCCGCCACGGTCGGCCTGACCACGGTGAACGACGCCCGCGCGATCCGGCCCGTCCGTGACAAGGCCCAGGCGGCCGTCATCGCCGCCCACCGCGGACTCCCCGTCCCGACCACCTGGGCGGCCGCCCGCTGGGAGGACTTCGGCCGGATACCCGACGTGCACTACCCGTTGGTCGTCAAGCCCGCCGACGGCAGCTCGGGCCGCGCCGTCCACCTGGTCGAACACCCCGAGAGCCTCGCCCTGCTCGGCGCCGAACTCGGCGGCGAGGGCCTCCTGATCGCCCAGCCGTACGTGCCCAACGGCGGGCTGGACCTCAAGGTCTACAGTGCGGGCGGCGAACTCTTCGCCACCGAGCGCACCTCCCCGCTGCACCCGCACCACCCGCACCGCGAACGCCCGGTGACCCTCGCGCCGGAGGTCGCCGCGGTCGCCGCCCAGGTCGGCGAGGTCTTCGGCCTGGACCTCTACGGTGTGGACATCCTGGTCGGCCCCGACGGGCCGGTGGTCGTCGACGTCAACGACTTCCCGAGCTTCCGCCAGGTCCCGCAGGCCGTCGCCAAGGTGGCCCGCGCGGTGCTGCGGCTGGCCCGCACCGGGTCGTCCTGGCCCTCCGTCGCCACTGTGCCAGCCCAGGCATCCGCCGCTGCCCCTGCCCAGGCGTCGGCCCCGGGCCTGCCGGCCGCCGTGGGCGGTGGCGCGTGAGCGGCACCCGCCCGCTGACGGTCACCCTGCTCACCGCCGACCCGGAGCACCCGCTGCTCGCCGCCGCCACCGGACTGCTGCGCGCGTCCGGCCACCGGGTGGAGCCGCTCCACCCCGCCGCGCCCGCGCCGCCGGCCGCACGGCCGGACGTCTGCCTGCTCAAGGCCCGCACCCGACAGGCGCTGGCCCTGGCCGGCCGGCTCGCCGAACAGGGCGTCCCGGTGGTCAACTCCGTCGCGGCCACCGCCTTCTGCCAGGACCGGCAGCAGATGGCCGACTTCGCGCTGGCCGTCGGCCTGCCCTTCGCCCCCACCCGGCCGGCCGACCTCGCCACGCTGACGGTCACCGACCCGGTCGTGGTGAAGAGCCGGCACAGCCGGCGCGGCGACCTGGTGGCCGCCGCGACCTCCACCGCGCAGATCCGCGAACTGGCCGCCCGGTGGCCGGACGAGCCGGTCGTCGTCCAGCCGCTGGCGCCCAACGACGGCTGGGACCGCAAGCTCTGGGTGGTGGACGGCACGGTCTTCGCCGAACGCCGCCGCTCCGAACTCGCCGATCAGGACACCCTGCCCGGCGGAGCCCCGGGCACCGGGGCATCGGCCCGCCGCCCGCTGCCGCCCGCCGACCTGCCCGCCGACTGGCGCGAACTCGTGCTGGCCACCGGCGAGCTGTTCGCCCTGGACGTCTACGGCGTCGACATCCTCGAGGTCGAGGGTGCGCCGCTGATCGTCGACGTCAACGCCTTCCCCGGCATCCGCGGGCAGGACGGCGCCCCGCGGGCCCTCGCCGACCTCGCTGTCAGTACCGCCACCGGCGGACGGCTGCGCGAACCCGCCCGCGCCTGACCCGCGGGCCGGGCGGGGGAGTCCGGCGGCGCGCTGCCGCTGTACGGGGCCGGTGCTACCAGTCGGTGCCGCGCACCTCGAAGCCGTCCAGCCCCTCCGGCGGCTCCTCGACGACGTGGCGCTGCTCCACGACCGCCCGGCTCGGTCCGCGCCCGCACCAGGCGACCAGCCGCTCCACCGCGTCCGGCCCGCCCTCGAAGACGGCTTCGACCCGCCCGTCCGGCAGATTCCGCACCCAGCCGGCCAGACCGGCGGCCGCCGCCTCGCGCCGACAGCTGTCGCGGAAGAACACGCCCTGCACGACCCCCGACACCACCACACGCTTTCGGATCACGTCCGCCAGCTTTACCCGGACGCGCCCGCGCGCCGGCGGACCGACGCGCCGGCACCTCCCACCCCGGCAGCCGACGGGCGACGGGCCGGCGTGCGCCCCGCGGCAGCAGCGCAGGAGCCCCCGCCCGCGGGACGACATCCCTGCGTAACCGTCACGCATCAGCCGCGACAAACGCTCCGCCTAGGCTGCCGGAAGGACCCCTGACCCGAGGAGGACCGTGCCGCGACGACCGACGGACGCACCCGGCTGGCTGGCGCATCCACTGCGATGGCAGCGCGGGCCGGTGCCGTGGCCGGCGGTGCTCCGCGGAGCGCTCGGCATGGGACCGGTCTTCGCCCTGGGTCTCGCCGGCGGCCACGGCCGGACGGCCGTGCTCGGCGGACTCGGCGCGATGTTCGCCACCATCAACGACCGCCCCGGCACCTGGCGCAGCGGCGCCGTGACGATCGTTCTGCCCGCCCTGGCCGGTGCGCTCGGCCTGCTGCTCGGCCAGGAGTCCGGATGGCGGGCCGTCCCGGTGCTCGCGGCGGTCGGCCTGGTGTCGGGCGCGATCAGTGTGGCCGGACCGGTCTGGTCGCTGGCCGGGCTGCAACTGCTGGTGCTCACCGCGGTCGGCAGCGGCACGGCCCCGCCCGCACCCGGCTGGCCGGGCGCGGGCGCGTTCCTGGCGGGCGCGGCCTGGCCGCTGCTGCTGCGCGTCCTCCTGCGGAGACCGTCGGGCGGCCGCGGCCGCGACGAGCGGGCCGCCGTCGCGGACGTGTTCGACGCGCTGGCCGACGCCCTCGACGCGGTCGGCACGGCCGGCGCGGAACCGGCCCGCCGACGGCTCACCGCGACCCTCGACCGGGCCGACGAGGCCCTCCGCCTCTCCGCCGTCCTCCGCCTGTCCGTCGTTCTCCGCCCCGCCGCCGTCCTCCGCCTCCGCACGCTGCTGCGCCGGCCGGGCCCGATCGGTGGGAGCCGACGCCCCGCCGGGCCGCCGGACGTGCGGCCGGCGGCCCGGCTGGATGCGGCCGCCGCACTGTGCGAGGCCGCGGTCGCGCTGCTCTGGGAGGGCGCACCCCTGCCGCCCCGGATCGGCGCCGGCCCGCGCCGGCTCGCCGAGGCCACCCGCCGGGACACCCTGCCCGGCCGGCTGCCGGCACCGGTGTCGGACACCGCGGCCCGCAGCGCCTTCGACCGGGCGGTGCTGGACGCCGGTCTCGCCTTCGTCGCCGACTCCCCGGCGGCGCCCCGGCCGGTCCGGCGGCCGCCGGTCCGACCGGCCGGGCCCGCGGGCCGGGCCTACGGGCTCCGGGTGTCCGCCTGCGTGACCGTCAGCACCGCCGTGGCCCTGCTGCTGCACGCCGACCACTGGTACTGGCTGCCGGCGACCGCCGCGTTCCTGGTCAAGCCGGAGCTGGGCCCGCTGTTCTCCCGCACGGTCAGCCGCTTCGCCGGGACGGCCCTCGCCGTGCTCGCCTTCGCGCCGCTCGCCCCGCTGCTCACCGGGCCCTGGCTGCCCGCGCTGACCGTCACCGCGGCCGGTGCGCTGATTCCGCTCGCCCTGCGGCACTTCGCCGCACAGACCGCCGTCGTCACGGTCACCGTGCTCGCCTTCGTCTCGGCCGGCGGCGACCGGGAGGCCGCCGGATCCCGCCTGGTGGACACCGCGATCGCCTGCGCCCTGGTGCTGCTCGTCGGACACCTGCCCCGGCTGGCCGACAGCCAGGTCCGGGTCGGGCACCGGTCCGCGCACGCCCTGCGGCACACCCGCCGCTACCTGGACCACGTGCTCGCGGACAGCCGCGCGGACGATCGCGCGGACGGCCCGGCGGATGCTCCCGCGGCGGCCGGGCAGCGGGCCGCGCTGCGCCGGGCCGCGTACGGGTCGCTGGCCGAGGCGCGGGCCGCCGCCGAGACCGCCGCGGCCGAGTTCCGGACCGGCGGCGGCCGGGACTGGCTGCGGGTCACCGCCGGCGCCGAGCGGATCGTGGACGCGGCGACCGCGTGCGCCGTCCGTCTGGAGCACGGTGCGGCCCGTCCGGCCGCGCCGGCGGCCCGTCAGGTGGCGGACGCGCTGGACGCCGTCGCCGACGCCCTGGAGCTTCCGGAGGCCGGCCCGCGCCGCCTCCCGGCGATCGGGGCGCCGCCGGAGGACTGCCGCACCCTGCACGACATCGTCGCCGAACTCCACCGGATCCGGGATCTCACCACGGCGGCCTGACCGGCCCTGCCCGCCCCAGCCCGCTTCCCGCCCGCGGTCCGCCGACCGGCCGCCACCGCTGCGACCTGCGGCGGAGGTGCCCACGGGCAGCGGATAGGATGCATCGGTACAGCCCCCGGCGGTCAGCGGCGACCGCCCGTCGATCCGACCCCCTGTCCGACCCGACGGGCCGTCCCACGGAGCCTTCCCATGCCACTGGCGCTTGTCGCCCTCGCCGTCACCGCCTTCGCCATCGGCACCACCGAGTTCGCCGCCATGGGGCTGCTGCCGGAGATCGCCGGCGGTCTGCACGTCTCCATCCCCCGGGCGGGCTGGCTGATCTCGATGTACGCGCTGGGCGTGGTGATCGGCGCGCCGCTGCTCACCGCGGCCTGCGCCCGGCTGCCGCGCAAGGCCGTCCTGGTCGGCCTCACCGGGCTGTTCACCATCGGCAACCTGCTCTGCGCGATCGCGCCGAACTTCACCTTCCTCGCGGTGGCCCGGCTGATCACCGGTCTGCCGCACGGGGCGTTCTTCGGCGCCGGCGCGGTGGCCGCGGCGGAGCTCGCCGCCCCGCACCTGAGGGCCCGTGCGGTGTCGGTGATGTTCTCCGGCCTGACGGTGGCCAACATCCTGGGGGTGCCCGCCGCGACGCTGCTGGGCCAGCAGCTGGGCTGGCGCGCCGCGATGCTGGTGGTGGTCGCGATCGGGGGCCTCGGCGTCCTCGCGATCGCCCGCTTCGTCCCGCACCTGCCGAGCCATCCGCAGGCGGGCCTGCGGCACGAGCTCTCCGCCTTCCGCAGCGGTCAGCTGTGGCTGGCGCTGGCGACCGTGGTGGTCGGCTGCGCGGGACTGTTCGCCTGCTACAGCTACATCACCCCGACCCTGACCGAGGTGGCGGGCTTCGCGGAGAGCTCGGTGACGGTCGTGCTGGCGCTGTTCGGCGTCGGGATGACGATCGGCAACCTGGTCGGCGGGTACGCCGCGGACCGGGCACTGCGGCCGAGCATCTGCGCGGCGTTCCTGCTGATGGCGCTCGCCCTCGGCCTGTTCGCGGTGACCGCGCACGCCCGCTGGTCGGCGGCGCTGACGGTGGTCCTGATCGGCGTGTTCGGCTTCGCGGTGGTGCCGACCGTGCAGACCCTGGTGCTGCAGAAGGCCCGGAACGCGCCGACGCTGGCGTCGGCCACCGTGCAGGGCGCCTTCAACCTGGCCAACGCCCAGGGCGCCTTCCTCGGCGGGCTGGCCCTCAGCGCCGGATTCGGCTGGACCTCGCCCACCCTGGTCGGCGCCGTGCTGGCGACGGCGGGCTGTGCGATCGCGGTGGCGTCCTGGGCGCTGGACCGGCGCGGCGGCGAGCCGTCCCGGGTAGCCGCGGTCGCGGCCGGGGAGGCGCCGCGCCAGCAGGTCCACTGACGCGCCGCGCCCCCGTTGCGCCGGCCGGCCGGTGGATCGGCCGGGTCGGCCGGCGGGTTGAGTTCTGTCAGCGGGCTCAGTCGGTCAGCGGGTTGTCCGGCGCGAGCACCGTGGAGATCCGCTGGGCGACGGTCTCGGCGGTGTTGCGCTCCTCCGGGGTGCCCGGGTTCTTGGTGCTGGAGACGGCGATCGCCAGCTTCTGCTGCGGCAGGTACGCCTGGATGGCCGCGTAGCCGGAGAACGACGGGTTCTGCACCACCCAGCTGTTCGAGACGATGATGCCCAACCCGAAGTGCTTGGCCTCGGTGTTGTGCAGGCAGACGTCGGCCGGGCAGGTGGCGGTGGGGGTGCCGAGCCCGACCGTGCCGGGGTCGAGCTGCACCTTGAAGCTGCGCCGCGACAGCAGTTCACCGTCGCCGATCGCCTGCGCGGACCGGGCCAGGTCGCAGACGTCCATGGTGATGACGGCGCCGGGGGCGGTCGTCCAGGAGGGGTTCCAGAAGGTCGACTCCTCGTAGAGGCCCGCTCGGAGGTGAAGGCGTGCAGCACCGGATCGGGGATCTCGGGGGTGAACGAGTTCGAGGTGTGGCGCAGCCCGAGCGGGTCCATCACGCGCTCCTGCAGCAGCCGGTCCAGCCGGGTGCCGGTGATCTTCTCCAGCGCCGCACCGAGGAGCTGGAAGTTGGCGTGCGAGTAGCTCCAGTTGGTGCCCGGCCGGTACCAGAGCGGGTGGCTCGCCGAGATCCCGACGACCTCCTCGGGCGTCCACTGCTTGAAGGGGTGGGCCTCCAGTTCGGCGAGGAAGACCGGGTCGGTGACGTAGTCGTGCAGGCCCGAGGTGGAGCTGCCGAGCATCCGCAGGGTGATCTCGTCGGCGTGCGGGGCGTCGGGCAGCCACCGGGAGATCTTGTCGTCGAGGCCGACCCGGCCCTCCTGGACGAGCTGCAGCAGGACGGTGCCCATGTAGGCGATCCCCACCGAGCCGGCCCGGAACTGCATGTCGGGTTCGGCGGGCACGTCGGTCATGGACTCGCCCAGCGCGTCGGTGATCAGCTCCTTGCCGTCGACCGTGACCTTGAACTCGACCGACTTGAGGTCGAGGTCCCGCTGGGCCTGCCGGACGGTCTCCAGGACGCGGCGGGCCTGGCCCCTCAGCGGCTGCGGCGTGCTGGTGCAGGCGTGCTCACCGTGCCCGCGGACGGCCGCGGCCGGGCGGGTGTCCGCGGCCGCGGCCGTCGCCGTGGTCTGCAGGGTGGCGGTGATCAGTGTGGCGGCGCACAGCAGCGCCCTCCGAGTGCGTGTCATGCCCGCACTATGAGCGGACGAACCGTCGGAAACGGCACGCAACACTCCGCCGACTCCTCCGTTCGGAGCACCGCACCGCGTCCTGCTCCGGCCGTCGGGGACCCGTCAGTCGGCCGGTGCGATCAGCCGCCCGGTGGCGGCCGCGTACACCGACAGCGCCTCGGTCGGGCACAGCTCGGCGGCCTGTGTCAGCGCCGGCGCCGCCTCGCCCGGAGTGGCGCCCGCCGGGTGGCGCGGACGCGCCCGCCCGTCCGCGCCGAGCTCCAGCGCGCCGGGCGCGGCGGCCGCGCACTGCCCCGAACCCACGCACCGCAGCCGGTCCACCCGGACGTCCAGACCCTGCGCGCCCGCCGCGGCGCCGGCCGTCACCAGGCCACCGCCAGCCGCAGCGGACTGCGGGTGAGCAGGCCCTGCCGCCAGGCGATCGCCTCGACCGGCTCCACCAGCCGCAGCCCCGGGAACCGCGCCGCCAGCCGGTGCAGGCCCAGCTCCAGCTCCATCCGGGCCAGCCAGGCGCCCAGGCAGTGGTGCGGCCCCGCGCCGAAGGTCAGGCTCGGCGTCGGCAGCGGCTCGAACAGCTCCAGGTGTTCCGGGTACACCGCCGGGTCGTGGTTGGCGGAGCGGGTGTCGGCGGCGACCACGCTGCCGGCCGGGATCAGCACCCCGCCGATCTCGACGTCCTCGACGGCCCGGCGCAGCTGGCCCGGCAGCGTCGTGTTGTCGCCCAGCGGCACCGCCCGCAGCAGCTGCTCGGCGGCGGCCGCCGCCTGCTCCTCGCCCTCGGCGATGCGCGCCCAGGCGGCGCCGTCGTCCGCCCCCAGCAGGTAGACCAAGGCGTTGCCGAGGGTGGTCATCGTGGTCTCGTGGCCGGCGACGACCAGTCCGCAGACCAGCGAGGTGAGCTGCCGCTCGTCGACGCCGCCCGTCCGGTCGGCCGCCTCGACCAGGCTGCTCACCAGGTCCTCGCCCGGGTTCTTGCGCCGTTCCACCACCAGGCGGTGGCCGAACTCCCCGAACTCCTGCATGGCCAGGCCGATCTCCTCCGCGGTGTACGCGGTGGCCGACAGCGCGTGGTCGCTCCAGTGGCCGAGCCGCTCCAGGTCGAGGCCTTCGAGGCCCATCAGCCTGCTGATCACCGCCACCGGCAGCGGGCGGCTGAACGCGGCGACCACGTCCGTGGGCGAGCCCTCGGCCGCGAGCCCGTCCAGCAGCCCGTCCACCACCGAGGCGACCCACGGCCGCCAGCGGGCGATCGCGCGCGGGGTGAAGGCCCGCTGCACCGTGCGGCGCAGCCGCTGGTGCTCCTCGCCGTCGAGGTTGAGCAGGGTGTCGGGATCGTCCAGCAGGTTGGGCACCAGCGTCACCGGGGGCGCCCCGGGCGCGTACAGCGCCGACCGGTTGATCCGCGGGTCGGTCAGCACCTGCCGGACGTCCGGGTGGCGGGTCACCAGCCAGACGGGCGTGCCGGTGGGGAGTGCGGCCAGGCGCGGCGGGCCCGGTTCGGCGTGGCGCAGGCAGTGCAGCGGGACGAGCCCGGGTGCGTCGGCTGCGTCGGGTGCCTGGTGTGCGGTGGTCATCCGTCCTCCTGGCGTCGGTGGTCCGGCGTGCGGGCCGGGGCGGGCGCCGCCGTGTACGCGACGGTGCCCGCACCCGACCGTACGTGCGCTCCGGGCTCGCAGAAAGGACGCGAAATCAGCCAACCGGCGCGGCCGGCAGGCGTGTTCGACCGGTCAGACCCCCGTCTCGGCGGGCAGCCGGCCGGCCCGCACGGCGGCCAGCAGCGCCGCGTGGTCGGCCTCGCTGCGGTCCGCGTAGGCGACCGCGAACGCCGCCATCGCCTCGTCCAGCTCCTCGCTCCGCCCGCAGTACCCGGCGATCTCCGCGGCGTCCGCGGTGTGCGAGTGCGCCCGGGCCAGCAGCGCGCCGGTGAGCCGGCCGTAGTCGTCGAGCTGCTCGGGCCGCAGCGCCGCCGGGTCCACGCTGCCCTTGCGGTTGCGGAACTGCCGTACCTGGTAGGGCAGTCCGTCCACCGTCGTCCAGCCCATCAGGACATCGCTGACCACCTGGATGCGGCGCTGCCCGAGCACCACGCGCTGCCCCTCGTGCATCGGCGCGCCGCCCACCGGGAAGCCCGCCCGGACGAGGTGCGGCAGCAGGACGGACGGCCGGGCCTCCTTCACCTGCAGCACCAGCGGCTGCTCCCGGCGGTCCGTCAGCAGCACCACGTACGCCCGGGTGCCGACGCTGCCCGTCCCGACGATCCGGAACGCCACGTCCTGCACGCTGTACCGGGCCAGCAGCGGCCGCAACTCCGGTGCCACGCTGTCCAGATATCCCGCGAGCGAGCCGGCCACCGCGGTCGCCTCCGGCTCCGTCACCTCGCTGAGCACCGGGGGCGCCGCGGTGAACCGCCACCCGCCCTCCTCGTCACGGACGGTGGACTTCGCCGCGAACCGCGCACTGGTGTTGCGCAGCGCCTTCTCGCCCACCGACGCCAGCACGTCGGCCAGTTCGTGCGCATCCGCGAAGGCCACCAGGTGGTCGTCGGCGATCGCGTTCCAGGCGTCCAGCGCCGACAGCTTCGCCAGCCGGCGCATCGTCCGCCGGTAGGACGCCGCGGCGTCGAACGCGGCCTGCCGGCACACGTCCTCGCCCGCACCGGCCTGCCGGCCCGCCAGCACCAGGCTCGCCACCAGGCGCTTCAGATCCCACTCCCAGGGCCCGGGCACGGTCTCGTCGAAGTCGTTGATGTCGATCACCAGCCGGCCCCGGGCGTCGCCGTAGAGGCCGAAGTTGGCCGCATGCGCGTCACCGCACAGCTGCGCCGCCACCCCGGAGGCCGGGGTGACCGCCAGGTCGCAGGCCATCAGCCCGGCCGACCCGCGCAGGAAGGCGAACGGCGACGCCGCCATTCTGCCCACCCGTATCGGCACCAGGTGCGTGAGCCGCCCCAGGTTCGCCTCCGCCACCGCGTCGGCCACCTCGGGCCGATCCACCGGCAGCTCGAACCGGCCGTGCGCGGCGCGCGGCGCCTTCTCCCGCAGCGCCTTGCCGCGCCGCTTGCCGTCCCCCTGCGGCGGCCAGGGCGCGAACCCCGCCACCGTGTGCCGTCCGTCCGCCCCGCCCGTCGCCTGCCCGTCCGCCCCGCCCGTCGCCTGCCCGGCCATCCCCACCACGGACCCTCCCGTTCCTCTCCGCTCCGGACACCGACGCTGCTCCGGAGGCTGTTGCAGCGTCGAACGCTACCGGCAGCCCGATCCCGGTGGACAGCGCGGTCGGGGGCGGCCCGTAGCATTCGCGGTATGGCTCACGACCTCCACGCGCTGGACGACCCCTACCTCGCCTTCTGGCGCGAGTACCAGCTCTGCACGCTCACCACGCTGCGTGCCGACGGCACCCCGCACGTCGTCCCGGTCGGCGCCACCTTCGACCCGGCCACGCTGACCGCGCGGGTGATCAGCAGCCGGACGAGCCGCAAGGTGCGCAACGTGCTGGCGGCGGGGGAGGCCGGCGCCCGGGTCGCGCTCTGCCAGGTCGACCGGGCCCGCTGGGCAACGCTGGAGGGCCTGGCCCGGGTCAGCGACGAGCCGGCGGCGGTGGCGGACGCGGTGCGGCGCTATGCCGAGCGCTATCGGCAGCCGCGCGAGAACCCGGACCGCGTGGTGATCGAGATCGCCGTCGACCGGGCGCTCGGCCGGGCCTGACCGCGCAGCGCCCGGCAGCCGGCCGCCGACCGGTCGAGGCCGGGTGCCGGGTGCCGGGTGCCCCGCCGGTCAGCTCACCGCCACCGCCGACCAGGCCGCCGCCACCGCCGCGTACTCGGCCGAGCCGGTGCCGTAAAGGTCGGCGGCGGCCTTGAGGGTCGCCGTCCGGGCTCCGGCGTAGTTCGTCGACGAGGTCATGTAGACCGTCAGGGCCCGGTACCAGATCCGGCCCAGCGCGTCCCGGCCGATCCCGGTGACCGTCGACCCGTTGCAGGTCGGGCTGTTGTACGACACCCCGTTGACCACCTTGGCGCCGCTGCCCTCGGCGAGCAGGTACGCGAAGTGGTTGGCGACGCCGGACGAGTAGTGCACGTCGAGGCTGCCGACCCCGGAGCTCCAGCAGTCCGCCGACTTGGTGTCCTTCGACGGCTGGTCCATGAAGCGCAGCGCCGCCTTGCCGAAGCCCGGCTTCACGATCTGCTCGCCGATCAGGTAGTCGCCCGGGTCGGCGGGGTTCGCGGCGTACCACTCCACGAGGGTGCCCATGATGTCCGAGGTGGCCTCGTTCAGGCCGCCGGACTCGCCCGAGTAGGTGAGCTTGGCGGTGCGTGAGGTGACGCCGTGCGACATCTCGTGGCCGGCGACGTCCAGCGACACCAGCGGGCCGAACGTCGAGCCGTCGCCGTCCCCGTACGTCATGCAGAAGCAGCTGTCCTGCCAGAAGGCGTTGTTGTAGGCGCTGCCGTAGTGGACCCGGTTGTACGAGCCCTTTCCGTCCCCGGCGATGCCCGAACGCCCGTGCACGTTCTTGTAGTAGTCCCAGGTCACGTCGGTGCCGTACTGGGCGTCGACGGCCGCGCTGGCCCGGTCCGCGGTGGTCCCGGTGCCCCAGTGGTTGTCGGCGTCGGTGAACAGCGTGGCGGGTGCCCGGCTGAAGCAGATCGAGCCGAGGCACAGGTCGGTCTTGTTGGCCGCGTCCCCGGTGTAGGTGTTGCCCCGCCCCGGATCCTTCAGCTGGTAGGTACCGCCGGAGGCGGTCGTCTCCAGCGGGACGGTTCCGCCGTACAGCGAGGCGCCGTCGCCCGCGGCCGTCTCCAGCGCATCCCAGGTGTCGATCCGGGCCCCGGTGCGGGCGTCGGCGAGCACCGTCCGGGCGACCGGGTTACCGAGGTAGTCGGTGCCGGCGACGGTGGTCTGCCAGGCGAGGCGCGGTGCGCCGTGCAGCGCGTCCACCACCAGCTGCGGCTGTGCGCCGGGACGGACGCTGGTGCGGCCGGGCAGTGCGCCGGCCAGTGCGGCCTCGGCCTGCGCGGCCGCCGCCGAGGCGGGGACGGACGGCGTGGTGCCGTCCACCGCGAGTCGAGCCGTCGAGGCGCGGTCGGCGCCCCGGTAGGAGCCGTCCGCGGAGAGGTGGACGACGAGGTCGCCGCCGAGGACCGGCAGCCCGGCGTAACTGCGGTCGAAGCGGACGTGGCGGACGCCGTCGGCGTCCACCACCACGTCGCGGACGGCGTGCGTCTGCCGGTCGGTCACGCCGAGCCGGTCGGCGTGCGCGCCGAGGGCGGCCTCGGCCTGCGCGATCGCGACGGCGACCGGGGAGCCGTCCGCCCGGCCGCACCGGCGGGGGTGGCGGCGGACACCAGCGCACCCGCGACGACGGTGGCGGCGGTGGCAGCGGCGAGGGTAGGGGGAATGCGCATCGTGCTCCTCGGGTGAGGGGGACGGACCGCCGCGCGACGCGGGGCCCTGGAGCATGGCGCTGAACCTGAAGGGGGATCACGGCGGTGACGAGGACCCGCCGGAGTACGTTGTTTTACATGTGCAGGACAGCATTCGTCCAGAGTGCGAACCACCGGCGGCGCAGCCACCGCGCCCGATGACCGCTCAGAACTCCCCGGCCACCGGCACGGCGGACTCCGGCCGCTCCCGGTACGCGGACGGCGTGCACCCCAGCCGCGCCCGGAACCGGTTGCTCAGATGCGCCTGGTCGGCGAAGCCCGCCGCGGCCGCGATCTCCCCGAACGGCAGGGCCGTCCGCCGCGCGAGCTGGGCGGCCCGGGCCAGCCGCGCCCGCCCCAGCTCGGCCTGGAAGGACGTCCCCGCGGCGGCCAGTTCGCGCTGCAGGCTGCGCGGTGAGGCGTGCAGCCGGGCGGCCGCGCCGGCCAGCCGCCAGCCCGCGGCGGGCTCCGTCCGGATGACCGCGTCCAGCCGCTCCCGCACCCCGGCCGGTCGCGGCCGCAGCGCACCGCCGACCGGTTCCAGGCACCAGCCCGGCAGCGGCCCGCCGCCCGGGCCGAGCAACTCCGGCCGGGCGGTCGGGCCCGCCAGGCGCAGCCGCAGCCGGGCGCCGGTCGCTGCCGCCGCCTCGACGTGCAGCGCGCACACGAAGAGCGACTCCGCGCGGCTCGGCCGGCCGGCCAGCTCCGGCAGGTGACGGACGGCCAGTCCGCCGCCCGCGGGCACCGCAACCGTGCGGTGCCCGACGTGCAGCCACGGCTCCGTCCGCCCGGCGGCGGCCAGCAGCGCCGCCGGATCGTCCGGGCCGGCGTTCGGCAGCAGCGGTGCGACCAGGCGTCCGGCGGCGTCCCGGAGCCCCGGCCAGCCGGCCCGCGCCCGGAGCGCGGCCAGCAGTCGGGCGTGCAGCTCCTCGGGCACCCCGGCCCCGGCCGTGACCAGCGCGGCCGCCCGGTCGGCCGGGGCACCGGCCGGCCCGCTCACCGCCGCGGACAGCGAGGCGAGCACCGCCGCGGTCATTGCGGGGGTGCACCGTCCGGCCCGGCCCGGTGTCGCGGTGGAACATGGCGCGATCGTACAAGTGCCCGGCCCGGGGCCCGGGCCAGCATGGGCCCATGGACCTCAGCACCACACGCATCCTGGTCACCGGCGGCACCAGCGGTGTCGGCCGGGCCCTCGTCACGGCCCTCACCGAGCGCGGCGCCGCCGTCGCCACCTGCGGACGCACCGCCGTGCCCGGCCCGGACGGGCACGGCGGGCCCGTCCTGTTCACCGCGGACCTCGCCCGCCCCGGCGAGGCCGCCCGGCTGGTCGGACGCGCCGCCGAGCGGCTCGGCGGGCTCGACGCCGTCGTCGCCAACGCCGGTGTGCAGCGCGCGATCCCGCTCACCGACGGCACCGGGCCCGGCCTCCTCGACGTGATCCGGGACGAGTTCGCGGTCAACCTCACCTCGGTCGCCGAGCTCGCCGCCGCGGCCTGGCCGCACCTGGCCGCCGGCCCGCGGTCCGCGTTCGTCGCCGTCACCTCGGGCCTCGCCTACGCCCCCAAGCGCAGTGCCCCCGTCTACTGCGCGGCCAAGGCCGGCCTGCACACCCTCCTCGACACACTCCGCTACCAGGCCGAGGCCGCGACGCCGCAGGTGCGCGTCCAGAAGATCGTGCTGCCGCTGGTGGACACCGCGATGACGGCCGGACGCGAGGGGCCGGCCCGCAAGATCCCGGCCGAGGACGCCGCCGCCGCGATCGTCCGGGCCCTGCGGACGGGCCGCGCGGTCACCCCGGTCGGCGCCGCCCGCACCCTGCTCGCGCTCCACCGCCTCAGCCCGGCCGCGGCCCGCCGCGTCATGCGCGACGCCTGACCGGACGCCACCGTGCCGCGCCCGCCCCGCTCAGCCGCCGACCGGCCCCAGGTACAGGTACTCGGCGCGGCCCGAGCGGCGGGCGCCGTCCACCGACTCGACGAACCGCAGCCGGCGCGGCGTCAGCTCGGCGGCCCACTCCGCCAGGCCCTGCACCTTGAAACCGGTGTGCTCCGCCGGGTCGACCCGGACGGAGGCCAGCGCCTCGGCGTCCAGCGAACCGCCGTCGAACACGAAGCCGATCTTGAAGGGCAGCTCGCCCACCGGCGGTGCGAACATCACCGTGAGCAGCCGGCCCGGCTCCTCCGGGAGGCTCAGCCCGGTCTCCTCCCAGGTCTCGCGCCGCGCACACCCCCACGGGTCCTCACCGAAGTCGAGGTTTCCGCCGGGCAGCTGCCACAGCTCCGGGTCGTACACCGAGCGCAGCATCAGCGGCCGCCCGGCCCCGTCGGTGAGATGGGCCGCGGCGAAGACCGTGCCGTGCGGGAGCGTCCGGACGAACTCCGCGGTCGGCAGCATCTCCACGGCAGCCCCCATCCCGGCCGGGACTGTCAGTCGCCGGGGTACCGCACCCCGATCCTCTCCCGGACCGCGTCCAGCGTACGCATCACCGCGAGCGAGCCGTCCAGCGGCACCAGCGGGGACTCCGTCAGCCCCGCGCGCAGGCAGCGCACCACCTCCGCCGCCTCCGGCCCGTACCCGTGGCCGACGCGCGGCGCCGCCCGGAAGACCTCCGGCTCACGGCCGTCCCGGTGCAGCACGAAACCGTCCGGGTGGAAGAAGTCCCGGTCCAGCTCGATCCGCCCGGCCGCGCCCTGGATGCTCGCCCGCTGGCCGCTCTGCGCCACCAGCGAGCAGCCCAGCAGCGCCGTCGCCCCGCTCGCGTACCCCAGCACCACCGCCGTGTTGGCGTCCACCCCCTGCGGGGTCAGCGAGGCCACCGCCTGCACCGACTCCGGCTCACCGAGCAGCAGGTGCGCGAAGGACACCGGGTACACGCCCAGGTCCAGCAGCGCGCCGCCGCCCGCCGCCGGATCCCACAGCCGGTGCGCCGGATCGAAGGCCGCGGGGAAGCCGAAGTCCGCCTGTACGACCCGGACCTCGCCGATCGCCCCGTCCGCCACCAGCTCGGTGATCCGGCGCACCGTGGGGTCCAGGTACGTCCACATCGCCTCCATCAGGAACAGCCCCCGCTTGCGGGCCAGCGCGACCAGCTCCGCGGTCTGCCCGGTGTTCAGCGTGAACGGCTTCTCGCACAGCACCGCCTTGCCCGCGTCCAGCAGGAGCTCCGTCGCGGCGTGGTGCTGGGCGTGCGGCGTGGCCACGTACACCACGTCCACGTCGGCGTCCGCCGCCAGCGCCCGCCAGTCGCCGTACGCGCGCGGCACTCCGAAGCGCCCCGCGAACGCCTGCGCGGAGGCGTCCGTCCGGGAGGCGACGGCGAGCACCTCGGCGCCCTCCACCGCCAGCAGGTCCTCGGTGAACGAGGCGGCGATGCCGCCGGTCGCCAGGATTCCCCAGCGGATCGGGCGGTCGGTCACGGGCTCCATGCTGCTCCTCGGGGTCGGGGCCGGGCGGCGCCAGCGTAACCGCCCGGCCGCGCCACCCGGCCCCCGTGTCCGCTCTCCGGTCAGCCGGTACCGCCCTGAGCGACGGCACCGACGGCACCGACGGTGCCGACCTCGACCGCCGCCGCCAGCGGCAGGTCGCCGCAGGACGGCCCGACCAGCACCGCGAAGACGCCGGACTCGGTCACCCACCGCCCCTCCGCCACCGACCAGTGCTCCAGCGCCCGCGCGGCGACCGGCACCTCGACCTCGACCCGCTCACCGGGCCCGGCGTGCACCGCGGCGAAACCCGCCAGCCAGCGCACCGGCCGCTCCACCGCACTCGTCGGCCGGGCCAGGTACACCTGCACCACCTCGCGGGAGCGCCGGGTGCCGGTGTTGCGCAGCACCGCGCGCACCGTCAGGCCGGCCCCGGGCGCCGTCCGCTGCGGCACCTCCACCGCCAGGTACTCCCACCGGCCGTAGCCGAGGCCGTGGCCGAACCAGTAGGCGGGCGAGGCGCCGCTGCGCAGCCAGCCCCGGTGGCCCAGGTGCAGGCCCTCGGTGTAGGCGAGTTCGCCGCCGGTCGGCCGGGTGCGGGCGACCGCGGGCAGGTGCTCGTCGGCGGGCCAGCTGGCCGGCAGCCGTCCGCCCGGTTCGGTGTCGCCGAACAGCACGTCGGCGAGCGCGTCGCCGCCCTCCTGGCCGGGGAACCAGCCGAGCAGGACGGCCGCCACCCGGTCGCGCCAGGGCATCAGGACCGGGCCGCCGCTGTTGACGACCACCACGGTGGCCGGGTTGGCGGCGGCGACGGCGGCCACCAGGGCGTCCTGCTCCCCGGGCAGGCGCAGGGTGGCCCGGTCGAACCCCTCGCTCTCGTGCTCCTCGGAGGTGCCGACCACGATCACCACCGCGTCGGCGGACCGGGCCAGTTCGACGGCCGCGGCGGCCTCGCGGACGGCCTCGTCCAGCGGCGGGTCGGCGGCCAGGGCGAAGACCCGCCCGTGGCCGTACTCCACCTGCCGACGGGCCAGCAGCTCGACCTCCTGGTGCTCCGCCAGGTCGAGGCCGACCTGCCGGTAGGAGGGCGTGACGTGCAGGTAGGTGGGGTCGTCGGACTCCGCGGGGACGTACTCGTCCAGCACCGTGCGGCCGTCCGCCGACAGCCGCACGGTGCCGAGCCCGACCACCCCGAGCCGCCAGCGCCCGGCGAAGGGCGCCCGCAGCACGGTGTGGATCTCGATCTCCCGCAGGTCGGTCAGGTCGACGTCCTCGGGAGTTTCGAACGACCGCCCGCTGGGGCGGTGTTCACGGTGGATCTCGCTGCCGTCGGCGGCCAGGAACCGCACCAGCAGGCCCGGTTCGCCGCTGCCCGGGAGCCGGCACAGCCCGGGTTCGAGCGGGGTGGGCCGCACCGAGGTGCGCACCCCCGGCAGGTACTCGACCACGGCGTCGGCCGGGAGCGCCGCCCGGATGCCGTCCAGCGGCGAGACGACGGACGCGGGGTAGACGCCGGCGCTGCCGCCGCCCTGCACCCGCGCCACCGCCGCGTTGGGGCCGATCACGGCGACGCGGCGCAGCGCCTCGGCGGCCAGCGGCAGCAGCCCGTCGCGGTTGCGGAGCAGGACGGCGCCGGCCGCCGCGGCCCGCCGCAGCAGGCCGCGCGCCTCGGCGGGGTCGACCGGGTCGGGGGCCGGCGGCGGGTCGAAGGCGCCGACGCGGCCGGCCAGCCGCAGCAGCCGGCGCACCTTGTCGTCGAGGGCGGCCGCGGGCACGCGCCCGTCCCGGACGGCGGCGGCGAGCCGCTCGCCCCAGTGCTCGTTGGGGCCCGGCATGGCCAGGTCGACGGCGGCGCCGCCGGTGGCCTCGGTGGAGCGGACGGCACCCCAGTCGGAGACGACCAGCCCGTCGAAGCCCCACTCGCCCTTGAGCGGTTCGGCGAGCAGCCGGCTCTCGCTCATCGGCTCGCCGTTGACGCCGTTGTATGCGGACATCACGGCCCAGACGCCGGCCCGGACAGCCGCCTCGAAGGGCGCGAGGTACACCTCGCGCAGGGTGCGCTCGTCGATCCGCGCGGTCATCGTGAGCCGTTCGGTCTCCGACTCGTTGCCGACGAAGTGCTTGGCGGTGGCGGCGACGCCACCGCCCTGCACGCCGGCGATGTAGGCGGCCCCGATCCGCGCGGTCAGCAGCGGGTCCTCGGAGAAGCACTCGAAGTTCCGGCCGGCGAACGGCGAGCGGTGCAGGTTGAGGGTGGGCGCGAGCAGCATGTCGACGCCCTTGCGGCGGGCCTCGGCGGCCAGCAGCGCACCGAGTTCGGCGACCAGGTCCTCGTCCCAGCTGGCCGCCATGGCGGTGGGGGAGGGCAGGGCGAGGGCCGTGTCGGACTCGTCCCAGCGTTCGCCGCGCACCCCGATCGGGCCGTCGGAGGTGACGATCGCCCGCATCCCGAGCGCGGGCTCGGCGCCGGTGCGGAACACTCCGCCGCCGGAGACGAGCCGCGCCCTGGCGTCGAGGTCGAGTCCGGGGCCGGGGTCGGCGCTGTCGATGGTGGTCATCCCTTCATCGCTCCCTGCATGATCCCGTCGATGATCTGACGGCCCATCACCAGGAAGACAGCGATGACCGGCAGGCTGGCGACGAGGGCGCCGGTGAGCACGAGCGAGTAGTCCTTGATGTAGCCGCTGGCCAGTTCGGAGAGGGTGAGCTGGATGGTCGGGTTCTGCTGGGTCATCACGACTTTGGGCCAGTAGAAGTCGTTCCAGGTGGCCATGAAGGTCAGCATGCCGAGCACGGCCATCGCCGGGCGGGCGGCGGGCAGCGCCACGTGCCAGTAGAGGCCGCGGGTGGTGCAGCCGTCCATCCGTGCCGCGTCGAGGAGTTCGTCGGGTACGGCGGTGACCAGGTACTGGCGCATGAAGAACACGCCGAAGGCGTTGGCGACGGCCGGCACGATGAGGGCCTGGAGGTGGTCGGCCCAGTGGAACCAGTTCGCCATCATGATGTAGAGCGGGATGATGCCGAGCTGGGTCGGCACCATCATGGTGGCGACCACGGTGGCCAGCAGCGGGTTCCGGCCGCGGAACGGCAGCTTGGCGAAGGCGAATCCGGCCAGCGACGAGGTGACGACCACGCTGGCGGTGACGGTGGCCGACACGATGAAGGAGTTCACCAGCGCGAGCTGCATGTCGGACTGGGCGAAGGCCTGGCCGATGTTGTGCAGCAGGTTGCCGCCGGGCAGCAGGACGGGCGGCACCCGGTGGATGTCGGTGTTGTTCCGGGAGGCGGCGACGACCGTCCAGTACAGCGGGAAGACGGACAGCAGGACGCCTACCGTCAGGGTGGCGTAGACGCTCTTCCCGGCGGAGAGTTGGCGGTTGCGGCTCATGCGGCGTCGACGCCCTTCATTCGGCGGGCGGCCAGCAGGTTGACGGCCACGATGACGACGATGAGCAGGAACATCGCCCAGGACACCGCCGCTCCGTAGCCGTACTTGAAGCGGCCCCAGAACTGGTTGTAGGAGTACAGCGCCAGGGTCTGGAACTGGTGCTGGGAGCCGCCGGTGGTCGGGTCCTGCTGCTGGCTGAAGAGCATCGGCTCGCCGAACAGCTGGAGCGCGCCGATGGTCGACACGATCACGGTGAACAGGATGGTCGGACGCAGCATCGGGACGGTGATCGAACGGAACTGCCGCCAGCGGCCGGCACCGTCGATGGCGGCGGCCTCGTACAGCTCGAACGGCACGGACTGCATCGCGGCCAGGTAGATCAGGGCGTTGTAGCCCGTCCAGCGCCAGGTGACGATGGTGGCGATCGCCGTCCAGGACGAGAGGGTGCCGGCCTGCCAGTCGATGTGGTCGACGCCGAAGAGTCCGAACAGCCAGTTGATCAGGCCGAAGTCGCGGCCGAACAGCTGGACGAAGATCAGGGTGACTGCGGCGACCGAGGTGACGTTCGGCAGCAGCACCCCGAGCCGGAAGAACGTCCGGCCGCGGACGCGGTAGTTGAGCAGGTGGGCGAGGCCGAGCGCGAGCAGCAGCTGCGGCACCGTGGCGAGCACGCCGATGCCGACGGTGTTCTTCAGCGCGTTCCAGAAGAACGGGTCGGCCAGCAGCGTCCGGTAGTTGTCCAGGCCGACCCAGGTGCTCTCGCTGCCCGGGCGGTCGGCCCGCCAACCGGTCATCGAGACATAGCCCGTGTAGAGCATCGGGAACAGCCCGAAGAGGGCGAAGACGACGAAGAACGGCGCTGTGTACAGGTACGGGGACACGCGGCGATCGGCGCGGCTCCAGCGGGCGGCCGGCGCGCGGGCCGGACGCAGCGGCGTGTCGGCGGACACGGTCGCGGCCATGGCTTGGCTCCTTGCGGGGTGGCCCGCCGGCCCGGCGCGGTGTCAGGACCGCGCCGGGCCGGCGGTGTCGGGGAGGGGAGGTGGGGCGGTACTGCGACGGCGCCCGGTTCTCAGCCGGTGATGTTGGCGACGTCGGCGAGCGCCTTCGTCCAGGCGGTCGCGGCATCGGCCTTGCCCTGCTCGATCGAGGTGAGCGCGTTGCCGAGCGCGGTGCCGATCTCGGCGCCGTGGGCCCCGAGCGGCTGCGGCTTCAGGTCCTTGGCGGACTGCGAGAAGATCTTGCCGGTGGGCGCGTTGTTGAACAGCGGGTCGGTGTGGGTCGCGATGTCCGGCTGGCTCCACAGCGCCTGGTCGGACGGGAAGTAGCCCTTGTTCTTGAACAGCCACGCCTCCTGCTCGGGGGCGGTGAGCCACTTGGCGAGGTCCACGGCGGCCTTGGTGTGCTTGCCGGACTTGGGCACCGTCAGGTACGAGCCGCCCCAGTTGCCGCCGCCGCCCGGGATCCGGGCCATGTCCCAGGTGCCCTTGTCGGTCGGCGGGTTGGCCTTGAACTCGTAGCTCATCCAGGCGGGGCAGGCGACGGTGGCGAACTGGCTCTTCTGGAAGCCGGTGTCCCAGGCCGGGGTGAAGGCCTGGATCCCGGCCGACTCGCCGTCCTTGACGGCGCCGGCGACCAGGTCGAACGACTGCTTCACGGCCGGGTTCTCGGTGACCACGGGCTTGCCGGAGCTGTCGTAGAAGCCGGTGGGGGCCTGCGCGACGATGGCGCTGAACAGGTTGCCCGCGCTGTCGAACCACTTGGCGCCCTTGTTCGGGCTCTTGGCCAGGAATTGCTTGCCGACGGCCGTGTACGCCTGCCAGTCGGTCAGCAGTGCCGAGACCTGGTCGCGGTCGGTGGGCAGCCCGGCGGCCTTGAACAGGTCGCTGCGGTAGCAGAGCGCCATGCCGCCCATGTCGGTGCCGAGGCCGAACAGGACGCTGCCGTCGGTGCTGGAGGCGGGGGCCGTCTTCGACGGCACCCACTGGTCCTTGCCGACGCCGTTGTCCAGGAAGTTGACGAACTTGGACGCCTGCGGCTGGAAGCCGGCGACCTGGCCGATCTCGATGGCCTCGACGTCCGCGGTGCCGGAGCCGGCGAGCAGGTGCGCCTGGAGGTTCTGGTGGTGCGCGCCCATGTCGGCGCGGTTCTCCTTGATCGTGACATTGGGGTGCAGCTGCTCGTACTGCTTGTAGAGATCCGCGTAGCCGAAGTCCGAGAAGAGGTTCACGGTCAGCGTGATCTTCGCGTTCGCGTCGTCCTGAGCGGGCGTGCCGCTGCTGGAACAACCGGCGACGGTCAGGGCCGCGGCCAGGGCGACAGCGGTGGCGGCGGCCGGGAACGCGGTTCTCCGGCCGGGGCGGGTGGTGGGCATGGTGGCTCCTCGCAGGGTGGCTGGGATCGCAATCTGGAGAGCGCTCTCCCATCGGCCTGGAGCTTGGCCCGTGTGCCCGCACAAGTCAAGACTTTGGTGCAAAACCTCTGTGCACCAGCCTATTTGGCCGACCATCGACAGTCCGCCCGATGCTGCACGGGTCTTGACACGGCGGAAACCTGGCGGCAACCATCTCCATGACTGCGAGAGCGCTCTCCCAGGAATGGGCGGCCCACCCCTGCCGCCGGTCCTCCCCCACCGTCTCGTCAGGAGAGTCCCCATGCTCGCTCCACCCGCCCCCGCGGCGGTCCGATCCGAACGCTCGTCACCCCTGTGGCGTGCGCTGTCGGCGGCGCTGGCCGCCGCCCTCGTCGCCGGTCTGATGCTGCTCGTGCCCGCCGGCCGGGCGCAGGCCGCGGCGTCCCTGCTGTCCCAGGGCAAGCCGGTCACGGCGTCCAGCGAGGAGAACTACGGCACGCCGGCCACCAACGCGGTGGACGGCAACACCGGCACCCGCTGGTCCTCAGCCAACACCGACCCGCAGTGGATCCAGGTCGACCTCGGCGCGGTGGCCACCGTCAGCCAGGTGGTGCTCCAGTGGGAGGCGGCGTACGGGAAGGCCTACCAGATCCAGCTGTCCTCGGACGGCACGAACTGGACGACGGCGTACTCCACCACCACCGGCGCGGGCGGCACCGAGACCCTCAACGTCGCGGGCAGCGCCCGCTACGTGCGGATGAACGGCATCCAGCGCGGCACCGGATACGGCTACTCGCTCTGGGAGTTCCAGGTCTTCGGCACGCTCGGCGGCGGCACCCTCGGGCAGCTGCGGCACCGCGAACGCTGCCCTGGGCAAGTCGGTCACGGCGTCCAGCGAGGAGAACTACGGCACCCCGGCCACCAACGCGGTGGACGGCAACACCGCCACCCGCTGGTCCTCCGCCGCGACCGACCCGCAGTGGATCCAGGTCGACCTCGGCTCGGACCAGCCGGTCTGCCAGGTCGTGCTCCAGTGGGAGTCCGCCTACGGCAAGGCCTACCAGATCCAGCTGTCCTCGGACGGCACGAACTGGACGACGGCCTACTCCACCACCACCGGCGCGGGCGGCACCGAGACCCTGAACGTCTCCGGCACCGGCCGCTACGTGCGGATGAACGGCACCCAGCGCGGCACCGGATACGGCTACTCCCTCTGGGAGTTCCAGGTGCGCACCGGCACGGGCGGCTCGTCGACCCCGACCACCCCGCCGACCTCGCCGCCGCCCACCACCCCGCCGCCCGGCAACTGGACGACGGTCTTCAACGAGGACTTCACCGGCGGCGCCGGCGCCGCGCCGAACGCCAACGACTGGATCGTGGACACCGGCACCGGCTACACCGGCGGCCCGGCCAACTGGGGCACCGGCGAGGTGCAGACCGACACCAACTCCGCGGCCAACGTGGGCCTGGACGGCAACGGCGCGCTCAACCTGACCGCGGTGAAGAACGGCACGGCCTGGACCTCCGGCCGGATCGAGTCCAAGCGCTCGGACTTCACCGTCCCGGCCGGCGGCCAGCTGCAGATCTCCGCGACCGTCAAGCAGCCCAACCCGGCCAACGGGGCAGGCTACTGGCCCTCCTTCCGGGCGATGGGCGCCGCCAACCGCGGCAACTTCACCGCCTGGCCGGCCGCCGGTGAGAGCGACATCCTGGAGAACGTCAACGGACGCAGCCAGCTCTCGACCACGCTGCACTGCGGGACCGCCCCCGGCGGCAACTGCAACGAGTACAACGGCATGACCAGCGGGCTGGCGAGCTGCACCGGCTGCCAGACCGGCTACCACACGTACGCGCAGATCCTCGACCGCACGACCTCGGACGAGCAGATCCGCTGGTACCTCGACGGCCGCCAGGTGTGGCAGGTCAACGAGTCGCAGGTGGGCGTCTCCACCTGGGACACCGCCGTGCACCACGGCTTCTACCTGATCTTCAACCTCGGCATCGGCGGCGGCTTCCCGAACGCGGTCTGCAACTGCACCTCGCCGACCGACGCGACCAGCTCCGGCGGCGCGCTGAGCATCGACAAGGTGACGGTCTCCACCACCAGCGGCACCGCCCCCGCGCCGCTGACCGACCCGGCCGTGCCGACCACCCCGTCCACCGTCAAGGTGACCGGCTCCCAGGGCAACTGGGCGCTGACCGTGAACGGCGCGCCGTACCAGGTCAAGGGCATCACCTGGGGCCCGGCCAACTCCACCGCGGAGGCGCACATCCGCGAGCTCAAGGCGATGGGCGTCAACACCCTGCGCACCTGGGGCACCGACGCCGGCTCCAAGCCGCTGCTGGACACCGCGGCCGCGCACGGCCTCAAGGTGGTCAACGGCTTCTGGCTGAACCAGGGCGCGGACTACGTCAACGACACCGCCTACATGAACACCACGCTCGACCAGATCAAGCAGTGGGTGACCACCTACAAGGACCACCCCGGCGTGCTGATGTGGGACGTCGGCAACGAGGTCATCCTCACCACTCAGGACCACACCTACACCGGCTCCACCGTCGAGCAGGAGCGGGTCGCGTACGCCAAGTACGTGGAGCGGGTCACCCAGGCGATCCACGCGATCGACCCGAACCACCCGGTCACCTCCACCGACGCCTACACCGGCGCCTGGAAGTACTACAAGGACAACACCCCGAGCCTGGACCTGCTCGCGGTCAACTCCTACGGCGCGGTCTGCAACGTCAAGAACGACTGGATCAGCGGCGGTTACACCAAGCCGTACATCATCACCGAGTCCGGCGAGGACGGTGAGTGGGAGGTCCCGAACGACGCCAACGGCGTGCCGACCGAGCCCTCCGACATCGCCAAGCGCGACGCCTACCTGTCCAACTGGGGCTGCATCAGCGGGCACACCGGTGTCTCCCTCGGTGCGACGGTCTTCCACTACGGCACCGAGAGCGACTTCGGCGGCGTGTGGTTCAACACCGTGCCCTCCGGCTGGCGGCGGCTCAGCTTCTACTCGGTGGCCAAGGACTACGGCGGCAACCCCGGCACCAACACCCCGCCGGTGATCTCCTCGATGACGCTCAGCAACACGGCCACCGTGCCGGCCGGCGGCACCTTCGACATCACCACGTCGACCACCGACCCGGACGGCGACCTGATCCGCTACCAGCTGTTCTACTGCGACAAGTACGCGGGCGGCGGCACCGGGTTCAGCCAGGTGAACTTCACCCAGACCTCGGACGGGCACTTCACCGCGACCGCCCCGAAGAACCTGGGCGTCTACAAGGTCTACGTCTACGCGTACGACGGCCACGGCAACGTGGGCATCGAGACCAAGTCCTTCCGGGTGGTCGCCCCGACGCCGTCCGGCACCAACGTCGCACGCGGCAAGCCCACCACCGCCTCCACCTTCCAGGCCACCGGCAACGGCGCGCCCTACCCGGCGAGCAACGCCACCGACGGGAACTGGAACACCCGGTGGGCCAGCGAGTGGGCCGATCCGCAGTGGATCCAGGTCGACCTCGGCCAGACCACGTCGATCAAGCACGTGCAGCTCGGCTGGGAGTCCGCCTACGGCAAGGCCTACCAGATCCAGGTCTCCGGTGACGGCACCAACTGGACGACCGCCTACTCCACGAGCAGCGGCAGCGGCGGGGTCGACGACGTCGACCTGACCGCGAGCGGGCGCTACGTCCGGGTCACCATCACGCAGCGCGGCACCACCTACGGGGACTCGCTGTACGAACTCGGCGTCTACGCCTGATCCAGACTCCCGGGGTGTGCCGGCCCCACGCGGCGCACCCCGGGGCAACCCCCACCCATCCGTTCGAATGGAGGTCCGATGCGACCCCGTTTCCTGTCCCGGGGCAGGCCGAAGCGGACGGCGTTGGCCGTCGCCTTCGCCGCCGTGCTCGCTCTCGTGGGCATCGGCAGCACCACCCAGCAGGCCGTGGCGGCCGACGGGCTGATCTCGCAGTCCCGTCCCGTCGTCGCGTCCTCCCTGGAGAGCGCCAGCTTCCCGGCGGGTGCCGTCGTCGACGGCGACGCCACCACCCGCTGGGCGAGCACCTGGAGCGACCCGCAGTGGCTCCAGATCGACCTCGGCGCCGGCGCGACCGTCAGCAAGGTCGACCTGAGCTGGGAGGCCGCGTACGCGTCGGCCTACCAGCTGCAGACGTCGAACGACGCGAGCACCTGGACGTCGATCTACTCCACCGCCAACGCCACGGGCGGCAACCAGAGCCTGGCGGTCAGCGGCAGCGGCCGCTACATCCGGCTCTGGATGACCGCCCGCGGCACCCAGTACGGCTACTCGCTGTACGAGTTCAAGGTGTACGGCACCGCGCCGGCCAGCGGCCCGGCCGGCTACATCCTGGCCAACCCCCAGGTGACCGGCGTCGTCCCGTCGACGGCCAACCCGCCGCACACCTACTTCCACGAGTTCCAGGCGAACTGCTCGCCCACCCGCAACCTGCCGGACGACCCGATCGTCTTCCCGGGCCTGCCCGGCGCGTCGCACATGCACACGTTCATGGGCAGCACCGTCACCGACGCCAACTCCACGCTGGCGTCGCTCCAGGCGGGCGGCTCGTCCTGCCTGGCGCCCGGGGACAAGTCCGGCTACTGGATGCCGACCATGTACAACGGCACCACGGCCATCAACCCGGTCGGCCTGCAGACCATCTACTACAAGACGGGGGTGAACGACTACACCTCGGTGCGGCCGTTCCCGCCGGGTCTGCGGTTCGTCGTCGGAAGCCCCGCGGCGAGCGCCACCGAGTTCAACAACGCGCCGGGCTACGTGGCGGGTTGGGAGTGCGGTGACAGCTACCACAACACCGACCTGCCGACCGGCTGCCCGGCCGGTAGCGGGATCAACATCCGGATGCAGGCGCCGAGCTGCTGGAACGGCCTGTACCTGGACACCCCGGACCACAAGAGCCACATGGCCTACCCGGTCAACGGCGTGTGCCCGGCCGACCACCCGGTCGCGCTGCCGATGATCGAGTTCAAGATGGCCTTCCCGGCGCCCGCCGGGGACCTCTCCCAGCTCCGGCTGGCGAGCGGTCGCGGCTACTCGTTCCACTACGACTTCTTCAACGCCTGGGACGCGCCCACGCTCGCCGCGATGGTGAACCACTGCATCGTCGGCGGACTCCAGTGCAACGCCCGCGGCTACGACGAAGCCAACCCGCAGCGCGGTGCCGCTCTGAACGAGCAGTACCTGCTGCCCTGACGCACCACCCGCGCCCGTGCCCGCCGCCTCTGCCCAGGAGGCGGGCACGGGCGCGGCCCTGCGCGCGCCGGGCCGGGGGCCGGGCGGGCCCGGCCGGGGTGCGGGCGGGTCGGGGTGCGGGCGAGCCACGTTGACCTGCCGGAAGAGCCTGATAGAGCGCTCTCCCGCGTGCTATAAAAGGCTCATGAGCGAAGCCCTCCGGCCGGCCGCCGCCCGATCCGCGACCCTGGAAGACGTGGCCCGGATCGCCGGCGTCTCCCGCGCGACCGTCTCCCGGGTCATCAACGGCATCCGCAACGTCGATCCCGCCATCCAGGAGACCGTCAAGCAGGCCATCGCCACCACCGGCTACGTGCCGAACGGTGCCGCCCGCTCACTGGTCACCCGCCGCGCCGGGGCCCTGGCCCTGGTGGTCTCCGGCACCGACGCGGACGAGGCCGACGACCGGTCCACCCGCGCCCACGTGTTCACCGACCCGTTCTTCGGGAGGGTGGTCAGCGGCGTCTTCACCGCCCTGAGCCCGCAGGGCCTGCACCCCGTGCTGATGCTGGCCGACACCCCCGAGGCGCGCGAGCAGGCCGTCGCCTACCTGCGCCAGGGCAACGCCGACGGCGCCATGGTCGTCTCCACCCACGCGTCCGACCCGATGCCCGCGCTGCTGCTGGCCGCGGGCGTGCCCACCGTGCTGTTCGGCCGCCCGGACAGTCCGCTGCCGGTCAGCTGCGTCGACCTGGCGAACCGCGACGGCGCCCGGCTCGCCGCGGACCGCCTGCACGGCCGCGGCTGCCGCCGGGTGGTCACCATCTCCGGGCCGTCCGCCGTCCGGGCCGCCCGTGACCGGCTCGACGGCTTCCAGGAGGCCATGGCCCGGCACGGCCTGCCGTACCTGCCGCACGCCGAGGCCGACTTCACCCAGGCCGGCGGCGAGCGGGCGATGGCCCGGCTGCTGGCGGAGCATCCGGAGCTGGACGGTGTCTTCGCCGCCAACGACCTGATGGCGCAGGGTGCGGTGGCGGTGCTGCAGGACCACGGGCTCCGGGTGCCGGAGGACATCGCGGTGGTCGGCTTCGACGACAGCAGCGCGGCCACCGCCGGGCGCCCGCTGCTCACCACTGTCCGCCAGCCGGTGGAGGAGATGGCCGCCGAGATGGCCCGGATCCTGCTCGACCACCTCGCCCGCCCGGGCCGCGGTGTCAGTTCGGCGATCTTCGAACCCACCCTGGTGGTACGCCAGTCGGCGTGACCGGAGGCGAGCGGGGCGGCCGGTGTGCACGCGACCTCGAACCACCCGGGCTCCGACGGCCGATGTCACCACCGCGCGGCCGTCGGCGCCGCCCCGGCCTGCCGGGACGGGCTCCGTGGCTGCCCGGGCCTCGGTCCGGTCCCGAAGGGCAGCGGCTGAGCACGCTGCCCTTCGGGCCGGCGGGTCACTGGCCGCGCAGCCGCTCGATGTCGCGGCGCTCACGCTTGGTCGGCCGGCCGGCGCCCCGGTCGCGGACGGCTGCCACGGGGATCTCCTCGCGCGGAGGCGGCGGCGGGCTGTGGTCGACGTAGCACTGCACCGCGACCTCGGCGCCGACCCGCTTGCGGATCAGCCGGGAGACCACCACCACCCGCTCGCGCCCGTCGTGCCGGAGCCGCACCTCGTCACCCGGCTTGACGGTCTGGGCAGGCTTGGCCCGCTCGTCGTTGACCCGCACATGGCCCGCCCGGCAGGCCGTCGCCGCCATCGACCGCGTCTTCAGCAGCCGGACCGACCAGATCCAGCTGTCCACCCGCACCGGGCCCTCGTCCTCCGCCATGGACCGAGCCTAACGCCGTCCTGCTCGCCCGTTCGCCACCGGGCGCTACCGCCCGGCGCCGACGCCCGCCCTTGCGTCGAACGGGTGGTCGGCCGGGGCTCCGGGGGCCACTCGGAGCGCGCGCCGGGCTGCGATCGGTGACCATGGCGGCATGACCCCCGACCGCGCACCGGGCCAGGCCCGTTCCCCGTACGAGATCGCCAACGCCGTCGGCGAGGAGATCCGCATCCTCAACCACCGCACTGCCGACGGCAGCTGCGCCTATCCCGATCCGACGAGCGTGCACGACGTCATCACGGCGCTGCACGCGATCCTGTTCCACCTGCCGCAGGCGCTCGGGCAGGCCGCGGCCGGGCTGGCCGCGATACCGCCGGACCGCATCCGGGTCGCCCTGCCGGACGGCGAGCGCGACACCGCGGCCGCCCGACAGGCCAGGGTGACCGAGGAGTTGGCCCGGGCCGCCGAGACGCTGGAGCTCGCCCGGGCCCACGTGGCCTCGGCGTCCGCGTTCACCAGCGGTCTCGACCGGCTCCTGGCCGTCGAGGAGGAGGATCCGCTGGACGGCCTGGTCTCGGTCTACCAGGACTGACCGGCCGCGCCGCGGCTCACTCCGGCAGCGCTGCCACGTACACCCAGGCGCCGTCCTGCCGGACGAACCGGCTGTGCTCCTCCAGCACGCCCGGCTCGCCGTCCTCGGTGTAGTGGGCACGGAAGCGGACCGTCCCCTCGGTGTGGAACGGGCCGCCGTCGGATGCCGACAGCACCTCCAGTCCCACCCATCGCAGCCCCGGGTCGAAGCCGATCCGGGGCGGCCTGCCGTCGGGGTGCCAGGTGCGCAGCAGGTACGCGGCATCGTGCACCGCGAACGCGCTGTAGCGCGAGCGCATCAGCTGTTCCGCGCTGGTGGCGGCGCTCTCCCCGGTGCAGCCGCCCGCAGCAGGCACCGTAGGGGGCGGGCAGCCCGCACGGGCACGGGTCGGCGGGGGACAGGCGAGGCTGGTGGCGACGGCGAGACATGGGCACCATTGTGCCAAGGCGGTGCTCCGGGCCGGGTCGCCGCCGTGCCGGGCGGAGACCGCCCGAGGGCCGTGGGCGTGTCGCTGCAACTGAGCGGGCGCTGCGCTCGTCTTCCCGGGTGAGATCCAGACGCGGCCCCGAGGAGGCGCACCATGCGACGTTGGATGGTTCTCCCGATGACACTGGCCCTGGCGGCCGCCGGCCTCGTGGTGCCGGTGGCGGCCACGGCGGCGACGCCGACGGCGACGGTGACCGGCTGCCCGGTCGGGTGGGGCAGCCTGCCCAAGGACACCGCAGGCTCCGGTGTCCAGCACTCGCTCGTGAACATCCGCACCGGCCAGCACCCCTGCTACGACCGGATGGTGCTGGACGTCCCCGGCACCTCCCCCGCGAGCCCGGTCGGGTACCACGTCCGGTACGTCCCCTCGTTCGTGCAGGACGGCTCGGGGCGGACGATCCCGGTGGCGGGCGGCGCCATCCTGGAGATCGTGGCGATCGCGCCCTCGTTCGACCCGACGACCGGCGCGCCCACCTATCCGGCCAGGGCCGGCCAGTCGCTGCCGGGCGTGAACCTCAGCGGCTACCGCACGTTCAAGGACACCAAGTTCGGCGGCAGCTTCGAGGGCCAGACGCAGGTCGGCCTCGGTGTCCGGGCCAGGCTGCCGTTCCGCGCCTTCCAGGTGGACGACCATCTGGTGATCGACGTGGCGCACAGCTGGAACGCCAGCTTCTGAGGCAGGGCTCCGGCGGCACGGCCGGGCACGGGAAGGAAGACTCCCCGGCGGGGTGCGGACCCCGCCGGGGAGTGGGCCGTGTTCGAAGCGGCCTACGGGAAGGCGACCAGGTTCGCCACGTTGCTGCCGGAGTTCGAGGGACCGCCGGTCGAGTCGATCACGTGGTTGATGGTGCCCGTGCCGCCCAGTGACACGGTGACCATGTCATGGAAGCGCACCCCGCTGCGGTTGGGGACCTCGAGGGAGTGCTCCTCCACCACGGCCGGGTTGACGTTGAAGTAGCAGTAGCTGCCGAGCCCCCAGGCCTCGTGCGCGGTGACGTTGTCGCCGACCTTGTAGGCGGGGTAGCCGCGGGTCGAACCGTTCATCCACGCGGCCTGGTTGGGCGGGTCGTAGGGCAGCTCGTTCTGGAAGAAGTACGTCCGGCCGCCGTTGCCGTTCCAGATCACCTGGGACTGCTGGAAGTGCTCGACGAAGAGCCCGTACATGGTGACGTTGTTGCCGTTGACGACCAGGCCGTTGGCCGCGGTGTTGGTCGTCCAGCCGACGCCGGTGCCGTGGTCGGCGCGCCAGATCCACATGTGGTCGCCGATCACGTTGTTGCTGTTCACCACCAGGGACTGGGTGGCCTTGCCGACGCCCGCGCCGCCGATCCGGAAGAAGACGTCGTGCAGCGAGGTCGGGTCGGCGGTGTGGTCGACGGTCGAGCCGTTCGGCCCTATCTGCATCAGCACGGCCGAGTTGACGCTGCCGGCGTCGATCAGCAGGCCGGCGATCTTCACACCGTCCACGTCGCCGGTGCTGACCGCGGTGATGCCGTTGTCCGGGACGAGGGTGGCGAGCCCGAGACCGAGCACCACGGTGTCCGGGCGGGTGATGTTCAGGGTCTGGTTCAGGTGGTAGACCCCGGGGGTGAACAGCAGGTTCTTGCCCTGGGCGAGGGCGCCGTTCATGTCCGCCGCGGTGGCACCGGGCTTGACGATGAAGAACTGGTCGATCGGCAGCGAGCTGCCGGCCTGGTTGCCGCCGGCCCAGGTGGTGCCGCTGGTGTTGCTGTGCAGCGCGGGCACGAACACCTGGTACGCGCCGGCCGCGTTCACGTACAGGAAGGGCTTCTCGCGGACGACCGGGGTCTGCGCGACCGTGGTGTACGGCGGGCTGGGGAAGGAGTTGGCGGGCGCGTTGGTGTCGCCGACGAAGACCATGTTCCAGTTGGAGCCCGTCCAGCTGCCCCACTGCGCGTTCCGCGACAGCCACTGCTGCTGCGAGCCGGAGTTGACCTGGCCGTCGATCTTGGAGTCGGCGATGAAGCCGCCGCTGGACCAGCCTCCGTCGTCCAGCTGGAGGTTGCCGCGTACGTGCATGCGCCGGTAGGGCGCGGCCTGGGAGACCGCCCAGCGGTCGGTCCCGGAGGACGGGTTGACCGAGAGGTTCTCGGCGGAGCGCCAGAAGTTCTGGGTGGCGTTGCCCTGGAACCAGTCCGCCTCGGCGTGCACCGCGCCGTTGATCGTCACGTCGTCCGGCGACAGCCCGAGGCCGGCGACCTGGGTGTAGAACCCGACGTTGGCGTCGGCGCTGTAGCTGCCCGGCTTGAACAGCAGGGCGTAGCGCTGCGTGCCGAACTGGTTCGACTCCTGCTGGGAGAAGACCGAGTTGAGCTTGGACTGGATGGTCGCGGCGGACATGGACGGGTCGAAGACCGAGACGTTCGGCCCGAAGTCCGGGGTACCGGGCGGGTTGGTGGTGCCGGAGCCGAACGCGAAGGACTGTGCCGCCGTCCCGTTGCAGGTGTACTGCTGGAACTGCACGGCGTCCGCGGTGGAGGCGCTGGGTACGTCGAGGCACTTGCCGCTGTTGCGGTTGACGAAGTGGTAGCTGCCGGACGCCTCGGCGACCGGCTGCCACTGCTGGTTCGCGCCGCCGCCGTACGTCCACAGCTGGATCTTGGCGCCGTCGGCGGTGGAGACGTCCTTGACGTCGAGGACCTTGGTGGGGTCGCCCTGGGCGTTGATCCGGACGTAGCCGCTGCCGACGTCCTGGAACTGCCACTGCTGGGCGCCGGTGCCGTTGCAGGTGTACTGCTGGACGGCGGTGCCGTCGGCGGTGGCGGCGGCCGCGGCGTCGATGCACTTGCCGCTGTTCTGGGCGACGACGGTGGTCCAGGCGGTGGGCAGGCCTGCGGCCTGCGCGCTCGGGCCGGTGGTGACCACCGCGGCCGCGCCGGCGGCGAGCAGTCCGGCGACGGTGGTCAGGGTGGTGGTCCTGGTGCGGGCACGGTGGTGCCGGGGCACGGTCGGGGGCATGCGGAACTCCTTCGCCTCGGGGGTGGGGCACGAGGGCGGGGCCGTGGGTGCGGCCGGTCGGTGGGGGCCGAGGGGGTGGTGAAGAGTGGCGCCGGCCGGCCGGGTGCGGGAAACGGCGCGGCCGGCGCCGGGCCGGGCCACCGGCGGGACGCCGGGGCCCGGGGCTTCACCGGGAGGTGTCAGGAGGGCAGCGCCCACTGCTGGTTGGCGCCGCCGAAGCAGTCCCATATCTGCAGCCGGGTGCCGTTGGCGGAGCTTGGTCCGGTCGCGTCCAGGCAGCGGCCGGACGCCGGGTTGACCAGGATCCCGCCCGAGCCGACCTGCCACTTCTGGGCGCCGGTGCCGTTGCAGTCGTACAGCTGGACCTGGGTGCCGTTGGCGGTGCCGGCGGCGGTCACGTCCATGCACTTGCCCAGCGCCTGCAGGCTGCCGTCGGTGCCGACCGTCCAGGTCTGCGCGGCGGTGCCGTTGCAGTCGTACAGCTGGACGGCGGTGCCGTTGGCGCTGTTGGCGGCGGCGATGTCCACGCACTTGCCGCCGTAGCCGGTGATCCGGCCGGTGGCCCCGCCGGACGGCGGCGGCGTGGTGGTGCCGGTCAGCGCGTTGAAGGTCCGCGCGAACTGGTAGGCGGACTGCGAGGTGCCGCTGCACGAGTCGGAGAGCGTGCCGTTGCTCGCACACGCCTTGTCCCGGCCGATCGCCCAGAACGCCAGCTCCTGGATGCCCTTCGAGGCGGCGAACGACTCCAGGGCGGAGGCGTTGGCGGTGGTGAAGACCTCGGCGGTGCTGTCGTTGACCCCGATCATCGGGGTGTTGCCCTCCATGGCCCACAGCTGGTCGGAGGTCTTCGACGTCCAGATCTGGCCCAGCTGGGTGTGCAGGCCGGTGGCGGCGTTGATCGCGGCCTGGCCCATGTCCATCGCCGGCCCGTAGTCCATGGTCATGATGTTGACCGCGTTGACGTCCAGGCCGCGGCTCTTCGCGTTGTTGAGCAGGCTCAGCGAGTTCGACTCGAGACCGGTCGGGTCGACCGGCAGGGTGTAGTTGACGGCCAGGTGGCGCCCGGCCGCCGCGTAGCTCTGCTGGAGGGCGGCCAGCGCCTGGTTGCGGCGGTCGTTGGCCGCGGTGTCGTTGAGCGCGGACCCTTCGATGTCGAGGTCGATCCGGGTCAGGTTGAGGGTGTCGACCACCCGCTTGTACTGGGCCTGGAGCGACGAGACGCTGGTGCACGCCTGGCCGAGCTCGGTGCCGGACGCGCCGCCGAAGGAGGCGATGACGTCACCGCCGGCCGACCGCAGGCTGTTGATCGCGCTCTGCCACGAGGCGTCGGCGATGTCGGTGGTGCCGTTGTAAGTGGCGTTGCAGCTGCCGTTGCTGATCACGAAGGCCAGGGTGAAGTACTTCAGCCCGGTCGCGTTGCGCACGTCGGTCATCACCGACGGCGAGTTCCAGGTCTCCAGGTAGGGCGCGGCGAAGTGGGCCGGGAAGCCGGGGCCGGCGTTGGCGGCCGCCGAGGCGGGGGCGGCGCCGGCGATCATCAGGCCGGCGAGGAGGGCGGGCAGGGCCGCCGCGCCGGTGGCGAGGCGGGCGATGGTGCGGTTCACGGGTGTCTCCTCCTGCCTGGCGGGCCAGGCGTCGTGGGGTGGGGGAGTGAGGCGCATGCCGTGGCCTGCGGGATTTGCCTTCAGAAGATGAACGCGGCAGCCCGCCGGAGCGCTCCGGTCGCGGCTGTGCGGCCGCGTCGGGACGGAGCGCTCCGCTGGCAGCGGGCGGTGCCGCGGGTAATCATCATCAGGCATGTAGATATGGTTTTCTGGCGATGTGTCACCAGATGGCAGCAGGCTTCGGGCGGGACGTGCGGGAGCCCGTGGATTGGTCTGAACCTTTTTCCAGAACGTGAAGTTAGGGCCCGTGACCCAGCCCCGTCAACCCTCTTGCCTACAGAACCCGAACACGAGCCCGCGGCCGGCCGGTGCGTCCGGGGCGCCGAGGCCGCGCCCCCGGTGGAGGATGAGGGGAGAGGGCGACCGGACGAGGTGATCCGTGATGGACGACCACCGCTTCCCGTTCCTCGACGGCGTCGCCGGGGCGCTGATCGACGGCAGCGGCAGGATCGTCGGCTGTACCACGGCGGCCGAGGACCTCCTCGCCCTGCCCGCCCGGGTCCTCTGCGGCCGCCGCATCCGCGACCTCCTCGCCGACCCCGAGCACTGGCCCGACCCCGACAGCGACCGCGGCACCTGGGACGGCCGGGCCGTGCTGCGCACCGGCGACGGCCGTCCGGTCAGCCTCGACCTCCGGGTCCTCTCCCTGCACGGCGGCTCCGCCGGCAGCCCGGGCGACGTCCGGCAGGTCGTCCTCGGCGCCCCCTCCGCCACCGCCGACCGCTGGCGGCAGGACCAGGCCTTCAGCCGCGAACTCTTTCTGCAGGACCGCTTCGGCCTCGCCGTCTTCGACACCGAACTGCGCGTCGTCCGCACCAACACCCACCTGCTCCCCTACAGCGGCGTCCCGCCCACCCTCTCCGGCCTGCGCCTCGCCGACTTCCTCCAGCCGGAGGACGCCGTCGCCGTCGAGGCGCACCTGCGCCAGGTCCTGGAGAGCGGGCAGCCGCTCGTCCTCGCCGAGGAGCTCGCCCGCACCGTCGTCGACCCCCGCAGTGGCCGCATGATGGCCATCTCCGCCTTCCGGCTGCAGGACACCGACTCCGCCGTCATCGGCCTGACCGTGCTCTTCACCGACATCACCGAGCAGCACCGCGCCCGGCAGCGCCTCGCCCTGCTCCACCGCGCCACCGCTGCCGCGGCCGGATCGCTCTCCGTGACCGGGACGGCCGAGGATCTCGCCGGCGTCCTCGTCCCCGAGCTCGCCGACGTGGCCGTGGTCGACGTCGCCGCCGCCGTCTTCACCGGCGACGAACCCGTCCCCGACCGGGCCGGCAACCTGCTGCTGCGCCGCACCGCGGTGGCCGGGCCGCCCGGCTCGGCCCCCGCCACCGGTGACACCGTGATGGTCGGCGCCGAGGGCACCCCCGGCGAGGGCGGCACCAACCCCCGCGACATCGTCGACGACTGGACGATCACCGCACCGCTCGCCGCCCGCGGGATCCTCCTCGGCCAGGTCACCACCCGCCGCGACCGCTGGCGCGACCCGTACGAGGAGGGCGACCGGCTGCTGCTGGCCGAGATCGCCTCCCGCACCGGCCTCGCCCTCGACAACGCCCGCCGCTACACCCGCGAGCACCGCGCCGCCGTCAGCCTCCAGCGCAGCCTGCTGCCGCCCGCCGTGCGGACGGTCGCCGCCGTCTCCACCGCCAGCGTCTACCTGCCCACCGACAGTGCCGGCGGCGTCGGCGGCGACTGGTTCGACGTCATCCCGCTCTCCTCGGCCAGGGTCGCCCTGGTCGTCGGCGACGTCGCCGGCCACGGCCTCCAGGCGACCGCCACCATGGGGCGGCTGCGCACTGCCGTGCGGACCCTCGCCGATCTCGACCTCGAACCCGACGAGCTGCTCGTCCACCTCGACGACCTGGTCTCGCAGCTGCTCATCGAGGCCGACGTCGCCGACGCCGAGCTCGGCGACGACCTGCCCGACCCGGAGCACGTGCCCAGCCGGCACGAGCCCGGCTCCCTCGGCGCGACCTGCCTGTACGCCGTCTACGACCCGGTCACCCGGTGCTGCACGCTCGCCAGCGCAGGGCACCCGCCGCCGGCCGTGGCCCGCCCCGACGGCACCGCCGACTTCATCCCCGTCACACCCGGCCCGCCGCTCGGGGTGGGCGGGCTGCCGTTCGAGGCCAGTGAGGCCGTCCTGGCGCCGGGCAGCGTCCTCGCCCTCTACACCGACGGGCTGATCGAACGCGGAGAGGGCGACATCGACGAGGGCATGGCCGAGCTGCAGCGCCGGCTGGCCGCCGTCGGCGACGAGGAGCGGCCGCTGCGCGACGTGGCCCTGCAGCTCGTCGCCGGGCTGCCGCCCACCCGCCTGCGCGACGACGTCACCCTGCTGCTCGCCCGCACCCGCGCCGTGCCGGCCCGGGACACCGCGGCCTGGTCCGTCCAGCCCGACCCCGCGGCGGTGGGGCAGGTCCGGGCGGACGCCACCGCCCAGCTCACCGCGTGGGGGCTGGAGGACCTGGTCTTCACCACCGAGCTGGTCCTCAGCGAGCTGGTCACCAACGCCATCCGCTACGCCGGCGGCCCGGTCGGCGTCCGGCTGATCCGTGCGGACAGCCTGACCTGCGAGGTCTCCGACGGCAGCAGCACCCAGCCGAGGATGCGCCGGGCCAGGCTCACCGACGAGGGCGGCCGCGGCCTCTACCTGGTCGCCCAGCTGACCAACCGCTGGGGGAGCCGCTACACCGCGCGGGGCAAGACCATCTGGACGGAGCAGGAGCTGCCGAACAGCAGCTGAACCGACAACCGGCCCGCCCGCCGAACCGCCGGCCGAACCGCCCACCGGCCCGCCGCGGGGTGCCGGCTCACCACCCGGCCAGCGCCAGCAGCACCACGAACGGGGCCGGGAGCAGCACGGCGGCCGTGCCGAGCCACGGCCCCAGGCGCCGGCCGCGCCGCAGCGGCAGGACGACGTCCGCCAGGAGCACGGCGATCGCCAGCGGAACCCCGGTGACGGCCAGCAGCCCCATCACGACCGGCGCGTGGTCGAGCGTCGTGTAGTCGCAGTCGACCGGCGCCGAGGCGAGGTCCGTGACACTGTGGCAGCCCATCGGCAGCCACTCGGTCACCAGCCAGCGGCCCAGCCCGAGCGGGATGATCGCGAGGATCCCGAGCGCGAGATTGACCAGCACGGGCACCCGGAAGCCGCCCCTGCTGCTCCCGGCGCTCCCGGTGCGCCCGGCCCTGCGCCGCCCCGCCACCCCTGCCACCTCCTGCCGTCCGTTCGTCCACCGGGCAGGACGAACGCGATCGGCCGTCGGTTCCCGGCGCCCGTCCCCGGTCAGCGCAGCGTACTGCGCAGGAACTCCCGGTTGAGCGAGGCGATGGCCGACAGCGGGATGCCCTTGGGGCAGGCGGTGGCGCATTCGCCGGTGTTGGTGCAGCCGCCGAAGTCCTCGGCGTCCATGGCGCCGACCATGCCGCGCACCCGGCTGCCCCGCTCGGGTGCGCCCTGCGGGAGCAGGTTCAGGTGGACGACCTTGGCCGCCGTGAACAGCATCGCCGAGCCGTTCGGGCAGGCCGCCACGCAGGCGCCGCACCCGATGCACGCCGCGTGCTCGAACGCCGCGTCGGCGGCCTCCTTGGGGACGGCGGTGGCGTGCGCCTCCGGGGCGCTGCCGGTCGGTGCCGTGATGTAGCCGCCCGCGCCGATCACCCGGTCGAGGGCGGAGCGGTCGACCACCAGGTCCCGGACGACCGGGAACGCGGCGGCCCGCCACGGTTCGACGTCGACGGTGTCCCCGTCGGCGAAGTGCCGCATGTGGAGCTGGCAGGTGGTGGTGGGCTGCGGACCGTGCGCCTGGCCGTTGATCACCATGCCGCAGGCGCCGCAGATGCCCTCGCGGCAGTCGTGGTCGAAGGCGACCGGCTCCTCGCCGCGCAGGATCAGCTCCTCGTTGAGGGTGTCCAGCATCTCCAGGAACGACATGTCGGGGCTGATGTCGCGCACGACGTAGGTGATGAAGCCGCCGGGCTCGTCCGGGCCGGCCTGGCGCCAGACCCGCAGGGTGAGGTTCATGCGTAGCTCCGCTGGGTGGGGTGGACGTACGCGAAGTCGAGGGCCTCGCGGTGCAGGACGGGGGCGGTGCCGCCGCCGGTGAACTCCCAGGCGGCCGCGTACGAGAAGGCCTCGTCGTCGCGCAGCGCCTCGCCCTGGTCGGTGCGGCTCTCCTCGCGGAAGTGGCCGCCGCAGGACTCGGTGCGGTGCAACGCGTCCAGGCACATCAGTTCGGCGAGTTCGAGGTAGTCGGCGACCCGGTTGGCCTTCTCCAGCGACTGGTTGAGCGCGTCACCGCTGCCGGGCACCGTCACCCGCCGCCAGAACTCCTCGCGCAGTTCGGGGATGCGGGCCAGGGCGCGGCGCAGTCCGGCATCGGTGCGGGCCATCCCGCAGTCGTTCCAGAGCAGTTCGCCGAGCTCGCGGTGGAAGGACTCGGGTGTCCGGTCACCGCGGACGGCGAGCAGCCGGGCCAGCCGGTCGGTCACCTCCGTCCGGGCCTCGGCGATCGCCGGGTGGTCGGCCGGGACGGGCGCCAGGTGCTGCCGGGCCAGGTAGTCGTTGATGCTCGGCGGCAGCACGAAGTAGCCGTCCGCGAGGCCCTGCATGAGCGCGCTCGCGCCGAGCCGGTTGGCGCCGTGGTCCGAGAAGTTGGCCTCGCCGACCGCGAACAGGCCCGGGATCGTGGTCTGCAGGTCGTAGTCGACCCAGAGCCCGCCCATCGTGTAGTGCACGGCGGGGTAGATCCGCATCGGCACCCGGTACGGGTCCTCCGCGGTGATCCGCTCGTACATCTCGAAGAGGTTGCCGTAGCGGGCGGAGACGGTGTCCCGGCCGAGCCGGGCGATCGCGTCCGCGAAGTCGAGGTAGACGCCCTGGCCGCCGGGGCCGACGCCGCGGCCCTCGTCGCAGACCGCCTTGGCCGCCCGGGAGGCGATGTCGCGCGGCACGAGGTTGCCGAAGGCCGGGTAGATCCGCTCCAGGTAGTAGTCCCGCTCGTCCTCGGGGATGTCACCGGGCGGACGGGTGTCGCCCGCGGCCTTCGGCACCCAGATCCGGCCGTCGTTGCGCAGTGACTCGCTCATCAGCGTCAGCTTCGACTGGTGGTCGCCGGAGCGCGGGATGCAGGTCGGATGGATCTGCGTGAAGCACGGATTGGCGAAGTACGCGCCGCGCCGGTGGGCGCGCCACACCGCGGTGGCATTGGAGTTCTTGGCGTTGGTGGACAGGTGGAAGACGTTGCCGTAGCCACCGGTGGCCAGCACCACGGCGTCCGCCGGGTAGGTCGAGACCTCGCCGGTGACCAGGTCGCGGGCCACGATCCCGCGGGCCGCGCCGTCGACCACCAGCAGGTCGAGCATCTCGGTGCGCGGGTGCATCTCCACGGCGCCGGCGGCGATCTGCCGCTCCAGCGCCTGGTAGGCGCCGAGCAGCAGCTGCTGCCCGGTCTGCCCCCGGGCGTAGAACGTCCGCTGCACCTGGACGCCGCCGAACGACCGGGTGTCCAGCAGCCCGCCGTACTCGCGGGCGAACGGCACGCCCTGCGCCACGCACTGGTCGATGATCTCGACCGAGATCTGGGCCAGCCGGTGCACGTTCGACTCGCGCGCCCGGAAGTCGCCGCCCTTGACGGTGTCGTAGAACAGCCGCCGGACGCTGTCGCCGTCGTTGCGGTAGTTCTTGGCCGCGTTGATGCCGCCCTGCGCGGCGATGGAGTGCGCCCGGCGGGGTGAGTCCTGGAAGCAGAACTGCACCACCCGGTAGCCCTGTTCGGCGAGCGTGGCGCCGGCGGAGGCCCCGGCCAGGCCGGTGCCGACCACGATCACGGTGTGCTTGCGCCGGTTCGCCGGATTGACCAGCTTCGCCTCGAACCGCCGCTGGTCCCAGCGCTGTTCGATGGGGCCGTCGGGGCCCGGGTGTCGGCGACGGGCGCGCCGACGGTGTAGTCGAGGTACGGGGTCACTGCACCGCTCCGATCATCACAGCGACCGGCACGGCGAGGAACCCGGCGGTCAGCACCAGCGCGAGCACGTTGGCCGAGATCTTCAACACCCGGTCGCGCCGCGGGTTGTTGAGGCCGAGCGTCTGGGCGGCGCTCCAGAAGCCGTGCCGGACGTGCAGCCCGAGCGCGAGCATCGCCACGACGTAGATCCCGCCGCCGTACCAGGTGGAGAAGGACGCCACCACGTTCTGGTAGGGGTGGCCCTCCTCGGCCCGCGGGTTCACCGTGAGCGTGGTCAGGTCCAGGATGTGCCAGACGATGAACAGCCCGAGGATCACCCCGCCCCAGCGCATCGTCCGGGTCGCGTACGAGGCCCGGCGCCGCCTGTGTGCGTACTTCTGCGGCCGGGCGGCCCGGTCCCGCCGGCTGAGCTGGTACGCGGCGACGCCGTGCGCCACCACCGAGGCCAGCAGCACCACGCGGGCGATCCACAGGAACCACGCGTGCCCGAGGAAGGGCTGTCCGACGGTACGCAGCCAGGCCGCGTAGCCGTTCAGGTCGTCCGGCCCGAAGAAGATCTTCAGATTGCCCAGCATGTGGGCCACCAGGTACAGCAGCATCACCGCACCGCTGGCGGCCATCACCGCCTTCTTGCCGATCGTCGAACCCCACAGTGCCGCCACTGCGGACTGCCGTCGACCCGTTCCACTCGCCACAGCCATACGGACGAGCGTAGGAACGCCGTCCCGGTGGCGTCCAAGACATGCTGAAGCTCACCACGATAGGCCGTGCCTATCGTGCGGCGTTACGCTGGCAGCCATGCAACTCCAGCAGCTCCGCTACTTCGCGGCCGTCGCGGACCTCCGCAACTTCACCCGCGCCGCCGAGCGGCTGCATGTCGCCCAGCCCTCGCTCTCCCAGCAGATCCGCACGCTGGAAAGGGAGTTGGGCGGAGAGCTGTTCCACCGCGGCCGCGGCAGCATCGCCTTGACCGACGCCGGGGAGGCCCTGCTGCCGCTGGCCCGGCGCATCCTCGCCGACGCGGACAGCGCCCGCCTCGCCGTCCAGGAGACCGTCCAGCTGCGCCGCGGCCGCGTCCGGCTCGGCGCCCCGCCCAGCCTCTGCACCAGCCTCGTCCCCGACGTCCTCGCGGCCTTCCGGGCCCGCCACCCGGCGGTGGACCTCCGGGTCAGCGAGGGCGGTTCGGGCGACCTCACCGCCGCCCTCGACGCCGGCGAGCTCGACCTCGCCCTGCTGATCGCCCCCGAGCGCGGCGGGCACCCGCCGGGCCTGGCCGTCACCCCGCTGCTCCACGAGGATCTGGTGCTGGTCAGCGCCGCCCCACTGCCCGTCCGGCGGATCCCGGTGGAGGGCCTGCGCGACCGGCCGCTGGTGATGTTCCGCGAGGGGTACGCGCTGCGCGACAGCACCCTCGCGGCCTGCCGGGCCGCCGGGTTCGAACCCCGGCTGGCCGTCGAGGGCGGTGAGATGGACGCGGTGCTCGGATTCGTCCGGGCCGGCCTCGGCGCGGCCGTCGTCCCCGCCATGGTCGCGGCCCGGTCCGGCCTGCCGACCGCCCGCTTCACCGCCCCCGGGCTCGGCCGCACCGTCCTGCTCGGCCACGGCCGCGACATCCCGCTCGGCCGCGCGGCCGAGCGGATGCGCGGCACCGTCCTGGAACAGGTCGCGGCGCTGGCCGAGGGCGGCGCCCTGCCCGAGGGCACCCGGCTGCTCGCCGCGACCTGACGTCCGGGCCGCTGGCCCGGGCGGGTCAGCAGATCCGCGGCAACTGCTCGCCGACCGGCAGGTCCACCACCCGGGTGCCGCCCAGGGCGGTGCGGGCCACCACCATGCCCGGGTGCTCCGCCACGCACGCGCCGATGATCGCCGCGTCCGCGCCGAGCGGGTGGGCCCGCATGGCGTCCAGCACCGCCTCGGCGTGCACCCGCGGCACGAAGGCCACCAGCTTGCCCTCGTTGGCGACGTACAGCGGATCCAGCCCGAGCATCGCGCAGGCGCCGGCGACCTGCGGCGGGACGGGCACCCGGCGTTCCTCGACCACCACGCCGACGCCCGCGGCGGCCGCGATCTCGTTCAGCGCCGCGCCCACGCCGCCCCGGGTGGGGTCGCGCAGCACGTGCAGGTCGGGTGTCACCGCCAGTATCGCCTGCACCAGCCCGCCCAGCGGCGCGCAGTCGCTCTCGATGCCGACCCCGAACTCCAGGCCCTCGCGGACGCTGAGCACCGCGACGCCGTGCAGGCCGATCGGGCCGCTGACGATCACCACGTCGCCGGGCCGGGCGCGCTGCGGCCGCAGGTCCACCCCCGCCGGGATCAGGCCGATCCCCGCAGTGTTGAGGTAGATCCCGTCGCCGTGCCCGGCCTCCACCACCTTGGTGTCGCCGGTGGCGACCTCGACGCCGGCCGCACGGGCGGCCGCCCCGAGCGCCTCGGCGACGCGGCCGACCACCGAGGTCTCCACGCCCTCCTCCAGGATGAAGCCGACCGAGAGGTAGGCGGCCGTCGCGCCGCTCATCGCGAGGTCGTTGACCGTGCCGTTGACCGCGAGGTCGCCGATGCTGCCGCCGGGGAAGAACAGCGGCCGCACCACGTAGGAGTCGGTCGAGAAGGCCAGCCGCACTCCGCCGAGGGTGACCGCCGCGGAGTCGCCGAGCGCCGCCAGGACGGGGCCGCCGAAGGCCGGTGCGAAGATGTGCTCGACCAGTTCGGCCGACATCGCGCCGCCGCCGCCGTGGCCCATCACCACCCGGGGGTGGTCGCGCAGCGGCATCGGGCAGGTCCAGCCCGAGAAGTCGGGCGGGGTCACGGTCCGGGTCTCAGGCAACGGGGCTCGCCTCCATGGCTGCGGCGGGCGCGGCGGGCGCGCCCAGCCTGCGGTACAGGTAGTACGCGGCGCAGGCGCCCTCACTGGACACCATGGTCGCGCCGAGCGGGTGCGCGGCGTGCACACCGTGCCGAACGCCTCGCACTGGTCCGGCTTCAGCAGCCCCTGCAGCACCTCGCCGCTGCGGCAGGCCGCAGGCTCGCACGTGGTGATCGAGCCGACCTGGAAGCGGTGTTCCGCGTCGAACTCGCGGTAGCGCTCGGAGAGCCGCCAGCCGCTCTGCGGGATCACCCCGATGCCGCGCCACGCGCGGTCGGTGGTCTCGAAGACGTCGTCGAGCATCGCCCGCGCCGCCGCGTTCCCCTCGTCGCGGACGGCCCGCCGGTAGGCGTTGTCCACCATGTGCTCGCCGCGCTCCAGTTGGCGCACGGTGCGGCGGATGCCCTCCAGGATGTCGAGCGGCTCGAAGCCGGTCACCACGATCGGCACCCGGAAGCGCTCGGCCAGCTCCGGGTACTCGCCGGTGCCCATCACGCTGCAGACGTGCCCGGCGGCCAGGAAGCCCTGCACCCGGCAGTCCGGCGACTGCATGATCGCCTCGATCGCGGGCGGCACCCGGACGTGCGAGACCAGCAGGCTGAAGTTGCGGATGCCGTGCTTCCTGGCCTGGTACACCGTCATGGCGTTGGGCGGCGCGGTGGTCTCGAAGCCGATCCCGAAGAACACCACCTGGCGCTCGGGGTTCTGGCGGGCGATCTTCAGCGCGTCCAGGGGCGAGTAGACCACCCGGACGTCGCCGCCCTCGCTGCGCACCCGGAACAGGTCGCGGTCGCTGCCGGGCACCCGCAGCATGTCGCCGAAGGAGCAGAAGATCACGTCCGGGCGGGAGGCGATCTCCAACGCCTTGTCGATGACCTCCAGCGGGGTCACGCACACCGGGCAGCCCGGCCCGTGGATCAACTCCAGCCCCTCGGGCAGCAGTTGGTCGATCCCGTGTCGGATGATGGTGTGCGTCTGACCGCCGCAGACCTCCATCAGCGCCCACGGCCGGGTGACCGTCGCGCGGATGTCCTCCAGCAGCCGCCGGGCCAGCTCCGGGTTCTGGAACTCCTCCAGGTACTTCACTTCTCCGCCTCCTCGTGCATACCGGCCGCGGCCTCCCACGGGTCGCCGAACTCCTCCTGCAGCAGACCGATCTCGGCGAACAGCTCCAGGGTGCGCAGGGCCGACTCCTCGTCCAGGCGCTGCAGCGCGAACCCGACGTGGACGATCGCGTACTCCCCGACGGCCAGGTCCGGCAGGTACTCCAGGCACACCTCCTTGACCACCCCGCCGAAGTCGACCACCGCCATCCGGGTGCCGTCCCGGTCCTCGATCTCCATCACCCTGCCGGGCACGGCCAGGCACATGGGCATCTCCTCGTCCTCGTGAGCGGATCCGCGGGGCCGCGGCCCCGGGCGTTCAGCCGTCGGTGCGTCCGGCGACCACGAGCTGGCCGAGCGCCAGACCGCCGTCGTTGGGGGCACCCGGCGGTGTCGCAGGACGCGCAGTCCGGCGGCGCGCAGCCGGCCGGCGCAGTCCTCGGCAAGCAGGGAGTTGGCGAACACCCCGCCGGTCAGCGCCGCCGTGTCCAGGCCGTGCTGTTCGGCGGCGCGGACGCACACCCGGACCACCAGGTCGGCCACCGCGCCGTGGAAGCGGCGCGCGACGACGCCCGGGGCGACACCGGCCCGGACATCCGCCACCACGCCGGCCAGGACGGGGCCCGGGTCGGCGAGCAGGGCGTCGGCGCCCGGTCGCAGAGCGAACGCGTAGGGCCGGTCGTCCGCCGGGCAGTCGAGCGCCGCGGCCTCCAACTCCACAGCGGCCTGGGCCTCGTAGCCGACCTGGTGGCAGACCCCGGCGAGCGAGGAGACCGCGTCGAAGAGCCGGCCCATGCTGGACGTCGGGACGCAGTTGAAGTCGCGCGCCAGTTGCTGTTCCAGCAGACGCAGTTCGTCGTCCGGGCAGGCCCGTAGGGACGGCAGGTCGAGATCGCGGGGCAGGCCGGCCGCGACGAGGTGGGCCACGGCCATCCGGTACGGCCGCCGTACCGAGGCGTCGCCCCCGGGCAGCGGCGCGTAGGCGAGGTGCGCGAAGCGCCGGAACCCGGCGTAGTCGGCGATCAGCACCTCGCCGCCCCAGACCGCGCCGTCGTCCCCGTACCCGGTGCCGTCGAACGCCACCCCGACCACCGGTGCCGTGCCGTCGAGTCCGTGCTCGGCCATCGCGGCCGCGACGTGGGCGTGGTGGTGCTGGACGGTGCGCACCCGGCGGTCGCCGGCCTCCCGCCGGGCCCAGGCCGCCGAGCGGTACCGGGGGTGCCGGTCGACGACCAGGACTTCGGGCCGCACGCCCGTGACGGCCGACAGGTGCTCGACGGCCCGGCCGAACCCGTTCTGCGTCGCGAGGTCGTCCATGTCGCCGACGTGCGCCGACGGCCAGGCCGTCCGGCCCTCGGCGAGGGCGAAGGTGTTCTTGAGGTCGCCGCCGACCGCGAGCACCGGGCGGACGGAGACCGGCAGGGCGAGCGGCCGCGGCGCGTAGCCGCGCGAGCGGCGCAGCGGCAGCGGCTCCCCGTCCACCAGCCGCACCACCGAGTCGTCGCAGGGCACATGGATCGGGCGGTCGTGGGCGAGGATGCCGTCGACCAGCGGGCCGAGCCGCTCCACGGCCTGCGCGTCGTCGGTGACGATGGGTTCGCCGGCGAGGTTTCCGCTGGTCATCACCAGCACCTGCGGGCCCGGTGGATCGCCGGGCAGCCCGAACAGCAGCCGGTGCAACGGGGTGTAGGGCAGCATCACGCCGAGGTCGGGGCTGCGTGGGGCGACCGCGTCGGCCAGGGCGGCGGCCCCCGGCCGGCGGCGCAGCAGCACGATCGGCCGGGCCGGATCGGCGAGCAGTGCCCGCTCCTCCGCGCCCAGGAGCACCAGCGCGTCCAGCTCGGCGGGGGCGGCGGCCATGACGGCGAACGGCTTGTCGCCGCGCTGCTTGCGGCGGCGCAGTTCGGCCACCGTGTCCGCGCGGGCGGCGTCGCAGGCGAGGTGGTAGCCCCCGATGCCCTTGACGGCGAGGATGGCGCCCGCTGCCAGCATCGCCCGGGCCCGCTCCAGCGCGGCGGTGCCGGTCAGCGGCTCGGTGCCGGGCGACTCCAGGGCGAGCCGTGGTCCGCAGGCGTGGCAGGAGACCGGCTGGGCGTGGAAGCGCCGGTCGGCCGGGTCGGCGTACTCGCGTGCGCAGTCCCGGCACATCGGGAACCCGGCCATGGTGGTGGCCGCCCGGTCGTACGGCAGGCCGGTGACGATGGTGAAGCGGGGGCCGCAGTTGGTGCAGGTGATGAACGGGTGCCGATACCGGCGGTTGGCCCGGTCGGCGAGCTCGACGAGGCAGTCGGCGCAGGTCGCCACGTCCGGCGGGATCAGCGTGCGGCCGCGACCGCCGGCGGCGGACGGCAGGATCGCGAAGCCGCTCGCCCCGCTCACCGGGACGCCGTGCTCCTCGACCGAGTCCACGGCGGCGAGCGGGGGAGCGTCGCGGCCGATCCGCAGGCAGAACGCGCCCAGCGCCGCGGGATCGCCCTCGACCTCCGCGAGCACACCGTCACCGGTGTTGGTGACGTACCCGGCGAGCCCGAGCTCGGTGGCGAGCCCGTGCACGAACGGGCGGAAGCCCACGCCCTGCACCGTCCCGCGGACGGCCACCCGGCGGCGCTGGAGGGTCTCCCCGGGCCCGGTGACCGTCACGGCCGTTCCGCGCCGGCCGCCGCGTGCGGGTGGCCGCCGCCGACCTGCCCGTGGTCGTGCGGGTGATCGTGATCGTGGTCGTGCGGGTGGTCGTGTTCGTGGTCGCCGTGTCCGTGGTGGTGCCCGGCCGGGCCGGACCCGCCGCTCGCCATCACCGGCCGGTGGACGGCCGCGCCGTCGAGCACCGCCCGGGCCCGCTCCAGCAGCAGACCCACACCCTCCCCGGTGCGGGCCGAGGTGCGGATCACCTCGACGCCCGGGTTGACCCGTGCCACGTTCCCGAGGAACGCCGCCTCGTCGAACTCCACCGCCGCTGCCAGGTCGGTCTTGGTGACCACCACCAGGTGGGCGAGCCCGAACGCCGTCGGGTACTTGAGGGGCTTGTCCTCGCCCTCGGTCACCGAGGCGAGGACCACCCGAAGGCTCTCACCGAGGTCGTAGGAGGCCGGACAGACCAGGTTGCCGACGTTCTCGACGAACAGCAGCCGGGTGTCCTTCGGCAGCCAACCGGCCAGGTAGCGGCGGAGCGTGACGGAGTCCAGGTGGCAGAGCCCGTCGGTGAGGATCTGCTTGACGGGGGCGCCGGAGCGGCCCAGCCGCAGCGCGTCGTTCTCGGTGGCGAGATCCGCGGTGAGCGCGGCGACGCCGAGGCCGCGCTCGACCGCGAGCCGCAACTCGGCCTCCAGCAGCGCGGTCTTGCCACTGCCGGGGCTGGACAGCAGGTTCACCGTGGCGACGCCGCGGGCGGCCAGGGCGGCCCGCAGCTCCCGGGCGCCGTCGTCGTTCCTGGCGAGCACGGCCTGCTGGAGGTCGACTTCTCGGCACATCGCGTCAGCCTTCCTGATCGGCGAGGACGGGCTCGTCCGCCCACCGGACGCTGCGGATCCGCAGCTCACGCCCGCTCAGCAGCTCGGTCCGCGAGCCGTCGCACGCCGGGCAGCAGAGGTCCGGCGGTGAGCCGACCTGCCAGCCGGTGCCGCAGTCGGTGCACCGGGCGCGGGCGGGCACGGTGTCGGTGACCAGTTCCGCCCCTTCCAGGACGGTGCCGGCGCAGACGAGGTCGAAGCAGAAACGGAGCGAGTCGGCCACCACGCCGGCCAGTTGACCGACCTCCAGGTGCACCGACTCGACGCGGCCCGCGCCGGGCGCGGTGGCCTGTTCGACCTGGTCCACCACGGCCATGGCGATCGACATCTCGTGCATCAACGCCTCGTTCCGCCGCAGCTGGACGAACGTCCGGACCGGCCCATTACAGACCCGTCCCGGTCCGCCCGGGCGGGCGCCGCGCCGAGCGCCCGCCCGGACCTACGCCATTCGCAGCAACGCCGCCGCGGTCACATCCGGCTGATCCTGAGGTAGCGCCGGATGTCGGGGATCGACGCCACTAGGAGGGCCGCGGCCGCCCCGGAGGCCAGGATGATCAGGAACCTGCGCATGTCGGTGCCTTTCTGTCGTCTCTGTCGTTGCCCTCTTCGCCGCGGTCCGCCCCGGCCGGGCGGAGCGCGCCGCCGCCGTCCTCCGCCAGAACCGTCAGGACCAGCTCCACGGCCTCGTCCACGGCGGCGGCGACCGGCTCGCTCAGCCCGATCTCCTCGGCCAGCGAAGCCGGTTCGCAGCCCACTACGAGGACCCGCCGGGGCGGGACGCCACCGGTGCCCGCACTGAGCGTGGCGAGCAGTGCCAGCACCGCGTCCGGGCCCATCCGGTGGCCGTCCAGCGCGGGCGCCTGCGGTTCGATCGCGCCGGGCGCCGGCGCCTCCAGGAGGTACACCGTGCCCGGCGACCCGCCGCGCGCGGTGGCGTCGACCAGTACCAGCGTCTCGTAACCGTCGAGCAGTTGGTACGCGAGGTGGACGCCGCGGACGCCGATGTCCACCACCTCGACACCGTCCGGCAGCTGCCGCCCGGTGAGCCGGCGTACGACCTCGACGCCGAAGCCGTCGTCGCCGAGGAAGATGTTGCCGACCCCGGCCACCAGGACCCGGCCGGTCACGACTCCTCCGCCAGGGCGATCTCGTCCGGCTGGAAGTACAGGAAGCGGCCCTGGGCGCGCCAGAGGTCGGCCCCCGGGTCGCCGTCGACGGTGACCGCCAGGTGCACCGCGCCGTCCACGTCGTGCAGGACGGCCTCGACCAGCGCGGTGCGGCCCTGCAGGAAGAGGTCCTGCGCGTCGGTGCGGCGCCGACCGGGGCGCAGCACCACGCGGTCGCCGGCGCCCACCGACCGGCCGTCCACCAGGACCCGGTCGGTCGCCGGATCGACCGCGGTGTCGCCGCCCGGATCCCACCACGGGACGCCGGGGACGGCCCCGGGGACGGCGTCCGGGTCCGCGGCGGCGGCGCTGCGCGCGGTGACCTCGCGCAGGCCGCGCACGGCACCGTGCAGGCGTTCCAGCACCTCCGGCGGCAGCGAGTCGGCCAGGTCGACCGCCGCGCCGGCCCGTTCGTCGGTGCCCCTGGCCTCGCGCTTCTCCTGCTCGGTCAGCGTCGAGGTGCGCAGCGCGAGGATCTCGTCGATCTCCGTCCCGTCGTAGAGGGTGCCGGGGCTCTCCGGTGCGATCTGCGGATGGTCCTCCAGGATGATCGGGGAGGCGAGCACCACGTCCGCCCGTCCGTCGGCGCCGGCCAGCACGGGCCAGCTGCGCAGGTTGGTGCAGCGGGCGACCTCTTCGGCGGCCCACTGCGGCGGGTCGGTCATCGAGACGAACGAGCCGGCGTCCAGGCCGAGCAGCAGGTGTGTGGAGACCAGCGAGTGCGCGAGTGCCGCCTCCCGGTCGTCGCCCGGTACGGGCTGCCACGGCGTGGTGTTCTCCACCATCGCCGAGAGCCGGAACGCCCGGTAGGGGACGGGGAGTTCCTGCAGCACAAGGTGGACGGCGCCGTCGACCGGGGCGCACCGCCGCACCGTCCGCCCGAGCGTGCGCCCGGAGTCCCGGACGGCCTCGATCTCGGTGCGACCGGGGCGGTGGAACGGCACCGTCACTGCGGCGGCCACCAACTCGTCCACCGGAACGTCGAGTTCGACGCACTCCTCGACGCCCTCGTCCCAGGCGGTGAGCACCCGGTCGGGGAGGTCCAGCGCCTCGACGTCCTCGTGCCCGCCGTCCTCCCGCAACCGCTGCACCGTCCGGCGCTGGACGCGCAGGAAGCGCAGCTCCACCGCCAGCGTGGCGCCGTGCCGGGGCTCGATCAGGCACTCGGTGCGCTGGTCGGGATGCTCGCCGCTGTCCGTGCCGAACCCGGGGGCACCCGCACGCCGAACTGCCAGCGCAGCCGGTTCTTGGCTGCCGAAGCCCGGTACGGGTACAGCACGTACCCCTCGAAGAGCACCGCGTCGGCGATCTGCCGGGCCGCCGCGAACCGCCCGGCCGCGAGGTCGGTACCGCTCACCGCACACCCCCGTCCGCCGCGACCGGCAGCGCCCGGGCCGCGTCCAGCAGCGCGTGCACGGTCGCCTCCCACGAGGTGAGGCCGCGGTCCGAGCGGTAGCTCAGCAGCTGCGCCATGGTCTCCTGCGGCAGCCGCAGCCATCCGCAGCCGGGGAAGTGCTGCGCCATCATCTCCCGCCACACCCGGACGGGGAGCCCGACGGCAGCCTCCTTGTGCCACGGCACTGGCTCCACCCGGAAGCCGCCGTCGCCGGTGAACACCGTGCCGGAGAACAGCATCCGCAGCGGCACGTCGCCGTCGGCCAGCGCCGCCAGGTAGCGGGTCGCCGCGATGTCCAGGTCGTAGGTGCACGGCACCGGGAGGTCCACCTCGGTGCTGCCGGTGAAGCCCGGGACCATCAGGGCGACCTGGGCGAACTGCACCGGGTTGAGACTGGTGCCCCAGCGGGCCCGGTCACCGAACAGGTCGTTCAGCCCCTCGGCCTCCGCGTCGTCGTACGACCGGCGGGCCGGTTCGATCCGGAGCTGGCAGCGGAGCACCATCGCGTGCACCCGGGCCGCGTCGGCGGCGTCGATCCGCAGCCGGAAGACCAGCGTCGGCCCGGCCGCGTACGGATCGCCGCGCACTCCTGTGCAGCTGAAGGTCAGGTCACAGCTCATCGGAGCCCTCCCGGAGCGGTGTGGCGAGAGCGGCCAACCGCTCGAAGAAGGCGTCGAGTTCGGCACGGGCCTCGGCCCCGCCGTCGAATCCCTGCCAGTGCCGGCGCATCCGGCCGACCAGCTCGTAGCAGGCGTCGATCGGCACCAGGTGGCAGCTGGTGGTGCCGTCCTCGGTACGGCGCAGCAGCAGCGCCTCGACATCCGGCTCCAGCATCCGGGCGAGCCCGGTTCGGTCGAGCACGGACTGCCAGGCGGCCGGGTCGAGTTCGCTCTCGGCGGGCCCGGCCGGGCTCGGGTAGAGCGCCACCCAGCGGTCCAGGACGGCATTGTGCAGCAGGAACACCAGGGAGACCGGGATCTGCAGGGCCTCCCAGTCGGCGTCCGCCAGGGCGTGCCGAGGATCCGACAGGTAGCGGCGGGGCACGCCGCGGTAGCGGCCGGCGCCGGCCCCCGGCTGCTGCAGCAGCAGGGCGCAGGCGACGCAGGCGCAGACCAGCGCCCGCTCCTCGGTGTCGGCGAGGTGGCGGTGCTCGGAGGGCAGGTCGAGCCCGCAGAAGGCGCAGCGCTCCGGGCGCGGCGGCGCCGGTTCGCGGAGCCTGCGCAGCAGGGCCGTGCCGGTGCCTGCCACGGGTGGCGCGAGGGGCGTGGTGGTCATCGGGCCTCGGCCCCCACGGCCGGCCGGCGGCCGATCTGCAGCAGGACGGGGGCGGCCGCCTCCTGCTCGACGCGGACGTCGGTGACCTCCGGGGCCTGGCAGGCGAGCGCGGCCGCCACCTGGTCGCGGGCCGCGTCGGCGCCCCCGCAGCCGCAGCCGCCGGAGGAGGGCTCCAGCCGGACGGTCGCGGTGCCGTCCGCGTAGTGCACCAGTGCGGCGGGCCGGCCCGGGAGGCCGTCGAGCGCGCGCACGATCCGCCGTTCGACGTCCTCCGGGTGCAGGTCGTGCAGGACGAGCAGCCCGGCGACGACCTCGTCGGCCAGCAGCACGGGCGGCAGCGCGCCGCTGCCGCCGGACAGCAGCGTCACCATGCGGGCCAGTCCCTCGCCGTAGAAGGCCATCAGCTCGCGGACGAGCTCCTCCGCGACCTCGGTGTCCCGTCCGTCGGCCGCCAGCCGGTCCAGGGCCTCCTGGACCCGGCGGCCGGTCTCGTCGGCGGTGGCCATCAGGCCAACCCGCTGAGGCCGGTGGGCACGTGCATCTTCTGCACGGTGCGGCCGTCCCCGACGTACATGTGCACGCCGCACGGCAGACAGGGGTCGAAGCTGCGGACGGCGCGCATGATGTCGATGCCCTTGAAGTTCTCCGGGGAGTTCTCCTCGAAGATCGGGGTGTTCTGCACCGCGTCCTCGTACGGGCCGGGCGTGCCGTAGCTGTCGCGCACGCTGGCGTTCCACGGCGTCGGCGGGTACGGGTGGTAGTTCGCGATCTTGCCGTCGCGGATCACCATGTGGTGGGAGAGCACGCCGCGGACGGCCTCGGTGAAGCCGCAGCCGATCGACTCGTCCGGGACCTCGAACTTCTCCCAGGTCTGGGTGCGTCCGGCGCGGACCTCCTCCAGCGCCTTCTCGGCGAAGTGCAGGGCGGCGGCGGCCGCGTAGGCCTGGAAGTAGGTGCGCGCGCGGTTGCGCTCCAGCGCGTTCGACCACTGCGGGATCTTCCACTCGAAGGTGGTCTCCGGCTTGGTCATCGTCCGCGGGAGGTTGATGACCACGCTGTGGCCGGTGGCCTTGATGTAGCCGATGTCGACCAGGCCGGACAGCGCCGTGGACCACAGCCGGGCGATCGGGCCGCCGCCGGTGTCCAGGGCGAGGTGGTCCTTGCCGTCGAACCAGCGCGGCGACATCACCCAGCTGTACTTGTCGTCGAAGTTCCGCTTCTGCGGCTGCGGGATGGTGTGCTGGTTCCACGGGTGCCGCGGGTCGACCGGGTTGCCGAGCGGGTCGTGGGTGACGAACTGCTCCTGGCCCTCCCAGTCCTGGTAGTAGGAGCTGCCGAGCAGGATCCGGATGCCGAGGTTGATCTCGGTGAGGTCGTTGGTGACGAGCTTGCCGTCGACGACCACGCCCGGGGTGACGAACATCCGCCGGCCCCAGTCCGTCATGTTGCGGTAGGTGAAGTCGCAGTGGTCCGGGTCGTTGAGGCTGCCCCAGCAGCCGAGCAGCACCCGCCGCCGGCCGACCTCCTCGTAGCCCGGCAGGGCCTCGTAGAAGAAGTCGAAGAGGTCGTCGTGCAGCGGGACCACGCGCTTCATGAACTCGATGTAGCGGGTCAGCCGGGTCAGGTAGTCGGTGAACAGCTGGATCGTCGCCACGGTGCCGACGCCGCCGGGGTAGAGCGTGGAGGGGTGCACGTGGCGGCCCTCCATCAGGCAGAACATCTCGCGGGTGTACCGGCTGACCTGCAGCGCCTCGCGGTAGAACTCGCCCTCGATCGGGTTCAGCGAGCGCATGATGTCCGCGATCGTCCTGTACCCGTGCTCGGCGGCGTGCGGGGCCTCGGTGCGCTCCGCCTTCTCCAGGACCCCGGGGTTGGTCTCCCGGACCATCTTCTCGCAGTAGTCGACCCCGACCAGGTTCTCCTGGAAGATGTTGTGGTCGAACATGTACTCGGCGGCCTCGCCGAGGTTGATGATCCACTCACCCAGGTGCGGCGGCTTCACGCCGTACGCCATGTTCTGCGCGTACACCGAACACGTGGCGTGGTTGTCGCCGCAGATGCCGCAGATCCGGCTGGTGATGAAGTGCGCGTCGCGCGGGTCCTTGCCGCGCATGAAGACGCTGTAGCCGCGGAAGACCGACGAGGTGCTGTAGCACTCCGCGACCTTCTTCTGCTTGAAGTCGATCTTCGTGTGGATGCCCAGGCTGCCCACGATCCGGGTGATCGGGTCCCAGGACATCTCCACCAGGCCGCTGCCGTCGCCGGCGGACCTCGTCGTCGTAGCCATCGGGGTGCGTGCCTTCCGTCGAGGGGTGGGGGAGGAGGGGGAACATGCGGGAACGCCGCACGGAGTGGCCGTGCGGCGTCCCGCGGCGGTCACCAGGGCGGCTGGTAGCCCGTGGTCAGCTTCTTGCCGGTCTGCCGCCACTTGGGCTCCTTGTCCACCGTCTTCCCGGTGAAGGAGCGCAGCCGGCGGATGGCCGCGCCGTACGCGGAGCTGGCGGTGACGGAGACCTTGGCGCCCGGCGGCTCGTCCATGAACGGCATGAACTTGTCCGGGAAGCCGGGCATGGTGCAGGCGATGCAGATGCCGCCGACGTTCGGACAGCCGCCCACGCCGTTGATCCATCCGCGCTTGGGCACGTTGCACTTGACCACCGGGCCCCAGCAGCCCAGCCGCACCAGGCACTCCGGCTCGCCGTAGTTCTCGGCGAACTGGCCCTGCTCGTAGTACCCGCCGCGGTCGCAGCCCTCGTGCACGGTGGCGCCGAACAGCCAGGACGGCCGCAGCTTGTCGTCGAGCGGGATCATCGGAGCCGACCCGGCCAGCTGGTACAGCAGGTAGAGCAGGGTCTCCGAGAAGTTGTCCGGCTGGATCGGGCAGCCCGGCACGCAGACGATCGGCAGGCCCGCCTTCGACTTCCACTCCCAGCCGAGGTAGTCCGGCACGCCCATGGCGCCGGTCGGGTTGCCGGCCATCGCGTGGATGCCGCCGTAGGTGGCGCAGGTGCCGATCGCGACGACCGCGGTGGCCTTGGGCGCGAGGCGGTCCAGCCACTCGCTGGTGGTGATCGGCTGGCCGGTGGCCGGGTCGTCGCCGAAGCCGCACCAGTAGCCCTCGGGCTTGATCCGCTCGTTGGGGATGGATCCCTCCACCACCAGGACGAACGGCTCCAGTTCGCCGCGGTCGGCCTTGAAGAACCACTCGACGAAGTTGTCGGCGCCCTGCACGGGCCCGCACTCGAAGTCGATCAGCGGCCAGTGCACCGCGATCTCGGGCAGCCCGGGCAGTGCACCGGTGACGATCTCCTCGATGCTGGGCTGCATGGCCGCGGTGAGCGACACGGAGTCGCCGTCGCAGCTCAGGCCGGCGTTGATCCAGAGGATGTGAACGGGCCCCGACGGGGTCTCCGCCGGCCCGCCGCGCTCGGCGCTGGTGGCGGTGGAAGCCGTAGCACCCATGCGGATGCCTCCTAGAAATCGGGATGAGCCGGACAAAACAGGCTCATCCGCCTTCATAGCAGGCCGGTGTCCGGCGCGCCCGGCCGAACGACCGCACCAGTCCCCCGAACGGACCCGCCCCGGGCCGCACCCGGCCCCGCCGTCCGGCCCCGTGCCCGCCCCGGTCGGACCCTTGTGCCGGACCCCCGAACGGCTTACGGTGTGTTGCACTCCAGCAAACACATCGTTTGCTCAGTCCGAATCAGGTGTTCCATGGCCGTGCCGCACCCCTTGCCGCCGCGGACGCCCGCGCGCCCGGCAGCGCCCCGGCCCGGGCCCAGGCCCCCGCGGCCCCCGCCGCCTCCGAGGACGCCGCCGCGCTCGGCGCCAGGATCCGCGGCTACCGCGAGATGCGGGGCCTCTCGCTGCGCGCCCTCGGCGAGGCCGCCCAGGCCAGCCCCGGCTTCCTCAGCCAGGTCGAACGCGGCCTCGCCGGGGCCAGCATCGGCATGCTGCGCCGCGTCGCCGACGCCCTCGGCCTCACCATGGCCGACCTGTTCGACCAGGACACCCCGGCCGGACCGCGGGTGCTGCGCCGGGACGAACGGCCCGTCCTGCACACCGCGCCGGGCACCCGCAAGTACCTGGTGTCGCAACGCCCGCTCTCCCATCTGGAGGTCTACGCAGGGGAGTTCGACCCCGGAGCGTCCACCGGCGACGAGGCCTACACGCACGGCGACTCGCAGGAGATCCTGGTCGTCCTGAAGGGCACCGTACGGGTCGAACTGGACGGCCACCCCTACACCCTGGGCCCCGGGGACAGCATCGAGCACCGCTCGGCCACACCCCACCGCGTCGCCAACACCTCCGAGTCGCCCGCCGAGGTGCTCTGGATCGTCAGCCCGCCCACGCCGGGCTGAGCGTCGCCCCCGCCCGGCTCCCGTCCCACCCCCTCCCTCCGGCGAAACGAAGAGATCCATGAGCACCGCGCCGACCACCCGGCCGACCTCCGCACCCGCCCGCACCAACGGCGACGTCTCCTTCTGGTACGCCGCCGACGGCCTGCCCGCGCGGCGCCCCGCCCTCGACGGTGACACCGACGCCGACGTCGTCCTCGTCGGGGGCGGCTACACCGGTCTGTGGACGGCGTACTACCTGAAGCGGGCCGACCCCTCGCTGCGGATCGTCGTGCTGGAGAAGGAGTTCGCCGGGTTCGGCGCCTCCGGCCGCAACGGCGGCTGGCTCACCGCGGCGCTGCCCGGCCAGTTCCGGCGGTACGCCGCCGCGCACGGGGTGCAGGCCGCCACCGCGATGCAGCAGGCGATGTTCGACACCGTCGACGAGGTGATCGCCGTCGCGGCCGCCGAGGGCATCGACGCCGACATCCGCAAGGACGGCGAACTCACCGTCGCGGTCGGCGAGGTGCAGCACCGACGGATGCTCGCGCACCTGCCGGAGCAGCGCGCCGCGGGCTGGGGCGAGGACGATCTCGTCACCCTCGGCGCCGCCGAACTCGGGGACCGGGTCCGGGTGTCGGGAGCCCGCGGCGCGCTGTGGACGCCGCACTGCGCCCGCATCCAGCCGGCCAGGCTGGTCCGCGGGCTCGCCGAGGTGGTCGAGCGGATGGGCGTGCGCGTCCTGGAGGGCACCGAGGTCACCGCGATACGGCCGGGGGCGGCGGTCTGCCGGCAGGGCACCGTCCGCGCCCCGTACGTGATCCGCGCCATGGAGGGGTTCACCGCCACCCTGCCCGGCCACCGCCGGACGTGGGTGCCGATGAACAGCAGCATGATCGTCACCGAACCGCTCGGGCCCGGGGTCTGGGACGAGATCGGCTGGCGCGGGGCCGAGTTGATCGGCGACGAGGCGCACGCCTACTGCTACATCCAGCGCACCGCCGACGACCGGATCGCCATCGGCGGGCGCGGGGTGCCGTACCGCTTCGGCTCCCGGGTCGACGCACACGGGGAGACCGCCGAGGCGACCCAGCGTCAGCTCGCCGGCCTGCTGCACCGGCTGTTCCCGGCGGCGTCCTCGGCGGGCATCGACCACGCCTGGTCCGGGGTGCTCGGTGTGCCCCGCGACTGGTGCGCCACCGTGGAGTTGGACCGGTCCACCGGCCTCGGCTGGGCCGGCGGCTACGTCGGCCACGGCGTGGCCACCACGAACCTGGCCGGCCGCACGCTGTGCGATCTCGTCCTCGGCCGCGACACCGACCTCGTGCGGCTGCCCTGGGTCGGCCGCAAGGTCCGCGGCTGGGAGCCGGAGCCGTTGCGCTGGCTGGGCATCCGGGGTCTCTACGTCGCCTACCGGGCCGCCGACCGGCGCGAGGACGCCGGACTCGGCCGCACCTCCCTGATCGCCCGCGCGGCGGACCTGCTGAGCGGGCGCTGAGGCGTGCGGGCGCGGGAGCGGGGCAGATCGTGATCGGCGAGGGGGTGCGGTGGGCGGTGCCCTGCGACGCCTGCGGCGGGACGGCCGAGAACAGTGGCGGCGCCGGGGTGTACGCAGGGCGGATCGAGTGGAGCATCGAGATGGACTGCCCGGCCTGCGGCCCCCGGCTGACGGAGTGCGGCAGCGGATCCGAGTGGCTGCCGGCAGAACTGCGGGCCAGGCTGCTCGCCGAGTGCGGCCCGGCCCGGTTGCTGCTGCCCGGGCCCGACGTGCCGTCGGTCGCGTTGATGAAGGTGCTGCGATCGGCCACCGGCTGCGACCTCCCGTCCGCCCGTGCGGCGGCGGAGCGCGTCCGGCGCGGCGAGTGGACGGGAATCCTGGCCGAGGTGGAACTGCTGGCGGAGCAGCTGCGGGCGGCCGGCATCGAGGCGACCGCGCGGGCGGCCTCGGAAGCCTCGGAAGCCTCGGAAGGAAGCTGACGGCTCGGCGGGGCTGTCCGGATGCGGGGGAGCGGCCTCGACGGCGGATCTCGACAGCGGACCTCGGCGGACCTTGCGAGCCCCGCCGCGGGGTCAGTCCGCGTCGAGGGCCAGTGCCTCGCAGTGTGCCCGGTGGCCGCGGGCGTCCCCGGTCGCGCGTCGGCGCAGGGCCTCGGCCGCGGTCGTCAGCCCGGCGTCCGGCGCGGCCAGCACCAGGGCCAGGTCGGCCTGCTGCCGCTGCGGCTCCCCGGGCAGGTCGGCCAGCGACTGCAGGCAGCGCAGTGCGCCGTCCCACGCCCCGCCGGCGCAGGCGGCCGCGGCCTCCGACACTGCTATCGCGGCCGTCAGGTGCAGAGCGACCGCCCCGGCGGGCTCGGCGTCGGCGAGGAAGTCCGCCAGCTCCAGTGGCCCGCCGTCGTCCTCGTCGTCGTCCTCCGGCCCCCAGGCGTGGAACTCCTCGGTGAGCGACCGCTCCAGGTACGCGGTCGCCCAGTCGGCCAGCGCCTCGGCCCGGGCCGAGGTGCGCTGCGGGTCGGCTCCGCGCCAGCAGGCTTCGAGGAGTTCGCGGGCCTGTGCCGGACCCTCCGCGCCGAAGCGGGCGGCCCGGTCGTCCTGCAGGCAGCCCGCGGCGCGTTCGGCGGCCGCGAGCCCGACCAGCACGGCGCGCGACGGGCCGGCGTCCCGCAGGGCGTCGCGCCATGCGCCGAAGTTCCAGTCGTCCACTGCGACCCGCTCCCGTCCCGCGTCCGGCCGGCGTCTTCCACCGGTCCGTGCGGGCCATCCTGCCAGCGGGTGCCGCCGACCCCGACGGGGACCCCGGGCCAGGGCGGGGCGGGTGCGGGTCGGGTGCGCGCTGCGGTCAGTGCGCGGGCTGCGGCTTCGCGGTGTCGGCGGGAGGTTCGCCCACCGGCGACACGAGGCGCGCCGCCAGCTCGTACAGGGCGTTGGTGGTCTCGGGGTGCTGGATCTCGTCCACGAGGTGGTCCTGCTCGGGGTCGCCGGAGTGGCGGAGGGTGGCGACCGCCTCGCTCGTGGCGTCCATGCTGTCCTGTCCGGTCACGGTGTCCTCCTCCGGGTGCCGTGCACCCGTACCGTAGGAGCGGAGCCCGGACCGGTCGAACGGCCGGTCGGACCGCGCTGCGATCAGTCTAGGGCTTGTCCCACGATCCGCGTGGCAGGAGCGCGCTGGGAATGGCCCGGATGCGCCCCGCTGCGGCACCCCGCTCCGCCGCCCGGGCACGACCGCTGCGCCGTGCCGGTGCCCGTCCGCCCGCCGCCGCGGCAGCCGACGGTGTCCGCCGGCCCCGTCCGGGCCCGGCGCGAGCCCTGATCCGCCATGGACGCGGCAACCTTTCCGGGGCCGCCCGCACGGCGGGACCGGCTCGTCTAGGGTGACTCCGGTGAGCGACGATCCCGTGATACTGCGTCCGGTGTTCGAGGACGACCTGCCACTGCTGGAGAGCTTCCTGACGGATCCGGAGGCGACCGGCCCGTTCCAGTGGCACGGCTGGACGGACCCGGGCCGCTGGCGTCGTCGCTGGGCCGAGAACGGCCTGCTGGGCGACGACGGCGGGCAGCTGATGGTGACGGCCGGCGCCGACGTGCACGGCTTCGTGGCCTGGCGGAAGGTCGCCGCGACCCGGAGCTCGTACTGGTGGAACACGGGCATCCAACTGCTGCCGAAGGCCCGCGGTCGTGGCATCGGCACACGGGCGCAGCGCGAGCTCGTCCGCTACCTCTTCGCGCACACCCCGGTGGTGCGGATCGAGGCGGACACCGAGACGGCGAACACCGCCGAGCAGCGGGCCCTGGAGAAGTCCGGGTTCACCCGGGAGGAGTGCTGCGCAGCGCGGTGTTCCGGGACGGGCGGTGGCGGGACGTCGTCCGCTTCAGTGTGCTGCGCGACGACGTCACCGCCCAGGTGATCAGAGCCCTGACCTGACCCCACCTGACCCCGCCGCGGACCGGTCGGCCCATGCGCGGGAGCGCCTGGTGGGTGGGTGAGCCGGGCGGCGGTGGCACGGTGCCGCGAGGGGCATCGACGGACGCCGCCACCACCACCCGGAGCCTGGCCGCACGAGGGCCGGTTCGCGTGCGGGTCAGTCCTCGCGCGGGGCCCTCGTGCGGGGTCGGTCCTCGTGCGGGGTCAGTGCGCTGCCGGAGGCCCGGAGCATGGCCTCGCGCTCGACGACCTTGACCCGGTCGCGGCCCTGCTCCTGGCCGAGTGCCCGCTCGTGGTCGTCCAGCCGGTGCCAGCCCTCCCAGGTGGTGTAGTCGACGCCCGCCCCGTCGAGGAAGGCCACCACGGCGTCCTCGGCCGGGGCCTCGGCGAGCCGCAGCCGACCCGCGCGGTGGTCCTCGACCAGGCAGGCGACCGTCTCGTTGGCATCGCCCTTGGTGTGCCCGATCAGGCCGATCGGACCGCGCTTCACCCACCCGGTGACGTAGGTGGACGGCAGGTGGACCCCGTTCTCGACCACCCGGCCGGCCTCGTGCGGCACGGTCGCCGAGAGCGAGTCGAAGGGCAGCTTCGGCAGCTCGTCCGAGCGGTAGCCCACGGCCCGGTAGACCGCCTGGACGTCCCACTCGCGGAAGGCGCCGGTGCCGCGGGTGTTGCCGGTGCCGTCGAGCTCCGTCCGCTCCGTGCGCAGGCCGACCACCCGGCCGTCCGCACCGAGGATCTCCACCGGGGATTCGAAGAAGTGCAGGTGGATGCGGTGCGGCCGGTCACCGGCGTCGCGTATCGCCCAGTTCTCCAGGGTCGCGGCGACCATGTCGGCCTGCTTGTTGGCCCGCCGGGTGGCGATCGAACCCTCGTCGTAGTCGATGTCCTCGGGGTCGACGATCACCTCGATGGTCGGCGAGTGGTCGAGCTCGCGGAGCTCCATCGGGCTGAACTTTGCCTGCGCGGGGCCGCGGCGGCCGAAGACGTGGACCTCCACCGCCCGGTTCGCCGCCAGTCCGTCGTACACGTTCGCCGGGATCTCGGTCGGCAGCAGCTCGTCGGCGGACTTCGCCAGGATCCGGGCCACGTCGAGCGCGACATTGCCAACGCCCAGGACGGCGACCTGCCGGGCCTCCAGCGGCCAGCTGCGCGGCACCTCCGGGTGGCCGTCGTACCAGGACACGAACTCGGCTGCGCCGTAGGCCCCGTCGAGCTCCGCGCCGGGGATCGCCAGGTCGCGGTCGGCCTCCGCGCCGGTGGCGAACACCACCGCGTCGTAGAACCGGTGCAGGTCCTCCAGGGCGAGGTCCCGCGGGTAGTCCACGTTGCCGAAGAACCGCACCTGGGGCTTGTCGAGCACCTGGTGCAGCGCCGTCACGATGCCCTTGATCCGCGGGTGGTCCGGCGCGACGCCGTACCGGATCAGGCCGAACGGTGCGGGCAGCCGCTCGAAGACGTCGATCGACACCCCCGGGTCCGTGGCGGCGTCGGACTTGAGCAGGGCGTCGGCGGCGTAGATGCCGGCGGGGCCGGATCCGACGATCGCCACCCGGACGGGGCGAGACATGGCGAGACCTTCCTTCGGCAGGTGGGCCCCGGCCCGGGAGCTCGGGGCCGACGGGACCGTGGTGACTGCAACGATCGCTGTCACACCCGCCTCTCGGTACGTAGCTCCGCTTTATGAGGTCATAAGTTTGGGTTATGGGTCGCGCCGAAGCCCGCCCCGCCGCCCCCGAGGTGAACCGTGTCCGCTCCAGCGACCGACGACGGGACTGTTCCCGGCCCGGCCGACGCCCCCGACGGCGCGGCCGCCCTCGCCGAGGTCCGACGCCGTCTCCGCGACCTCCTCGGCCCGACCACCGTCACCGCCTGCGAGCAGCTCAAGGGCGGCTGGTACAACACCCCCAGCTCCTCGAACTCGGCGACGGCAGACGCATGGTACTCAAGACCGCCCCCGATGCCGACACCCCCGCGCTCACCCACGAGCAGGGCCTGCTCGGCACCGAGCAGCTCTTCCACCGGCTCGCCGCCGACGCCGGACTCCCCGTACCCACGGTGCGGCACCACGAGCCGGCGGGTGCGACGGCCCCGGCCGAATGGCTGCTCCTCGACCACCTCGACGGCACCACCTGGGAGGCCGCGCAGGCCCGGATCGGGGCGTCCGACCGGGCCGCGCTGCGCCACCGGCCGGGCGAGCTCGCCGCCACCGTGGCAGGTGTCACCGGCCCGGTCTTCGGCTACCCGCAGCCCGTCCGGGGCCTCGCCGCGGCGGACTGGCCGACGGCCTTCGCGGGGATGCTGCACGCCGTGCTCGCCGACGCCGAGCGCTTCGGCGTGGCGCTGCCCGTACCGGAGGCCGTTCTGGCGGACCTGCCGGCCCGCTTCGCCGCCGAACTCGCCGAGGTGCGCCGGCCCGCCCTCGTCCACTTCGACGCCTGGGAGGGCAACATCCTCCTCGACGGCACCCCCTCGACGGCGAGGCCGGCGAGGCCGCCGACGGGCCGGTGGACGGCGCAGGCGGCGCGGAGGGCACGGGCCCGCGGATCGTCGGGCAGATCGACGGCGAACGGGCGTTCTTCGGCGACCCGCTCGCCGAACTCGTCGGCCTCGACCCGCTCGGCGCCGCCGAGGACGACCCGGACCTCCTCGCCGGGTACCGCACGGTCGACCCCGCCTTCGCCGTCGACGACACAGCCCGGGTGCGCCTGGCGCTCTACCGGATCCACCTGGCGCTGATCATGCGGGTGGAGGCGGCCCCGCGCGGCTACGAAGGCCCGCACCGGGACTGGCTCACCGCCTGGTCCGGCGAGCGCGTCACCGCACAGCTGCGCCTGCTCGACACCGCTGCGGCCGCGGCCGCGACGGCCGACTGAGGATTGCCCCGGTGCAGGCGCGCGTCAGGCGTGCGCAGCCGTGCCCGCAGCCCCCGGCGGGCGCAGCATGAAGACGTCGACCGGGTCCTGGGCCGCCATGACGAATCCGTGGCGCTCGTAGAGGCGGCGGGCGGCACTGCCCTGGAGGACGTTCAGGCCCACGGTCAGTCCCTGCGCGTCGGCCCGCTCCAGCACCGCACGCAGCACGGCCGAACCGAGCCCCGGCCCTGCCGGTCCGGAGCCAGGTAGAAGTGCTCCAGCCACAGCCTGCCGTCGGCGGGCCGGACGGTGAGGCAGCCCACGAGGGCGCCGTCGACGGTGACGGCCGAGGTGTACTGCGGGGAGAAGGAGTCGCGCAGCCGCTGCCGCACCCGGTGCTCGTCGTAGCGGCCCAGGCGTTCCAGATCCGCCCGCATGACGGTGGCCCGCAACTCGGCGATCACCTCGACGTCCGCGGCCACGGCAGGACGCAGCGCCCAGCCGTCGCGCTGCACCGATCCGGACGCGGTCCGGCCGTCCACCACGAGGTCGGATCGCCTCGCGGGTGCCGTCAAGTCGGAATTCATGGCCTGATCATCCCAGTGCGCGGGGGCCGCCCGGCGAGCGGGGCCGCCCGAGGTCGCCCCCGTGGGGCGGCGTGCCGTCGGACCACCCGGGCGGTCGGCCCGCGTCGCTCCGGGTGTCCTTGAGCTCCGGGTGTTATTCAGCAGTGCCGCGACGAGTGCCGGGCCTCGGCGGCCCCACCCGGACGACCTGTGCCACGTGGTCGGAGAGGAACGCGGTTTCGCCGGACGGCATGTGCACGGGCCCGGTGAGGAGGCGGTGGGCGCGCACGACCGGGTGGCGGTCGGGGTCGGCCCGGACGAGCAGGTAGTCGATCCGGTGCGCCGAGGCGCCGGGCGGCAGCAGCTCGGCGTGGAACGTCGGCAGGTCCGCCTCGGCGAACGGGTCGTGCCAGGCACCGCCGTCCACGACGGCCGGGTACCGCGGCGAACCACTGGGCAGGTTGAAGTCCCCGGCGAGGAGGGACAGTTCCGTGTCCGGTCGGCGGGCCCGCCGCATCGCCGCGTGCACCCTGGCCAACTGCTGCAGCTGGAAGGCCTCGTGCCGGTTCCCCGGCGTCCAGTCCCCGTCCCGGTTGGCGGTGAGATGGACGTTGCCGACCACGGTGCGGGCGCCGGCGACCTCGAAGGTCAGCACCCCCTGCGGCAGGGTGCCCGCCAACGGCGCCACCCGGGAGACCACACCGCCGGCCGGGGGCCGGATGCCGCGGAACGAGGAGTACACGGCCGATCGGAGCGGGGACCTGGAGACGGAGAGCAGGCCCCCGGCCGGCCCGCCGAGGAGCCCCCTCCGGGCGGCCGCGAACGGAAAGGACGGCAGGTGCGCCCGGAGGAAGCGGGTCAGACCCGGTGCCCAGACCTCCTGGAAGTTCACGATGTCCACGTCGGCGGCCTCCAGGCGGCGGCAGAACTCCGCGGCCCGTTCCCGCACCGGCCGCAGCGGGTGCGACATGCCGCAGCACACGTTCAGCGACGCCAGCGTGATGCCTCCGGGCCCGATCGTCACCCGGTGCTCACCGCGCTGCGCCTGCCCGGAGTGTCGTCCCTGCGCTCGGCCCCGACCGCGTCCGGCCCCCGGTCGGCGATGGCCGACGCGCTGCAGTCGCCCTCGAAGACGGCTCGCTCGGAGCGGAGTTCGGCCTGCCGTGGGCGTGCGTCCCTGGTGGCGTCAGCCGTTGCGTCCGTGGTCATGCGGCGATCGTATCGACCCTGGGAAACCGACGGCGATGCGCCGATCATGACGCTCCGTCAGGATGCCCCGACCATCCCGATGGCGAGGGGCAGTTCGCGGATGACCTGGGCCGTCCGCCGGTCGTTCTCGGTCGCGGCCATCCGGTCGACCAGGGCGAGGAAGTCGTTGCGGTCGGTGCCGGTGAGGTCGAGCAGGTCGTGGCCCAGGTGGTCCAGGCCGCGGGTGACGGTGTCGGGATCGATCGCGCCCGGGCCGCAGTCCTCAAGGAGCATCATGGCGCTGACGACTGCCCTGAGCAGAGGTTCCGGGTTCACCCGATCGAACCGCCTTCCGTGCCGGGAGGGTTCATGGCCCCGCGGACCGTCGGCGGGATTGGTCGGAGTGTAGTGGGCCGGGCGTGCCGCCGTCCGCCGGGAACGGAATTCGCACGGTGCCCCTCCCCGGGGCCGGTGCCCCTTCCCGGACCGGCGCTGCCGGGGCAACGGCGGTACCGGGCCGGGAAGGGGCGGACGGTGCGTCAGCCGTCGATGCGGTGCTGGGTCCAGAACGAGGTCAGGTCGGTGGTGGTGGCGGCCTGCGCCGCGGCCTTGAACTCGGCCGTGGTGGAGACGCCGTACCAGTGCGCCTGCGCGTAGTCGTGGAGCAGCTTGGTCATCGCGGTGTCACCGATCAGGCGTCGCAGGTCGTGCAGTGCGCACTTGCCGTAGGTGTAGATGACGGTCGAGTACCGGGAGGAGTGGGCGTCCCAGTACGCCATCGAGTTGGTGATCTTCTCGGCCGAGGAGGCCCAGGAGACGCTGCTCCAGCAGCCCGAGCCGGTCTTGCCCTGCGCGAGGTCGGTGGCGTAGTCGGTGAACGCCTCGTCCAGCCAGGGGCTGTTGTACTCGTCGTCGCCGACGATCCCGTAGAACCACTGGTGGCCGATCTCGTGGGTGAGCGCGGTGGTGCTCACCAGGTCGAGCACGAAGCCCGGGTACTCCATCCCGCCGAACCAGAAGCTGTTGTCCAGTACGGCGTCCAACTCCCCGTACGGGTAGGCGCCGAAGCGTGCCGCGTGGGCGTCGACCGCGGAGGTGGAGGTGGAGAGCATCGACTGCGCGTCGGCGGTGGAGATGCCGCTGACGGCGTACACGTTGACCTTCACCCCGGCCGGGGAGGTGCCCGAGACCTTGCTGAACGGGCCGGCCGCCCAGGCGAAGTCACGGACCTTGGCGGCGGTCGCCCGGGTGACGGTGCGACCGGAGGTGCCGGGGCTGTCCACCGAGGTGCCGGTCGCGGGGACGAGCAGGCCGGTCGGGTGGTCCAGGGTCACGTCGAAGTCGGAGGCCAGCGAGTAGAACGACTCGCCGTTGTTGGTGTACGGGTCGAGATGCCAGCCGGACCCGTCGCGGATCGCCAGCACCGGCAGCGCGTTGCCGATGAAGCTGAAGGCCCCGTCGTGGCCGAACCGGTCGGCGCCGCTCGGCACCGTGATGCCGAGGTCGAAGCCGACCGTGCCGCTCTTGCCCTGGGCGAGCGGCGTGGGCAGGGTGACCTTGAGCGCGGTGCAGCTCACCGACAGCGCGGACGCGGTGCCGCCGGTCACGTTGGTGACGGTGATCGGCGTGGTCGGGCAGCTGCCGTGGGCGTTGTCCCACAGCCGCAGGTACACCTCGTTCAGCGGCGAGGCGGAGGCGTTGGTGAAGGTGGCGCTCTCGTGGCCCGTCCAGACCGCGCCCGTCGAGTCGCTGCTGAGGCTGACCGTGTACGCGGGGGCGGCGGGGGTGCGGGTCGTGTCGGCGGGCGGCGGCGTGGTGGTGGGCGGCGGGCTGGTCGGCGGGGGCGTGCTGCCGCCGCCCGACACGTCCAGGGCGACGTCGTCGAGGACGAAGCTGGTCTGCAGGCTCGCGTCCTCCGCGCCGCTGAACGAGATCGCCACGGTCTGGCCCGCGAACGCCGAGACGTCGAAGGACTTCTGGACGTAGCCGGTGGCCGCGTCGGCGTTGGAGTAGGTCGCGAGCGTGGTGCTGCCGATCTTGGCGGTGAGCTTGTCGTAGGCGGTGCTGCCGGTCTCGGCGGTGTCGATGTGCAGCCAGAAGCTCAGCGTCCCCTTGGTGCAGCCCGAGGGGAGGGTGACGGTCTGCGAGAGGGTGTCGGTGTGGGACGAGCCGTAGCCGTTGAGCCAGGCGAACGAGCTGCCACCGTGGGCGCTCTGGCCGCCGCCGCTGGTGATCACCCCGCTCGATGCCGTCCACGGTGAACTGCCGGACTCGAAACCGCCGTTGCCGACCACCTGGGCCGGTGTGCAGTCGGCGGCGTGTGCGGAGGCGGTGAGGGTCGCCGTGCCGGCCGCCGCGACGAGCGCGGTCCCGGCCAGCAGGGGAGGAGTCTGCTACGCATCGGATCCTCTTCGGATGGCGGAGCGCCCGTGGGGGAGCCGCCGGACGGTTCCTGGCGACGCTGCGAACCGATGGACCGTCACCGTCCGTGCGGGCGACCGCAGGGAGGCGCTCCCCACCCCTGAGGCCGAATGGAAGCGTGACAGCAAACTCCGATAATTGAAAGGGGCATGCCACTGTGCGGTGGCGCCGCCGCCGTCCCGACCCTGCCGGGAGCACCGTAGGGTGGGCCCGTGGGGGATCTCCGGTGGGGCGGCAGCAGTGGACGGATCCGGGTCGCGGCGGTTGCCGCGGCCGGGCTCACGGTGGCGGCGGGGCTTGCGGTGCGCTCCGGTCCCGGGGGTGGTTCGCCAAGGGCGCCGGGGATGCGCTCTACACCGTGCTGGTGTACGCACTGGTGGTCCTCGTTGCTCCGACCCTGCGTCCGCGCGTCGCCGCCGGCCGGGCCCTCGCGGTCAGCTGGGCCGTCGAACTCCTCCAACTGACGGGCGTCCCGGCTGCGCTCTCCGCACGGAGCACCCTCGCCCGGCTCGTCCTCGGCACCACGTTCAACCTGCCGGACCTGGCCCTGTACGTGGTCGGTGCCGCGCTCGCCCTGACGGTCCACACGGTGGCGCTCCGCACCGTTGCGCTGCGGACGGCGGCCCGGCGGCACGGGAGCCCGGACGCTGCGGGCCGGGCGGCCTGACGAGGACCCCGTGATCGGGGCTGCGGGCCCCCGGACGGACGGAGGGCGCGCCGTCCGTCCGGGGGCGGGGCGGGGCGGCTCAGGCCGTCCCGTGCGCGGGCGACTTCCGGGCCGCGGCCGGGATCGGCTTGTCCTCGCGCAGCGCCTGCCACAGCTGCTGGTCCTGCGGCTCCGCCGGGACGACCCGGTTGGGGTCGATGCGGTCGTAGGCGACCGGGAGCATCAGGGTGTCCGTGGCGCTGCTGCCCAGACCCCGCATGCTCTGGGCGAAGGAGGCCAGCGAGGTGAGCGAGCCGAGACCGGAGTCGGTGGTGAGCGACTTGGTCGAGGCGTCGGCGATCCGGTAGAGCCGCACCGGGTCGTTGAGGGTGTTCTGCCGCTGGAGCTGCGAGACCAGGGCCAGCACGAACTGCTGCTGCAGGCCGATCCGCCCGAGGTCGCTGCCGTCGCCGACGCCGTGCCGGGTGCGGACGAAGGCCAGCGCCGTCGTCCCGTCCAGGGTGTGGGTGCCGGCGGCGAGCTTCAGCCCGCTGTACGAGTCGTCGATCGGGCGGTCGACGGTGATGTCGACCCCGCCCATCGCGTCCACCAGGTCCTTGAACCCGGCGAAGTCGACCTCGACGTAGTGGTTCATCCGCAGGCCGGTCATGGTCTCCACGGTCTTCACCACGCAGGTCGGGCCGCCCGCGGTGTAGATCGAGTTGAACATGACGCGCTCGGCCTGGTGCAGCTGCTTGCCCTTCGCGGTGGTGCAGGCCGGGCGGGTGACCAGGGTGTCGCGGGGGATGCTGACCACAGTGGCCCGGGCCCGGCCCTGCGGGATGTGGACCACCATCGCGGTGTCGGAACGGGCCGTGCCCCCGACGTTCCCGCCGGCCAGGTCGCCGTTGACGCCGGACCGGGAGTCGGAGCCGAGGACCAGGATGTCCTGGGCGCCGGTGGGGAGCGGTGCGGGGCGGTCCTCGCCGAGTGCCTGGTTGATGTCGACCGTGTCGATGTTCGCCTGGAGGTGATGGTAGGCGAACAGGGCGATCCCCCCACCGGCAAGGGCTGTGACGAGAAGGCCCGCACAACCGGCCAGGAATATCTTCCGGCGTCGACTGCGGGGCTTCTTCTCTTGACGAACCATCAGTCGGATCCTCTCGTGCCCACCCGTGGAGCGGTCTGGGCACCTGTGAACAACATGCCTGCCACCATTGCCTGCCGGACCGGCGCGAATGTCTGATTTGCCCACGTCTCGGCGGGAAATTCGACCCGATCTGCCGGTCGGGCGTGGCTATGTTCTCATGCATTGTTCAACTACCGGTCACATGGGATTTCCGGCGCAATCAACCGGGCCTGGATAAGGGTGTGCGCGGGCTGCCGGGACCGTCCGCGCGACACGGGCCGTGGGCCGCCGCCCGGGGGAGGACGGCGGCCCACGGCCGTGTCGTGCGGCGGGACAGATCGGCGGTCGGGCCCGTGCGGTCAGGGGTCCGGTGGCGAGCCGGTGGTGGGCCGGTCAGGCGCAGGCGGCGCCGTTGACCGTGAACTGGGTGGGCGCGGTGTTGCCACCGGAGTAGGCGGCCTGGAAGCCGAAGCTCGCCGAGGCGCCGGGCGCCAGCGTCCCGTTCCAGCCGGCGTCCCTGGCGGTGACCGCGGCCCCGGTCTGGGTGACCGTGGCGTTCCACGCGTTGCCGATCCGCTGGTCGCCGGCGAAGGCCCAGGCGAGCGTCCAGCCCGTGACCGGGCCCGGCCCGGTGTTCTTCACGGTGACCGTCGCGGTGAAGCCGTTGGCCCAGGAGCTGTCCACCCGGTAGCCGACCGAGCAGGAGGCGGCCGGCGGGGTGTCGTCGTCGGCCTCGGTGGCCGTGAACGAGGTGCCGTCCACGCCCGTCCCCGTCACGGCGAAGGAGGCCGTCCCGGCCGTGGTGTCCGCGTCCTGTGCGGCGGCGACCGTCACCTGCTGCGCGGTGGACCAGTTCGCGGGCGTGAAGACCAGCGTCGACCCGCCGGCCACCGTGAGGTCCGTGTCGCCCGAGGCCCGGGCGACGGTGACCGTGACGTTCTGGGCGGGCTGCGCCGACAGGTGGACCGCGACCGTGGCGGAGGAGCCCTCGGGCACCGTCACGGCGGCCGGGGCGACGACGGCCTTCGGGGTGACCGGCTGCGTGCCGGCCGGGCGGTCGGCGGCGAAGGCGGCCAGCCAGGCGAGCGGCGCGTTCCAGTTGATCGCCACCTCGTTGGTGGAGTACGAGCCGATGTCGTCGACATAGCACTTGGCCGGCGCGCATCCGGTCAACTGGGCTGCGGCCACCGGGTCCTGGAGACCGGAGTTGGGACCGCCGGCGATCGATCCGGCCGGCGGGTGCGGCAGGGAGGCGTCGTTCTCGTGCGCCCAGAAGCGGTGGTGCTCGTTCTCCGAGGCGTGCTCGCCGTATCCGGTGACGTACGACTGGTTGAGCGCGTTGCGGCCGAGCAGGTAGTCGAGGGACTCCAGCGCGCCGGCCCGGTAGCGCTGCTGGCCGGTGAGCTCGTAGGCGACGGCGATCACCATCGCATTGTCGGCCACCGAGCTGTTGGAGCCCCAGACGTAGCCGTCGGCCGGGATCGGGACGGCGTAGCCCTGGCCGGACATGGTGGCCAGGTACCCGTCGGCGGCGGTGGTCAGCGAGGCGCGGATCCGGGCCAGGTCGTCGGCGGCCAGGCCGACGCCGGGGACGGTGGCCAGGGTGATCCGGCCCAGCGTCGCGGTGTCGCCCCAGTAGAAGCCCCCGGCGGCCCCGGCATGGTACGGGGAGGAGGTCACCGCGTCCCGGTACTGGGACTCCCCGGTGGTCGCGTACAGCTCGGCGGCCGCCCAGTAGAACTCGTCGCCCACCTGGGTGTCGTCGTAGGCGCCGCCGCCGGTGCTGTCGGTGGCCGGGGCGAGCACGTTCGGGTTGGCCTTCGCGGCCGTCCAGGCGCGGCGTGCCGAGTCCAGGCAGCGGGCCGCGAAGGCGGAGTCGTACGGGGCGTAGACCCGGGCGCACTGGGCGGCGGTGGCGGCCAGGTTGAGGGTGGCCGCGGTGGAGGGCTTGTGCAGCTCGCGCTGCTGGCTGTCCTGGTCGGGGCGGGTGGGCAGCCCCGTCCACTGGGCGTCGTGCACCTTGTGGAAGGCCATGCCGGCCATCGGCTTGCCGTCCGGGACCTGCATCCGCATCAGGAAGTCCAGCTCCCAACGGGCCTCGTCCAGCACGTCGGGCGTACCGTTGCCGCGCTCGGGCACCCGCAGGGTGGAGTCGCCCTGGCCCGCGTCGGTGCCGGCCCGGTGGGCGCGCTCGAAGGAGTTGACCAGTTCCCAGGTGGCGATGCCGCCGTTGACCACGTACTTGCCCTGGTCGCCCGCGTCGTACCAGCCGCCGCGTACGTCCAGGCTGTAGTCGCAGACGCCCGCCTGGCAGGGCACGCTGGTGTCGCCCTTGTTGGGGGCCACGCCGAGGTGCCCGGCCGGGCGGGCGTACGCGCTGCCGGCGAGCGCCGCGTCGATCGCGATGCCGCTGCGCTGCTGGTAGAAGAAGGACATGCTGTCGGCGCGCAGGCCGTCGTAGAGCGCGGCGGAGATGTCGAACGGGTAGCTGGCCTGCCCGTCGACGACCAGGGTGAAGCCCGTCCCGGTGCCGGTGTACGCGGAGAAGTCGACCAGGTGGGTGGCGTCCCCGGAGGCGGCGTCCGCACCGTGCACGGTGGTCGTGCCCGAGGCCACGGTGGCGCCGGCGGCGTTGCGCAGCTGCCAGGCGAGCGGAGCGGTGGCGGAGCTGACGACGGTGGCGCGCTTGGGGCCGTCCGGCAGGTAGCCGAGCTGGTTGACGCGGACGGGTGTGCCGGAGCCGGTGGCGGCCGCGGTGGTGGTGCCGGCGGCGAGGGCGCCGGTCGGGAAGGCGGCGAGCCCGGCGGCGGCCAGCGCGAGGCCGGCGAGCACCGCGGCAGTTCTGCGGGCCGGGCGGCGGGCCGGACGGGGGGACGGGATGACGCGAGGCATCGGGTGGAGGTCCTTCGGGTCGTGGGGGCAGGGTCGGCAGTGTGCCGACCCCAGGTGCTTGGGAGCGCTCCCAGCAAGTGAATCCGGATCGACCGGGACACGTCAAGATGCGTGCAGGGGCCCGCGCTCCGGTCGCCGGGACGTCCGGAGGTGCGGCGTGCGCCGGCCGTCCGGCCGCCGCGGTCGGGGCCGGCCGATGTCGGATCAGGCGGCGGAGCGGTGCGCCATCGCGGCGGCGACATCGGGGCAGGTCGGGATCAGCGTCGCCAGGCAGGTGGCGCGGTACGAGGCGGCGGCCCGGCCCCGGAGTCCGGCCACGACCACCGATGCGCCCTGGCGGCGGGCCGAACGGTGGGCGGTGACCAGGGCGTTCATCCCGCAGGAGTTCCAGTGCTCCAGTCCGGAGAGGTCGACCACGACGGTGGAGGGGTGCCGGCCGAGCTCGGTCAGCAGTGCCTCGCGCAGTGCGGGAGCGGTGGACCTGTCCAGCGTGCCGTGGTAGCCGAGGACCACCCGGCCCTCGTTGCGGGACACCGTGATGGCGCGATCGGACGGGTCGCACGGGGTGTCCAGGAGGACGCGGCCGTAGCCATTGGCGTACATGGGCTGCTCCAGGTTCCGGGTGCCCGCCGGGCCGTGGGGTGGCGGGGGCTGCACGAGAGCGTGGGAGCGCTCCCGCAGATCCATGGTGGCGGGTGGGCCTCCGATGATGTCAAGCGGTGTGCCGGGGATTGTTACCGGCGCGCGTGGGCCGCAAGGATCGCACGGCGCGCGAAAGCGCAGTTCGGCGGCCGATTCGGAGCGATCCGGCGGCCTCGCGAAGGCGCCGCCGGATCGGCCGCCCAAGCCGCACGGTCGAACGGGGTGGTGGGGTTGACCGGGGAACTTCGGGAGCGCTCCCAAGGCAGACCGCGGGGAGACCCAGGGATACGCCCGCCCACGGCCGACTGTCGGGCCGACCGTCAGGCCGTCCGCCAACGCACGTCCGCGAGTTCGATCCGCGCCGTGCCCTCGGTGTAGAGCATGAACGGCACGTCCACGTGCTGGAGGTCCGACCCGATCCGGCCGAGCTCCGCCACCGGCACCGCGACGGTGGCCCATCGGCCGGCCGGCAGCGCCCGCAGCCGCTCGGTGAGGTCCAGCCCGGGCTGCGCCGGGTAGTCGTCGTGGCAGGCGAGCTGGAAGGCCGCCGTCGGCGCCTCCAGCACCCGGACGTCGAACTCCACCACGCCGCTTTCGGCGTACCCGCGCAGGTCGGCCGGCCGGCCCTCGGGCTGCTGCGCGTAGACGAACGCCGGGTAGCCCTTGAACCGCAGGTCCAGGGCCGGCCCGCCGGGCCGTCCGGCGCGCGCCATCGGCACGGCCCGCACCACCAGTACGTCGGTCACCCCGTCGAACGCGATGTGCGGCCGCGACCAGGTGTTGTGCCCGCCGATCCGCCACACGAACGGACTGTCCGGGGTGCCGAGGACTTCGACCGGTCCGGCGGCCGGGGGACGGGCGTGTCGTCCTGCCAGGTGTCCTCCGGCAGCGGGTCGTCCGCGGTGGGCGGGTCGGCCAGCCGCAGCCCGTGGCCGTACGGGAACAGCGGCTCGTGCTCGCCCTCGGGTGCCTGCTCCTCCGGTGGCACCCGGTAGCCGGGGATGTGCGGGGGATCCGGTTCGCGGCGTGCGAGCGGGCCGTGCGCGGCCACGAGAAGCCCAGCCGGCCCCGGAAGTCGTGCGCGGGCCCGCCCTCGGGTGCTGCGAACAGCAGGTCGGTCACCCCGCCGCCCTCGGTGCCCGGCAGCCAGGCCGCCACGAACGCGTCCGAGAGGTTGATCTCCTCCGTGGTGTACAGCGGCCGCCCCGTCAGGAAGACCGTCACCACCCTGCTGCCGGCCGCCCGCAGCCGCCGCAGGGTCTCCAGGTCCCGGGCGTACGAGCGCTTGAGGCCGGCGTAGGCCAGGGTGCCCCACGGCTTGATGGTGCCCCGCATCTCCGCGTACGCGTCCTCGCCGATCACCACGACCGCCACGTCGTGGGCGGCCGGGTCGGCGCTCTCCAGGAACGGATCCACCGTGCAGTGCGCGTCACCGACCGTCTCCCGCACGGCATCGGCGACGGTCTGCGCACCCGGCAGGTCGTCCCGGGTGACGTCGTTGCCCTGCCAGGTGAGCGTCCAGCCGCCGGTCTGCTTCCGGATGTCGTCGGCGCCGCTGCCCGTCACCAGCACCCGGGAGGTGCGCGGCAGCGGCAGTGTCCCCGGACGGTGCTTCAGCAGCACCAGCGACTTGCGCACCGCCTCCCGGGCGAGTGCGCGGTGCTCGGGGCAGCCGAGCACCGCCGGGTCCGCGGCCCGATCGGCGGGGCGCGGGGCCTCCCACAGGCCGAAGCGCATCTTCACCCGCAGCACCCGGCGCACCGCGTCGTCGATCCGGTCCGGGGCGATCCGCCCGGTGCGGAGGTGCTCCAGCGTGGTGCGGTGCACGGACTGCCAGGCCTCGCGGCCGGCGACCATCAGCACGTCGATGCCGGCCGCGATCGCGTACCCGGCGTCGCCCACCGTGCAGCCCGCCACCTCGGCGTGCGCGTCCCAGTCGCTGATCACGATGCCGTCGAAGCCGATCCGGCCCTTGAGGACGTCCGTGACCAGGTGGCGGCTGCCGTGCAGTTTGTGGTTGTAGGCCTCGCCCCAGTCGGGGGAGTGGTCGTAGTTGGCCGGGTCCTCCCAACTGCTGAAGGAGACCATCACCGACTGCGCGCCGGCGGCGATACCGGACAGGAAGCCCGCCGCGTGGATGTTGCGCACCAGGTCCTCGGGGCAACGCGCGGTCCCCCGGTCGCCGCCCTGCGCGGTGCCGCCGTCCGCGACCCAGTGCTTGATGCAGGCGGTCACGCCGGTGTCCAGGGCGGCGCCCTGCACGCCGCGCACCATCGCCGCGGCGTAGCCGTGCACCACCTCCGGGTCCTCCGCGTACCCCTCGTAGTAGCGGCCCCAGCGGCGGTCGCGCGGCGTGGTGACGGTCGGGGCGAACGTCCAGTCCATGCCGGTGGCGGCGATCTCCCGGGCGGTCGCCGCGCCGATCCGCTCCAGCAGCCGGGGTCGCGCGCGGCACCCAGCCCGATGTTGTGCGGGAAGACGGTCGCGCCGAACACGTTGTTGTGGCCGTGCACCGCGTCGGTCGCCCACATGAACGGGATCCGGAAGCCTCGCCCCCGGTAGGCGCTCTCGGCCGCCTCCCAGAACCGGTCGACGGTCTTCACCCAGTCGCCGGGGGTGGCCCGGCGGTCCCCGCCCGGCCAGATCCCGGCTCCGTTGAGCGCCGAGCCGATCCGGTACTCCCGGACGTCCTCCGGGGTGAGTTCGGCCAGCTCCGGCTGGATCATCTGGCCGACCTTCTCCTCCGGCGTCATCCGCCGGAGGATCTCCTCCACGCGTTGCTCGATCTGCTCGTCCGGTGCCACCGCCGAGCGGACAGCGGGCCAGTCGGGGTGGTGGACGAGCGGGGGCTGTGCCGACATCTCTGCTCCAGGGGCGTGACGGGGTAGGGGACGGCCCGGCGGCCGGCGGGCGCCCGGCCGGCCGGGCGGGGGGAGCGTGGGGCCGGTCAGGAGTCCGCGACCCAGAACTCCTCGACCGTGCGCCCGTTGACCCGGGCCAGGAACTCGGGCGGGACGACCGCGCGCTGCTGTCCGGGCGCGTACAGCGTCACCTGGGTGCGGTGCTCGGCGAGGGCGGCGCGTTTGACGGCGAGCTGCGGGGCGATGTCCCGGGCGACCCGCCGCTCCGGCCGCCGCTCGCCCGCCGCCGGCTCACTGCGGTTGACGAAGGCGAACTCCCGCTCCGTCCGCTCGTCCCACACCACGTACCGGAACACCTTTGGGGTCAGGCCGAGTTCGGTCAGGCACTCGACGGCGATCTCCCCGGTGAGCCGGTGGTCGGCGTTCAACTCCCGGACCTCGTGCGGCAGGTAGACCTCGGTGACGTCCCGGTGCTCGGCCAGCAGCTTGCGGACGGCGTCCCGGAAGTCCGCCACCGAGGCGGCCAGCGCGGTGTCGGTGAAGCCCAGCAGCCGGACGTCCTCGGCGGCCACGCCCAGCACCCCGACCGCGGCACGGGCCTCGCCGGCCCGGACGACCGTGAGCTCCTCGGGGGTCGGGTCCGCGTGGATGCCGAGGACGGCCGCGTGCGAGCGCGAGCCGTCGGTGGCGAACACCACGCCGACCCGGTGCCCGGTCGCGGTCAGCCGGGCGATGGTGCCGCCGCACGCGATCGTCTCGTCGTCCGGGTGCGGCGCGAACACCAGCACCCTCCCGGCGTCCGGCCGGGGCGCGGTCAGGTGGGCCGCGCACGACGGCAGCTCCCGCTCCCGGATCAGGTCGTTGATCAGGAAGAAGTGGTTGTCCGGCACCAGCCTGGTGATCGGCGTGTCGAACTTCTCGGCGAAGTAGCGGTAGTTGGCGGCCGCCGACCGCATGTTGTCGGCGTAGCTCTTCGGGTGCGGCACATGGATCGCCGCCGCGTCCCGGTCGAGCACGAACCGGTCGCCCGCCCGGTGCAGCCGGTAGGCCAGGTCGACGTCCTCGGCGCCCCAGGCCCGGTACGCCTCGTCGAACCCGCCCACGGCGCGCAGCCGTTCCGTCCGCGCCGACACGTTGCAGGTCCAGTACACCAGCCACGGCGCGGGCTGGTCGGCGAAGTCGTCGCCGTACTTGGCGTAGAACTCCTCCCGGATGTCGAGCCAGCGGCCCTCGGCGCGCAGCCCGGCCATGGTGGCGTCCGGGTCCGCGTAGTCGATGGCCCGCTCGATCTGCGCGCCGTCCTCGTTGTCCTCGTTGAAGCAGTACACGTAGCCGCAGACGGCGACAGGTGCCTCGGCGGCGCGGTGGCTCGCCAGGTGCGCGGCGACCGCGCCGGAGTGCAGCAACACCCCCGAGTCCACGAAGACGGTGACCTCGCCCGCGGCGTGCGCCAGCCCGAGGTTGCGGGCGGCCGCCACCCGGTAGCCGCGGTCCTCCTGGTAGAGGTAGCGCAGCCGCAGCCGGTCGGCGAACGCGGCGGCCACGTCGGCCGAGCCGTCCGTCGAACCGTCGTCGACGACCAGCACCTCGAAGGCGTCAGCCGGCAGGCTCTGCCGCGTCAGCGACTCCAGGGTGAGCCGCAGCAGCCGTTGCCGGTTGTACGTCGGCACGACCACGCTGACCTGCGGAACGCTGGTGACCAAGACCCCTCCCGAGGGCGAGTAGCAGGGCCGCCGCCGCCGACAGCAGCGCGCAGGCCCAGAAGACGTCGGTGAACCCCGCCCACTGCGTGACCGTCCCCGCGGTGGCACCGCCGAGCAGGATCCCCGCCTTGAACGAGCTGGAGTACAGCGCGGACGCGGCGCCGACCCGGTCGGCCATCGCGTCCTGGAGGATCGTCACCGGGATGCTCAGGACGATCGACGTCCACACGGCGTTGGGCAGTTGGAGCAGCACGAGGAGCCAGGCGCTGTGCACGTTCGGCAGTGCGGCGAAGAACAGCACCGCGCAGCAGGCCCCGACCAGCACGAGCCGCCACTTGCCGAACCGCTCGGCCCGCGAGCCGAGGTACATCATCACCGGGATCTCCAGTGCGGAGGCGACGCCGAGCAGCACGCCGGTGAACCCGGCCGCGAAGTGCAGGTCCTTGGTGACGAACAGGGCGATGTCGATCTGGTAGATGCTGTTCACCGCGAGCAGCAGCACCACGGCCGTCATCAGCAGCGCGGATCGGCGGCCGATGCCCCGGTACGGGCTGCCGGCGGCCGCGCCGCCCTGCTCCACCCGGAGGTTCGGCAGCCGCCACAGGCAGAGCGCGCCCGCCGCCAGGTACAGCGCCGACGCCGTCAGGAACAGCGTGCCGAAGCCACGGACGTCGATCAGCAGGAAGCCGAGCGGCGGCCCGACGATCCACGCGAGCGAGGTCACCGACCGCAGCGCCGAGTTGAAGAACGTCGCGTCCATCGCCCGGTTGTCCGCGAACTCCCGCGTGTAGGCGAAGAGCTGCGAGAAGCAGGCGCTGCCGATGCCGAAGAACACCGCGGCGGCGGCGAAGAGCAGGTAGTAGTCCCGGAATGCCGAGTAGCAGAGCGCGCCCACCGCCGACAGCAGCGAGCAGAGCGCGAGCAGCGAACGGCGGTTGCCGATCCGGTCCGACATCGCGCCGACCACCAGGTCGGACGCGATCTCCATCACCGCCCGGCCGGCGAAGAACAGGCCGATCATCAGCGGGGTGGCGCCGACCTTGTCGGAAAGGAACAGGCTGACCGACGTCGTCACCATCGCCCCGGCGACGCCGATCATCCCGGTCGCGCCCACCAGCCCGCCGAGCGCACCGTCGCCCAGCAGCCCGCGCAGGCCGACGGCGGCCCGCCCCGCCCGCCCGCCGCTCACCGCGCCACCTCGGCCGTGCCGAGGCCGACCGTGCCGAGGCCGACCGTGCCCACGCCGACCGGGTCGGCCGCGGCCGCGGTGCCGGCGGGGCGGGCCGCCACCGGGGCGTGGCCTCGCTGCCGGTAGGGCAGCCACGGCGCGATCGCCCGTCCGGCCGGCACCTGCCGCGCCCGCCGGGCGTCGCCGGTCGACACCGACCCGGCCGCGACCAGCCCCGCCAGGACGGGTTCACCCAGCCCCGCCAGCAGGCGCAACCGCAGCTCCGCCAGGTCGAACAGGCCGTCCTGCACCGCCGCGTCCTGCGCCGGGCCGCCGGGGCGCAGGCCGGCCGGCCCCACCTGGGCGGAGACCGTCCGCCAGAACCCGGCGAAGTCCACCGCGGGGTCGGCCACCGTGCCGGACAGCAGGCCGATCCGGACGGTCTCCAACCAGCAGTCGTAGTACCGGCGGTCGCCGAGCCGCCCCATGTGCTCGGCGCACCAGCGGGCCCGCTCCGCCGGTTCGGGCAGGGCGACGGTGCCCTCGAAGACCCGCAGCGCCCATCCGGCGATCGCCTCGAAGTACGGGCAGGCGGTGCCGAAGGCCTCGGTGTCGACCGGGGTGTTGACGATCGCGAGGGTCGGGTCGGCCAGCGGGAAGAAGTGCTCGTACAACTCCTCCCGGACGAGCCCGGGCAGGAACGAGTAATCCGGCAGGCCGTAGCCGAGGCAGAGCACCACGGTGTCGTAGCGGGCCCGCAGGCCGTCCGCGAACACCACCGAGCCCTGTGGCTCGAACCGTTCGAACGCGGGCCGCACCCGGACGTCGCCACGGTGCACCGCGGGCACGATCCGGTCGTTGACGTGCACGGCGCCGTGGAATCCGGTGGTCGGCAGCAGCCCGCTCTCCCGGTACATCGCGAAGTAGCGCGGCTCCAACTCCTCCAGCCGCGCCAGGAAGTCGCGGTAGGGGAGCTCCTCCATCGCGACCCGCCCGATGTAGGAGAACAGCGCGTCGTTGTAGGCGCCGCCGACCGTCCGTGGCAGGAACAGCGCGCGGTGGCGCACCGACCACTCCACCGTCGCCCCGCCCGCGGCGAGTTCGGCCGCGATGTCGGCACCGCTGACCCCGCCGCCCACCACCAGTACCCGGCGGCCGGCGAAGGGCTCCGGGCTGCGGTAGTCCTTCGCCGTGATCACCTGCACCCCGGCGGCCGTCGGCGGCAGGTGTTCGGGCATGCGGGGCTCCCACAGTTCGCCGCTGGCGACCATCACCGCGTCGAACGCCTCGGTCGCTTGCCCGGCGCCGGACCTGGCAGTGACCTGCCAGCGGCCGTCCCGCTTCACCACCGAGCGCACCTCGGCGCCGAAGCGGGTGACCGGCAGCACACCGAACTCGCCCGCGTAGGACCGCAGGTACCCGTGCACCTCGGCCAGCGTCGGGAAGTCGGCGGCGAACGCCGGCGGGTGGTCGGAGTAGGGGAAGCTCATCCGCGAACTCTGCATCCGGACACTGGCGTAGGCCCCGGCCGAGGCCGGGTTCCAGATGCCGCCCACGTCGGCGGTCCGCTCGTACACCACCGCCTGGTGGCCCCGTTCCAGGGCCTGCTTGGCGCAGGTCAGTCCGGCCGGACCGGCGCCGATCACCGCGATCCGCATGTCCACCCCTCTCGTCGGGCGTCGTGGCATCGGCCGGGCGGGGCCGGCCGACGGGGTCAGATGAAGGGGTCGAAGTCCGCGACCAGCAGCGGAGATGCGGTGCGCGTACGGAGCCCGCCGATCTCCACGTTGGTGGCGTGGCGGGCGCAGTGGAACCGGCAGTCCCGCCGCGGATCGATCACCGAGACATCCGCCTTGTGCCACAGGTCGGCGAACGACCCGTCCCGGATGTCGCCGAGCTTCGCCCGCTCGTTGCCGCGGTGGTAGGGGCAGACGTACACGCCCGTGGGCGTCACGGTCGTCCGCAACTCGGCGACCGCGCAGCGGTCGTAGGACTTCTCCTGGTGCGGGTCGGACGCTGTCCGGACGGCCTCCCAGTTGGAGGACCGCAGTAGGTGGAAGCCGTCGTCCGCCAGCTCGCCCAGGCGCTGCCACTGCGCCTCGACGCGGTCGGTGTCGGCGCTGTCCTGGTTCACCGTGAAGTGGTCCTGGTCGAGCATCGCCTTCAGCTCGAAGTAGTCGCAGCCGATGTCCTTGGCGAGCCGCCCCGCCTCGTACACCTCGTCGTAGTTGGAGGCCGTCACCGTGCCGTCGGCCGCCCGGCGCTGCATCAGCAGGAACGAGTAGCCGAGCCGGCCCGCCTTGCGGGCGGCCAGGCTGCGCATGTTGGCCACCACCTGCGGGAAGACGCTGCGGGTGCCCCGGCTGGGCCGGAACTCCGCGTAGGTGGGTTCGGTCGCGGCGTCCATCGACACCCGCACCCAGGAGAGCATCCCGGCGAGTTGGTCCAGGTAGCGGTGGATCTGCGTCCCGTTCGTGACCAGGCCGAGCCGGATGCCGGCCCGGTGCAGGGTCTCGATCACCGTCCCGACGGCGCGGTGCATCAGCGGTTCGCCGCCGCCGATCAGGATCACCGCGCGGACGCCGCTGCCGGCCAGCTCCTCGGCGAGTTCGACGATCCGGTCCTTGGCGATCTGCCCGTGGTTCAGGACGTCGGAGCTGATGCACTCCGGGCAGGCCAGGTCGCAGACCGTGGTGGGGTCGAGGTCGATCACCAGCGGGCTGGCCAGCCGCTCGCCGCGGGCGACCGCGGCGACGTCGGGGAAGACCGACTCCTGGTAGATCTTGCCGACCAGGTCGAGGTTGTCGGCGACATGCGCGGTGCCCAGCCCCGGCGGGGCCGGTGCGGGTGCGGGAGCCGATGCGGTCCGGCCGGCGAGCCAGGCGGCGCGAGCGGACAGGCCGCTGCTCACCGGACCGGCCTCGGGCCGTTCCTGCGGATGGGCAGGCATGAATCACTCCTCGTGCCGTCCGCACGCGACGGGTCGAAGGCTGCTGGGGCGGGGAGTTCGGCGGCGCGACCGGGAGGGTCTGTGTGACAGTCCCTGGGGCCGCCGCGGAGGGTGGGAGCGCTCCCACAATGTAGGGGCTGGGCACGCCGGGCTGTCAAGTGCGTCCCACCAGGAGTTTTTTGACACACTGTCATCAATCTTTTCGGGACTGCGGGCGGATTCCGGACGACTTCCGGCGGACGCCGAGGCGCCGCCCGTGCGCGACCCGTCCGCCGCCCGTGCGCGACGCGCCCGCCGGCGCCCCCGGCCGGAGGCATGGCACGGCACCGGGTGGGGCATGGCCACCCTGGGGTGCCCGTCCGGGCACGCCCCGGCCGGCCCGCCCGCGACCGGGCGCGGACCGCTGCGCGACCAGGAAGGCAGCCCGAGCGATGACCCTGCACCGACCAGCCCCCGCCTGGCTCACCGACGCCGTGCTGTACCAGATCTACCCGCAGTCGTACGCCGACTCCGACGGCGACGGCATCGGGGACTTCGCCGGCATCACCGCGCACCTCGACCACCTGGCCTGGCTCGGCGTGGACGCCGTGTGGCTGAATCCGTGCTTCGCCTCGCCGTTCCTCGACGCCGGTTACGACGTCAGCGACTACCTGACCGTCGCCCCGCGCTACGGTACGTCCGAGGACCTGGCGAACCTCGTCGACCAGGCCCGGCGCCGCGGTATCCGCGTCATGCTCGACCTGGTCGCCGGGCACACCTCCGACCGCCACCCCTGGTTCACCGCCGCCGCCGCCGACCCCGACGACCACCGCTACATCTGGACGGACGGCACCGAGGTGGCACCGCCCGCCCGCTTCGTCCGGTCGCCCGGCAGTCGTCCCGGTGCCTACCTGCCGAACTTCTTCGACGCCCAGCCGGCCCTCAACTTCGGCTACGGGCGCACCGATCCGGCCGAACCCTGGCGCCAGGGCCCGCACGCCGACGGCCCGCGGGCCAACCGTGCGGAACTGCGCCGGATCATGGACCACTGGCTCGGCCTCGGACTGTCCGGCTTCCGCGTCGACATGGCCTATTCCCTGGTCAAGGACGACCCGGGCCGCCGCGAGACCGCCCGGCTCTGGACCGAACTGCGGCACTGGCTGGACCGGGCCCACCCGGACGCCGCCCTGCTCGCCGAGTGGGGGGACCCGGCCGCCTCGGTGGCCGCGGGCTTCCACGCGGACTTCTTCCTGCAGTTCGGCGGCCCGACCGACGGCCGGCCGCTGCGTTCGCTGTGGCACAACGGGCACGGCACCGACCAGAGTTCCTGGCCGCCGGCCGACTGTTACTTCGACGCCGAGGCCAAGGGATCCCCTCGGCCGTTCCTCGACGCCTGGCAGGAGGGCGCCCGCGATCTCGGCGGCAACGGCCTGATCGCCCTCCCCACCGCCAACCACGACTTCTCGCGGCTCGCCTGCGGTCCGCGCACCGCGGAGCAACTGCCGTGCGCCTTCGCCTTCCAGCTCACCTGGCCCACCCTGCCGGCGATCTACTACGGCGACGAGATCGGCATGCGGTACGTGCCCGGGCTGCCCGACCACGAGGGCAGTGTGCTCGGCCCCCACTACAACCGGGCGGGGTGCCGCACGCCCATGCAGTGGGAGCCGGGCCCGGGCGCAGGCTTCTCGACCGCGTCCGCCGAGCGGTACTACCTCCCGCTGGACCCGGCCGCCGACCGTCCGGACGTCGCCGGGCAGCGCGCGGACGAGCAGTCCCTGCTGCACACCGTCCGCCGCCTGATCGCCCTGCGCCGGGCCTTCCCGGAGCTCGGTCCGCGGGGCAGCGTGGAGATCCTGCACGACGGCTACCCGCTGGTCCATCTCCGCGGCGGACGCTACCTGGTGACCGTCAATCCGGGGCGCGAGGAGGCCTCGGTCGCCCTCGCCGCCGCCGACGGCGGCACGGCTGCCGCCCTGCGGGCGGGCCGGGCCCGGCTGCTGGAGGGCGACGGCGTCGCGCTCGGCCCGGCCTCCGTCACCGCGGCCGGGTTCGGCTGGGCCGTCCACGACCTCGGCGGCCCGGGCCCGGTGAGCTGAGCCGGCGAGATCAGCCGACGAGCCGACCCGGCGCGGGCGGGTCGGTCCCGGCCGGGCGCACGCCCGGCCGGGGACGCCGTCACCGGTGTGTGCCAGAGTCTGCGCATGCTCGAGATCGTGGTGATGACGGAGAACCGGGAGCGGCACGTCCGCGTGTCCGCCCGGGAGCTGGCCGGGCTGGTCCGGCGGATCGGCGACGACGGCGACCGGTTCCTGGTGGTCCGGCGGGTGCCCGACCTGCCGGACGTCTTCACCCAGGTCTGGCACGAGGCCGGCGGCGACTACACCCTGGAGCACCGCGACGGCGCCGCCGACCGGCATTTTCAGGCCATGGTGGACGGCCCCGAAACCGTGATCGCGGCGATGACCCGCTGGGCCCGCGAGGAGGACGACCGGGACGCGGGGCTGCCGTGGACGCTGCTGGACATGGGCCCCGTCCCGCAGGTGCCGCCGCTCGACCTCGGCGACGACGAGCGGGAGGAGTTGGAGCAGCGCGTCCGCGAGGTGCTGATCGGCGGCTACGCCTCCCGCGCCGAACTGGCCGAGCTCGCCGAGGAGTACCTGGTCACGGCCGACCGTCGGCCGGTGTCGCGCGAGCAGGCGGCGGCGCTGGCGGACCGGCTCTGGCTGGAGCGCGTCGTGGAGCAGCGCGCATGGCGGGGCGAGACCGACCCCGAGCGGCTCACCCGTGCGTTCACCGCGCTGCAGGAGTCCGGGATCACCGCCCGCGAGAACTTCACCTGCTGCCGCAGTTGCGGCGAGTCCGAGATCGGCGGCGAAGGCGGGTCCGACGCCCGCGGATTCGTGTACTTCCACACCCAGTGCACGGACTCCGCCGCCGCCGGCCACGGACTGATGCTCCTCTACGGCGGCTTCGACGGCTCGGCCGGGACGACCGCCGCCGTCGGCCGCGAGGTCGTGGCCGCCCTCGATGCGGCCGGCCTGCGGACGGCGTGGGACGGCGACCCCTCCCGTGCGATCACCGTCACGCCCCTGGACTGGCGCCGCCGCCTGATCGGGTAGGAGCGCCGTGACCGCCGCTCCGCAGGCCGGGTCTCAGGGCGCGGTCGGCCCCGCGCCGGGCGGGCGGCGGCGGAATCCGGCCTCGTGCGGACGACTCGGAGCCGTGTGCCGGTCGGTCACCGGCACCTGGGCCGACCCGGCTGTCGCGGTGACCACGGCGAGCCGGCCCGGCGGGTCGGGCAGGACCTCGGAGGACCCACCTCGTGTTCGGCCGCACGGGCCCGGAGTATCGCCGCGTCCTTCGCCGAGACCGACGGCCCTGCGCCGGCGGCCCGGTAGGGTGCCCGTCCATGAGCGAGACCGAGCCGGCATTCCTGACGTCCACTCGGGCGTCCTACGACGCCGTCGCCGCCGGCTACGCCGAGCTGTTCCGCGCGGAGCTGGAGTCCAAGCCGCTGGAGCGGGCGGCGCTGCGGGCGTTCGCCGAGTTCGTCCTCGCCGCGGGTGGCGGCCCGGTCGCCGATCTGGGCTGCGGGCCGGGCCGGGTGACGGCGTACCTGAACACCCTGGGGGTGGCCGCGTTCGGCGTCGACCTGTCGCCCCGGATGGTGGAGCTGGCCCGGCGGGCGTACCCGGGCCTGCGGTTCGACGAGGGGTCGATGACCGCTCTCGACCTGCCGGACGCCTCGCTGGGCGGCATCGCGGCGGTCTACTCGATCATCCACATCCCCGACGAGGCACTGCCGGCGCTCTTCGCCGAGTTCCACCGCGTGCTCGCGCCGGGCGGCGAGCTCCTGCTGATCTTCCAGGTCGGCGACGAGACCGTGCACCGCACCTCGGCGTTCGGCGGACCGGTGTCGTTGGACATCCGGCGGCGGCGCCCGGAGGCCGTCGCCGACCTGCTGGCCGGGGCCGGCCTGCCCGTGCACGCGCGCTTCCACCGCGCGCCCGATGCCGGGGAGCCGTCCCCGCGGGCCTTCCTGCTGGCCCGCAGGACGCCGGAGGCGCCGCCGCACTGACCGGGGCCGCCGGCACTGACCGCGTCGCCCGCCGGCCCCGTCCCCGGCCGTTGGGTCAGCCTCGCGTCCCGTCGGCCGGCGGGCGGCTGCCGGCGGCGAGCCGGGCCGCGCGCAGTCGGAGGTAGTGCTGCTCGGGCAGGCTCGCCGTCCGCTCGGCGGCCGTCCGGTAGTCCGCGAGCGCCCCGTCCCGGTCGCCGGCCAGCTCCCGCAGGTGCGCCCGGGCCGCGTGCAGCCGGTGGTTCCCGGCCAGCCGGCCGTCCGCCTCGATCTCGGCCACCAGGGCCAGGCCCGCCTCCGGCCCGTCGACCATCGCGGCGGCCACCGCCCGGTTGAGGGTCACCACCGGGTTGTCGGAAAGGCCCTCCAGCACCCCGTACAGGGCCAGGATCTGCGGCCAGTCGGTCTCCGCCGCCGTGGCGGCCTCGTCGTGCACCGCGGCGATCGCCGCCTGCACCTGGAAGGGCCCCACCGGGCCGCGCGGCAGCGTCGCCGTGATCAGGGCGACGCCCTCGCCGATCGCCGCGGCGTCCCACCGCCCACGGTCCTGCTCGGCGAGCGGGATCAGCTCGCCCGCCGGGCCCGTCCGGGCCGCGCTGCGGGCATGCGTCAGCAACATCAGCGCCAGCAGGCCCGCGGCCTCGCTGCTGTCGGGCGCGGACGCGTGCAGCGCGCGGGCCAGCCGGACGGCCTCCCGGGAGAGGTCGACCCGCTGCAGGGCCGGGCCCGCGCTGCTCGCGTACCCCTCGTTGAAGATCAGGTACAGCACGTGCAGCACCAGGGTGAGCCGGCCCGGCAGCTCCTGCGGTTCGGGCATCCGGAAGGGCACCTCGGAGGCCCTGATCCGCTGCTTCGCCCGGCTGATCCGCTGGCCCATCGTCGCCTCCGGGACCATGAACGCGCGCGCGATCTCACCGGTCGTCAGGCCGCCCACCGAACGGAGCGTCAGTGCCACCGCGGCCGCCGGGGGCAGCACCGGATGGCAGCACAGGAAGAGCAGTGTCAGCGAGTCGTCCTCGTCCGCCGCGCCGTCCTCGTCGGCCGCCGGGGCGGAACGGCGGTCGGCGGGCTGCCGGGCCGCGACCGTCTCCTCCCGCCGTCGCCGGGCCTGCTCGCCGCGCACCTGCTCGGTCATCCGCCGGCTCGCGACGCGGATCAGCCAGGCCCGCGGACTGTCCGGCAGGCCCTCCCCGGGCCACTGAAGGGAGGCCGCGAGCAGCGCCTCCTGGACGGCGTCCTCGGCGGTGTCGAAATCCCCGTACCGCCGGGTGAGCACGCCGACGACCCGCGGCGCGAGCTCACGCAGCAGGTCGTCGACGGCGGGGCTGTTCGCGGTCAGGGCTCAGAGCTCCGGGTCGGGTGCGGCCATCACCTGGCGGACCTCGATCGGCATGTTCAGCGGCGCCCCGCCCGGCCCGGGGGCGGCGGAGACGGCCGCGGCGATCTCCACCGCGCGCTCCGGGCTCGCACAGTCGACGATCCACCAGCCGGCCAGGAACTCCTTGGTCTCCGGGAAGGGGCCCTCGGTCACCAGCGGCGCCGCGCCCTCGCCCGCCGAGCGGACGATCTTCACCGTGTCGACGCCGGCCAGGCCCTGGGCGTCGACGAACTCGCCGCCGGCGGCGAGCTTGGTGTTGGTCTCCCGCATGAACGCGATGTGCGCCCGGACCTCGTCCGGCGTCCACTGCTCGATGCCGGGGAAGTCGACGGTCCTCGCGCTGAACTGCATCAGCAGCATGTACTTCACGGCTCTCTCCTCACTCGTCCGCGCCCGCTCCGGGCGCTTTCACGGGTAGGTAGAAGCCGGCGCCGCGATTTCGACATCCTCCGACCCGATGCGTCGAAGAAATTTTCCCGCCACCCCGGTCCGTCGCAACGGCGCAGGTCACAGGCCCGCCGCCCGCAGATCCGCCCGGCGGGCGCGGCCCCACCGCGAGAGGAACGCGTCGAAGGCCCGTCCCGTCCCGCCCGTCACCGGCCGGCGGTGCCGGGGCAGCGACCAGGCCCGGGCCTGCGCGGCCAGACGCTGCTGGGAACAGGTGCAGGAGAGCGAGTCGCGGCACGGTGTCATGACGGTCTGCCTTCCCACGGAGTGTCGCAGAGCTGTCACCGAACGGTACCGCCGCTGCCACGGTTCACCGGGTTGCCACACAGCCGCGCCGCGTCGACGGGCACGCCGGACGGGCGGCGCGGTGGCACCGGAATGTCACCCGGGCCCGGGACAGCGGGCCCGCGCGGGCGATACCGTGGGATCAACGCCACGCCCGGGAGCGCGAGATGACCGACCGACCCGCCGCCACGACCGACCGGCAGACGCTCGACCCGGGGTCCGCCGCGGCCCTGCAGGCCTACGCGGACGAGCAGCGGGCCCGGGCCGACCGGCTCGCGGCCGCCCTCGACGACATCGTGCGCAACGGGCTGCCCCGACCCGAGGACTGCGTCCCGTGGGAGGCGATCCGCGACCGCCGGCTCGCCGAACTCGCGGACGCGCAGCCCGACCGCCGCCGGGGTACCGCCGCCTGATGCCGCGCCAGCGCCGCCGCCGCGCCCAGATCGCCTTCACCCCGCTCGCCGAACAGCAGATCGACGCGATCACCGACCCCGGCGAGATCCACGCCCTGGACCGCGCCCTCGCCGCGCTCTCCGTCGACCCGGCCATGGGCGACCCGATCCCCGGCACCGCTCCCGAGCTGCGCCAGTACACCGACGACGTGGACGCCGTCCGGCTGATCTACTACGTCACCGCGCTGCGCACCGTGGTGGTCGTCGCCTACCTCGAGGTCGGCTGAGCGTCCGCGCCGGCGGCCCGCGGGCCTGCCGGTCAGCCGGCGGCCCCGCCCGGCCCGGGCTCGGGGTGGTAGCCGAACCAGTCGAAGTCCGCGTGGTTGCCGCTGCCGCTGCCGTTGTGGCTGCCGTCGCCGCTGCCGCCGTCCCGTCGCGCGGTGGCGTACAGGCCGAGGTAGCAACCGGTGAAGCCGCCCGCGTGCGCGCTGTTGAGCAGCCGCCCGTCCACGGTCGCCACCGCCACCACGGCCGCTGCCTCGCCCGGTCCGGCGCCGACCGGCGCCCAGCCGAAGGTGTACTCCTGGCCGCGGGCGCGCACGGACAGCCGTACCGGGCCCGGCGGCAGCGGGGCCTCGCCGCGGACGGTCTGCACCCCCGCGTCCCGGACGGTGACCCGGGCGACCCGGCCGCCGGGCCGGCCGTCCCCGGTGACCAGCAGCGTCACGTGGTGCTCCGCGTCGTACAGGACGGCCAGCCCGGCGGCCTCGTGCGGGCCGGCGGGCGCGAAGTCGAGCGCGGTGTCGGCGGTGACGTCGATGTGCTGCTGGCGACGGCCGACGAAGGCGGGTGCGGCATGGTCGGCGAGGGTCTGCGGGAGCAGCGGCAGCCGCAGGTGCCCGGGCCGGGCGGTGAGGGAGTGGACGGGCGTTGGCGGGGTCCGCAGGACGTTCCAGTGCGGCGCCAGGCCGGGCCCGTCGAAGTGGTCGACCGGGTCGGCGGCGGGCCAGGGGTGCGGCGGCAGGGCGACCTCGGTCTCCTCCGTCAGCCGTCCGGCGCCGGGGTTCACGACGGGCCAGCCGTCCTCCCAGACGACGCGGGCCAGGAAGGTCTCGCGCCCGAGGTTGGCGTGCGGCCCGCCGCCGTAGGGGCGGGAGGCGAGCAGCAGGGCGTACCAGTCGCCGCCGGGGGTCCGGATCAGGTCGGCGTGGCCCGCGCCGGTGACGGGATGGTCGCGCCCGAGGTGGCGGTGGGTCAGCACCGGGTTGCGCGGGTTGTTCTCGTAGGGGCCGGCGAGCCGGCGGCTGCGGGCGGTGGTGACGGCATGGTCGTGCTCGGTGCCGCCCTCGGCGAGGACGAGGTGGTAGTAGCCGTCGTGGCGGTAGAGGTGGGGGCCCTCCGCCCACCGGGCGGCGACCAGGGCGCCGTGGAACAGGACGTGCTCCGGGCCGGTCGGCTTCCCGGTGGTGAGGTCGTAGGCGCGCAGCCAGATCGCCGTCCGCCCGTCGGCGTGGATCTGCCGGGTGCCGAGCAGGTGTGCCGAGCCGTCCTCGTCGAAGAACAGCGACGGGTCGAAGCCGGGGGCGTCCGGCAGCCAGAGCGGGTCGGACCAGGGACCGGCCGGGTCGTCGGCGGTGAGCAGGAAGGTGCCGTCCGGGCCGTGGCCGTCCACCAGGGTGCAGACGATCCGGAAGACGCCGTCGTGGTGGCTGAGGTGGGGCGCGTACAGGCCGCCGGACGGGCGGACGCCGGCCAGCGAGAGCTGGCCGGGCCGGTCCACGGCGTGGCCGATCGGCCGCCAGTGGACGAGGTCGCGGCTGTGGTGCAGCGGCAGGCCCGGGTGGTACTCGAAGGAGGAGTTCACCAGGTAGTAGTCCTCGCCGACCCGGCAGACGGAGGGGTCGGGGTGGAAGCCGGGCAGGACGGGGTTGCGGGCCCACTGCGTGCCGGACGCGCGGGAGGACGCCGCCTCGACGGTGGGCTCGGTGTCGGGCTCGGTGGCGGGCTCGGGCATGGGGCGTACCGGTCCGTTCGGCAGGGCTACGGGGCGTCGACGTGTCGGCGTGTCCGGGCGTCGGGCTGTCGGGCTGTCGAAATGTTTCGACATATTCTCCGATCGTGCCCGAGGACGCTAAGGCGGTGGCTCCGCCCACGTCAAGGGCGGCGCCGCCGGTGCTCGCCGCGCAGCACGAGGGCCGGCACGCCGTCGTCGTACGCACCGCAGCCGGTGACGGCCCACACCGACCACTGCTGCGGTACCACGTAGTACGGCACCAGCGCGGCGGGGAGCGGCGCCCGGTGGCGCCGGCGGGCAGCAGGGCCGGCAGGACGTCCGGCACCTCACCGGCCAGGATCGCCCGCCGGCAGTCCCGGCACGACGGCCTGCGGTCGGCCGCCGCCTCCCGCGCGCCCGTCCGCGGCCGCCGGCTGGCCTTGACCTTGCTCCTGGCGGGCGGCTGGGCGGCCGCCGCGTGCAGCGGGTTGTAGAAGCACCGCACCACCGGCGGATCCGGACGCCGCCCGGCGTGCTCGGCGTGCACCGCCGCCAGCCGCTCCACCGCGCGTTCCGCCAGCACCGCGGCGGCCGCCAGTTCCGGCAGGTCGGCCGGGTCCTCCAACAGCCGGCCGGCCGCCTCGAAGGCCTCCAGCGCCCACAGGTAGTCGGCCCGGGCCGCGGACTCCTCCGCGGGGAGGGTCAGCTCGGCCGCCCGGAACACCTCGCCGGCCGCCGTGACCCGCTGGGCCGCGAACACCGCGAGCCGGTCCCGGATCACCTCCCACTCGCGGAGCAGCAGCGCGCGGTCGTGCTTCGTGGCCCGGCGCCGTGCGGCACCGGCCCCGGGCCCGTTGTCGCGCAGCAGCCTGACGAACCACCAGCGGCGGAACACCGAACCTCCCGGGATGTGCAGGAACGCTCATTGTGCGCGCACCGAGGGCCGGGCGGCAGGCCGGGGTCCGAACTCCCGCCGGCGGCCGCGCCACCGTGCGGGTTGCGCCGTGGGCCGGCCGGTCCGCCGCCCGCGGTGGGCGCCCGTTGCCGGAGGCCGCCGCTACGGTGACCGCCGTGGGATCCGCGGGGTCGTTCGTGGTGCCGCGGTCGGACCGACCGCTGGTGGAGGCGGGGGCGGTCGCGGCCGCCGGGGGCGAGCCGTGCTGGTCCGCCCGCGACGGCGGGTGGCGGATCCTGCAGATCCTCGGGGGCGACGACGTCGACGGCCGCCGCCTGGGCGCGGAGACCGGAGCCCCGACGCTCGTCGCCTCGGTGGTGGACGGCGACTTCGCGGTGGTGGAGGGGCGGAGCCCGTCCGCGGGCCGCTGGTCGGCGGTGTTGTCACCGGAGACGGCCGGCGAGTACGGCTGCCCGGACCACCTGCTGGTGGATCCCGAGGTGTCGGCGGCACACGCCGTCCGCTGGGCCGAGGAGGCCGGCCTCCGCCCCGACCCGTCGGCGGTCGCCGCCGCGTCGACGGCCGAGGGCGATCCGTTCGCCGAGGACCTGCTGATCTCCTCGCCGCCGCCCTGGGCCTGACCTTCGCCGGGGCGATGGAGCGCTGACGGCCCCGCGGCCCGGCCGCTGCCCGGGGCACCGGCCCGGTCGCTCAGGCGGCCAGCCGGTCCGCGCCCACGGGCCGCTGCGCCCGTCGGTCCCGGGCCGGTACGGGTGCCCGTGCCGGTGCCCGGAGCGTGGGCAGGCTCGGCGGCGGGGACGGCGGGCGGTGGTGCTGCTCGGAGTCGTCGTCCCGGTCGCCGAGGGCGCGGTGCAGGGCGCCGGGCGCGTTGGCGGCGATCAGCCGGCGCACTTCCTGGCGGGCCCGCTCCAGGGTGCGGCGCACGGACAGGGTCAGGCGGGCGGCCCCGGGGTGTGCTCTTCCGCCGGTCCGGTCGGACGGGGTGGGTCCGGATGGGATGGTCATACCGGATGAACGGATCAGGACGGCGACCGGTTACGCCCCCCGAGAGTGGTCGCCGTGGCCGCCTGCCCCGACCTGGGCAGCTGCCCTCAACGCGCCTCCTCGCTGTCCTCCTTGCTGTCCTGCTCGCGGTCCTCCTGCGCGCTGCTCTCCGCGTCCTTCACGGAATCCTTCCCGGCCGCCTGCCCCGGGCCCGGGCCGGCGCCGTTCTTGCGGCGGGCGAACAGCAGCGGCAGCGCCGACAGCGCCACCACCGCCAGGACGAGCGGCAGCAGGTAGGAGTCGATGCCGGGGAAGGACGAGCCCAGGGCGTAGCCGGCCAGCACCGTCCCCTGCGTCCAGGCCAGCCCGCCGACCACCTGCCAGAGCAGGAACGTGCGGGTCGGCACCCGCAGTGCCCCCGCCAGTGGCCCGAGCACCGACCGCACCATGGGCACGAACCGGCCGAGCACGATCGCGCGGCGCTGCCCGTAGCGGTCCAGGAGCTCTTCCGAACGCGCCGCCGCGTTCTTCAGCCGGACGCTGTGGCTGCGCGCCAGCAGGCCCTGCCCGCCGTGCCGTCCGATCAGATAGCCGAGCTGGGTCCCGGCCACCGAGCCGATCGCCGCGCCGAGCAGCACCTGCCAGAGCGAGAGGTACGGGCCCTGGTGGGCGGCGGCCGTCCGCCCGGACGCGCAGAGCACGCCGGCCGGGAAGAGCAGGGTGTCCCCGGGCACGAAGAACCCCACCACCAGCAGGCCGGACTCCACGAAGGTCACCAGCAGGACGGCGAGCGCGCCGTAGGCGGCGAGCAGCGCGGATCCACTGGTGAAGTCGAGCGCCGAGGTCATCGCTCACCCCGCCCGGTCGGATCGGCATGCTGCATGATCCCTCCCCACTCTAGACCGGGGCCGCCCACGGCGGCCCGCCCTTGCCCGGGCCGCGGCCGTGGGTCGGCCGTCCACCCCGGAGCGCCGTGGGCGGCGGAGCTACCACGCGTCCGTGTCGTCCCCGTCCCCGTCCTCCAAGGAGTCGTACAGCCCCGACGGCTCCTCGTCGGGCCGCTCGACCCAGCCGGCCGCCAGGACGAGGCGGGACGTGCGGTGCACGGCGAGGAAGCCGAACGGGCGGTCGACCCGGAACTCGACCTCGCGGACCCGGTAGGGCGGCTTGGGCGGGATGCCGCCTGCGGCGACGGCGATCGCCGAGATCGCCGCGGCCCGGAAGCCCCGGGCGCTGAAGGAGGCGGTCGCGTTCTGCGCCGCCGCCTCGACGGCGAGCGGGAAGTCACCGGCGATCCCGGGGAAGTGCCCGCGGTCCGGGCACGACGCCGCCACCAGGCCGAACGTGCGGGGAGACCTCAGCAGGTCGTGACCGGCCGCCACGGTGAAGCGCGGGGTGACGACGTCGAGCCACTGCTCGGGCCGGTAGGCGAGGCTGCGGCTCACGGTGACGCCGGGGCCGGGCGTGCCGTACGGCAGGAGGTCACCGGTGACCCGCGGATGGCGGCGGGCGAGGAGGCCGAGACCGGCGGACAGGACCTGCCCCGGCGCGGCAGTCTCCTCACCGAGCAGCAGGTGCACGTCGATTCCGCCGGTGCCGAGGACGCGCAGCTCGGAGACCGGCCCGGCCGGGGTGTCGGCGACCGCCAGCCGGTCGAGCAGGGCCGTCCTGCGGTACAGGGCGGCGATCGCGCGTTCGGCCCAGGGGCCGGCCTCCGGGCAGAGCACCGACGGCACGAACGGCCGCAGCCACTCGGTCCGCACCGCGAGTGCCGAGGCCAGCACCAGCTGGGTGTCCTCGGTGACCTCCAGCGGGAAGGACTCGACCAGGCCGTTGCTGTGCCGGGCGGCCCAGGCGTCCAGACGGGCCTGGGCGCCGTCGGTGGCCAGCACCTCGTGGACGTCGGCCGGCAGCCGGGCCGTCCAGGACGCGGAGACCGGCAGGCCGGGCTTGGTCCACAGGCCGATGGCCGCGCCGACGCCGGGCAGCCGCCGGAGGGCGGCGATCAGCTCGCGTGCGTGTCCGGCGGCGCCCTCGGCCGGCACACCGACCGCGTCCGCCAACTCCCGCCGCGCCGTCCCGTCGGCGCCGTCGGCCAGCGCGGCGAGCAGCGGCCAGAGCCCGGCGGCGGTGAACACCGTGCCGCCGTCCGGTGCGAGATCCGCGCACCAGCGTGCCGTCAGTCGGTGGACTGCGCGTATCGCAGTGTCGGCAACCATGGTCTCCCGTCCGATCAGGTGATCGGCAGAGCGTACGGATCGCGCCTCCGTCCGGGCGAGCGATATTCCCGCCGGGTGTCACCATCCCGCCGGGCGTCACCGGAGCCCGGCCGTCCCGCGGTACCGCCCGCGGTCCGGGGCCGGCCCGTTGGTAGATTGGCCGGTGCAGCGCCCCGGCGCGCACACTGCACATCCACCCGAGGGGAACGTCGTGTCGCAGGAGACCGTGTCACAGGCAGCCGGCCAGGAGCCCGGGGCGGGTCTCGCCGCCGCGCGTACCGCCTACGAGGAACTCCGCGCCCAGGACCTGCGCCTCGACCTCACCCGGGGCAAGCCGTCGCCCGAGCAGCTCGACCTCTCCGACGCGCTGCTCACCATCCTGCAGCCCGGCGACGTCCGTGCGGCGGACGGCACCGACTGCCGCAACTACGGCGGCCTGCAGGGGCTGACGGAGCTGCGCACGGTCTTCGCGGAGCTCTTCCAGGTGCCGGTGGACCAGCTGTTCGCGTGCGGCAACGCGAGCCTGTCGGTCATGCACGACGTCCTCGCGCACGCCATGCTGTCCGTCCTGCCCGGCGCGAAGCGCCGCTGGGCCGACGAGGACGAGATCCGATTCCTGTGCCCGGTGCCCGGCTACGACCGGCACTTCTCGCTCTGCGACCGCTTCGGCATCACCATGGTGCCCGTCCCGCTGACCGGCCACGGCCCCGACATGGACGTCGTCGAGGAGCTCGTCGCGGCCGACCCGCGGATCAAGGGCATGTGGTGCGTGCCCAAGTACAGCAACCCGACCGGCGAGACCTACAGCGACGAGACCGTGCGCCGGCTGGCCGCGATGCCGACGGCGGCCCCGGACTTCAGGCTGTTCTGGGACAACGCGTACGCGGTGCACCACCTCACCGACGAGCCGGACGCCGTCCTGCCGGTGCTCGCCGCGTGCGCCGAGGCCGGGGAGCCCGACCGGGCCTTCGTGTTCGGCTCGACCTCCAAGATCAGCACGGCCGGGTCGGGCGTCGCCTTCCTCGGCTCCTCGCCCACCAACATGGCCTGGTACAGCCGCCTGACGGCCGCCCAGACCATCGGGCCGGACAAGGTGAACCAGCTGCGGCACGCCCGCTTCTTCCCGGACGCCGCCGCCGTCGGCGCCCACATGGAGCGCCACCGCGCCCTGCTGGAGCCCCGCTTCGCCGCCGTGTACGAGGCCCTGGAGGAGGAGCTCGGCGGGCTCGGCATCGCGAACTGGACCAGCCCACGCGGCGGGTACTTCGTCAGCCTGGAGGTCCCGGAGGGCTGCGCGTCCGAGGTGGTGCGGCTGGCCAAGGACGCCGGGATCGCCCTCACTCCCGCCGGGGCCGCCTTCCCCGGCGGCCGCGACCCGCGGGACAGCCAGATCCGTCTCGCGCCGTCCTTCCCGTCGGTCGGCGAGGTCCGTGCGGCGATGCGCGGGGTGGCCGTCTGCGTGAAGCTCGCCGCCGCCGAGCAGGCCGCCGCGTCCCCGGCGGTCTGACGCCGCCACCGGGCGCCCGCCCCATCCGACTTCGCCCCCGTCCCCGCCGTGTCCGAACCGTGTGCAGTGTCGGTGCCACGGTCTAGACTCGCGGTCTGACGCCGAGTCAGACCGGGGCGCTCCGGCGCCCTGCGGGGGCGGTCGACGGGGGTGCTGGTGGTTCAGGGTTCGGCACGGGACGGTGCACGGGTGGGCGGGGTGCGGACGACCGCGAAGTACGAGGTCGACGCGCTGGTCAAGGACCTCATCGAACAGTTCAGCGGCGCCCGGCTGCCGATGCCGGTCGTGGTGCTCTACGCCGAGGACGACGATCCGGGCCTGGACCGCGAGGTCGAGTCCGTGGTGCGCGCCGTCCAGGAGGCCCAGGAGAGCGGCGGGTTGCCGCACCAGCTGGTCGAGTGCCCCGACGGGGGCGATCCGCACCGCAACGCCGTCGGCATCCTCGACGGTCTCGCCAAGGGTCCGTGGGCCCGCCGCGGCCCCGCCTGGTACCGGGCCTACGCGTGCCCGCGGTCGCGTCTCGTCGCGGCGATCGAGGCCGCCGCCCGGCACGTCCTCGGCCCCGGCGAGGTCGGCGCGGCGGACCAGGCCGCCCGGCCGCTCGACGCCCTGGTCGACGACGTCCTGGTGCGGCTGCGCGACCTGCACTGGCGGCCCGAACCGCGTACCGCCGGAGGCGAGTTCCAGCGGCTGCTGTCGCCGGTGCTCAACTCCACCACGCTGATCGGTGCGTTCGTCCTGGCCGGGGTCACCAGCCTGCTCACCCAGGCGCACTGGCAGGTCGTCGTGCTGGTCATGCTCGCCGCCCTGCTGGTGCTCGGAACGACCGGCTGGATCCGGCGCAACACCGCCCCGCTCTCCTGGCTCGGCCAGGCCAGCCGCTGGTTCGCCACCACCACCTTCCTCGCCGCGTCCGGCCGGCAGGCCGCCGCCTGGTCGCTGTGGCGGCCCCGGATGTCCTGGGACGTCACCCAGGCCCGGGCCCGTGAGGTCGCCGGCGAGATCCTCAAGGCCCAGCTGCCCGGCACCCCGGCCGAGGACCGCGACCGAGCACAGCAGTTCCACCTCCAACTGCGCACCCTCGCCCTGCTGGAGGACCTCCGCTGGGCGCACCGCTCCTGGGCGCCGGACCTGCGGGGGCGCAAGCGCCGGGTGCCGCCCGTCGTCTTCGTGCCCCGCGCCGGCGCCGACAACGGCGCCCTGCGGGTGCTCGGCGCGATCAGCGACGTCCGCAGCCGGCGCAGCGAGCAGGATCCGCTGCTGGTGCTCGCCGGCGTCGCCCACGCCGACGTCGCCGGCTGGCTGGAGGACGCCGGCACCGCCCCGGTCACCGTGCACGCGGTCGGCTCGCGCCGGCGCGGGCCCTACGAGAACTGGGTGAGCGACCTGCGGGTGCGGCAGGCGCCGAGCCGCGGCCGGGCCCTGGCGTGGACGCTGCCGGTGCGGCTCACCCGGCTCCAGCTCGGCGCCGGCGAGACCACCCGGCTGGTCGCGGTACCGGTGCGGCGCTCCTGGTGGGTCCTGTGGTCGCGCTGGACGGTCCTCGCCGTGCTCGTGCTGGGCGCCTGCGGCGGCGTGCTGCGCGCGCAGCAGCTCTCCGACCTGTACTGCCGGCCCCGGCTCGTCGGGTCCGACCCGGACGCCGTGTGGCGGCAGGACCCGGGCGGCACCCGCGAGTGCATCGGCGTGGCGACCGACGGCATCTCCTTCGCGGGCGACGGCGGCGGGATCCGGCTCAGCGGCGAACTGCCCGGCGGCGACGCCAAGCGGACGGGCGCGGCCATCGGCCTGGAGAGCCTGGAGCAGTCGATCCGCGACGAGAACGCCCGCGTCGCGGCCCTCCCCGACGTCCGGTACGTGACCATCGTGTACGCCGGCTCGCTCACCACCACCGCGGGGCAGCAGTCCCGCGCGCTCAACAGCCTCAAGGAGCTCACCGGAGTCCACCTCGCGCAGCTGCGCAACAACGCCGGCGACCCCCTGAAGATCAAGATCCTGGTGGCCAACGGTGGCCAGGACATGTACTTCCAGACGGACATGGTCCGCCGGATCGTCGCCCTCGCCCAGCGCGACCGCTCGGTCGTCGGGGTGGTCGGCCTCGGCCGCGACACCGCCGACAGCGGACCGGCCCTGGACCTGCTCCAGCAGGCCGGCCTGGCCGTGGTCAGCACCACCAACTCGGGCACCTACCTGGCCCGCGGCCACGTCAACTACTTCGGCCTCGCCGCCACCGACCAGGAGGAGGCCGCCGCTTTGCGCCTGGTCGTCGACGGCCTCCACCTGCAGCCCGCACAGAAGTTCGCGGCCGTCCTCACCCGGCGGCCCAGCCAGGACGACCGCTACAGCCCCGAGCAGGCCGAGTACGGCTCGGCCATGCTGAAGGACGCGGGATTCCAACTCATCGGCGGCAGGCCGCTGGAGTACGGGCTGACCAGCAACGGCGACCCCGACTTCGAGGCGGCGCTCAGCACCAGCTGCCACTCCGACCACGCACCGGCGGTGCTCTACCTCGCCGGGCGGGCCGACGACGTCAACCAGCTGATGCGGCGACTGGCGGCCGATGCCGGCTGCAGCGGCCCGCTGACCGTGCTCACCGGCGACGATCTGACGAAGGCTCAGTTCCGCACCGGTGCCACCTGGATGGCGCCGCAGGCGACGCTGTACTACACGGCCCTTACCGACCCGGCCGCCACCGCGCGCGCATCCGATCTCGCCGAGGTGGCCGCGGCCGACCTGAGGATCGCCCCCGGCGGGGACAACCCGTACGAGGACGACGTGTTCTCCGACGGCGCCCTCGCCATCGCCTACGACGCGACCGCCGCGCTCCAGGCCGGCGCGGCCAAGGCGGGCGCCTCGCAGAAGGGCGGCGTCGGCTCCGTGATGGCGGGGCTGCGCGCCGTGGAGATGAAGAACCGGGCCACCGGCACGGTCGACTTCCGCGACACCCGCCCGCTGGCGACCGGGCCGCAGCCCGGGCACGGCCTCCACATCATCAGGGTCCGGCGCGCCGCCGAGGGCATGCCGCTCATCGACCTGATCTGCGGGCGGCCGGCCGGCGACGTCCGACCGCTCACCGGCTGCGCGCCCTGAGCCGGGTGCCGCCGGCCACATGTGCGGCCGGCGGCACCCGGGTCGGGCGGTCCCGACGGGAGGGCGGGTCAGCCTGCGAGTGCGGCGTACAGGCCGCGGCCCGGCCGCTGCGCCCGGTCGGCCTTGACCAGCCGTTCCAGCATGGTGCGCACCGCGTTGACGTTGCCGGTGGCATCCGCCAGGCCGAGCGCGAGAGTGACGTCGCGGGCCCGCAGCGGGCCGGTGGCGGCCGCGAGCGCCGCGAGGACGCTGGCGGCGTCCGTGCGACGGCGCGGTCCGGTCGGGGCCACCGCCGCGGCCTCCGAGCCCGTGGTCTCGGCGGCGGGCGCCGCGGCAGCCTTCTTTGTGGCTGCGGCTGCGGCTGCGGTGCGCCGGGCCGGGGCCTTCCCGCGCGCGGGCTTCTCGGCGGCAGGCTTCTCGGTGGTCGGCTTCTTCGCCACCGGCTTCTTGGCGGAAGGCTCCTCGGCGGCGGGCTTCGCTGCGGCCACCGACTTCTTCGCGGCGGACTTCTTTGCAGCCGGCTTCTTCGCCACCGGCTTCTTCGCCACCGGCATATCGGCGGCGGCCTTTGCGGCCGCGGCCGGCTTCTTCGCGCTTCCGGTCGTGCGCGCGGCCGTCCGGCGCGCGGACTTCGCGGCCGGTGCGGTGGCGGGCGAAGTGTCGGGGGCGCTGTCGGCGGGGGCTGCCGGCTCGTCCTCCGGCGTTGCCGTGTCCGGCAGTTCGGCGTCCGGTCCGGTGGCGGTCACCGTTGCGGCGGCCGGTGCCGGCGCGGGAGCCTCCGATGCGGAAACGTCCGTGACCGGCGCGGTCGGTTCGGCCGCGCCGTGGTCCGCCGAGATCCGGGGGCGGCGGCGTCCTGCTGCTTGTCGAGCGGTGCGGGGGCGAGGGCCTGGAGGCCGTCGAGCGCGCCGAGCATGGCGTTCTCCTGGGCGACCACGGTCGCGAGTTCGTCCTCCAGTCGGCGGCGCCGATCCCGGATGCGGGGAGTTCGACTTCCAGCAGGGCGATCGTCGACCCTACGCTGCTGTCCTCACCGAAGGTATGTGCCACGGGAGCCTCGTTTCGTCGTCAATCACGGCTTTCCCCAAGGACCCTACGGCCTCTTACGGGCGATTGACCCGGTTTTGTGGGATCGCGCTCCCGATGACGACGGTGAATCGGCCGTGCCGCACGGCCCGGTGGGATGCCACGGGCCGGAACACGGCTGCGGGCCGCCTCCCGAGGGGAGACGGCCCGCAGCCTGCGGTCAGCCCGTGGCGAGGTGGTGTTCCAGTGCGGCGACGACCAATCGGTGGTCCTCGGCCTGCGGCAACCCGGAGACGGCAACGGTGCCGACCACACCGACCCCGGCGACGGTGAGCGGGAACGCGCCGCCGTGCGCGGCGTAGACGTCCGGATCCAACCGGGAGTCCGCCTCGAAGGTGCGGCCCTTGGCGGTGAACCGCAGCCCCACCAGGTAGGAGGAGCAGCCGTAGCGGTCGACGGTGCGGGTCTTGCGGCCGATCCAGGCGTCGTTGTCGGCGGAGGTGCCGGGCAGGGCGTAGTGGAAGAGCTGCTGGCCGTTGCGCCGGATGTCGACGGTGACGGCGGCGGACCGTGCGCGGGCCAGCTCGACGAGCGTGCTGCCCAGCCGCCAGGCGTCGTGGTTGTCGAAGCCGGGCAGCACCAGGCGCCGCTCCTCGTCCTCGATCTGGCGGATCAGTGCGGCGATCCCGTCATCGCCCGCTGTGTCGGGCGCGGCGGTGGGAGCGGTGGGGGCGGTGGCGGCGGTGCTCATGCGGCGACCTCGTCCTCGGTGTCGTCGGAGCCGGCGGTGTCCCCGGTGCCGAGGGTTACGGTGCGGCCCTCGGCGGCCGAGCGGCGGGCGGCTTCGAGCACCGCGAGAGCGGCGACGGCGTCGCGCGGGTCGACCGGTGCGGGGCCGCCGTCGCGCAGGGCGTGAACGACTCCGGCGTAGAACGCTGGGTAGTCGCCCGGCAGCGAGGGGTGGGGTGCGGCATCGTCGAGGACGCCGAGCACGCCCAGGTCGGCCTGGGCCTCCTCGCCCCAGCCGAGCCCGGGTCGGCGGCCGGCGCGCAGCGCGTCCTCCTGCGGGTCCAGGCCGTGCGTCACGTAGGCCGAGCGGTCGCCCAGCACGCGCAGGCGCGGGCCGAGCTGGGCGCTGAGCGCGCCCATCCAGAGGTGGGACCGGACTCCGGAGGTGTGGGTGAGAGCCACGAAGGCGTCGTCGTCCGCCACGGCGCCGCTCCGGCGGACGTCGACCTCCGCGTAGACCTGCTCGACCGGGCCGAACAGGTGCAGGGCCTGGTCGATCAGGTGGCTGCCGAGGTCGTAGAGGATGCCGCCGGCCTCGGCCGGGTCGGCGGACTCCCGCCAGCCGGCCTTCACCTCCGGGCGCCAGCGCTCGAAGCGCGACTCGTAGCGGTGCACGGTGCCCAGCGAGCCGTCCGCGATCAGGCGCTGTGCGGTCCGGAAGTCGGCGTCCCAGCGCCTGTTCTGAAAGACCGTCAGCATCAGGCCGAGACTGTCGGCCAGGTCGGCGAGGGCGGCCGCCTCGGCTGCGGTGGCGGCCAGCGGCTTGTCCACCACGACGGGCAGTCCGGCCTGCAGCGCGGCGCGCGCCAGCGGGACGTGGGTGTCGTTGGGGGAGGCGACGACGAGCAGGTCGAGCGCGCCCGGGTCGGCGAGCAGCGCCTCCGCGGTGTCCACGGCGCGGGCCTCCGGGTGTTCCCGGTGCAGCTGGGCGCGACGGGCGGCGCTGGCCGTGACGACGGCCTCCAGGCGCAGGCCGGGGGTGGTGGCGATGAGCGGGGCGTGGAACGCGGAGCCGGCCAGGCCGTAGCCGACCAGTCCCACACGGAGGTCGCCGCTCAGGGCGTCCGGGGTGTTCGGAATGCTCGTGAGGCTCATGTGCTCCAGTTAAGCAACAGCGTTTCCTAAGTGCAACCGCAGGCACAATGGAGTCCATGACCACGCCCCACGGCGCCCCGGCCGGTGCCAACCTGTCCGGCCTGCGCGATCACAACGCCGCCCTCGTCCTCGGACTGCTCAGGGCCGCGCCGCAGGGGAGCAGCCGGGTCGAGCTGGCCGCGAGGACGGGTCTCACCCCGCAGGCCGTCGGCAAGATCACCGCACGGCTGCTCGCCGAGGGCATGATCGTCGAGGCCGGGCAGGCCCCCTCCACCGGCGGCAAGCCCCGCACCCTGCTGCGGCTGCGGGCCGAGGCCGCCTGCGCGATCGGCGTCCACCACGACCGGGACGAGCTGACCGTGCTGCTGGTCGACCTCGCCGGACAGGCGCGGTACCGGTGCACCGAACCGCTGGACGCCGCCATCGCCCCGGCGGACGCCGTCGCCCTGATCGCCGCGCACGTCCGCCGCGCCGCCGCCGGGCTGCCGGACGGTGCGCGGCTGCTCGGCGTCGGGCTCGGCTGCCGCGGACCGCTCGACCACGCCGCCGGCGTCCTCCACTGGTTCACGCCGCCGCGCGCCGACGGGACGTACGCCTGGGACCCGGGCTGGGACGGCTACCCCCTGCGGGACGCGCTCGCCGCCATGCTCGACGGGCTGCCCGTCACCGTCGACAAGGACACCAACGCCGGCGCCCTCGCGGAGGCCGCCCGGGCCGAGCGGACCGGCGACGGCCTCGCCTACGTCCACCTCGCCGGCGGCCTCGGTGCCGGACTCCTGCTGAACGGGCGGCTGCACCGGGGCACGCGCACCAACGCCGGCGAGTTCGGCCACCAGACCGTCGACCTGGACGGACCGCCCTGTGCCTGCGGCAACCGGGGCTGCCTGGAGGCGCTCTGCCTGGCCGAGCTGGACCGCGGCGACCCGGCCGCGGCGGCCCGGGTGATCGGCGTCGGCGTGGCCAACCTGGTGCGCCTGCTCGACATCGACCGGGTGGTCCTCGGCGGACGCGCGGTGCTGGCGGAGCCCGACGTGTACCTGGACGGGATCGCGGCCCAGCTCAAGGAGCGCATCCCCGACCCGGAGTGGCAGCCCGTGCCGGTGGCGATCAGTGCCACTGGGCGGCTCGCGGTCGCGGCCGGCGCGGCCGAACTCGTCCTCGGCCCGCTCTTCGGCCGCCGCACCTGAAGCCGCCGCACCGCAGGGTGCCGCACGGCGACCGCCCGGCATTGCACGGCCACCGACCACGAGGTCATGGGCCCGGTCCGGGGCCCGAGAGGGATTCGCGCCGGCCGTCAGGACAGCAGCCCGATCGTCACACCCGTCGCGCCCAGTGCGGCTTGAACCGCTCCGATGGGACTGCGAGCGGCAGGCGGCCACCGAGTAGTGGGCCCAGTGGGCCCAGGGGAGGTGACCTGTGTCGCCGCCACCGGGCAGCCGTCCCGGTGACCGGGGCCGACGGCCGATCGGGCGACCCGGCTGGTCCGTTCGCGCGATCTTGCGTATACGTCGCTCCGGTCGCGGGCAGGCGGACCGTCAACAGGCCCCTGGATCCGGAGGTGCGCGGTGAATCTCGTCATGGTGCTGCTGGTCGCCCCGCTGGTGCTCGCGGGTGTGCTCACCGCGACCGCACCCGGTCGTCCACCCCGCCACCGGGGGCGGCGCGACCTGCGGCCGACCCGTTCCGCGGGGGCCGCCCGGCACCGCGGTGCCTGAACGGCACTGCGGCGACCGGGCGGCGGGTACGCGGCGCGCTGCGCACGGCGCCCGGTGGAGCGCGACGGGCCGGTGGCCCACCCTCGGGGGTGGGCCACCGGCCCGTCGGCCTGCGGATGCCGGATCAGGAGTAGATCTGGAACTCCGAGAGCTGCCCGGCGGGCCAGCCGGTGTTGCCGGTGACGTTCAGCCGCACGTACCGGACCGAGCTGGTCGGCACGGTGAGGCTGACGGTGTTGCCCGTGGCCGGGTTGAACGTGTAGCCGGCGGACGCCTTCAGCGTCGTCCAGGTGCTGCCGTCCGTGGAGCCGAGCACCGACAGGGTCTCCGTGCGGGTCGCCCAGTCGGCGGACGGCGGGAGGGCCAGGGTGATCGTGGTGACGTTCCTGGCACCGCCCAGGTCGGCCTGGATCCACTGCGGGAAGGCGTTGTTGGCGCTCTCCCAGTAGCTGGCGGCGTTGCCGTCGTTGGTGTTGCCGGGGCCGTAGTTCTGGGTGGAGCTGCTGGCGGTCATGGTCGCGCCCAGCGCCAGGTTGCCGCCGCCGGCCGCGTTGCCGGTGCCGGACAGGGCGACGGTGAGCGGGCCCGCCGGGTCGTTGGAGGCGACCGTGAGGGTGCCCGTCCGCGCCCCGGTGCCGGTCGGCGTGAAGGTGGCACTCACGGTGCAGGAGGCGCCCGCGGCCAGCGTCGCCCCACAGGTGCTGGTGGCGGCGAAGTCACCGGTGGCGGTGACGGCGCCCAGGGTGGCCGCCGCGGTGCCGGTGTTGGTGACGGTGGTCGACCGCGCCGTGCTCGTGCTGCCCATGGCCTGGCCGGGGAAGGAGAGGCTCGCCGGTGCGGCGGTCAGCGCCGGGGCCGTGGTGCCGCCCCCGCCGCCTCCGCCGCCGCCGGGGAAGACCAGCAGCTCCGAGAACTGGGCGGCTGGCCACCCGGTGTTGCCGGTGACGTTGATCCGCAGGTAGCGCACCGTGCCGGTCGGCAGGCCGACCGTGACGGTGTTGCCCGTGGCCGGATCGAAGGTGTAGCCGGCGGACGCCTTCAGTGTCGTCCAGGTGCTGCCGTCCGCGGAGCCGAGCACCGAGAGGGTCTCGGTGCGGGTCGCCCAGGCGGTCGCCGGCGGGAGGTCCAGGGTCAGCGAGCCGACCTGCTGGGCCGAGCCGAGGTCGGCCTGGAGCCACTGCGGGAAGGCGTTGCTGCTGCTCTCCCAGTAGCTGGAGGTGTTGCCGTCGTTGGTGTTGGTGGCCGGGAAGCCGCCGTTGGCGCTGCTCGCCGTCATGGTCGCGCCCGCCGCCAGGTTGGTCGTGGCGGAGACGCCGGTGCCGGTGAGCGTGGTGCCGACCGGCGTCGTGGTGGTGGAGTTGGCGATCGCCAGGGTGCCGCTCTGCGGGCCGCCGGTGGTCGGCTTGAAGGTCACGGCGACGGTGCAGGTCGCGCCCGCGGCCAGGGTGGCGCCGCAGGTGTTGGTCTGCGCGAACGGTCCGGTGACGGTGATGGACGACAGCGTGGCCGCGGCCGGTCCGGGGTTGCTGACGGTCACCGTCTGCGCCGAGGTGGTGCTTCCGACGGCGATGCTGCCGAAGGCGAGCGAGCCGGGGCTCGCCGAGACGGGGGTGTTGACGGTGCTGCCGCCGTCGGTGCCGATCAGCTGCACGGTGGCGGGGCCGCCGGGCTGCCCGTTCGGGATGGTCAGGGTGCCGGTGGTGATGCCGGAGGCGGGTGCGGTGTAGGAGACGTCGACCTGGCACCACATGCCGGGGTCGGTGGGGTTGGCACCGGCCAGCCCGGTGCCGCACGGGGTGGCGGGGTCGGGCGTGACGGTGAAGCCGCCGGTGGCGGTGATGCCGCCGAGGCCGGTGGCCGAGCGGCCGGTGTTGTAGACGGTCACCTTCTGCACGGGGGTGGCCCGGCCGACCTGCGCGTTCTGGAACGTCACCGTGCCGGGGAAGGCGGTGACCGGCGCCGCGCCGGGGAATCCGCAGGTGGGTGTCGCGGACCAGCCGGAGTTGCCGGGGCCGACGGTGAGCGCGAAGCCGGAGCCGCAGTTCTGCGCCCCGGCGACGCCGACGTTGGTGGCCGTCACCCCGGAGACGTCCGCGGAGCCGGTGGTGCCGATCTGGAAGACGTAGGTGCCGACACCGTTGACGGTGTCGTTGCTGATGTGCACGTTGCTGATCGGCTTGCCGCCCTCCAGCGTGCCCTGGAACTGGTAGGCCTCGTAGGGGCTGGAGAGGATCTGGTTGTCGGAGATGTTGATCGTGCCCGCCATCGCCGAGTCGAGGGCGAAGAACCACATCGCTCCGACGCCGTAGTCCCAACCCGGGTCGAACTGGCCGGTGCGGACGAGCTGGTTGCCGCTGATCGTGGTGGTGCCGGCGAGGGCGACGGCACCGAAGCGGTTGCCGACGTGGATGCCGCCGCCGCGGGTGACCGTGTCGCGGACCAGGTTGTTGGTCACGCTGTTGTCCGAACCGCCGTACAGGGCGATGTTGTTGGCCAGTCCGGGGGAGTCGACCGTGTTGTGGTCGAAGGTGTTGCCGCTGTCGTTGGTCGACGACCACATGGCCAGGCCGTCGTCCTGGGTGTTGCGCAGGAAGCTGTTGCGGACGGCGGAGTTGGTGATGCCGCCGTCGAAGTTGATGCCGTCGGCGAGCGTGTCGAGGATCCGGACGTTCTGGATCGTCAGGTTGGTGGTCGGGCCGACGATCCACGCGCCGACCTTGACGTTCTGCATCCAGACGTCGGAGATCACCGTGTTGTTGAAGCCGCCGTTGAAGCCGTTGACCGAACCGTCGCTGTCGTCACGGGTGTTGACGTTCCCGAAGATCGCCAGGTCGCGGACGGTGACACCGGTGGTCTGGCCGACGTTGCCCTGGAACTCCACGTTGTGGCCGGTCAGCTTCGTGTACCACTGGCCGGCGCCCGCCACCGCGACCTTGTTCAGGCCGATCGGCGCGGTGATGGTGTAGAGGCCCTGCGGCAGGTAGACGCCGGTGCCCGCGGCCGAGGCGTCGTTGACCGCCTGCTGCAGCTTGCCGGTGGCGTCGGCGACGCCCGTGTTGTCGATGCCGTACGGCGCCTGCGTGACGTCCAGGTACCCGGCGGGCTTGGCCAGCGGCGCGGCGACGTTCTCGAAGTCGGCGGTGTTGATGACGTACCAGGGAGCGGTGTCGCCCGCGTCGACCTGGAGCTTCACCACCGTGCCGACGGGCAGGACGGACGGGAACATCATCCGCGCGTCGTCGTAGAAGTCGTGCGGCACGGCACTCTGCGGATTGCCCACGTCGGCGGGGTTGTTGGTGAAGGTGTACGCGCCGTACAGCCAGCTGTTCTTGGAGGTGAGCTGGATCGACTGGGACTTCGTGCCGTTGACGTAGACGCTCAGCGGCGCGGTCAGGCCCTTGCCGTCGAGGGAGTCCGGAATGGCGTAGTGGAAGTCGACCGCGTTGGCCGGTGCGGTGAGCGTGAACTGCACGTACTTGCCCTGGCCGACCAGTTGCACGGCCTTGCGGCCGGTGGCCTCGGAGGCGAGTGTGCCGTAGGTGTAACTCGGCCCGAGGACAGTGCCGTTGGTGGCCGCGTCGGCGGCCTGGTACTGGGTGAACGGGACGGCTGCGCCGGGCGGGGTGGCCGCGCCGGCCGACTGGGCCGGCAGGGCGATCGCGGGCGCGGCGCCGAGCAGGGCGGCGCAGGTGAGACCCGCTGCCCAGCGTCGGACGGCGCGGAGCGGATGGTGGAACACGCAGGGCTCCAATGGCTGGTGGGGGAGCAGTGGGGGTCGGCCGCACGGGGCCCGTGCCCCTCGGCACCCGGAACACCGCGCGGCGTCGACGGCGGAACGGCCGCCCGGGACAAGCCGCGTGTGGCGGGGCTCACTTAACCATTTCTCGCAGATGACCACAATATTTCGATCGATGTTTGCAAGAACTCGACATCAACGTGAGACTTGGTGACGTGCCATCGGGGGGATGGGGCGAGGGGGGCATGGCGCTGCGCAGGGGCCATCGCTGACGATCCGTCACGTGGGCAGTCGGGAAACACGGAACCGCGCGGCCGTCGATCTCGCGCGACAAGGGGCATACAACGGCCGGTCGATACGGTCCCGTCGGGGCGTCGGGGCGTCGGGGCGTCGGGCAGGGCCGGGACCGGCCGCGGCCGCCCGGTACGACAGGGTCGGCTCAGCCCCGGTTCGCCCGGTGTGCCCAGCCGGTCATGCCCAGCCCGCCCACCACGGCGAGCAGGCCGAGGCCGGTGGCCAGACTGCTGCCCCGACGGCCGGAGACGGCGATCGCCAGGGTGGCGCCCACGGCCAGGACGACCAGACCGGCCGCCCACAGGCGCGGCGCCGAGATGCGATCGCCCCACCAACGGGGCATCCGGTTGCGGGCGGCGACCGGCGCGACCTGAAGGAGGACGGTCGCCCACACCGCGGCCACACACGCCCACTCGAAAGTCTTCACGACGATCTCCTCCACCCGCTCCGCCTCGGCGCGGTGCCGCAGCGGACGGATCCTGCCACACCGCACGGCCCACCGGATCCGCCGGGCCCAGGATGACCCTGCCCGGTCGGCGGCACCGGTACTCCGCGCCACCGCACCGGAACCGACGGATCGTCAGGACGCGCCGAAAACCGGTGTCCCGGTCGTATCGCGGATGGCTACAGTCGGCGGCAGAAGGTGCGCCGCCGCGACAGGAGCGGTGTGTGCCGCGACGAGTGAGGGGGCCGGGCCGTGCGTGACCGCATCGCCGTCGTGATCCCCCGTCCCGGTACGAGGTGATCCTGGTGTCCTCGTCCCCCCGGTGCCGGCTGCGCGGCCGGTACCGGATGTCCGCGGCGAACGTCTGACCGCTGCCCCTCCCGCCCCACCCGAGGGCCGTCCCACCGAGGGCCGTCCCGCTCGTGGGCCGTCCCTCCCGGCGGCCCCCGCAGGGCCGGCCGAATCGGCCCGGGTGGAATGCCCGGTGCCGTCGCACCGGGGAGGGGCCTTCCTGCGGGCCCGGACCGACGCCGCGTCACCCGTCATCGCGCCGCCCTCTTCCGCACCACCTCGAAAGGCCTCGGGCCATGCGCACCGACCTGACCACCCCTGCCACTCCTGTCACCACCGCGACGAGCACCGTCCGCAACCTCGGCATCCTCGCGCACGTCGACGCCGGCAAGACCACCGTGACCGAGCGGATCCTCTACCTGACCGGTGACGTCCACCGTCGCGGCGAGGTCCACGACGGTACGACCGTCACCGACTTCGACTCCCAGGAGCGCGACCGCGGCATCACGATCTTCGCCGCGGCGGTGACCTGCCACTGGGACGGCCACCGCATCAACCTGATCGACACGCCGGGCCACGTCGACTTCGCCGACGAGGTCGAGCGCTCGCTGCGGGTGCTGGACGGCGCGGTGGCCGTGTTCGACGCCGTCGCGGGCGTCGAGCCGCAGAGCGAGTCGGTGTGGCGCCAGGCGGACCGGCACGGTGTGCCGCGGATCGCGTTCGTCAACAAGCTGGACCGGGCGGGAGCCGACCTCGACACCGCCGTCGCCTCGATCCGTGAGCGCCTGCACGTCGTCCCGCTCGTCGTCCAGCTCCCGATCGGGACGTCCGACCGCTTCACCGGCGTGGTGGACCTCGTCCGGATGCGGGCGCTGGTGTGGGCGGACGGGGCCGACGCCGCGCAGGAGAGCGACGTCCCGGACGACCTGCGGGAGGAGGCGCAGCGCCGCCGGAGCCTGCTGGAGGAGACCGTGGCCGAGCTCCACCCCGGCGCGCTGGAGGAGTTCTGCCGACGGTCGGCGCTCTCCGGGGCGACGCTGTCCGCCGCCCTCCGCGACCTCACCCGCAGCGGTGAGGGCGTCGTGGTGCTCTGCGGATCGGCGTACCGGAACCGTGGCGTCGAACCCCTGCTGGACGCCGTCGTGGCGTACCTGCCGTCACCACTGGACGTACCGCCGGTACGCGGCACGTCGGGTGACGCGGTGGAGGAGCGGGCGGCCGACCCGGACGCGCCGTTCGCGGCCCTGGTCTTCAAGGTGGCCGCGGCGCCGACCGGCCGGCTGACCTATCTCCGGGTGTACTCGGGAACGATCGGGAAGGGGGACACGGTGGTGGACGCGGGCACGGGCCGCACCGAGCGCATCGGCCGCATCCTGCGCGTCCGAGCCGACCGCCACGCCGAGGTGGAGCGGGCGGTGGCGGGCGACATCGTCGCGGTCGTCGGACCGAAGGCCGCCCGGGCGGGCGCGACCCTGTGCCTGCCCGCGGCGCCGCTGCTGCTCGAACCGCCGACGGTCGCGGACCCGGTCGTCTCGGTGGCGGTCGAGGCCCGACGGAGCACCGACACGGGCCGCCTGGCGTCCGCGCTCGCACGGCTGGTCGAGGAGGACCCGTCGCTGCTGGTCGCGACCGACCGGGAGACCGGGCAGACCCTGCTCTCCGGCATGGGCGAGCTGCATCTGGAGGTCGCGGTGGAGAAGATCCGCCGCGCCCACGGCCTGGAGCTCGGCGTCGGCCGTCCGCGGGTCTCCTACCGGGAGACGCCGGCCGGAGCCGTGTCGGGCCTGCTCTACCGGCACGTCAAACAGGACGGCGGAGCAGGGCAGTTCGCCCACGTCGTGCTGGATGTCGGGCCGCTGGAGCCGGGCGATCCGGCGGCCGCCCTCGCGGCGGCGGGTGGCGGCGGCCGCGGTGACCGGGCGGAGTTCGCCTTCACCTCCGCGGTCACCGGCGGCCGGGTCCCGGCCGAGTACGTCCGGGCGGTCGAGGCGGGCTGCCGGGACGCGCTCGCCGACGGCCCGCTCGGCGGCCACCCGGTCACCGGGCTGCGGGTCACGCTGACGGACGGGGCCACCCATCCCAAGGACTCGTCGGAGATGGCGTTCCGCACCGCCGGCAGGCTCGCGCTCCGCGAGGCGCTGCGGACCGTCACGACCGTCCTGCTGGAACCGCTGGCCGAAGTCACGGCCACGGTGCCGGAGGACGCCGTCGGCGGGGTGCTCGGCGACCTGGCGGCCCGGCGCGGCCGGGTGACCGGGCAGGTCACCCGGGAGGGTACGGCCGTGGTCACCGCGACCGTCCCGCTGGCCGAGCTGTTCGGCTACGCGACCCGGCTGCGCAGCCGGACGCAGGGCCGTGGCACCTTCACGACCCGGCCCGCCGGCTACGCCCCGGCCCCGGCGGGCTCACCCGCCCGCTGACCGTCCCGCTGACCGCCCCTCTGCCGGGCCCCGCCCCTCGGGCCCCGCGCACCGGCCACCCGCCGGTGCGCGGGGCCGCGGGACCGTCAGGTGATTCCCGGGACCGGCTGTCCGTGCCCAGGCCGCGCTCCTACCGTGGGGGCATGCGATTCGCCTTCAAGACGTCACCGCAGAACACCACGTGGGCCGCGATGCTCGACGTGTGGCAGGCCGCCGACGACATCGAGGTGTTCGAGTCCGGCTGGACGTCCGACCACTTCCACGCGATGCACGGCACCGACCCCACGACCTCGCGCCTGGAGGGCTGGATCACCCTCGCCGCGCTCGCCCGGGCGACCCGGCGGCTGCGGCTGGGCACCCTGGTCACCGGCATTCACTACCGGCATCCTGCGGTACTCGCCAACATGGCCGCCACCCTCGACGTCATTTCCGACGGCCGACTGGAACTCGGCGTCGGGACGGGCTGGAACACCGAGGAGTCGGCCGCCTACGGCATCGGGCTCGGCAGTCCGCGGGAGCGCAGCGACCGGTTCGAGGAGGCCTGCCAGGTGCTCGTCGGGCTCCTCTCGCCGGAGCCGACCACGACCTTCCGCGGCAGCCACTACGTACTGACCGACGCCCGCTGCCACCCCAAGCCCGTGCAGCAGCCGCACCCGCCGCTCTGCATCGGCGGCAGCGGTGAGCGGCGCACGCTGCGCACCGCCGCCCGGTACGCCCAGCACTGGAACTTCGACAGCGGGACGCCTCGGCAGTTCGTGCGGGCCCGGGAGGTGCTGCACCGGCACTGCGCGGAGGTCGGCCGCGACCCGGCGCAGATCCTGCTCTCCACCCAGGTGCGGTTCACCGGCGATCCGGCACGGACGGCCGCGGACGCCGCGGAGTTCGGCGCGCACGGGGCCCAACTCGCGATCATCCAGCTCCCCACGCCCTACACCGCGGCCGTGCTGGAGCCGCTGGCGGCGGCGCTCGCGGCGCTGCCCGGCCGGTAGGGACGGGGCCGGCCCGCCACGGGCTCCCGATATTCCGTTGCCCGCGGCGCCGTCCGGCCCGATGATCCGAGGATGGCCGACACCTCCCCCGACGGCCGGGCCGGCATCGACGCCTCACTGGTCCGCCGCCTGATCGCCGATCAGTTCCCGCAGTGGCGCGGCCTGCCGGTCACTCCGGTGGAGGTCGACGGGTGGGACAACCGCACCTACCGCCTCGGCACCGGGATGACCGTCCGGCTCCCGACCGCCGCCGGGTACGTCCCCGCGGTCGCCAAGGAGAGCCGTTGGCTGCCCCGGCTGGCGCCGTCGCTGCCGGTCGTCGTGCCGGAGATCCTTGCCGAGGGTGTGCCGGGCCGCGGGTACCCCTTCCCGTGGTCCGTCCGCGGCTGGCTGACCGGGGAGACGGCCGCCCGGGGACGGATCGACGACCCGGCCCGGTTCGCCGTCGCGGTCGGGGAGTTCCTGCGCGCCCTGCAGCGGTGCGACGCGACCGACGGGCCCCTCGCCGGCGCGCACAGCTGGTACCGGGGGACGCCACCGGCCGCGTACGACGAAGAGACCCGGTGCTGCCTGGCCGTCCTGGAGCGGGACGGCGTCCTCGGGCAGGACGAGCTCCGCAGGTCCGCCGCCGTCTGGGAGGCCGCGCTGGTCGGTGAACGGCGGGGTGCGCCGGTCTGGTTCCACGGGGACGTCGCAGCCGGGAACCTGCTCGTCCGGGACGGACGGCTGGCGGCCGTCATCGACTTCGGCACGTCGGGTGTCGGCGATCCGGCCTGCGATCTCGTCATCGCCTGGGGCATGTTCTCCGGCGACAGCCGGGAGGCCTTCCGGGTCACGGTCGCCCAGGACGCGGGGACGTGGGCGCGCGCCCGCGGCTGGGCGCTGTGGAAGGCCCTGCTGGTGCTGACCGAGTCGGCCGGTGCCGATCCGGACAGTGCCGATCCGGACAGGGCCGCCGAGCAGCGGCGGATGATCGGGGAGGTGCTGGCCGACCACGACCGCCACGCCTGACGCCGGTGGTGACGGGGGACATCACGGCGGACGGCGGCCCCAGCAGGTCACCAGCGGTGCGGTGGTGACATCGAGCTCCACGCTCTCCAGGTTGGCCAGGTGGCGCTGGATCTCCTCCTCGGTGGCGAGCCCGCCGCCGGTCAGCTGCGTGCGGAGCTGGCGCACGGTCGCGGCCTCCAGCTCGCGGCAGGCCGGTGAGGTGACCGGGAAGTAGCCCTCGGCCCGTACGTCGGTCAGCCCCGCCCCGCGCAGCAGGGCGGGCAGCGTCCGGCCGAAGGAGAGGTCGACGCCGCGATCGGCGAGCAGGGCGCGGAAGCCGCGGCGGACGTGGTTGGCGAGCTGCTCGGCCGGGCCGCGTTCGTCGGGGCAGGCGAGCGGCTGCAGCGCGGGGTCGGCGTCCTCCAGGACGAGGAAGCCACCGGGCCGCAGCGCCGCGGCCATGCGCCGCAGGGCCTCCGCCCGGTCGGGCAGGTGGACGAGCACCAGCCGGGCGTGCACCAGGTCGAAGCCGCCGGCCGGCGGGTCGTCGCGGGTGACGTCATGCCGCCGTACCTCGACGCCCGGTGCGCCCGCCCGGTCCAGCCAGGAGGTGTCGATGTCGGTGGCCAGGACATGGCCGGTGGGTCCGACCCGGGCGGCCAGGGCGCCGGGCAGGGACGGGCCGCCGGCGCCCACCTCCCAGCAGCGCCACCCCTCGGCCGGCCCGAGCCGGTCGAGGTGGGCGAGCGTCCACGGGTCGAAGAGCTCCGCGAGTGCGTCGAAGCGCCGGCCGGCCTCGCGCTGCCGGTTGTCGAGCAGGTAGCCCTCGTCGGATGCCATGCCGCCATCCTCGCGCAGGGTGCGCGGCCGGGCCGTGTCGGGGCCCGGCGGCGGGCTCACGCGTCGGGGCGGCCCGTCCCCTCCGCCCGCCCGCCGCCGCTGTGCTGTCCCTCGTCCTGCCCGGGCTTCTCGTCATGCCCCTCGTCCGCCGGGCGTCCGGCGGCAGGGTCGGCCGGGGTGGACGCCTTCCGGGTGTCGGCCCCGAACAGCCGGGACGTCTGCTCCTGGTACACCTTCGCGACCTCGGCCTTGGAGAGGGCGAGGGTGACGATGCGGTGGCGCTCGTCGACCGCGGCCACGGCCGTCATCGGCAGGCTGATCTCCCGGCCGAAGACCCAGACCCCGGTGTCCACCACGATGTGCTGTTCGTCGACGTAGTCCGAGTGGCGGTCCACCCGGCCGAGGTGGCCGTCCGTCGCGTCGACCCGGTACCCCGCCAGGTCGATGGTGTGGCCTGCGTCCCGGATCACCGGCATGTCCGTCCCCTGCCTCTCCTGCTCGGGCCGGACACGCGGGTGCGCGGGCCGGCCTCCTCCGTATGGACCGATCGGCCGTATGACCTGCCGTGGCGCTGCGCAAACCTCCGCGCGGCGGCCGTACGCGGCACCGCCGCTCGTCCGGGCCCGAATAGAGTGGAGCGATGACCTCCGGATACCGTCCGGTGCCCGCCCGCGCGGCCGGCCCCGGAGACCTCGATGCCATCGTCGGGACCCTGACGACGGCCTTCTTCCACGACCCGCTCTGGGGGCCGGCATTCCCGGACGAGGAGCACCGGGCCGAGCAGGCGGCCGCGATGTGGCGGCTGTACGCGACCTCGGCGCTTCGCTATCCGTGGAGTCAGGTGACCGACCACGCCGAGTCGGTGGCGATCTGGATCCCCCGGGCGGTACGGAGCTGACGGCCGATGAGGAGGCGGGCCTGGAGGATTTGCTCACGGAGCGGGCCGGCGCCCGGGTGGCCGCGGACATCCTGCGGATCGGCGAGCAGCTGGAGGAGGCCCGACCCGCCGACCCGCATTTCTACCTGACCCTCCTCGGGACCCACGGCGACCACCGTGGCAAGGGGCTGGGCATGGGCCTGGTGGCGGCGGGCCTGGCCCGGGTCGACGAGCTGGGGGCCGCCGCCTACCTGGAGTCGTCCAATCCGGCGAACAACGCGCGGTACGAGCGGGCCGGGTTCACCGCCCACGGGCGGGTGACGACGGCCACCGGGCATGTGGTGACCACCATGTGGCGCGCCGCCCGCTGAACCCCGCCCGCTGCCCGCCGAACCCTGCCCGCTGCCCGGCGGTGGGGACCGGCGGTCGACGGGGGACCGGCGGTTGACGGTGCCGGCGCCGTGCTCTTGGATGTTGGCTGTACAACTTTTCCTGCTGGGGGAGTGCCGGTGAGTCCGGAAGCAGTGCCGATGGTGGTCCTGGCCGCAGCTCTGCTGCACGCCGTGTGGAACGCCCTCGCCCACGGGATGGCGGACAAGCTGGCGGGCTTCGCGCTGATGAACACGGTCTTCCTCGTGGTCGGCGGGGTGATGGCGGCTCTGGCCCCGATGCCCGACCGCGCGTCCTGGCCGTGCCTCGCCGCCTCGGCGGCCCTCCAGGTCGGGTACCAGCTCCAGCTCGTGCGGGCCTACCGGCTGGGCGACTTCGGGCAGATGTACCCGCTCGCCCGCGGCACCTCACCGATGCTGGTGGCGCTGCTCGCCGCGACCGTGCTGGGCGACCCGCTGCACGGCGCGCGGCTGCTCGGCATCCTGGTGATCTCGCTCGGGCTGGCCGGGCTCGCGTTCGCCGGCGGGCTGCCCGGTCGTGAGCAGCTGCCCGCGCTGGGGGCGGCGGTCACCACGGGCGTGCTGATCGCGGGGTACACCGTGGTCGACGGCATCGGGGTCCGGCGGGCCGGTGCAGCCGGCGGGTACATCGCGTGGATGTTCCTCGCCCAGGGCGCGGCGATGCTCGTGGTGGCCGCGCTGCTGCGCGGCCGGGCCCTCCCGGCGCCCTGCGCCGGGGCACCCGGACCGGCCTGGCCGGCGGCCTCATCTCACTGACGGCGTACGGGCTGGTGGTCTGGGCGCAGACCGCGGGCGACCTGGCGACGATCGCGGCGCTGCGCGAGACCAGCATCGTGATCGCCGCCCTCATCGGTGTGCTGTTCCTGCGCGAACGCCTCGGCCGCGTCCGGCTGGCGGCCAGCGCCACCGTGCTCACCGGCATCGCCGTCCTGGAGCTCGTCCACAGCTGACCCCGGACGGCGCCCCCCGGGGGCGGGTCCACGACGGCGGGCCCGGAGCACGGTCGGACCGATCCGACATGCCGTCAGTGGGGGCGGCCGTCGGCAGGGTTCGCCTCGAACGCACCCGCTCCTCTTTCCCCGCTCCGTCCCGGCCCGTCGGCCGCGTCGGGACGGTGCGCACAGGACCGATCCGCTGCTGCCGCGGTGGGCCCGCGGTGGGCCCGCGGCGGGCGCCGTGGCGGCCCCGGGGACGCCCGACGATCATGCCGACGGAATTTACCTGCGCTCAACACCATTGCCTTGACAGGCTTTTAGCCAGCGGAAATACTCACGCCCATCCCGCGCGGACCTGTCGCGGGACACGCCGGGGCCAGGGCGGCAGAGTCGCCGACCCGCGGCCGGCGGGGCTCCTTCGCGCGCCCGTCGGCCTCCCGTCACCGCGGACGGGCGGTGGTCGCGGAACGACCCCCACCGCGCCTCGCCGCACCGTACCGCCGCACCGATCGGCTCCACCGCCCGCGAGCGGGCCCGCGGGTCGTTCGTCGCACGGCCCGGCGCCGGCCGGAGGACGAGCCGGTCGTCCGGGATCCCTCCCCAGCACGGACGCGCCGAACCGGCGGGTCCGGCGGCACGCCGAGAAAGGCGCCACCGATGAGCACTACCCCTCCCGCCGGCAGATCAGGCCTGCGGTCGAACGTTCTCGGCACCTTCGACACGATCGTGATGGCGGTGGCCGGCAGCGCTCCGGCCTATTCGCTCGCCGCCACCACCGCCACCCTCGCCGGGGCCGCGGGCCTCTACTCGCCGGCCGCGCTGCTGTGGTGTGCGATACCGATGCTGGGCATCGCGTGGGCGTTCAACTACCTCGGCCGGATCGACGTCAACGCCGGTGCCAGCTACTCCTGGGTGGGCCGCGCGCTGCACCCGTCGCTCGGCTTCATGAGCGGCTGGGCGCTGGTGGTCTCGGCGACGCTCTTCATGGTCGCGGGCTCGCTGCCGGCCGGCGCGTACACGCTGTCGCTCTTCTCGCCGGGGCTGGCCGACAACACCGCGCTGGCCACCGCCGTGGGCGCCGGCTGGTTCCTGGTGATGGCCGGTCTGGTGCTGATGGGCGCCCGGATCACCGCGCACGCCCAGTGGGTCATGACGGGCATCGAGATCGCGATCCTGATCGTGTTCGGCGTGGCGGCACTCCTGCACGGCGGCTCGGCCGCGGTGTTCTCCTGGTCGTGGCTCTGGGGCTTCGGCCACTTCGGCGGCGTCGGCGGGTTCGCCGCCTCCGCCCTGATCGCCGCGTTCTACTTCTGGGGCTGGGACGTCACGGCGAACCTCAGCGAGGAGACCTCCAACAGCCGCCGCAACGCTGGTCTCGGCGGCCTGCTCGGTGTCATCACCGCATTCGCGATCTTCGAGACGGTCACCATCTCGGTCAACCTGATCATGAGTCAGGACGACATCCGGGCCAACAGCGGCACGCTGCTCTCCGACCTCGGCGAGGCGGTCTGGCCGGGCTGGGGCGGCAAGGTGCTGGTCGTCGCGGTCGTGCTGTCGACCATCGCCACCCTGGAGACCACCTTGATCCAGGTCTCCCGCTCGCTGTTCGCGATGGGCCGCGACCGGACGGTCCCGGCCGTCTTCGGCCGGTCCCACCTGCGCTGGCAGACCCCCTGGGTGGCGCTGGCCGTGGTCACCGTGGTCTCACTGCTGCTGTTCGTCGGCTCCAACGCCCTCGGCTCGGTCAACACCATCCTCACCGCCGCGGTCAACGCGATCGGCCTCCAGATCGCCTTCTACTACGCACTCGCCGGGCTCGCGGTGGTCGTGGCCTACCGCAGGCTGCTGTTCAAGTCGGTGTCCAACGCGGTGTTCATCGGCCTGTGGCCGCTGATCGGCGCGCTGTTCATGGCGTTCGTCTTCGTCCAGGCGCTGTTCGACTTCACTGCCCTCCAACTCGCCCTGGGGCTCGGCACGCTGGCCGTCGGCCTGGTCCCGATGGGCTGGTACTGGGCCAAGGGCAGTTCGTACTACCGGCCGGCCCGGCTCGACGCCGCCGACGCCGACGACGTCGAAGCCCGGTACGGGGACAGCGAACCCACTCTGGCCGGAAGCGACCGGACCGGTCTCGCCACCGACCTGTGACCCCTCGGCGGGCCGCCCCACCCGGGGCGGCCCGCCACCGTTTCCGGGCCGTCCGCACCTCCCGCGCCGGGCATTCGCAGGCTGCCCGGCAACCAGGCCCCGCACACCGCGGCGCCCGCACTGCAGAACCCGTCCGCACCGCAGCGCCCGTACCGGCAGGAGTGTCCACCCCGTGGCCAGAGCCCGCAGTCGTCCCCAGACGACCGTCTTCGATCCGACCTTCGGCGACCGGCCCCTCGCCGAGGCGCGCCAGGACATCATGGTGGGCCGCTGGCAGGGCGCCCGCGACCTGCTGCACGCCACCGGACGGGACTGGGACCGACGCACCCACCGGATGCGCCTGCTCGCCGACGCCGCCGCCGGCAACCGCACCGTGGAGACCTGGCAGGCCGCCGAGCCCAGCAGCGTCGACGCCATGGTGCTGCGTGCCGAGACGGACGTGATGCGGCTGTTCAACGCGGTGGCCGCCGGGCCCGCGCCCGACCCCAGGCGCGACGCGATCGACCGCGAACGCCTCGACCGCGTTGTGCGGATCTGCCTCCAGGCGGCCCACGGCCACCCCGACGACCCGGTCCCGTGGGTCTCGCTCATGACGACGGCCAGGCTGTACGCCGGCGGGCACCCGCAGACCTCCCAGTGGTGGCGCGAACTCCAGGCCCGCGACCGGGAGACCCGTGAGGGCCACCACCAGGTGCTGCGGCACATCTCCGCCCGCTGGCACGGCTCGCACGCCCAGATGTACGACTTCGCGTGGGACAGCGCCTCCTTCGCACCGTCCGGCTCCCCGCTGCTCGCCCTCGTCCAGGCCGCCAGGGCCGAGCACTACCGGCATCTGGTGGAGACCGGGGGCGCGACCGCGCTCGCCCTGTCCCAGCACTGGAAGAGCGACGCCGCCCTCCGCGACCTGGAGCAGACCTGCCTGCACTGGGTGGACCACCGGGTCCACGAGTTCGCCCAGGACGTCGCGGACCTCAACCACCTGGCGCACGGACTGGTGATGGCCGGCTCGCTGGACCGCGCCCGCCAGGTCTTCGGACTGCTCGGCAACCGTCCCACCCGCGTTCCGTGGGCCTTCACCGACGAGCCGCAGGAGCTCTTCCGCCGCTGGTACGACCGTCTGGGCGGCTGACGCGGCCCTACCGCGCGCCCGCCCTGCCGTGGGCTCGCCCCACTGCCCGCCCGGTCCGCCCGCTGCCCGTCAGGGATGCCCCGGGAGGCCGGTCGCGAGGGCCGGGCCGGTCTCCGGGTCCAGCCGCCCGACGCGGTCCAGCAGGCCGAGCAGGGTGGCGCGTTCGTCGTCGGTGAGGGGCGCGAAGGACGCGTCGAGGACCTCGGTGGCGACCGCCCGCCCGGCGGCCAGGACGCGCTCGCCGGCCGGGGTGAGGTGGTGCTCGATCCGGCGGCCGTGCCCCGGGCGCCGTTCGATCAGGTGCTGGGCGGCGAGCCGGTTGGCGAGGGTGCCGAAGGCCTGGTCGCCCTGGAAGGTCGCCACGGCGAGTTCGTGTCCGGAGGCGCCCGGGGCGCGGGCGATCGCCCGCAGGGCGTCCCACTGGGCCAGCGTGGTGCCGACGGCGGCCAGCCGGGTGTCCAGTGCCCGGTGGTGGCGGTACTGCGCCTGCTTGACGGCGCGGCCCAGGATTTCGAGGTCTACAGCCATGCGCCGATCCTACTCCCGCTTTCTACGCTTGCGTATATACGCATGTGTAGTTACGGTACTCGGGAAGCCGCGGCCCACCGGCCGCGCCCTCCGACCGAAAGGCGGCCGCCCCATGACCCCGACCACCCGCACACCGGATCCGACCACCCGCACTCAGGACCCGACCACCGGGACCCGCCGCCTCCGCCCCGGCCTCGACGTCGACCTCGCCGAAGCGGGCGCCGGGCGCACGGCGCTCGTCCTGCACGGCGGCGGCGGCCCCCGGACGGTCGACGGCCTCGCCCGCCACCTGGCCGGCAGCATGCGCGCCGTCACCCCGACCCACCCCGGCTGGAACGGCACCGACCGCTCGGCGGCCGTCCGCACCGTGGCGGACCTCACCGACGCCTACCTCGGCCTGCTCGCCGCCGACGACACGCGCGGGGCCGTCGTCGTCGGGTCGTCCATCGGCGGCTGGATCGGCATGGAGGCGGCCCTGCGGGACACCGACGGGCGGATCGGCGCACTCGTGCTGGTCAACTCGGTCGGTGTGCTGATCGAGGGCGAGCCCATCCGCGACGTCTCGGCCCTCGGCCCCCGCGGCCTGGCCGAGCACGCGTACCACGACCCGGGCCGCTTCGCCGTCGACCCGGCGGGCCTCACCCCCGCACAGGCCGCCGTCCAGCGGGCGAACGCCGCCGCACTCAAGGACCTCGCCGGCGATCCCTACATGCACGACCCCGGCCTGCTGGCCCGGCTCGGCGGGCTCCGCGTCCCGACCCTCGTCCTGTGGGGGCCGCCGACGGCATCGTCACCCCGGCCTACGGGCGCCGGCTCGCCGACGCGATCCCGGACGCCCGGTTCGAACTGCTCCCCGAGGCCGGGCACCTGCCGCAGATCGAGCGTCCCGGCGCCACCTTCGAGGCGATCGACGCCTTCCTCCGGGACAGCGGGCGATGACAGGAGGGCCGCCCGGGCCGGGGGTGGTGGAGGGGGCTCTCCCGCCAGGCAGGTGCCGGGCTCAGAAGTCCGGGAGCAGCCAGAGGCCCTGGGAGGCCGCCGCACCCAGGAAGCGGCCCAGCGCGGCGATGCCGCCGAGCGGCACGGCCCCCGCGCCGAGTTCGACCTCCGTGCGGCCCTCGCGGCGGGCGGCGGCGAGCCAGTCGTCGACCCGCCCGGCGAGCGCGGCGACCTCGGCGGGGTCGGCGAGCTCGTACGGGCTCACCCCGAACTCGTCCTCGACCCCCTGCTGGTGGACCGCGCCCCGGAAGCCCGTCGGGTCGCCGTCGGACGGCCACATCAGACCGTCCGGGTACCCGCGGTCGACCGCGCGGAAGGCGTCCGTGCCCGAAGGCGCGAGCCAGCCGAAGGCCACCGGCCTCGTGAGCGTGGCGTGCCCGGTGACAGCGGCATCCCCCGGCCGCACCGCGTAGACGTCGAGTCCCATGCCGCACCCTGTCGCCGGGGACCGACAGCCGGACGCGCCCGGTCACCCGTGCCGGGACGTCACGCACGGACTCCGGTCGTCCGTCGACCTCCTCACGGCCCGTCCGGGCCGGCCGCCGGCGCCAGCAGCACCGCGGCGTCGCCCGGGCGCGGGACGGGCGTGTGCGCCTCGGTGACCGGCACCAGCTGCCCGTCCGGCCGTACCAGGAAGAGCACCTGATGTCCTGACGGGAGGCCGACGTCGACCCGGCGGGTCTCGATCCGTGCGCCCTCCTCGTAGCGGCGGGCCAGCTCGGGCCCGGTCAGACCGGCGCCGAAGAGCGCCTCACCGCCCATGAAGGGCGCCATCACCCCGCTGCTGTCGGGCGGCGGTCCCAGCCGGTACACCGGGCCGTCCACGCTCTCCCGCAGCGTCATCGAGGCCAGCGCGTTGAAGTCGTCCTCCTCCGTCAGCAGCAGGACCCCGGTGATGCCCTCCAGTTCCGCGCCCGCGCCGGTGGCCGCCGCGAGCAGCTCACCCGGCACCAGTTCCAGGCCCGCCTCGGCGATCCGGGCGCGCTGCCGCCCGGACCCGGCCCACATCAGCACGTCCAGGCCCTGCGACCGCAGCGCACGCCCCAGGTCGACGGCCCAGGCGGCACCGCCGACCAGGAGCGGCCGCGAACGCGCGGGCCGCAGCACGCCGAGCAGCCGGGCCACCGGGCGGGCCGTCAGGCCGTACAGCATCACCGTGGCGACGATCACCAGGAAGGTCGCGGGCAGGATCTTCTCGGCGCCCCCGACGTGGTCCTGCACCAGGGAGGCCGCGAAGGTGGAGGCGGTCGCGGCGGCCACGATGCCGCGCGGCGCCATCCAGCCGATGAAGCACCGCTCGCCGCGCGGCACGTCCGTGCGCGCCGTCGCCAGCAGCGCCACCAGCGGCCGTACCAGCAGCACCAGCACGGCCACCAGGGCGAGCGTCGGCAGCACCAGGTGCTCCAGCGACTTCGGTGTCACGGTCGCCGAGATCGAGACGAACAGCAGCCCGATGATCAGCGAAGCCAGCGTCTCGAAGAACGGCCGGCGGGCGGGCAGGTCCACGCTCGGCAGGTTCGCCAGCGCCATCCCCATCACCACCGCCGAGATCAGCCCGGTGTCGTCCCGCAGCGCGTCGCAGCCGGCCGCCACCCCGACCACGGCGGCGAGCTGCGTGGTGGTGCCCAGCACCTCGCTCAGCCGCACGTGACGCAGCAGCAGCCACAGCACCAGCGCCCCGAAGGCGCCGCCCGCCAGCCCCAGCGCCGCGCTCAGGCAGAACTGGCCGATCCGGGTGCCCGGCCCCGTCCGGTCGGCCGCGACGACCGCGTGGAACACCAGCGCACCCAGGATGCCGCCGACCGGGTCGATCAGGGAGCCCTCCCAGATCAGGATCCGCTGCAGCCGCTCGGTCGGGCGGACGTGGTTCAGCAGCGGCCCGACCACGGTCGGCCCGGAGACCACCAGGATCGCCCCCAGCATCACCGCGGCCCGCTGGGACATGCCCAGCACCGGCACCGCGAACGCCGTCGCGACCACCCAGGTGATGAGCGTCCCCAGCCAGATCAGCCGCACCACCGACCGCCGGGTGTGCCCGCGGAGCCTGCGCAGGTCCAGCTCCAGCCCGGCGTCGTAGAGGATCACCGCGACCGCCAGCGAAACCAGCGGGGAGAACGCCGGGCCGAGCAGCTGCTCGGGGTCGACCTCGTCCGTCAGCGCGCCGGCGGTGAACCCGACCGGGAGCAGGACGAGCAGCGCCGGGATCCGCAGCCGGCTCGCCACCAGCTGCGACCCGACGGCCAGCACCACGATGAGCCCCAGACCGGTGATCACCTGCTCGGACGTCACGGCGCCTCCTCGCTAGACCAGCTGGGAAATGCTCTTGCCGACCAGCCACAGGCCGACCAGCAGGCAGATCACCACGATCGCCTGGTCCTGGTGACTGTTCATCCAGGTACGGAGCCTGGCGAGGCTCTGCTGCGCCGTCCTCGGCCGGAAGGTGGCGTACAGCTGCATGGCGAGCAGGCTGGCGCTGGCGAGCAGACAGAAGCCCATCAGCACGAGGTACGAGGTGACGTGCGACATATCGGCGTTCACCACCGTGGCGCAGCCCGCGGCGACCAGGCCCCACGGCTGGACGAGCACCGCGATGCCGGCCGCCGTCCAGACCGAGACGTGGTCGAGCCGGGCGGCCCAGGCGGGCTCGCGCGGGGGCCGGCGGCCGAGCCGGCGCCGCCGGTGCTCGCCGTACGCGATCAGGCCCACGCCGAGGGCGATCTTGACCGCCAGGACCGCCGTCGACGGCGTGCTCTGCGCCTTGGGCGGGTTCCCGCCGGTCGCCGTGACCGTCAGGGCGAGCACCAGGACGAGGCAGGCGAGCCAGGCCAGCACGAAGGCCAGACCCTTGCGCAGACCGCGGTCGGCCGACAGCAGCAGGATGAAGGCGGTCACCGGGATGGGTTCCAGGGTGATCGCCAGACCGATCAGCAGGAGGTCGAGCACCATGCTTGAGCCTCGCCTCCTCTGGTGTGGCGCGCGCCGACGGAACAGGCGGACCCGGGCCGTCGGGCGCCCGCCCGCGCCGAGCCTCCGCGCCAGCCTTCCGCAGCGGCCGCCCGGGGTGCCGGACGCCGCCCGTGCGGCTGCTCCGTCGGGGTGAGGCGGATCCCTCCGACGGCCCATCGGGGCGGGCTGCGCAGCGACCCGCGCCGGCGGCGGCGGCCCGGACCGCTCGGCGGCGGCGGTGGGGGCCGGCGACGGCGCGGGCCGGCGGGTCAGGAACCGGTCGGGAGCGCCTGCAGGATCCGGCCGGCGATGCTCTTGGCGTTGCCCGCGCCGGCGTCCTTGCTGCTGCTGGCCAGGACGGTGACGACGGCGGTGCCCTTGCGGGCGGCGATCAGCGTCGTCCCGCCCTGCCAGCCGCTGCTGGTGAGGGTGATCGTCCAGGCGCCGTCGCCGAGGCCGGTCGCCGCCTTCTCGGTGATCCTCACCTTGGCGTGGGTCTGGTCGTCCGTGTACGAGGGGCACGCCTTGGAGACCATGCCGAGCGCCTGCATGACGGTCTGTGCGGTGGTGCCGCGGTAGACGTCGACCTCCTGGGCCACCTCGGCGGAGGTGGCCTTGTCGATGTAGTCGTTCTGGGCGAACGAGACGCCTTCGATGCCGGTGATGGCCGACCAGGCGGTGCCGCCCAGCTTGCTGCAGTCCGGCTTCGGGACGTCGGCGGCGGTCGGCTCCTGGAAGGTGTCGCCGGTGTCCCGGCTGCCGCCGGTGTCGAGGGCGAAGCCCGACGGGAGCGCGGTCGCCGGGGCGAGGGCCTGCTTGAGGCGGGTCCCGGTCAGCAGGCCGGCGTTGGGGTCCGGGGTCGTCGCGGGCGAGGCCGACGCGGTGGGCGCGGCGGCGGGGGCCGTGTCCTGGGAGGCCGCGGTGCCGCCGGCGGAGCCCGTGGAGGAGCAGGCGGACAGGGCCAGCGGCAGCAGGCCGGCGGCGATCAGGAGGCGGGCGGACTTCCCAGAGCGCATGGGTGCATCGGCTTTCGAGTAGTGCGTGCTCCGAGGGAGGAGCGGATCGCCGGAAGGAGACCGGGACCGATTCGGAAGCATAGATTCCGCTTGACCGTGGTCCGGCGGCGCCCCCGATCGGCCGTCGGGCGCGGAAATCCGGATGGGAACGCAGCAGTGCGAGCCCGTCGTAGGCCGGGTCGCCGACGAGGCCCTTCGGGTCGATGGCCGGCCACGGCTCGCGTTCGGCCCGCAGGACGTCGGCGAAGTGCAGGTCGCCGTGGACGAGGGTGTCGGGCTGGTCCGCGCCGAACTCCCGAAGGCCGCGACCGCACAGTCCGTCACCCGGCGCGGCAGCGGGCCGCCGAGCTCCGCGCTCGCCGGGCCGATCTCCCGGGCCCACCGCAGCGCGTGGTCCCGCAGCCCGGGCAGTCCGGTCCGGCGGGGAGTCCGGTCGGGCCGGGCGGCGCCGGAACGGCGAGGCGGGCCGCCAGGACACCCGCGGCTGCCACCGCCTCGTCGACGTCCGGCAGGTCGGCGAGCGTGACGGTCGACGCCCGCTCCAGCAGCAGAGCGAACCGCGCGTCGTCGCGGCGGTGCAGCCGCACCGCACCGCGACCGCCCCAGGCCGCGAAGGCCGTCGGCTCGTGGATGTTCCCCGGGTGGGGGAACGACACTTTCAGCACGGCCGGGGGCAGCCCCGCCGACCGGACGGGCACGACGATCCCGACCTGCCCGTGCCGCACCGGCGCCTCCGGTGTGCAGTCCCAGCGCTCCAAGAGCCCGTCGACCAGACCGGGCAGGGCCGCGATCCACTCGCGCCCGGCTTGCCCCTCCCGGGCGACGGTGTCCCGCGCGAAGACCTCGGGTATCCCGATCACACCGGCACCCTACGTCGTGTCGTCGGACTCCCGCCCTCCCGGCTGCCGATATTCGGATGCCCGGCCGCCTGCCGGCCGACAGAATCGCCGGATGACACCTGATCAGCCCGCGACGGCAGCCCGTCCGGACCCGGCAGCGCCCGCCCGTGTCGCGGACCGGCTCGATCGGGCGATCCGGACGGGTGCACCGGTACGCCTGCACCGCTCGATCACCGGTGCGGAACGCATCGATGGCTTCGTCGTGGCGGCCACCGGCGCCTGGACCCTGCTCGCGCACTGCCCGGAGGTCGATCTCGACGGGTGGACGGCGGTGCGCACCGGCGACATCACCAAGGTCCGTCTGCACGGTGATCCGACCTCCCTGGCCGTCAGGGCGCTGTGCCGTCGGGGGCGCTGGCCGGTCGCCGCGCCGGCGCAGGCGCTCGCGCTCGACTCCCTGCCGCTGCTGCTGGAGTCGGCCGGCCGCGACTTCGGCCTGGTCACCCTGCACGCCGAGGGCAAGAGGCCGGATGTGTGCTGGATCGGGGCGGTGGTCGGCCTGCGGCGGAAGTCGGTGCGGCTGCTGGAGGTCGACACCGAGGCCCGGTGGGAGGCGGAGCCCACGCGCTTTCCGAGCAAGCACATCACCAGGGTCGACTTCGGCGGACGCTACGAGGAGACATTGCGCGAGTTCGCCGGCCCCCGGCCCGGCAGCGGCTGACCGGACGCGCGCCGTCCGATCCGGCCCGACCCTCGCGCCCCGCGTCCGGCATCCGGCTCCAGGACTGTCGGGGCTGTCGGGGATGCCTGGGCTGTCGGCGTGCGGAGGTCGTCCAGGAACCGCTCGCAGCCCCGCCCCTGGACGACGGACAGCACGGCGACCGCGCCCCCGAGCAGCAGCCAGCCGGGCGGTCCGGCCACCATCACGGCGCCCGTCAGGACGAGCGGGCCGACCGACTTCTGCACCGACTGCGACATCCCGGCGACCCCGAGGTAGGACGCCTGGGAATGCGGCGGTGCGAGCGAGACCGCCAGCTCCCAGGAGCTCACCGACCGCATCAGCTCCGCCATGGTGACGAGCACCGCGGCCGCGGTGAGCGCGATCGAGGCGGTCACCGGGCCGCCGCGGGTCGATACGGCGATGGCGACACAGCAGGCGGCAAGCAGGACGCCGTAGCCGAAGACCGCCCGGACGGCGCGCCTCGGGCCCTCGGCCCGGGCCGAGACCCGGAGCTGCAGGACCACGACCAGCACCGTGTTGATCACCAGGAAGGCCGGCACGAGGGCGTGCGGCGCGCTCGTGCGGGTCGCCAGCCAGAGCGGCAGACCGACGTTGAGGACGGAGTCGTCCAGGCTCATCACGATGTCCAGCAGGACGAAGCGCAGGTAGCGGCCGTTGCGCCAAGGGCCCGGTGCGGCCTGCTCGCGGCCGGCCGCGGCTGCCGGGCCGTCAGGTGTTGCGCCACGGGGCTCGACCTGCGGTTCGCGGGCGCGCCGGACGAGGACGGTGGCCACCAGGAACGAGAGGACGTCCACCAGGACGAGGGCGCGGTAGGCGTCCCGCGTGCCGAGGGCGATGCTGGCGGCTGCGACGGCGGCTCCCACGGCGTAGCCCGCGTTCGACGCGGTGCGGGACAGCGCCTGATAGGTCGAGCGACGGCTGCCCGCGACCCGGGTGGCGAAGATCATCTCCAGGGTTCTCGCGCCCCGGTCGCCGAGGGCGGTCACCGCCACCATCGGCAGCAGGGCCGCGAACCGGTCGCAGCTCAGGATCAGGCAGAGCGCGGCGGCGCGCAGCAGGTGGCAGCCGATCAGCAGCGGGCGCAGCGGGTACCGGGCGGCGAGCCGTCCCGCCAGGGGCGATCCGGCGATTCCGGCCGTGGCGGCCGTGCCGAGCAGCAGCCCGATCTGCCGGGCGTCCAGGTGGGCGACGAACGCGAAGTACAGGACGGCGGCTGCGCCCCACACCCCCGATCCCGACCGGTCGACGAACAGCGCCGCGAGCATCACCCGCGCGTCCCGGCCTCCCGGTGGGTTGCGCAGCTGCGCGATCAGCCCCGTCCCGTCCCTGCCGGTCATGTCCCCGCCTTCGTCCACGTGCCGGCGCGCGCAGCTCCGCCCACCGCCCTCGTATATTAGCTCGACATCAAGATACTTGATGTCGAGCTAAATTTCGCCGGTCAGGCCCCGGCGCGATCGCCGAGCAGCTCCCGCACGAAGAAGTCGACGGTGGCGGCGACCACGCCCGGCATGTCGTCGTGGCCGGCGAACACGTGCCCGGCGCCCGGGACGGGGATGTAGGTCGAGCGGACACCCGCGGCCAGCAGCCGCCCGTGCAGCCGTTCGCTGTGCTCCGGTGGCAGACGGTCGTCCGCCGTGCCGTGCAGCAGCAGGAACGGCGGTGCCGCGGCCGTCACCTGGTGGACCGCCCCGCCGCCGCGGCCTGCTCGGGCAGCTCGGCGGGGGCACCGCCGAGGAGCTTCGCCTCGGGCGAGTCCACTGCCGTCGCATCGCGCAGGGCCAGATCCGTCACCGGGTACCAGAGGACCGCCGCGGCGATCCCCGGGGGCGACGCCTCCCCGGGGCCGCCGCCCACCTGCGGCGTGAGTGCCGCGAGCGCCGCAAGTGCGCCGCCCGCGGATTCGCCGGACGCACCCAGCCGCCCGGTGTCGATCCCCAACACGTCGGCGTAGTACCGCAGATAGGCGATCGCCGAACGGACGTCGTCGAGCTGGGCCGGGAACACCGCCTCGCCGGACAGCCGGTAGTCGATCGTCGCGACCGCGATCCCGGCGGCCGTGAATGCCTCGAAGAGGGAGCCGGGCGTCAGTGTCTCCGGCAGGTGGCGGCGGTCCCCACTCAGGAATGCGCCGCCGTGGATCCAGACCACGACCGGCGCAGGCCCACCGCCCGCCGGTGGGACGTGCAGGTCCAGCAGGAGCGGCCGGAATCCCTCACGGAGTGCGTAGCTGAGGCCCTCGAAGACCCGGCCCCCGTCGGGGGCCGGTCGGGGCGGAACCGGTGCCAGATGAAGATCCATGATCCTGGACGGTAGGCCCGGCCCACCGGGCCATCAAGGCCTTTTCGGCCCGCGGAGCCGCCCGGACCTCCGTCAGGGCACCGCGGGCACGAGCCGTGCCATCGCCGTCCGGTCGAAGCCCTTGACGATCAGCCAGACGGCCAGTGACATCTCGTACGCGAACACCGGGAGGGCGGCGAGGCTGCCCCAGGTGGAGATCTGCTGGTAGGCGCCGAAGAGGACGAGCACGGCCGATCCGAGGATCAGCGGCCCGCCGACCAGGCCCAGCACGGCGATGAACCTCGGGACCACCCTCGACCGGTGGAGGAAGTACGCCATCAGCGTCGTGCTCGGGCCCAGGGCGATGTTGGGTCCGAACAGGAACGTCCAGTCGTGCTCCGCCACCAGCGCCCGGCCCGCGGTCAGATAGGCGGCCGCCTCGGGCGCGGTGGCCGACGCGTGGTCCCGGCCCAGCGTCACCACCGACAGCAGGCTGATGATGCCGAACACGATGACGGCCGCCTCCAGCAGCCGGAAGCAGACGTACCCCAGCGCGACGCTCTCCGCGAACCTCCGCACGACCGGGAACATCAGCACCGATATGCCGATCACCGAGAAGGCGAGGACCACCTCCAGCAGCGCGCCCGACGCCATCTCGGCGGTGTGGGCGTGGCCCCCGACGACGTACTCCCGGTCGCCGAGCACCGGCCCGTACAGCAGCAGTCCCGCGATCGAGGCGACCGCCGCCAGGATGAACAACACCCCGGTGGCCACCGCCGTCCCCCTGTGCGTGCTCAACTCTCCGACTCCCGTCCCGTGATGCCGGCGAACGCGGCCGACAGGGCCCGCGCGGCCCGGCCGCACCGGTGCGCCGCACCCGTCGTGCGGCCGTCCCCGGCGGGGACAACACTGCCGCTCGGGCGCGCGGGACACCTCCTCCTTTCGGTCGGAGCGGCCTCCGCCGTCCGGGGGAGTCGGACCGGGCCGGGCCGCGGGACGGCCCGACCGGGACGCGGGGACGGGGGCGCCGAGGCCGGGGGCGACCCGACCGGGGACGGGAAGGGCGCAGTCAGCCCAGCCGGGAGCGGGTGCCGGGCCCGGGGCTCGACCGGCGGGTGCGGGCCGGCCGGGACGGCCGGACGTCGGGCCTGCGCCGCTCCTCCTCGGCCGGCGGCCGGGCGGTGCGCGCGGCTCCGAGCAGGGCCAGGGCCCGGCGGCCGCGGGCTCGGACACCCCCAGCGTGGCGGCCCGTTGCCGGCAGACCGAGCACCAGACCGGGCTGGCCGGGCCGTCGCTGTACTCCAGCGACTCCGGCGGAAGGTAGTGGAGTGCGCACTCCCGGCAGACGAAGACCGACCTCATCCCTGCACCACCCCGGCTCCGCCGCATCGGCCGCACGGCGACCAGTAGCGCCGTTCCCGCGCGACCTGCCGGCCGTCGCCGTCCAGCTCCACGGAGTGTTCGACCTTCTCCGTGCCCCTCAGTCCGCTGCACCCCGGACACACGTGCGGCTCCGCCATGGACCACCTCCTGTGGTCAGACGCTAGCGCGCTGCATCCATGATCGGGGCGGGATCCCGCGCGCGTCGGCGTGCGCGGATCCCTGATCCCCTGCGGTGTCCGCGATCTGATGCCCGATCGGCCGGATCCCGGACCGTCAGGTCCGTGCGGGGGTGTCCCGCTCCGCGTGATCGCCTAGGGTCGGAGCGGTGGTGCGCTCCGCTCCGCCGGGACGACGACCACGAGGTGGAGGACGACTGTGCGCTACCGCGAACTGGGCCGCAGCGGGATGTCGGTGTCCGAGATCGGCTACGGGGCCTGGGGCATCGGCGCCTCCAGCTGGGTGGGGGCCACCGAGGACGAGTCGGTGCGCGCGCTGCACCGCGCCGTCGACCTCGGGGTGAACCTCGTCGACACCGCACGGGGCTACGGCGACAGCGAGCGGATCGTGGGCCGGGTGGTCCGCGAACGGGCCGGCGACGAGGTGTTCGTGGCGACCAAGGTGCCGCCGAAGAACCGGATCTGGCCCGCTCCCGGCGGGCTCGACCCCGCGGAGACCTTCCCGGGCGCGCACATCCGGGAGAGCCTGGAGACCAGCCTGCGGGAGAGCGGCCTGGACCACTTCGACGTGCTGCAGTTCCACGTCTGGAGCGACGACTGGGTCGGCCGCGGCGACTGGCTGGAGACCGTCGCCGAGCTGAAGCAGCAGGGAAAGATCCGGCTGTTCGGCGTCTCCGTCAACGACCACCGGCCCGAGAGCGCCCTCGACCTCGTCCGCAGCGGGGTGGTGGACACGGTGCAGGTGATCTACAACATCTTCGACCAGAGCCCCGCCGACGCCCTGTTCCCGGCCTGCCGGGAACACGGCGTCGGCGTGATCGTCCGGGTGGCCCTGGACGAGGGGGACTGACGGGCACCGTACGGGCCGGTACGACCTTCCCCGAGGGCGACTTCCGCAGCCGCTACTTCCGCGGCGACCGGCCAGCCCAGGTCGGGCAGCGCGTCGACGCGATCACCGCCGACCTGGGCATCTCCACCGACGAGATCGCGGAGACCGCGCTGCGCTTCGTGCTGAGCGCACCGGCCGTCTCGACGGTCATCCCCGGCATGCGCAGCGTCCGGAACGTGGAGCGCAACACCGCGATCAGCGACGGCCACCCGCTCACCGATGAGGTGCTCGCCGCACTCGCCAAGCACCGCTGGGAGCGCAACTTCTACTCCTGACCGTCGCGTTGTGCGGCGCCGATCGCGCGGACGGCGCCGCTACAGCCAGACGTCGATGTGCGGATCGTCCCACCGGGCCGCCGAGTCCAGGCCGATCAGCCGCACCAGGTGGAGCAGCTCCGCGGGCGACTCCTGGGCGCGCAGGCGTGCGGGTGCGTGGTCGACCAGCCAGGCGGCCAACTCCGCGCGCAGAGCGGGCGCGTCGTGCCAGGTGAACCAGGGGAGTTCGTCCCGGATCAGCTCGTCCGCCCAGTACTCGAGGGCCGCGGCCAGGCGCCGGTCGGCCGCCGGGTGCTCCAGCGCCGCCCAGGCGGCCAGCCAGGGGGTGAGCTCGCCGGAAGCCTCGACGCAGAGGACGAGGAGCAGGTGGGGCGGCTCCTCAGGGGCGGCCGCTAGCAGGCTGTACGCCCACCAGGCGTGCAGGAACTCCTCGACCGCCGCGGCCTGCGGCGCGGGCCACTCCGGCCACCGGCCACGGCCGAGGGCGACACCGACCTCGTCCAGGAAGTACTCCGGATGCTCCCGGCCGGCGGTGAGCGAGACCGCCAGCTGGGGCAGGATGCGGCGCAGCACCGAGCCCTTGTCGTCCCAGTCGGGTGCCTGCCAGGTGCGGCGCAGCAGGTCGGGATCGAGCGGCACGTCGGGCACCTTGAGGAGCGCGAGTTCCTCGGCGCTGCCCCAGTGGCACTCGCACTGGGCCTCGTCGGGGTGGGCGGTCGCTCCGCGCAGCGCGGTCGCCAGGCCCGCCAGTGCGGCGTCGAGGCGTCGGCGTGCGGAGGTGGGGTCGAGGTCGGTCACGGGCCTGCACCTTCGAGGACTCCGGGTGCCGGGGCAGCCGAAGTTCGCCAGCCTACTGCGGCCCGCCCGCCCCGTCTCCGGCGGGGCCGCCACACGGCTGCGGGCGGCAGGTGCGCGGCCCCCCGGGGCTCAGAGGTCCAGCCAGGTCCCCACGGCGAGGGCGAGGGCCCGGGCGTGCACCACCGAGGCCGCGGCGACGTCGAGCGCGGCGTGGCCGGTCGACTTGAACACCGTCAGCTCGTCGGACCGGGTGCGGCCCGGGTGGGCGGCGTCGAGGACGGCGCCGAGCAGGGTGGCCCGATCGGGTGCCAGGCCCTGGAGTTCGTGGGCGCCCGCCGGAGGGGCGGAGGCGGCGGCGCCCGCCCACTCCACGAAGAGGGCGGCGTCGTGGACGGTCGGCGCGTCGAGCTCCGGCCCGTGCGATCCGCCGACCGAGCTGACGTGGGCACCGGGCGACAGCCAGCCGCGGTCGAGGACGGGCGTGCGGGCGTCCGTGCAGCAGAACACCACGTCGGCGCCGCGCACGGCGCTCTCGATGCCGTCGGCCGTGGCACCGGGGTGACGTTCCGCCAGCTCCTGTGCGCGGGCGCGGTCGCGGCCGCCGACGACCACCGGGACGCCGGGGTGCAGCGCGGCGAGGAGCGTGAGCTGGGCACGGGCCTGGGTGCCGGTGCCGACGACCGCGATCCGCCGCGGACGGGGCGCGGCCAGCGCCTGCATGCTGTGCGTCGCCGAGGCGGCGGTGCGGATCGCGGTGACCGGCTCGGCGTCCATGAGGGCGAGCAGGCGGCCGTCGTGCTCGTCGAAGAGCGCCACCACACCGCGGTGGGCGCTGCGCCCGGCCGGGCCGGCAGCGGGGAAGACCGAGACCAGCTTGGCCGCCAGCCCCAGCCCGGGCACATGGGCGGGCATGGCGCCGAGCAGGCCGGCGGGGGTACGGGCGGCGATGCGGGCGGGGGCGGAGACCCCGTCGCGGGCGATCGCCACCAGCGCGGCGCGGGTGGCGGCCATCACGGCCATCGGCTCCAGCGCGGCCAGGGTCTGGGCCCGGTCGAGGACGAGGACGCCGGGGCGGTCCTGCGGGTCGGGGGACGAAGGGGTGGGGGAGGAGGGGAGGTCACGCATCGTCGGTTCCTGCGCTGGGGCGGGCGGTGGACAGGGTGGTGAGGGCTTCCCGGAGCCGCCCGGTGGCGTCGTGCAGGGCGGTGATGATGCCGGCCAGCCGGGGTTCCTCGAACTCGGCGTCGGGGCCGACCACGGTGAGTGCGCAGATCGGTGCGCCCTTCGCCGAGCCGACGGCCCGGCTCACCGACGCGATGAGCTTCTGGTTGCGGCCGCGCTCCAGGGCGTGGCCGGTGCGTTCGACCGTCCCGATGTCCGCCAGCAGCCCCTGACCGCCGGTCAGTTCGACTCCGGCCTCCTCGGCCTGGCGCAGGTAGGGCCGGCGGGCGGCCGGATCGAGCATCGCGACCAGGGCGAGCGGGCCGGCGAACCGGTGCACCGGGAGCCGCTCGTCGCGCAGGTCGCTGATCATCTCCAGCCGGGCCGGCCGGACGACGTCGATCACCCGCGCGTGGTCGGTCTCCGGGATCTGGAGGTTCACCATCATGCCGGTCCGCTCCGACAGCTCCTCGAGAACCGGACGGGCCACTGCGGCCAGCGAGTTGGTGGCGGCGACCTGGGAGAGCTGGAGCACGACCGTCCCGGGCAGGTAGTGGTCGCCCGCGCGCAGGATCCACCCGCGCCGGACAAGGTCCAGCAGGACGCGGTAGGCGGTGGCGCGGTGCATCCCCGCCTCGTCGGCCAGTTCGCTCAGCCGCAGCGGCCGGTCGCAGCGGGCGACCGCCTCGACCAGGTCGAGCGCCTTGTCCACGGCCGAACTGGGGGACTTGGGCACCTTCGGCACTCCTTCGGCGGCGGGCGGGGTTGATCTGCGACGACCCGCGTTGCTAACCTTGAAACAGCTGTTATGCACAACGTAACAGATGTCGAGGGTGGGACACCAGGGGCGACGCCCCCGGCGGACCGGCGGACCCCCGACCGGAACAGGCCGTCGCGCGCGACGGAGAGGCGGAACCCATGGATCACCCGGCCCCCGGCGCGCCGACCCCTACGCCGCGCCGCCCGAGGGCACGGTCGTGCTCTACCGCGGAGCGACCCTGCTCGACGGCACCGGCGCCCCCGCCCGCACCGCGACGACGATCGTCGTCGACGGCGAGCGCATCGCCGCGGTCGTCCCCGACGGGGAACTGCCCGACGGCCTCCCGGTGGACGCGGTCACCGTCGACCTCGACGGCCGTCACGTCATCCCCGGCCTGATCGACTCCCACCAGCACCTCGCGACCCCGCCCGACCGGCCGCTCGCCGAATCCTGGCTGCGCCGCCAGGTCTACGGCGGCGTGACCGCGATCCGCGACATGGCCGACGACCTGCGCCACGTCGGCGACCTCGCCCGCGGCACCCGCGTCGGCGAGATCCCCGGGCCCGACATCCACTACGCCGCGCTGATGGCCGGCCCCGGCTTCTTCGACGACCCGCGCACCTGGCAGGTGTCGCAGGGCGAGACCCCGGGCACCGTGCCGTGGATGCAGGCGATCACGGACGAGACCGACCTGCCGCTGGCGGTCGCCCTCGCCCGCGGCACCCATGCCACGGCGATCAAGGTCTACGCGGACCTCGACGGCGCGACGGTCGCCGCGATCACCGCCGAGGCCCACCGGCAGGGCATCCAGGTCTGGGCGCACGCCGCGGTCTTCCCGGCCTGCCCCGGCGAGGTCGTCGCCGCCGGGGTGAACGCCGTCTCCCACGTCACCCTGCTCGCCCACGAGGCCGTCGACGCCACCGCGCCGTCCGCCAGCTACAAGAACAAGGCCCCGATCGACTACGAGCGCCTCGCCGGCGAGGAGCACCCGCGGCTGACGGCCCTGTTCGCGGCGATGCGCGAACGCGGCACCGTCCTGGACGCCACGGCGGGGCTCTGGCACTGGCTGGAGGGCGAGGCGGACACCCCGGAGGCCCGCGCCAAGGCCCGTGCCGACAGCGAACTCGCGGCCACGCTGACCGCCCAGGCCCACCTGGCCGGCGTCGAGATCTCCGCCGGCACCGACTACGAGACGGCCGCGGAGCACCCCTACCCGGCCCTGTACGACGAGATGGCCTTCCTCGTCCGGCGCTGCGGGATCCCGGTGGAGCAGGTCATCCGCTGCGCCACCGTCGTCGGCGCACGGAGCATGGGGGCGGAGGCGCAGATGGGCACCGTCGAGGCGGGCAAGCTCGCCAACTTCGTCGTCCTGGACCGGGATCCGCTGGCGGACATCGACAACCTCCGCAGCGTCGGCTGCGTCGTCAAGCGCGGGCGGCGCCACGAGCGGAGCGACTACCGGACGGGGCAGGACACAAAGGGGCAGGACACGAAGGGGCAGGTCGACCGATGAGCACCGCAGCCGACTACCTGATCATCAACGCCCTGGGGGCACTCGACAACCCCAACGCCGCGCACTCCGCGGCCACCGCGGGCAAACTCGTCCAGAACAGCGACGACCTGGTGATCGACGCCCGGACACTGGCCGACGCCCACGCCTCGGGCCTGACGGCGGTGAACATCACCCTGGGCTACACCCTGGGCGACATGGCCCCGTTCGAGCACACGCTCCGCGAGATCGAGGTGTGGGACGCGATCCTGCGCCGCCACCCCGCCGACCTGCTGCACGTCCGGACGGCCGGCGACCTCCACCGGGCGCGCGCCGAGCGGCGGATCGGTGTCATCTACGGCTTCCAGAACGCGGTGGCGATCGGCGACGACCTCGGCCGGATCGACACCTTCGAGCGCCTCGGCGTCCGGGTTGTCCAGCTGACGTACAACCAGGCCAACCATCTCGGCGACGGCTCGATGGCCCCGGAGAACCGCGGCCTCACCCCGTTCGGCCGGCAGGCCGTCGAAGCCCTGAACGACGCCCGGATCATGGTCGACCTCTCGCACAGCGGCGAGCGCACCTGCCTGGAGGCGGCCAGGATCTCCCGCCGGCCCGTCTCGATCAACCACACCGGCTGCCGCGCGCTTGCCGACCTGCCGCGCAACAAGACCGACGAGGAGCTGCGCCTGGTGGCCTCCCGCGGCGGCTTCGTCGGCATCTACTTCATGCCGTTCCTCAACACCTCGGGCCACGCGCGGGCCGCCGACGTCGTCGAGCACATCGTGCACGCCGTGAACGTCTGCGGCGAGGACCACGTCGGCATCGGCACCGACGGGCCCGTCACCGCCATCGACGATCTGGACGCCTACCGGGCGACGCTCGCCGAGCACGTCGAGCACCGCCGGGCGGCCGGTGTCGGCGCGGCGGGCGAACGCAGCGACACCTACCCCTTCGTCGTCGACCTGCGCGGGGTGGACCAGTTCCGCGAACTGATCCGGCTGCTGGAGCGGCGCGGCTTCGGCCCGGAGCGGATCGCGAAGATCATGGGCGGCAACTTCGCCGCCTACGCCGAGCGGATCTGGGGAGCCTGAGACACCCGGTCGCCGTGCGCGGGCCACCGCGAGATCCCACCCGCCGGTCGGCGGGCTCCAGCCCGCGGCCCGCGGCTCACCGGGTCGGGGCGGGTGGCGGGCGGAGGCACGGGGTGCTGATGCGGAGGAGCAGGCGGTCGGTGCCGCCGCCGGTCTCGGCGCTGACCAGGTAGTGGCCGGTGGGCTCGTAGGCGTCGAGCAGGGCGCTCGGCTCTCCCTGCCACTCCTCGCGGTAGCTGCGCACTTCGAAGCCGCGTCCTTCGAGCATCTGCCGGATCCGGCGGACGGCCTCCGGGTGCTGCGGCAACGGGACGGTGCTGTCGACGGCGTAGCTGAGGGAGAAGCGGTCGTCGGGGGCGGTTTCGCCGTTCCGTCCGGTGCAGGGACGGAAGGCCGGGTCGGCGGTGGAGTCGGTCAGGGTGATGCCGGCGGCTTCGGCCATGTACGCCGTCATGTGCCGGGCCCAGGCCTGTGCGTCGGCGCGGGCCATGACGGGGAGCTGGTCGTGCGGTCCGGTGGTGGTCGGCATACAGCCTCCGAGGCCGAGGAGGGCGAGCGGGACGAGGAGGGCGAGCGGAATGCGGAAGGTGACGGACGCCAGGGACGTGAGCGGGGTCGGGAAGGTGCGGCCGGTGGGCGGCATGGTCGGTCGTCACCCCGCCGTTCGGGGCCGACGGTGGTCGGGTGCGGCCGATTCGTCGTGCGGCGCCAGGGGTGCGGTGGGCGGTGCAGGCGTCGGTGCCGGTTGCAGGCCGGCGATGATGCGCCCCTGGTTGGCGAGGCTCTGGCTGTCCGGGTCCCAGTAGCCGCTGTGGCCGTGGGTGTCGACGCCGAACGTCCGGCCGCCGAACTCGGCCCGTGCCGGGTCGGGCCCGAGGGTGAGGCCCGCGGCGTTGCTGATCATGTCGTCCGGGGCGGTGCCGAGCCAGACGTGCGCCGGGTCGATGTGCAGCTTCTCCGCGCGGTCCGTTCCCATGCCGGGGCTGGCGACCCCGATGATGTCGTCGGCACGGAGGCCGTCGCCGCCCCGGGCCGCGATGCCGACGGCGGTGGTGCCGTAACTGTGACCGATGACGGTCAGGTGACCGTGCCGGTCGCCCTGGGCGGTGCGCACGCCCTCGGTGAAGCGCCGCATGTCGGCGGCGCCCTGCTCGGCCCGGTCGGTGGTCGCCATGCTGGCGTCGAGCTCCGGTGCGTCATAGCCCAGCCAGGAGATCACCGAGACCCGGCTGCCGGGCCCCGCGGCCCGGGCGGCCTCGGTGCGGAGCGCGGCGGCACGGTCGATCTGTCCGGGCATGCCCGCCAGCGTCGTGCCGGTGCCGGGCACCAGGACGGCGGTGTGGTCCGCCGTGTCCGGGTCCCCGGTGGCGACCACGGCCCGACCGTCCCCCGCGGGTCCAGCGCCAGGAGGTAGAGCTGCCGGTCCTCCGGGTCGCCGTCCGCGCCGTCCAGGCGGTCCTTGAGCGCGCGCAGCGCGTTCTCCCGCCTGCTGTACTCCCCGTAGGTCGGCCCGGCGCCGTCGGGGGCGCCGACGTGGAGTGCGTCGGACTGCTGCTCCAGGAGCAGGCGGTTGGCCCGGTCGCGCACGGCGGACGGCAGCCCGTCGAGCCGGCCGATCTCCTCCGGGTGGAGGGCCGACAGGCTCTGCTGCTGGTCGGGGGTGAGCGCCGCCCACCACGCGGCTGCCTGCCGCGGGTCCGTGTTCTCCGGCACGGCGGGGGCCACCAGGCCGAGGTCCTTCGCCACGTCGGCGGCGTCCCGGGCGGATTCGGCGGCGGCGCCGAACGTCCGGGGGCGGTGAGGATGTCGGCGTCGAGGCGGCCGAGCGCCTGGGCACCCTGTTCAGCGGCCTCGCGGGCGCCGGCGACGGCCGCGTCGATGCGGCCTGCAGCTGGCTCCTGAGCAGCATGAGCGCGTCGGCTCCCGGGTCCGGGTCGTGGTGCTGGGGCGCCGACTGCGGCGGCAGCCCGACGGCACCGTCGGGGGAGACCGGCAGGCCCCATTCGTCGGCCCGCCGGAGCGCGTTGAGCAGGTTCGTCCTGGCCTGGTCCATCCGGTCGGCCACGGTTTCCAGGATGAGCGCCGCCGCCTCGGCCTCGACCCGTACAACCTCCAGGATCTGTTCGGTCCGCTCCATGGTGTGGAAGGCGCTGTCCGCGTCCCGGCCCTGCCACTGCGCGTGGCGCAGCGGGCCGTTCACCTGGTGCCGATGCCGGGTGTCCGCCGCCTCGGCCTCGCGTGAGAGCGCGCGCCAGGCCTGCGCGGCGGCGTGGACCCCCACCGGATCGAATTGCCGCAAAAGAGTGAATGTGCTGCTCATCGGGTGCCCTGCTGCGGCACCCGCGGCTGCCAGGTCTCGGCGACGGCGTCGTCGTTCCACTCGTGGCCCGCGGCGGTGGCGTCGAGGTCGGCGGCGGTGTCCGCGAGCCGTTCGGCGACTCTGGCCAGGGTCGGTGCCCATGCCTCGGCGTGCCGTGCCAGGGCGGCGCCCACCGCCCAGCCCGCCAGGTGGTCGGCGGCCGCCCGGCCGGCGGTCACGGCCGAGGTGCAGGGCCCGGTGAACTCGTCACCGATGGCCCGCGCCGCGGCCGCCGATGCCCTGAGGCCACGCGGGTCGACGCTGATCCGTCCGCTCACTGCTCCCCCTGCCGTCCGGCTGTGTCAGGTCCGGGGCAGAGCGTATACGGAGACAGTGACACTGCGTGTCCGGTGCATTGCCAGGAGTGATATTCTGCCGACGGATGGCCTGTGGCCTGCCGGGAGTCTGCGGGCCGGACGTGCCGTCAGGGGATCCTCGGTCGGGTTCCGCCGCGTGCGCCCGGGCCGGCTCCGGGGTGCGACGCGCCGGGAGTCAGGCTGCCTCGTCCGGGGTCCGTGCGGGTGCCGGGCGGGCGCGGCGGGCGTAGGCGCGCGCGGCGCGGGCGCGGTCGCCGCAGCGGACCGAGCACCACTGGCGCCTGCCGTGGGTGCGCAGCAGCAGTCGGTGGCAGGGGGCCGAGCCGCAGGCGGCGAGGCGCTCCGCGTCGGGGCCGGTGAGCAGGTCGGCGGCGTCGGCGGCGAGGACGGCCAGCGCGTGGTCGACGATCCGGTCGGCCGGGTGGGACGGCGCGCGGTGCAGCCCGTGGGTCTCGTCCCAGAGCAGGACGGCCGCCGCGGGCGCGCCGGTCAGTGCGTCGTTGACGGCGTCCAGGGCGGCGAAGGGCGGTGGCGCCGAGTCGATCCGGCTCGTGAGCAGGGCCGTGACCTGGTCGCGGAGGGTGCGCAGGCGTCCCGCGCACACCTCCTGCAGTCCGGCGTCGGCGGGGGCGAGATCGCGTGCGGCCAGCCACTGCGTCGCGTCCGCCGGGGAGGCGAGCAGGTCGAGCGTGTGGCCGCCGGGCAGGACGAGGGCGCTGTTGGCGAGGTCGAGCGCCGGGTGCTGCTCCGCCCCGGGGGCAGGGGGAAGGCGGTCTGGGCAGCGGTGCCGGTCGCGGTCTCGTGCATGCCTCTCATGGTACGGGTTGCGTTTATCCGTGATGATCAGTTAGCTTCACATCACGGGAAATACCGCCAAAAAACGTGAGGTGCACCATGGCCGACACCAGTACGACCGAGCAGCAGCCCACAGTCCGCGTCTTCGGCGGGCCCACTGCGCTCATCGAGTTCGGCGGTCTCCGATTCCTCACCGACCCGGCCTTCGACGCCCCCGGCGACTACCCCCGCGGCAACGGCCATGTCCTCACCAAGACGGCTCCCGCCGCCGTCGCCCCCGCCGCACTCGGCCCTGTCGACGTGGTCCTGCTCTCCCACGACCAGCACCCGGACAACCTCGACCACTCCGGCCGGGCGCTGCTCGCCGACGTCCCGCTCGTGCTCACCACCGTCAGCGGCGCGGGCCGCCTCGGCGGCACCGCCCGGGGCCTCGCCACCTGGGAGGCCGTCGAGCTGCCCCGCCCGGGCGGCGGCACCCTGACCGTGACCGCCGCACCGGCGCAGCACGGTCCCGAGGGCTGCGAACCGGTCACCGGGGACGTCGTCGGCTTCGTCCTCACCGCGTCCGACCTGCCCACGGTCTACGTCAGCGGCGACAACGCCTCGCTCGCCCTGGTCGAGGAGGTCGCGGAGCGGTTCGGCCCGGTGGACACCGCCGTCCTGTTCGCAGGGGCCGCCCGCACCGCGCTGTTCGACGGCGCGCTGCTCACTCTCGACAGCGCACAGGCGGCCGAGGCGGCGGCGATCCTCGGCGCGCGCCGGGTCGTCCCGGCACACTTCGACAGCTGGGCACACTTCAGCGAGGGCCGCAGCGACCTGGTGGACGCCTTCACCGCGACCGGACTGATCGATCGCCTGCAGTTCGGCTGACGGACCGTCGGTGGTGGGGCGGGTGCCCACGGCCCGGCGGCCCCCCGCTGCCCACGGCGCTCGGCGGCCCCCGATGCCCGTGGCACACCGAGAGCCGGTCCTACCACCAGTAGGCGGGGTAGGCGGGCGCCGCCCGCCGCGCCTTGGCGGTCAGCCAGCCGCCGGCCACCAGCAGCACCGCCGCACCGGCCACCGAGGCGACGAACCGTACGGGCGGCGGTCCCTGGAGCGTCGCGATGACGGCGGTGGCGCACGCGGGGGAGTGCGGTGTGCGGGCGAGCATGGTGGTGGCCAGGGCGAGCACGCCCGCCAGCGCGGCGGTCCACGGCGAGCTGCCGAGCGTCGCGTGCACGCCCAGACCGACGAGCCCGCACAGCAGGTGGCCGCCGACGACGCTCCGCGGCTGGGCGAGCGGCAGGTGCGGCACGCTGTGGACGAGGGCCGCGCTCGCCGCCAGCGGCGGGATGAGCAGCGGCTGGTGGATGACCGTGCCGACGGCCACCAGCATCAGCAGGACGGCGGCCGTGGAGCCCAGGGTGTGGGCGGCTGCCGACGGCGAGGGCCGGGCCGGGGCGCGGCTCGTCACGGGGCGGCGGAGTGCGCGGGCGGTGGCACCGGGTCGTTCGGGCGGCGCCGACGGGGTGCTCATGGTGAGCTCGGGGTTCACGTGCTGCTCGTTCGTGGGACGGGCCGGCGGGGCCGACGGGGGCGTGCAACCGGAGCGGGGCGGTCCGGCTGCGGAGGCCTCCATCAGCACGCCCTCATGATCGATGAGGGTCGACCCTGTGCGTTCGCCCAGGTCAGGGCCGCACAGTCCGACGATCACCTTAACCCGTGCCGCAGGCCGGCGGTCCTGGGCGTCCGTCCATGATGCTCCTCGTGCGGCCGGCCGCCGGCCGGTGCTTCGCACAGCGCGCGGTGGGCCGGTGCCGGACGCGGCATTAGCGGGAGGTGCGGCGGAGGACGAGCTCCCGGTCCTCCTCGGGGAGGGCGTCGGCTACCAGCAGCCGGGGCAGCAGGTCCGGTTCGAGGGTCAGGGCGCGGAAGGCCAGTGCGACGGTCACGTCGTGGTCGGGGCGGTGCACGATTGCGACGGGGTCGGACGCGCGGATCTCCCCGGGCTCGATCACGCGCAGGTAGGGGCCCGGCACCGCGGCCCGGGTGAACCGCTTGATCCAGCCCTCCTGCTCCAGCCATCCCTGGAACGTCGCGCAGGGCACCCGTGGGCAGGACACCTCCAGCACCACGTCCGGCCCGATGCGCCACCGTTCGCCGATCAGGGCGCCGTTGACGTCGAGGCCGACGGTGGTCAGGTTCTCCCCGAACGCACCGTTGGCGAGCGGCCTGCCGAGCTCGGCCTCCCAGCCGTCCAGGTCCTCGCGGGCGTAGGCGTAGACGGCCTGGTCCCGGCCGCCGTGGTGCTTCACGTCGTACGCGCGGTCGCCCGCGAGCCCGACCTCGCCGGTGCCCTTGGGGCCGGGGGCGACGACGCCGACCGGGCCGAGCACGGGCCGTTTGTCGATGCCCGTCGACGGCAGCCCCTTCCACGGGTTGGCGCGCGGTCTGCCGACGTTGACGGAGAGCAACCTCATGGGTCGACGCTACGTCTCCGGCTGCGCCGGGGCCAGGGCTATTCCGAAAGGAGGGGTGCCGCACCCGCTGCCGACGGCCAGGGCGGTCGGCACTCCGTCCCGGGGTGCTCCACCCGGGACGGGCCCGCGCCACGACACCGCCCCGCCGGCCCGACGCCACGTCACCTGCCGTTCCGGCGGGGTCGAAGCCCTCGACACCGGGGTGGCGGTCGGCTCCGTCGGCCCGAACGCCGCGTACCCGCAGGCCTGCCGGTTCGAGTACGGCGTCACGATGGCGGCCGAGTACCCCGCAGTCGCACCCGAACGCCGGGAGAGTCTCGGCCGCCGTCGGCGGCGGCGGTCCTATGATCGCTGGTGTCCGGGGACGACGGCGGAACACCGCCCCGTCGCTCCGGACGGTTGACGATCCGTCCGGAGCGGCCCTGCGGCCGCGGGGTACGCAGTGCGCGGGCTGCCCGGAGGAGGAGAACCAGGTGCCACCACTCGTTCTTGCGGAGAGCGACGCGCTCGAACTCCTCGCCTATCTGGTGACCGCGGCTCGCACCCAGCTCGACGAGGCGGCCGAGTACGCGCCGCTGCGCCTGCTCACGGCAGCGGGCCGGCTGGCCGGCATGGTCGAACCGCACGCGAGCGCCGAGCTGCTCCCGCTGGTCAGGGCGGTGCGGCTGGGCGTGGCGGAGACGGCGGTCCGGGCCGGCGGCCCGGAGGCGTACGTGGAGGGGTCGACGCGCTGTGCCGGTCGATCGCCGAGCACCTGGTGGCCGCGCCGGGGCCGGACGAGGCGGCGGCTCCGTGAACGCCGTCCTGCAGGCCATCCGGACCCGGCGGGTGGTGCGTGCGCTGACTGCGGAGCCGATCGACCGCGAGCGGCTCGACGCCGTCCTGGACAGTGCCCGCTTCGCACCGCACGCCGGCAACCGGCGCCTGCACCGCTATGTGGCCGTCGTGGACCCCGCGCTCCTGCGGGCGCTCCGCATGGTGTCCCCGGGGATGCTCCAGCATCCGGCCGCCGCCGTCGTCGTCTGCGTCGACTGGGCCGAAGTCCGCAGTTACGGCTTCCCGCCGTCCAACCCCGGTCCGTACATCGATGTCGGCACGGCGGCCGCCACCATGCTGCTCGCCGCGCACAGCCTCGGGCTGGGGGCGGGGCCCGTCACCTCCTTCAGCCGGGCGGCCGTGGCGACCCTGCTCGACCTGCCTCCGGACGTCCGCCCGGAACTGATCGTCTGCCTCGGCCGTCCGGCCCCCGACCAGCCCCCGCCCGTCCGCCGGCGCGGCGGCCCGCGGTGGGAGACGCTCGTCCGGTGGAACCGCGGCGACGCCGCACCCCCGCCCGGCCGGATGTGAGGCGGGCAGTCGGCGCGGAGCACCGCGGGCCCTGGCTGTGAGCCCGGACACTCCCTCTTGACCCGGTAGGAAGGGTTACCTAAGTTCTGGGGCATGTCCACGCACCACCACTCCGGCCCCGTCGACCCCTCGGCCGGGCGGCCCGGTTCCCATCCGGACGCCTCCGGGCTGGTCGACTTCGACATCGACCTCACCGCCCACGAGGTCCACCGCCGGGCGCAGGTGATGGCCGCGCTCGGTCCCGACTGGGATCCGGTGGCCGTCCTGCGCGACGAGCAGGAGGCCCACGCCCTGCTGTACTCCGGCCTCGACGAGCAGCAGCAGCGGATGCTCGACGACCTGGTCGCCGCCGGAGTGCTGCCCGCGCCCGGGAGCGGCCATGCTGCCCCTTGACCCGCAGGCCGACCTCGGCCGCCGCGCCTGGGCGGCCTGCCCGAAGTGCGACGACGCGGTCGCCTGTGCGCCCTGCCGGGAGCAGCGGGCCTGTGCGGAGCACTGGCGGTACCTGCTGTCCAACAGCGGCAGCCTGCTCCACCTGCAGTGCCCGGGGTGCGCCCACGTCTGGGCCCACGAGACGGGCTTCGGCGCCACCCGCTCGCTGTGGAGCCGCGTGACCAGCGGCCTGCCCGGCCGTCGCTGACCCCGGACCCACCGACCCGACCGGCCCACCGTCCCGACCGGCCCACCGCCCCGACTGCCCCCGACGCTCCCGTCCGGCGGCCGGGTGGCCGGGTGGCCGGCCGACCGGAGGAGCGTGACGGGTCCGCGGGTCTACCAGCCGACGGCGATCAGCAGGTACTGCGGGCTGCCGTGCGAGATGAACGAGGACTGGCCGGCGTAGTCGTCGTACGGGAAGCCGTACGCCAGGTGGTTGATGGCGTGGTCGTGCCAGAACTTCGCGTAGTAGTTGGCCGGGGCCGCCTGGTAGTACTGCGTCGGGTCCGACCACTGGGTCTGCGGCAGGGTGGCCACGTGCCGGTTCAGGGCGGCGCACATCCCGGGGTTCTGCGCCAGGGTGCCGGCGCACCCGAAGATGTCCGACGTGGGGGCGTTCACGCCGACCGAGGTCGCGTACGGCGTGAAGTAGCCCGCGTTCGCCCCGCCGGTGCGGAAGCTCGGGTCGCTCCCGGGCGCGATGATCCGGTAGGGCGCCTGGGTCTGGGCGAGCACCTTGAACGGGGAGGGGACGGCGTCCGTGAACTTCTGGAAGGTGACGGCGCGGTCCTCGGCGAAGGTCTGCTGGTCCTCGCCGACCGAGACGTCGTAGCCGTCGCGGGAGTGCAGCCGCATGGCGAGCTTCAGACCGAAGGCGTCGACCCGGGTGGTGTTGCCGTTGAAGACGTCGGCGCCGACGGTGAACTCGATGAAGTCGTAGTACTGGCTGGTGGGTGAGCCCAGGTAGAAGTACATCCGCCCGGCACTGTTGACCGGCATGTCGAAGTACGGCTGGTCGGCGATCGAGTGGGCCTGCCCGTTGTAGCTCCAGTAGACCTGGCTGTCCGGGTACTTGCCGTTGGTGCGGTTGAGGATCTTCAGCATCACGACGTTCTGCGCGGCCGGGATGCTGCTCGTGTCACCCCAGAACGAGCCGGGGTCGGTGGGCGGCGGCGAGGTGGGCGGGGTGGAGGAGCTCCCGGTGGTGTGCACCGCGAACTCCCAGAGGGAGTAGCCGTAGGCGGTGGCGCGGGCGGTGCCGTTCATGCGGACGTAGCGGCCGGTGGCGTTGACGGCGATGGTCTGGGTGCCGCCGGTGCCGGTGGTGGTGGACCAGGCGGTGGTCCAGGGGCCGGTGGCGGAGTCGGAGACCTGGATCTGGAAGGCGGTGGCGTAGGCCGCCTCCCACTGCAGGACGACCTGGCAGACCTGCTGCGAGGAGCCGAGGTCGACCTGGATCCACTGAGGGTCGGTGAAGGCGCTGGACCAGCGGGTGCCCGCGTCGCCGTCGAAGGCGGCGGAGGCCGGTGTGGCCGCGTTCTCCGTGGACGACGCGGAGGACGCGCGGCCCTGCGCCGCGTTGGTGCCGTTGCACGTTCCCGGGGCCGTGTCGGGTGCGTACACCTTGAACTCCCAGAGGGAGTAGCCGTAGGCGGTGGCGCGGGCGGTGCCGTTCATGCGGACGTAGCGGCCGGTGGCGTTGACGGCGATGGTCTGGGTGCCGCCGGTGCCGGTGGTGGTGGACCAGGCGGTGGTCCAGGGGCCGGTGGCGGAGTCGGAGACCTGGATCTGGAAGGCGGTCGCGTAGGCCGCCTCCCACTGCAGGACGACCTGGCCGATCGACTGGGAGGAGCCGAGGTCGACCTGGATCCACTGCGGGTCGGTGAAGGCGCTGGACCAGCGGGTGCCCGCGTCGCCGTCGAAGGCGGCGGAGGCGGGCACGGTCGCGTTCTCCGTGGACGACGCCGTCGCGGGTCTGCCCTGGGAGAGCAGTGCACCGGCGGCGCGGGCGGGCGACGGCAGGACGGTGAGGACGAGACCCGCGAGCAGTGCGGTGACCAGCGCGACGATCAGCGCGGGCCGACGGCCGGCCGGGGTCGGACGCGGGTGCGGTCGCGGAGGTGTGGGCAGGACAGCGGTGCCTGGCATGGAGTGTCTCCTGTACCGGGGTGGCGGGACAGCGGGTGGCGGGACAGCGACTGCGAGAGAGCGCTCTCTACGGTGGGGCCGGGCCGTGTGCGCGTCAAGACTTCGGACGGGCCGAAGGATTGACGGGTGCGGCGCGGACTGCGGGCTGCGACGCTCCCCGGCGCCGGTCGACCGCCCCGGCTCCTGCCGTACCGGTGGGTGCGGTTCCGCGGCTGCACGGCGCGCCGTCACGGCCACGGACGGTTAACCTCGGTTCAGGTGCGTGCAGCACATGGGCAGAGGAAGGTGTGACGTGTTCGGATCCGACGAGCCGGCGTTCGACCGGTACACCGACCGCGCGGAGGTGCGCCGACCGGCCGGCACCCGCGACGCCGTCCTGCTCGGCGAAGGGTCGGACGACGGGTATGCGCGCTTCGCGGACGGGCCGCGGCTGGTCGTGGAGTGGGACGGCCGGGTCTGGCAGCCGGTCGCCGTCGCCGACACCTACGCGGCGGCCTACCAGATGGTCACGCAGGGCGGGCTGCGGATCTTCCCGCAGGCCTGAGCCCCGGTCATGCCCGGACGGCCCGGGCAGACCGGACCAGCGACCCGGACGCCCGGCGCAGGTCCGACACCGGTCCGACACCGGTCCGACAGCGGTCCGACAGGTGTCCGCCGCCGGGAGGCAGGCCGAGGGGCCGGGCGGTGACCGGCGGGCCGGCCGGGGCCGGACTACGATGACACGGAAGTGCGAACGATCCACCGTGTCGGGCGGGCCCTCGGCGGGGCCGTCCGACACCGGGCCACCGGAAGGGGGCCGGGTGATGTTCCAGGAGCGCAGGGACCGCCGGCACGCCAATGACGCCTTCGACCACGGTGAGGGCGTCACCCACTACCGGATGCAGCAGAAGATGGTCTCCATCGGTGACGACTACTGGATCGACGACGACGCCGGTGAGCACCTGTTCAAGGTGAACGGCAAAGCTCTGCGCGCCCGTCGGACCTGGTCGATCGAGGACCGGGACGGCCACCGGGTCGCCAAGGTGCAGAGCCGTCCGCTGCGGATCAAGGACTCGATGGAGATCGAGGACGCGGACGGCCACCGGATCGCGCTGGTCAAGAAGGCCGTCGTCGGTCCGCTCCGCGACCGCTGGCGGATCAAGCAGGAACATGGTGAGGACCTCACCGTCCACGGGAACGTCGTCGACCACGAGTACACCATCGAGCGCGACGGCTACAAGATCGCCGAAGTGTCCAAGCGGTGGTTCAGGGTGCGGGACACCTACGGCCTGAACATCGGCCCCGACGCCGATCACGCCACCGTGCTGGCCGCCACGGTCGCGATCGACGCGATGGCCCATCCCGGCGACTGATCTCTTCCGCAGCCCTCGCGCCGGGTAGCCTCCGGCACGAAGCCGACCTTCTCGTGAGCACGGCGGCCGCGCAGATCGCGGCCGAAGACGTGAGCGGGATCCCGTGCAGTCCGAGCCGCTCGAAGCCGTGACCCACCGTCAGCCGCACCGCCTCCGAGCCCGGTCCCGTCCGGTCGGAGCACTGGAGTGGGCGGCGCAGCTGGTTCGCCCCGTCCGCCAGGCGGGATGCGTCGTCAGAGGGAATCCGGTGCGAGTCCGGAACTGCCCCGCAGTGGTGAGTGGGAACGAAAGCCGTCATCCAGCACTGGACACCTCGGTGTCCGGGAAGCGACGGCCGGTAGGAGCCGGACGGCCGACAGGCCCGGTGCGCCCGCGAACCCGAAGACCTGCCGCTGCCCGTGCGCCGCAGCGGCGTACGGCCTCACCGGGACCTCGTGGGCGGGTCGGCGGCGGAACGGGCAGGGCGCGGCACTCTCCGCAACGGCCCGTCCCTTCGCGCATCCCGCCGGCGTGGTCCGCGCGAACTCGCGAAGGAGAGTTCCGTGACGCACACCATCTGCCTGCCGGTCGTCCCCGCCCGGGCCGTTGCCACGGGCCGCCGACCCGCCGTCGGTCCGTTCCGTGCCGCCCTCCCGCCGTCCGCTCCGCCGCCCTCCGACGAGTGGACGGGACGCGCCTCCGTGGGGCGACCGCCGCCGCGGGCGGTCACCGGTGACCGCTCCTGCGCCCGTCGGCGCCTCGCGCACCCCGGCCGACTGGGCCGTCACGCTCGCCCACATCATGAGCGACCACGACACCAACCTCTACGGCACCGTCCATGGCGGCGTGGTGATGAAGCTGATCGACGACGCAGCCGCCGCGGCAGCCGGTCGCCACGCGGGGATGACCGCCGTCACCGTCTCCGTCGAGGAGATGACGTTCCTGGCGCCGGTCCGGGCCGGTGACCTGCTCACCGTCAGGGCCCGGGTCGACCGTGCGGGCCGGACTTCCATGGACGTGGGTGTCGTGGTGACCGCGGAGCGCTGGAACCGCACGGGCCCGGTCACCCGGGCCGCGACGGCCCACCTGGTCTTCGTCGCCGTCGACGCGGCGGGTCAGCCCCACCGGGTGCCGGAGCTCCGTCCCGCCGATCCCGCCGACCGCCTGCGGGAGCGCCGGGCACGTGCCCGGCGGTCCGAGCGCGGGCCACCCGGACAACGGTCTGCCGCGGGGGCGGCGACCGGAATCGATTTCCCATCCGGAGGCGAGTGCCGTAGGGTCGGGATCACCGACGCGGGGTGGAGCAGCTCGGTAGCTCGCTGGGCTCATAACCCAGAGGTCGCAGGTTCAAATCCTGTCCCCGCTACCACAACAGGCCGGGCCCGGTGCACACTGTGCACCGGGCCCGGCCTGCGTCGTCCTCGGCCGTCGCGTCCCCCGCGGGCGCTGTCAGCCGATCGGCTTCTCCCAGACCGAGACGTGTCGGGTGCTGTGCTCGGTGAAGGGTTCGCGCGTCCAGTTGTCCCAGCGGTCGCGCAGGCGCAGGCCGGCGAGCCGGGCCATCAGGTCCAGCTCGGCGGGCCAGATGTAGCGGAAGGGGATCGAGCGGGCCTCGCCGCGGCCGTCCGCCGAGACGGTGATGTAGTGACAGGTCGCGTCCTGGGTGACGGTGTCGTAGACCGTGCAGGCCCAGTCGGTCGGACCGGAACGGAACTGGATGGTGTTCTGGCCGGGCGGGAGCCTGCGCAGCTCCGGCACCATGACCTCGATGACGAAGCAGCCCCCGGGTGCGAGGTGCCTGGCGGCGTTGCGGAAGCACGCTACCTGTGCGTCCTGTTCGGTGAGGTTCATGATGGTGTTGAAGACGAGGTAGGCGAGCGAGAACGGGCCGTCCGCCGTCGTGTCCACGGCCGTCGTGGCGAAGTCGCCGATCGAGACGCCGATGTCGTTGCCGCCGCGCTTGGCGCGCATCCGGGCCACCATGGCCCGCGAGAGGTCGATGCCGTGGACGGGAACACCCCGCCCGGCGAGCGGCAGCGCGATCCGCCCGGTGCCGATCCCGAACTCCAGAGCCCTTCCGCCGGCGGCAAGTTCGGCCAGCACCGCCACGGCCTGCTCGATTGCGTCCGCCTCGAACTCGGGACTTGGCGATTGGTCGTACGTCGCGGCCAGGCGTTCTCCGAAGAATCCGTCTTCATAGATCACCGACGGACCGTACCCCGTCGCCCGGCCGTACGCAGCCGATTTCGACGGCGGGGGTCGTCCCTGTGGCCGCGCGTGTGAACGGATCTGACGGAGCGTCAGTCCACCAGGTCGCTGATGGTGATGTACAGCTGGACGGTGTCGCCGGTGCGCCGCACCCCGATGCAGCGCGGGCGCCGGTCCAGGAGCACGCCGTTGGGGCGGCAGGTCTCGTGCGGGCGGCCGAGGCGGCGGACGATCTCCTCCGCCGACGCGCCGTCGGTGCTGCTGACGGGGACGAACAGTGCACAGCTGCTGGAGCCGCAGCTTTCGGATGTCTTCCCCGCCACCAGGCCGGCCGGCATCCGGGGTGTGGCGTCCACCGCCGGGACCTCCGCCTGGGTGAAGGCGGCGAGGCAGTAGAAGGCTCCGACGGCCACGGCCAGGAGTGTCTGGACCGCCAGCACGCCCGCGGCCACGCCGGCGTGGTGCGACTCGTTCGGCCCCGGCTTCGGCCTCGGCCCGAGGTGGACGTGTTCGAACAGCACGCCGACGCCGACCACGAGGGCGGGCGCCGGAAGGAGCAGCACGCAGAGCTCGGCGCCGGCGTGCACCGTGAGCCACCCGGCCGCGATGGCGATCACCAGCGCCGCGCCGCCGATCAGGAGGACCGCGACCGGGATGCCGACCGCTCTCGTCCGGGCCATGCGGGACCAGCACAACGCCGGCACGGCGAGGAAGGCAACTCCGAGAACAGCGGCCCACACGGCTGAGACCTCCAGGGGTCGGTGACAGTGATCGAACCAACGGACGCTGTGCGGGCTGCCGTTGGTTCCGGCCGGGCACGGACTCCGCCGGCCCGGGGCGGTCCGGCCGGTTCCTCGCCGCCGGGGTTCCCGGCCCCTCGGTGGGCACCGCCGGCCGGGCGCCGCACCGATCCGGCCATCGCCGCGGTGGGCCGGCCGGGGCGGCGCCCCGGCCCCGGACCTGCCGTGCTGCCGTCGCCGCGGACGGGCCGAGCGGCCGGCCCGGAGCCCCCGGAGCGGACTCGGGTGACCCGTGGCTGATGGGAGGGCGAGCGGGCCCGGAGCCGGGCGGGCCGCCGGCCGGGATGGCGATGCCGCAGCATGGCCGAATCCCAACGAGTATTTACGTCACAGCAGTTGACCGTATTGATGCGCGCATGGCAGGTTCGGGCGGCCCGGGTGTGCGCAACCGGTCGCGCACCCGGCGATCCCCCACAAGGAGACCCATGTTCAAGGGACTTGCCGCCGGAATCGGCACGGCCGCGCTCGTCGCGGGCGCGCTGATCTCCGTCGCCGCCCCGGCATCCGCCGTCCAGGCAGGCGATCTGACGGCCACCATCGCGCTGAGCAACTGCTCGGCCTCGCTCGTGCGTTACCCCGCGTCGGTCGACACCGACCGGGCCATGATGCTCACCAACGGACACTGCCTGCCGACCATGCCGAGTGCGGGCCAGGTGATCCAGAACACCACGGCGAGCCGCAGTGGCACGCTGCTCAACGGGGCCGGTACCAGCCTCGGCACCGTCCAGGCGGACAAGGTGCTCTATGCGACGATGACGGGCACCGACGTCGCACTCTACGAACTGACCGACACCTACGCCTCCATCAGCAGCAAGTACGGCAGCACGGCGCTGACGATCAGTGACACCCACCCGGCCAACGGCGCCTCGATGTTCATCCCCTCGTCGTACTGGAAGCAGGTGTGGAACTGCTCGGTCAACGGGTTCGTCGACACCCTGCGCGAGGACCAGTGGACGTGGCACGACTCGCTCCGCTACAGCTCCGGCTGCAACACCACGCACGGTACGTCCGGTTCGCCGATCATCGACTCCGCCAGCAACAAGGTCATCGGCATCAACAACACCGGCAACGACGACGGCGCGATGTGCACCCTCAACAACCCTTGCGAGGTGGCGGCCGACGGCACCACCACCGTCACCAAGGGTCAGAGCTACGGTGAGGAGACCTACTGGTTCACCACCTGCCTCGGGGCCGGGCGCGCGATCGACCTGACCGTCGCCGGTTGCCTGCTCACCAAGCCCGCCGGCAGTGCCGTGTCCGTGACCAGCCCGGGCAACCAGACGACCGCGCTGAACGGGGCGGCGAACCTGCAGATCGCGGCGACCGGCGGCACCGCGCCGCTGACGTTCACGGCCACCGGCCTGCCGACCGGCCTGTCGATCAGCTCCAGCGGCAAGATCACCGGCACCGCGACCACGGCCGGCACGTACAACGTGACCGTCACCGCCAAGGACGCCGCCGGCAAGACCGGGGCGACCGGCTTCACCTGGACGGTCAGCTCCGGCGGCGGCGGCACCTGCACCCCGGCGCAGCTGCTCGGCAACGCGGGCTTCGAGACCGGCACCGCCGCGCCGTGGACGACCACCAGCGGCGTGGTGGACAACAGCTCCTCCGAGGCCGCGCACGCGGGCTCCTGGAAGGCCTGGCTGAACGGCTACGGCTCCACGCACACCGACAGCGCCTCGCAGACGGTGACCATCCCGGCCGGCTGCAAGGCGACCCTGAGCTACTGGCTGCACATCGACACCGCGGAGACCGGCTCGACCGCGTACGACAAGCTCACCGTGACCGTCAACGGCACCTCGGTGGCCTCGTACTCGAACGTCAACGCCGCGACCGGCTACGCGCAGAAGACGGTCGACCTGTCCGCCTACGCGGGCCAGTCGGTCACCCTGAAGTTCAACGGCGTCGAGGACTCCTCGCTCCAGACGAGCTTCGTGATCGACGACACCGCCATCCAGACCAGCTGACACCACACACCCGGCGCCACCGGCATGGAGGAGGGGCCCGGCATCCGCCGGGCCCCTCCGGCGTGTCCGGGCCGACCGGTGCGAGGTCTCGGCTCCGCTGTGGCTGCGGTGCCCGGCCTCAAACACTTCGTCTACGATCTCCTTCGAAGGAGTGGATCCCGTCCGCGCGTCGTCGCCTGCCGTGCTTTGACCCGACCATGATGAGCCCGCAAGCGCAACGACATCCCGCACGGCGTCAAGCCCGGCCCCACGCCGGGCTGTTGTGCCGTGCGCGCAACCCTGAGGAGGGTCATGTCCGGACAGCAGGACGCGCAGGCGGAGTGGATCGACGGCAAGGGGATCGCTGCGGATCCGCTGAGCTCCGAGCCGACCGTTCCCGTCCCGGTCCACCAGCGGGACACCGAGTGGGAGCTGCCGAACGGCTTCGCCTGGGTCTACTACGGCGAGGGCAGCACCGGGGTCGAGCGGCCCGTGATCATTGCCGACGGCTTCAACCTGGGCCGCAGCGACCTCCAGTGGCTCGCCCAGGGCCTGGACGGCGGGGAGTACAAGTTCCTCACCGAACTGCGCCGCCGCGGCCGCACCGTCGTGCTGCTCGGCTTCGACGAGCGCACCGCGCGGATCCAGGACAACGCGCAGGCCGCGATGGCGGCCATCCACCAGGCCATCGCCGAACGCCGCGGGGACGACCGGCTGGTGGTCGGCGGATTCAGCATGGGCGGGCTGATCACCCGGTACGCGCTGGCGAAGATGGAACTCCAGCGGATGGACCACCAGACCGCGCTGTACTTCTCCTACGACACCCCGCACCGCGGCGGGGTGATCCCGATCGGACTCCAGGCCTTCGCCCACTTCATCCCGACCGAGAACGACTTCGCCACCCAGATGAACAGCCCGGCCGCCCGGCAGATGCTCTGGCGGCACTACAACAGCGAGACCGGCGAGGTCCGTCAGGACGCGATGCGCACCGACTTCCTGAAGGAGCTGGAGCGCATGGGCGATTGGCCGGCGATCCCGCGGAAGATCGGTGTGGCCAACGGCACCGGCGACGGCACCGGCGTCGATGTGCCGGCCGGCGAGGTCGCCCTTCGGAGCACCGGCCTGATCGGCTTCCCCGGGTCCGTCTGGTACACCCAGGCCGAGGGCGCCGACGCCACGGTCGCCGAACTCAAGCGCCTGATCCCGTTCAAGCAGAAGACCGTCACCACGCCCGATCTGCCGGAGCTCGACGGGGCGCCCGGTGGCACGCTGGACTCCTACCGCATCGTCGCGGACGCCCTGGTGGCCAAGGGCGGCCAGGTGGACCTCGTCCACCCGACGATCTGCTTCGTCCCCACCGTCAGCGCGGTCGCCATCCGCGACATCGACCGGCCGTCCGACCTGTACGCGAAGGTGGACACGCTGCCGGCCGAGGAGAGTGAGCTCGACGACTTCTTCTGCTCGCCGACCACCACCGCGCACACCGCCGTGACGGAGGAGCTCTGCTCCTGGATCCTGGACCGCCTGCCGTAGGACCGCTCGGCGCGTGCCGAAGCCTCGGCCGCCCCGGACGTCGGCCGACGTCCGGGGCGGGCAGCGGATGCCGACGGGAGGTCAGTCGATCTCCACCACGACCTTGCCGACGGCGCCGCCGGTTTCCACCAGGCGGTGCGCCTCGGCCACGGTGGTGAGCCCGAAGTGCCGCGGATCGAGGATCGGCCGGAGCTGTCCGGCGTCGGCGAGCGCGGCGGCCTCGGCCATGATCTCGCCGTGGTGGGCGCGGCCGTGACCGGTGAGCATCGGCAGCAGGGTGAAGACGCCGGAGTAGGTGGCACCCCGGAAGGACAGGGGAGCGAGGCTGTGGGAGCCCCAGCCGAGGGCGCTCAGCACGTGCCCGGTGTAGGTGCGGGCCGCGGCGAAGGAGTCGTCGAGTGTCCGGCCTCCGACGGTGTCGAAGACGATGTCGAAGCCCTCGCCGCCGGTGTGCGCGGCGACGTACTCCTCGACCGTGGAGGCCGTGTAGTCGATCGGGACCGCGCCGAGGTCGGCGATGGTCCGCAGGCGCCCGGGCGAGCCCGTCGCCCACACCTCCGCGCCGCGGGCCCGGGCGATCTGGACGGCCACATGTCCGATGCCGCCGGCGCCGCCGTGCACCAGGACCCGGTGTCCGGCCCGGACGCCGGCGCGGTCGACCAGGCCCTCCCAGGCCGTGATGGTGACGAGCGGAAGGGCCGCCGCCTCGCGCATGCTCAGCGAGGCGGGCTTGCGGGCGAGCAGCCGGGCGTCCACGGCGGCGTACTCGGCGAGCGAGCCCTGCAGGTCGCCGACGCCACCGGTCAGGCCGTACACCTCGTCGCCGGGCGCGAAGCCGTCGACGCCGGGGCCGACCTGTTCGACCGAGCCGGCGAGGTCGAGGCCGAGGACGGCGGGCAGCCGGCTCCGGGCATGCGCGGCCTTCCCTGCTCGGATCTTGGTGTCCAGCGGATTGACGCCGCTCGCCGCGACCTTCACCAGGACCTGTCCCGGCCCGGCCACAGGTGTGTCGATCTCGCCGAGCCGCAGGGCTCCGCCGAAGTCCTCCAGTACCAACGCGCGCATCTGCTTCTCCCGGGTCGGGTTCAAGGTCAGGCTAAGGGTCAGGGTGAGAGTCGGGGCCGCTGTCTTCGTCTGTCCGGGCTCATCGAATCGAACAGACCGGTCTGTTTTTTGAAGCCCTGCGAAAACCCCTCCTTTCCGATCCCCGTGGGGTTGGCGGAGGGGCCCGTCGGTCAGCCGGTGGGCGGGCAGGCGCGGTCGACCAGCGCCCGCGCGGCGTTCCTGGCCGCCGCGGGCAGCGTCGGGTCCTGTTCGAGCCGGCCCGCCGCGAGCGTGCCGTCGACGAGCAGGGTGAGCTGGCGGGCCAGGCCGTCCGGATCGTCCGCGCCGGCCGCCTCGGCCAGCTCCCGAACCCAGGCGCGCACCGCCCGTTTGTGGTCGACCGTGACCGCGTGCGGCAGGCTGCCCGGCTCGCACTCGGCCGCCGCGTTGATGAACGGGCAGCCGTGGAAGCCGTGCCTCCCGAAGGCGTCCTCGACGGCGTCGAACAGGCCCACCAGCTGATCCCGGGGATCACTACCGGCGGCCAGCGCGGCCGTCCGCAGCCTGCCCCGCCAGGAGTCGTCGGTGCGGCGGAGGTAGGCGGCCGCCAGCTCGTCCTTGGCGGGGAAGTGAACGTACAGCGTCGACTTCGCCACGCCCGACTCCGCGATGATCCGGTCGACGCCGACGCCGCGCAACCCGTGGACGGCGAACAGTTCGCCGGCCGTGGTCAGGATCCGCTCGCGCGCCGGGACGCGTCCGGTGCCGACTGCCATGATCACCCTCCGTCTCCGGTGCGCGGGGCCCGGTGCCGGGTCGCACTGCCAGATCATACAGACAGGTCTGTCCGATTCAAAGCGGAGCCCGGCTGCTGGTGGTCACCGCCTCCGCCCGCTACCGTCCGGACATGGCAGCCAGAATCGATCTCACCCTCGACGGCGCGAACGTCCCGCTCCTCGCCGCCTTCTGGAGGACGGCGCTTGGGTACGTGGACGAGCCGCCGCCCGCGCCGTTCCGCAGCAGGGAGGAGTGGCTTGCCCACGTCGACCCGGGCGCGGACGACTCCGCGGAGGACGGGGCGTGGCTCTGCGACCCCGCCGGTGTCGGCCCGCGGCTCTCCATCCTCAAGGTCCCCGAGCCCAAGACGGCGAAGAACCGGCTGCACCTCGACATCCGGGTCCCGGGGCGCGGCAGCCCCGAGGAGCGGTGGGCCCGGATCGCGGCCGAGGCGGCACGGCTGGTCGAGGCGGGCGGCACGTGCCTGGCCGAGTTCACCGGCCACCACGTGGTGATGGCCGACCCGGAGGGCAACGAGTTCTGCGTGGCCGCAGCGGCCGGCTGAGGGCCACCCGGCTCCCTTCGCCCGTCGTCCGCCGGTCCGGGGCAGCGGTCCGGCGGGTCCCTGCAGTCCGGCGGGTCGGTGCGGTCCGGACGCCGTGTGGCAGGATCGGCCGCAGGAGGCCGGCGGGACCCGCCGGGACTCCCGGACCACCGGAACGAGGAGCAGGCAATGACGGCCAAGGTACTGCGGGCGAGCGAGCGGCCGGCCGTGCCGTGGCTGAACGGCGGCGGCGTGACGCGCGAGGTCGCGGGCGGCCCGGCGGGCTCCGGGATGGCCGACTTCGACTGGCGGGTCAGCCTGGCGGACGTCGACCGGGGCGGGCCCTTCTCCCTCTTCCCCGGTGTCGACCGGGTGATCACCCTGGTCGAAGGGGAGGGCATGGTGCTGACCGTGGACGGCGCCGAGCAGGCCGTGACGGTGCCCTTCCGGCCGTTCGCCTTCCCGGGGGACTCGACCACCGACTGCCGGCTCGCCGCCGGTCCGGTGGTCGACTTCAACGTGATGACCCGGCGCGGCCGCACCGCCGCCGAGGTGGAGATCGCCGACGACGGGCGCGCGGTCGAGGTGCCGGATGACGCCGTGCTGCTGGCCGTCTGCCTGGCCGGCTCGGCCGCGCTCGGCTCCGCCGGCGTCCGCCTCGACCGCTACGACGCGGTGCTGCTCACCGCGGGCACCGACCGCCTGGAGATCGACGGCGTCGCCGCGCTGGTGACGATCCGCCGGACAGTCGGTCGAACGGACTGACGGACGGACGGACCGGCGGGGGTCCAGTCGGTTCCGTCCCGCGGCCCCCGTCGCCGCCTCCGACCCGGGTCGTTCGGGTCAGCGGCGCGGCCGCGTTCTGCCGAGCGTCGTCCGGAGCGTCCGGCGGACGGCCCGGCCCAGCTGCCGGTGCGCCGGGCCGACGGTCCTCAGAGAGCGCAGCGGGCTCGCCCCGGCCGTCGCGCGTTCCGGCACACCCCTGCCGTGCCTGCCGCGGCCGGCAGCGGCGGCCCGCCGAGGGCGGGACCTCGGGCGCCGCGCCGCCGGCCGGGCAGCAGGACGCGCGCCGTGACCGCTGCGACTGCGGCGAGCACCGCCGCCGCCCAGGCCTCGGCCATCGTCCAGGCGGACGGCCGGCCTCCGGCCACCGAGCTGCGTTGCGGTGCGGCCTGCCCCGCTGCCGCGGCGACGGCTACGGCCGTCGGTGCCGACGCCGTGTCCGGTGCCAGCGTGCCGACCGGTTGGGCCTTTCCGGCTGCCGCGAATCCCCAGTCGAGCAGTTCCGCGGCCTCGTCGTAGACCTCCGCGGACGACTCCGGGTGCATCACCGTGACCAGCAGTGTCCGGCCGTTGCGCACCGCCGCGCCGGTGAAGGTCGCTCCGGCGTTGGTGGTGTAGCCGTTCTTCACCCCGATCAGACCGGGGTAACTGCCCAGCAGGCGGTCGGTGTTGGCGATGGCGTAGCTGACCCGCCGGCCGGTCGTCAGGTCGACGTCACCGGGGAAGTCCGCGGTCTTGGTGGCGCAGTATGAGCGGAAGTCGGCGTTGCGCAGCCCGGCGCGCGCGAAGAGGGTCAGGTCGTACGCGGACGAGACCTGGCCGTCCTCGTCGTAGCCGTCCGGGGTGACCACGTGGGTGTCGCGGGCCTGCAGGGCGTCGGCGCGGGCCTGCATCTGGGCGACGGTGGCGGCGATGCCGCCGTTCATCCGGGCGAGGACGTGCACCGCGTCGTTGCCGGAGCTGAGGAAGACGCCCCGCCACAGGTCCTGCACCTGGTAGCCGAGGCCTTCCTTGACCCCGACCAGGCTGCTGCCCTCGCCGAGTCCGTCGAGGTCGGCCGGGGTGACCTGGTGCACCAGTGACCGGTCGAACCTCGGCAGCACGGTGTCAGCGAAGAGCATCTTCAGGGTGCTGGCGGGCGGCAGCGGCAGGTGGGCATTCTGGGCGGCCAGCACCTCGCCGGTGTCGGCGTCGGCCACCAGCCAGGAGCGGGCGGTGAGTTCGGCCGGAAGCTGCGGGGCGCCGGGCGGCAGGGCCGCCTGGGCCCCGGCGCGGGAGAGCCGCTCGCCGCCCGGCGGAGCCGGGGCCTGGTTGCGGCTCGTGGCGAGGGCCGGTCCGGTCGGCCCGAGGCCGAGCGTGACCGCCGAAAGGAGGCATATGACGTGGCATGACAAACGCACACTGTGACCGTACCGGCGGCGCGGCCGCACCGCCGTCGCACTGGTCCGTCCGGGATCGGGCCCGGTGCGGGGGCGGTGCAAGGGCGGTGCAAGGGCGGTGCGAGGGCGAACGGTGCCGGGGGCGGATGGTGCCGGGTCAGGCTGCGGCGGTGGCCGCGGCCGTCGTGGCTGCGGTCGGGTCCTGCCGTCGGGCGAGGGCCTCGGCGGCGCGGGCGGTGCCGTACAGCGAGGCGGCGAGGGCGAGCACGAGGGCGGCGCCGGCCGCGAAGATGCTGCCGCTGCTGACGGCGGGCGGGCTGCCGGCCTCGGAGCGGGCCGAGCCGGCGAGGAACGGGACGACCGCCAGGACGGCTGCACCGAGGGCGACTTCGGCCCAGACCACCCTGGGGAAGTGATGCAGGGTCAGGTGGACGAGGGAGGAGGTGGGGTCGGTGCGGCGGGCCTGGGCGATGCGGGGCATCAGCCAGAACTGGTTGACGCCTCCGGCGGCCACCATGCCGAGCACGAGGAGGATCTTGATCAGCAGGAAGAAGCCGTAACTCGTGCTCCAGAGCTGGCTGATCGCGCCCACGTGCCGCCAGCTCATCCAGAGTCCGGAGGTGAGGACGGCGCCGACGCAGATCAGGGCGACGAGGCTGAAGCGGCGCCAGAGGTCGGCCCAGAGCGTGCCGGCGTCCGCGCCCAGCCGCCCACGGGCACCGGCGAGGACGGCGAGCAGGGCGAGGCCGCCGATCCAGACGGTGCCGCTGACGATGTGCACCTGGTCGAGGACGAGGTCCAGGATGCGGTCGGCCCCGTCGGGGGCGGTTGCCGGTATCGCCGCGATGAGGGTCACCGCGAGCGACAGGGGCAGGCCGGTCAGGGCGAGGGCGTCCAGGCGGCGGCGGGCGGCCGGGGCGAAGAGCGGGATCAGGACCGCGGCGGTCGCGAGCAGGACGAGGTTCTGCAGCAGGTAGAGGGTGCCCTGGGCGACCCAGGCGCCCTTCGCGGCGGGGGCGTTGAGGAAGTCGGCGATCCGGCTCGGCGCGAGGGCGTCGCCGAACGGCATGCCCTTGCCGGCCCGAGCCACCCGCCCGGCCAGCTGGAAGTACCCGGAGATCAGCAGCACCACGCCGGCCCATGCGAGGTGGCGGGCCGAGCGCCCGCGCAGGACGTCGGCGTCGGCGGCCGCGCTCTCCGTTGCGCGGAGCGAGGGGCGGACGGCGGCCGCGTACGTGACGGTGGCGCCGATCGCGCCGGACAGGCCGACGAAGTAGCCGGTCTTGGTGAGGATCCGCCAGAGGGGAGGGGTGGTGTAGGCCGAGGCCGCAGCAAGGTGCGCCAAGCTCATGAAGGTAAGGCTAACCTAAGTCACCCAGGGTCTGTCCAGGCCCCCGGCAGCTCCCGGCGGCTGTGTACGGCTCCGGGTATGACGACGCGGCCGCCGGATACGGGGGTACCGGCGGCCGCGCAGGGGTTGGGGGAGGGCGATGGCGAGGTGGCGGGGCGCCGTCCTACGGTCGGGGCGTCAGGCTTCGACGTCCCGGCCGGTGGTGGCGAGCCAGCCGACCAGGGCGAGGATGACCACCGTCCAGCCGAGGGTGACCGGGCCGAGGCCGAGGTTCAGGCCGCCGCGGGCGTGCGACACGGCCATCCAGTCGGCGAAGGAGGCGCCGAGCGGGCGGGTGAGCACGTACGCCGACCAGAACGCGGTGACCGCCCCCAGGCCGAGCTTCGCGTGGGCGAGTGCCGGGACGGCGATGGCGACCGCGAACGCGATGCCCGAGGCGAGGTAGCCCAGCTTGAAGGTGGTGGCGGTCAGGTCGCCGGCGGCGGTGCCGAGGGCGAAGGTCGCCAGCACGGTCGCCCAGTAGAACAGCTCGCGGCGCCGGGTGTTGATGGAGTGCACGGACAGCGTGCGCTCGGTCGCGTACCAGGCACCGAAGACGGCGGCGAGGGCCAGCAGGAAGAACGGGGTGGCCACGGTGTACGGGACGCCGAGGCCGACGTGCAGGACGTCCGCGGCCATCGTGCCGAACACGCTCACCATGACGACGGCCGTCCAGTAGATCCAGGCCACGTAGCGCCGGACGGCGAACTGCGCCGCCAGGGCGACCGCCAGGCCCACCGCGCCGAGGGCCACCGCGATCATCGGGTCCATCACGTGGGCGAGGAAGTCCGAGGCGGTCTCTCCCATCCCGGTGGTCAGCACCTTGATGATCCAGAACACTGCTGTGACCTGCGGAACCTTGGTCATCGCCGGTCCGACGGGGGCGACCGGGCCCCCGTGCCGGAGTTGAGCTGTCGTCATGGGTGGCAGCTTGGCACAGGCCGCGAGCGTCTACAAGTTTGTAGACGGGGAGCTGGTGCCGGCCACCCCGGCGAGCCGCGGCGACCGCCGCCGGGACCGTCCCACAGCGCCTCCGGACGGCCCGGTCACCGCCAGGTGCTCGCCGAGCGGGCCGACCGTCAGCCCCTGCTTCCGGCACTGCTCCAGCAGCCCCGGCAGCGCGCCCAGCGCGGAGCGCCAGGCGCCCGGCGCCGAGGTGACGTCCGAGTCGTGCAGCAGCACCGTGCCGCCGCCGAGCGGCGCGCGGGTGAGCGTGCGCAGGACGGAGTCCGGCGTCGCCGCCGCCGTCCAGTCCCGGCCCCAGTGCGTCCACAGCACCGGGGTCAGGTCGAGCCGCCGGGCAGCCGCCAGCGCGGCGAGGCTGAGCACCCCGTACGGCGGCCGGTACCAGCGCGGGGGCACGCCGGTGACGTCCGCGACCAGGTCCCGGGTGCGGGCGATGTCGTCCCGCAGGGCCAGGGCGACCGGAGCACCGTGGGCCGGTGCTGGTAGCCGTGCACCGCGATCTCGTGCCCGGCGGCGGCCATCTCACGGCCGAGCTCCGGCGCCCGGACCAGCATCCGGCCCAGCACGAAGAACGTCGCCCGGACGCCCGCCCGCTCCAGAGCCGCCAGGAACAGCGGAGTCGAGCGCGGATCCGGCCCGTCGTCGAAGGTCAGCGCCACGTGGCCGGGCGCTCCCGGGCCGGACAGGCCGGGCGCGAGCAGCGGCCGCAGCGGGCCGAGCGAGGTCAGCGCGGGCAGGCTGTTGGCGACGGCGAGGCCGCCGGCAACGGCCGCCGCGGTGGCGGCCATCGTACGTGCGGTCGTCGGGAGACTCATGACACCACTTCCAGGACGGCGGGCTCCGGCCGGCTCGGCAGCCCCGGCTGCCGGGGAGGCCCGATACGGGGGACGGCGGGGACGGCCTCGGTGGTTGCGGCGGGGAGCGGGCCGGCCAGCTCCGCGACCACCCGGTCGGGCGGGCAGGGTGCGGGAGCCCGGTCGAACACCGGCGCGGGCGCACCCGCCGTCGACCCGGACGCCAGGGCGGCGCGGAGCGCCGGGGCCAGGGCGGCGTGGTCGCGGATCCAGACCGCGAGCCCGGCCTCGTCGAGCGCGGCGGCGTTGGTCACACCGTGCCCCGGCAGACAGCGGTAGCTCACCACGGGGACGCCGCTGGCCATCGCCTCCAGCGAGGTCAGACCCCCGGCGTTCTGCACGACGACGTCCGCCGTGCGCAGCAGCGCGGGCATGTCGTCGACCCAGCCGAGCGGGATGCCGGTGGCCGAGTCGAGCAGCCGCTGCCGCAGGCCCGTGTTGTGCCCGCAGACGGTGACGGGCACCGCGAGGCCCGACGCGGCGATCTCCCGGGCGGTCTGCTCCACCTCGCCGACGCCCCAGGAACCGGCCGTGATCAGGGCCAGCGGCCGATCGGTGGGCAGCCCGAGCCGGATCCGCTCCTGGCGCCGCTCGGCCGCCGAGGACGACGGGCGGAACCCCGGCCCGACCAGCGGCCCGCACGCCCGGACGTCCGCCGCGCCGTGCCGGACGGCCTGGGCGGCGGCCACCGGGTGCAGCGCGAGGTGCAGGTCGATGCCGTCGGCGACCCAGAGCGGGTGCACGGACATGTCCGTGAGGAAGGTGACCGCCGGGACGGCCAGCCCGCCCTCACGGCGCAGCCGGCCCAGGACGTGGCTGGCCAGCGGGTAGGTCGACACCACCGCGGCGGTGTCCGGTCCGATCACCGCCCGGGTGCGGCGGGCGGCGGCCCGGCCGGAGAGCCGGCCGGCCAGCGAACCGAGCAGCCGGTGCCGCTCCAGCCCGTGCAGCATGGTGCCCCACGCCCACGGCGCCACCCGCAGCTCCAGGGCGTAGCCGCCGCGCAGCAGGCGGCCCCAGCCGGGCGGGAGCAGGTCCAGGAAGTCGTGGCGGTCCACGCCGTACCCGGCCTCTTCGAGGCGGCGCGCCAGCTCGCGGGCGGCGCCGTCGTGGCCGGCGCCGACACTGGCCGACAGCACCGCTATGCGCGTCCTGCGGGAGGACATCGGATTCCTTTCGGCACGGGCGCGGCGGGTCGCGGGCCGCCGTGGTGCAGGGCCCGCGTCCGCCGTCCCGGGGGAGGGCAGAGGAGAGGGCCGGCCCCGAGATCCCTGTCGGGGCCGGCCCGGTTCGAGGTCCGGCGCGGTCGTCAGCCGGGGAGGCCGCCGCCGGTCGCGGCGCCCGTGCCGGCGGCCACGGTGTTGCCGGTGACGGTGCCGTCCGCACCCGACAGGGTCACGTCGTGGCGCACCCCGTCCGGTCCGATCACCACCGCGAGCCACGCACTGCCGCCGCCCTGCTGGCCGACCACCCGCAGGCTCTCCACCCGGCCGCCGGCCACCGCCGCGGCCGCCTTGACGACGGCCTGGTCGGCGCCGAGCGACGGCAGCGGCGCCGGGGCGACGGCGGTGCCCGGGACGCCCGCCGGGCCCAGTGCCGCGCGCTTCGCGGCGGCCGCCGGGTCGTCCTCGCGGCCGCGGCCGTCCATCCGGACGCCCTCGTGATCGGCGCCGGCCCGCTCGGGACCGAACGCGGTCTCCTGCTCGTGGTGGTGCTCGGCCACGGCCACCGCGGCGGCCCCGCCGCCCACGATCACCACGGCCGCGCCGAGCGCGGCCCAGCGGGCACCCTTGCGCCGCGGCACCAGACGGGCCGGGCCGGTGCGCTTGCGGGCCGCGCCCTGCGGCACGCCGGCGGACTGCTCCTGCTGGGGGGACTGCTCGGACATGCTGGGCTCCTCGCGACGACCGGGCACCGCACCCGGCTGGAACAGAGCCTGCTGAGGTGAGGCTGAAGCCCTGCTGAAGCCACCTGAAGACCCCTTCAGCCACCTCCGGCCCGGGCCTGCGACCCTTGACGGCATGCGTGTACTGGTGGTGGAGGACGAGCGGCGGCTGGCCGCGGCCCTGCAGCGGGGACTTCAGGCGGAGGGATTCGCGGTCGACGTTGCCCACGACGGGCCGCAGGGCCTGTGGCAGGCCACCGAGCAGGACTACGACGTCATCGTGCTCGACATCATGCTGCCCGGCCTGAACGGCTACCGGGTCTGCGCCCGGCTGCGCGCCGCCGGCAACGAGGCGGGCATCCTCATGCTCACCGCCAAGGACGGCGAGTACGACGAGGCCGAGGCCCTCGACACCGGCGCCGACGACTTCCTCTCCAAGCCGTTCTCGTACGTCGTCCTGGTCGCCCGGCTGCGCGCCCTGGCACGCCGCACCGGCCGGCGCCGGCCGCAGGTGGTCGAGCTCGGCGACCTGCGGGTCGACCCGGCCGCGCACTCCTGCTCCCGCGGCGGCACCGAGATCCGGCTGACCGCCCGCGAGTTCGCCGTCCTGGAGTACCTGGCCCGGCGCCCCGGCGAGGTGGTCGCCAAACGCGAGATCCTCGAACAGGTCTGGGACAGCGCCTTCGACGGCGACCCCAACGTGGTCGAGGTGCACGTGAGCGCCGTCCGGCGCAAGATCGACGCGCCGTTCGGCCGCAGCGCGCTGGAGACCGTCCGCGGCGCGGGCTACCGACTGGCGGCCGACGGTGGCTGAGCGCGCGGGGGCCCGGCCCGCGGGGGCGGCCGACCTCGTCCGGCGGCTGCGCGCCCTGCCGCTGCCGGCGGCCCTGCACCGCAGACTGCTGACGCCGCTCCTGGACAGGTGGCCGGTGCTGCGGCGGCTGTGGCCCACCACCGTCCGGGCCAGGGCCACCGCCGGCGCCTCCCTGGTGGTGGCCGTGGCGCTCGCGCTGGCCTCCTTCGCGCTGCTCGGGCTGCTCGACGCCAACCTGTTGCAGAACGCCGAGAGCGACGCCGAGCGGCAGGCCGCCACCGTCGCCCAGCTCGCCGCCGCGGGCGAACTCGACCACGTCCGGCCGCCCACCCACGGCGCCGACTTCATCCAGGTCGTGGACGCCCACGGCAGGGTCCTGTCGTCCAGCGCCAACCTCGTCGGCGCGCCCCCGTTGGCCCCCGCCCCGCCGGAACCGGGCACCAGCTACCACACCTGGTTCGTCGAACCCGTCAGCGGCGAGCACCGCCAGCGGGTCGTGCAGGTCACCACCGACACCCCGGACGGCCTGGTCGCCGTCTACGCGGGCACCTCGCTGCGCGACGTGGACGCCGCCGACACCACCACCGCGACCGCCCTCGCGTTCGGCGTCCCGCTGCTGCTCGCCATGGTCGCGCTCGTCACCTGGCGGGTCACCGGCCGCGCCCTGCGCCCGGTCGAGGCGATCCGCGCCGAGGTCGCCGAGATCACCGACCGGGACCTGCACCGCCGGGTCCCGGTGCCCGACACCCGGGACGAGATCGCCCGCCTCGCCGCCACCATGAACGCCACCCTGGACCGGCTGGAGTCCTCCGGCGTCCGCCAGCGCCGGTTCATCGCCGACGCCTCGCACGAACTGCGCAGCCCGATCACGGTGCTCCGCACCCAGCTGGAGGTGGCGCTGGCCGTCCAGGACCGCGAGCTGTGGCCCGGGCTGATCGGCGGCGCCCTGGAGGACGTCGAGCGCCTGCAGCAGCTCGCCGCCGACCTGCTGCTGCTCGCCCGCATCGACGCGGCCCAGCCGGTGGCGGCCGTCCCGCTCGACCTCTCCGAGCTGGTCGGCGACGCCGTACGGTCGCGCCGCGGCGACCGCGTGCCGGTGCACACACGGCTGGAGCCGGGCATCGCGATGACGGGCAGCCACCTCTGGCTCGCCCGGGTGGTCACCAACCTGGTCGACAACGCCCAGCGCTTCGCCGACCGGCGAGTGGACGTGGTGCTGCGCGCGGACGGCGGCCGGCACGGTCGGACGGCCGTGCTGGAGGTCGTCGACGACGGACCGGGCATCGTGGCCGCCGACCGCGAACGGGTCTTCGAACGGTTCACCCGGCTCGACGACGCCCGCAGCCGCGACCACGGCGGCGCCGGCCTGGGCCTGCCCATCGCCCGCGACCTGACCGCCCACCACGGCGGCACCCTCACGGCCGAGGACAGCCCGCAGGGGGCCAGGCTGGTCGCCCGGCTCCCGGTGCAGCCCGCCGCCCCCACCGACTGAGCCCGCCGTGCCGCCGGGTGCAGTACCGCATCCGGACGAGTGAACCGCCGCTCGCGTTGCGGCCGCCCGGCGGCGCCGTAGGGTCGCAAGCGTGACAGCCGTCGATCGACGCAGCGTGCTGCGCGCTGCCGCACTCGGCGCCGCGGCGGCGGCGGCCGCTGCCTGCGGCGCGAAGGGCCCGGCGGACCGCGCGACGCCGCCCACGGCCACCCCCACCCGCCCTACCCCCGTGCCCGGACACCCGGCCGGCTCCGGGTCCGCCGGCGCGGCGGGCCCGACGGCGGCACTGCCCGCCGGCCTGCCCTTCGAGGTCGCCGCCGGGCCCGCGGACCGGGGCCGGGTCGCCCTCACCTTCCACGGCCAGGGCGACCCGGCGATCGCCCGCGCCGTCCTCGACGAGGCCGCCGCCGGGGGCGCCCGGATCACCGTGCTCGCCGTCGGCACCTGGCTGGACGAGCAGCCGCAGGTCGCCCGGCTGATCCTCGACGGCGGCCACGAACTGGGCAACCACACGCTCAACCACCGTGCGATATCGGGGATGTCCGCCGACGCCGCCTACGCGGAGATCGCGGGCTGCGCCGAGCGCCTGCAGCGGCTCACCGGCTCGCCGGGCCGCTGGTTCCGCCCCTCCCAGGCGCAGGACTGCACCGCGCGGGTGGCGGACCAGGCCCGTCGCGCGGGCTACCAGCACTGCCTGGGCTACAACCTGGACTCGCTCGACTACACCGACCCCGGCCCGGCCGCGGTGCAGCAGACCGTCCTCGGCCGGGTCGGCCCCGGCTCGATCGTGAGCCTCCACCTCGGTCACCAGGGCACGGTGGCGGCACTTCCCGGCATCCTCGAAGGCCTCCAGGCCCGCAGCCTGCAGGCCGTCACCGCAACGGAGTTGTTCAGCTGATGGCCACCACGACCCCGCCCCGCCGCCGGCCCGGCCGGAAGGCTCTGCTGCTCGCCGCCGGCCTCCTCCTCGTCGCGACCGGCTGCGGCTCCGCCACGCCCCGGCTGTCCGCGGCGCCGTCCGCCGGGGTGTCCGGCAACGCAGCCACCGGTTCTGCGAGCGCCTCCCCGCAGCCGTCCGCGACGAGCGTCGCCCTGCCCGGCATGCCGCCGGTCCTCGATCCCCACGACCTCTACGCGGCCGACCGGCCGGGCATGCTGGCACCGGCCGTACAGTCCTTCCCGGCGCGCGTCTACGTGCCCAACACCGAGTCCGACACGGTCAGCGTGATCGACCCGGCGACGTACAAGGTGATCGAGACCCTGCACGTCGGCCGCCAGCCGCAGCACGTGGTGCCCTCGTGGGACCTCAAGACGCTCTGGGTCAACAACGACCTCGGCAACACCCTCACCCCGATCGACCCGGCGACCGGCGCGGCGGGCACGCCCGTCGACGTCCACGACCCGTACAACCTGTACTTCACGCCGGACGGCAAGTACGCGATCGTGATGGCCTCCAACGACCGGCAGCTGGTGTTCCGCGACGCGCACACCATGCAGCAGGTCAAGGCCGTCCCCGTCAACTGTGCCGGCGTCAACCACGCCGACTTCTCCTCCGACGGCCGGTACTTCGTGGTCTCCTGCGAGTTCTCCGGCGACCTGCTCAAGGTCGACACCGCCTCGATGACGGTCGTCGCCCAGCAGAAGCTGCCGATGGCGGATGCGATGCCGCAGGACGTGAAGGTCTCGCCGGACGGCCGCACCTGGTACATCGCGGACATGATGGCCAACGGCGTGTGGGTGCTGAACGCCGACACCTTCGCCGCCCCGACCCTGCTGCCCACCGGCAAGGGCACCCACGGACTGTACGTCAGCCGGGACTCCAAGAGCCTGTACATCTCCAACCGCGGCGAGGGCAGCATCTCCGTCCTCGACTTCGCCACCGGCGCCCTGAAGACCAAGTGGTGGATCCCGGGTGGCGGCAGCCCCGACATGGGCGGCGTGTCGGCGGACGGCAAGGTGCTGTGGCTCAGCGGCCGCTACAACGCCGAGGTGTACGCGCTGTCGACCGACGACGGCCACCTCCTGGCCAGGATCCCGGTCGGCCAGGGCCCGCACGGCCTGTGCGTCTACCCGCAGCCCGGACGGTACTCGCTGGGCCACACCGGCGTCTTCCGCTGACCCGGTGACCCGGGTCGGGCACCCGGGAGGCGGTGATCCGCCCCGGGTGCCCGGCGGGGGTGGTGCGCCCTCACCCGAGCGGACGGGGGCTCGCGAACCCGCGGTAGCCGCGGCCCACCAGATCGGGCCGCGGCGCGGGAGCCGTCCCGTCGCCGAACGGGCGGCCGCCGAGGGCATCCCGGCCGTGCGGCGCCGACCACCCGGCCAGGTCGGGGCCGACGGGTACGAGACCGGCCGGATTGATCCCGGTGTGCACCAGGTAGTAGTGGCGCTTGATGTGGTCGAAGTCGACGGTGTCGCCGAAGCCCGGCGTCGCGTACAGGTCGCGGGCGTACGCCCACAGCACCGGCATCTCGGTGAGCTTGGCCCGGTTGCACTTGAAGTGCCCGTGGTACACGGCGTCGAAGCGCACCAGGGTGGTGAACAGCCGGACGTCCGCCTCGGTGATCGTGTCGCCCACCAGGTAGCGGCGGGTGGCGAGATGCTCCGACAGCGTGTCCAGCCGGTCGAAGAGCCGGTGGTAGGCGCTCTCGTACGCCTGCTGCGACTGGGCGAAACCGGTCTGGTACACCGCGTTGTTGACGTCCCGGAAGATCTCCTCGGCGACGGCGTCGATCGCGGGGCGCAGCTTCTCCGGGTACAGGTCGGGTGCGCCCGCCCGCTGGTGGGCCCGCCACTCGGTGGAGAGGTCCAGGGTGATCTGCGGGTAGTCGTTGGTCACCAGCCGCCCGCTGGGCACGTCGACCACGGCGGGCACGCTGATCCCGGCGTCGTACCCGGGGCGGGCCCGCTCGTACGCCTCGCCGAGGTAGCGGATGCCGAGCACCGGGTCGCGGCCGTCCTCGTCCAGGGTGAACCGCCAGCTGCGGTGGTCCTGGATCGGGTCGGCGACGGCGACGGAGACCGCCTCCTCCAGGCCTAGCAGCCGGCGGACGATCAGCGCGCGGTGCGCCCACGGGCAGGCGAGCGACACCACCAGCCGGTAGCGGCCCGGCTCCACCGGCCAGCCGTCGGAGCCGTCGGCGGTGATGCGGTCGTCGACGAACGAGGAGGAGCGGACGAACGCGCCGTCCGCGTCGGTGGTGATCGTGGTCATGGAGCCGGTTCCTTCGTCGTGGCCGGATCGGTCTCCGGGCGCCTACCCGTGTTGCGGCCGGTCCACACGGTGCGCGGGCCCGGTGCCCCCGTCCGGCCCGCTGCCGGCCGGGGCCCCGCTCAGCCGCCGAGGGCGGTGAGCGACGCCCGGGCCGCCCGAGCCTGCAGGGGGTTGAACGCGGGGTCGGTGGCGAGGGCCTTCGCCAGGTGGGTCCGGGCCTCGCCGCTGCGGCCTAGCGCGCGTTCGATCTCGCCGCGGTGGTAGAGGAACAGGGCGTTGTCGTCCCAGCCGTGCGCGGCCGCCTGCTCGGCGAAGCCGATCGCCTCGCCGTCCGCGCCGCTGCGGTGCAGTGCCCAGGCCAGCGCGTCGGCCACCAGCACGTTCCGGCGGCGCCCCCACTCGGCCCGCAGCAGCCGGACGGCCTCGGCCGGATCGCCGTGGTCCGCCTGGAACTGACCGGCAGTCAGGTCGTCGACAACGCCGTTCGCGGCGGCCAGGTCCTGCTCGGCACGCAGCAGCCGGTACTGCTCGCGCGCCCGGTCGGGGTGGCCCAGCGACTCCTGGAGCTCGCCGAGTTCGAGCAGGTACTGCGGCAGCGGCACCCGGCCGACGGCGTCGGCGTAGTCCCGCAGGGCGTCGTCGGTGCGTCCCAGGGCCGCCTCCGCGCGGGCCTGCCCGGCGAGCGCCGCGGTGTACCCGGGGTCGGTCGCCAGGGCCTTCCGGTAGCCGGTGAGCGCGTCGGCGGTGCGGCCCGCGTTCCGGTCGAGTTCGGCGATCTGGTAGCGGCAGAAGGCCTGGTCGGCGGGGTCGTAGGCGCCGTCGAGGGCCTGCCGTAGCGCGGCCCGGGCGTCGTCGGTCCGCCCGTGCTGCTCCAGGTCGTAGGCCGCGCGGGTGAAGGAGGCGGTGCCGGGCCGCAGGTCCAGCAGGTGCTGGACGGCGTCGGTGGCGCCGGCGTCGTCGCCGAGCTGGGTCCGGGCGTCGGCGAGAACGGCGTAGGCCGGCCAGTGCAGGGGCGAGGCAGCGAGCGCCTGGCGGGCGAACTCGCCGGCCTCGGCGAACAGATGGCGGGCGTTGGCGAGCGCTCCCAGGCCGGTGAGCGCATCCACGTTGTCCTCCGGCGTCAGCGTGAGGGAGCGGTGCAGCGCCTCGTCGGCCTTCGGGTAGTACGACGGGTCCGCGGTCAGCCGGGCCTGCTCCACGTACTCGCCGCCGAGGCGGGCCCACCCGGCGGCGTCGCCGGGCACCTCGCGCAGCCGCTGCTGGTCCACGGCGACGGCGCGGGCCAGCGAGCCGTCCGCGGGCGGGGCGCCGCCGGCGTGGCGGGCGCCGTCCGCCGAGGTCGGGACGCCGGGCGGCTGCCCGCGGTCCAGGGCCCCGAACGCCGCCAGGCGGCCGCACAGCAGGACGGTGGTGAGTAGCAGGGGCAGGCTTCGCATCGTCCGAGGTCTCCCGGTGGTCGGGTCGCTGGGGGAGGGAGGTGGGTGGCCCCGTTGCGCCTTGGGGGCCACCCACCGGTCGGTGTGGGTCAGTTGGGCTGGTTGACGGCCTTGGCGTACGGGGTCGCCACGTACGGGAACGAGGCCCCGAACGGCTTGTCCGCCGTGTTCACCTTGTCGCCGGCGGCGAGCGCGGCGATGAAGTGGCCGGGGGTGGCGCCCTCCATCACCTGCAGGGCGATGTCGACGACGTCGTCGCCGAGCCGGCGGCCGTTCGGGAAGCCCTGGAAGTCCCCGTCGAGGACGCCGAGCCGGTCGGGGTCGGCGGTGACCGGGGTCGACATGTTCAGCCGCAGCTCCTCGGCGGGGACGAACCGCTTGGGGTTGACGTCCTTGTTGAGCAGCTGCGAGTTGAGGTCCACCTGGAAGGGGCCGCCGGTCGCCTTGGCGATGCCGGTCAGGAAGATCTCCTGGAGGTCGGTGCGCGGCGTGGCGGGCGCCGGGAGGCCGTAGATCGCCTGGACGAGCTTGGGCACCTCGGGGTCGAGCACCTTGGCCACCAGGGCGGGCTGGTTGTGGTCCTCGGACGGGGGCAGCGCGTTGAAGGCGTCCTTGAGGCCGGCCGGCACGACGACCTCGTTGACGAGCGGGTTCCCGAGCCGGGAGACCTGCACGTACTTGCCGACCGGGTCCGCCTTGCCGGGGCTGAGCTTCAGGGTCCGCTTCTCGGTGCTGGACCAGACGCCGATCACCGGGTTGCGCTTCGGGTCGCCCTTGAGCGCGAGCCGGCTCTTGGGCACCTGGATGGAGAGGGTGTTGACGTTGTAGCCGGCCAGGGTGTTCTGGCCGACCTCGGAGAGGTTGCCGCCGTACAGCAGGTCGAAGACCCGCAGGTCCAGGAAGAACGGGTCGGCGGCCTGGGTGGCCACCGTCTGCCCGCCGCCCGGTAGTTGCACGGTCGCCTGCTGACGGAGGCCCGCGTAGTTCGGCATCGACGCCCGGCCGGTGTCGGACGGCGCGGCGGTGCCGTGCTCGACCAGGGTGACCGGGTCGCAGCCCTCGCGGATCTCCTGCAGCGTGTAGTACTGGCGGAACAGCAGGGTCTTGTCGGTGAGGTTGTTCACCACGCCGTTGTTGTAGAGGAAGGTGTTGGTGCCACGCTGGTCCTCGGTGTGGAAGGTCCAGCGGTAGGTGAGGTCGGGCCGGCCGGTGCCCTGGGAGTCGATGTTGATGTCGTAGTGCGCGCCGTCGGCCCACGGGTAGAAGTTCGGTCCGCCGTTGGGCTCCTGGAACGGCAGCCAGTTCGCGACCAGGGTCACGGTGTCCTGCTTGTCCGGGCTGGTGAAGGCGTAGACGTCGGTGTTGTCGACCTGCGGGTCGGCGGCGATCAGCGGCGCCTCGCGGTGGCTGGAGGCGGTGCTGACGCCGGCGCCGGCGCCGAGCAGCGCGCTGCTCGCGAGCGCCAGGCTCATGGTGGTGAGGACGGCCGCGGAACGGGCGGCGGAACTGGTCCGTGCGGGTCGGCGCGTGACGTTCATTCGGGTGGGGTGCTCGCTTCCGTGACGAGGTGACCGCACACGGCTGCGCCGGGCGGCGGATCCGGCCCAGGTCGGCCGCAGTCGGCACTGTGGCCTCGGATCCCGACATGGGTTCGCCGACGCGCGACCGGTGGTCGGGTCCGCTCACCCGCACGGTCCAGCGGTGTCACCCGCACGGCGGCAGCCGTACGCCGAACGGCGGGCAGGAAGGCGGCCGGAGGGAGCACGGGACCGCACCGCACCGTTCGCGGTGCGGACGGGCGTCGCTCCGGAGCGCCTCGGCGAACCCGACCTGCGTACGGCCGTTCGAGCGAATGGGAATGCCTGTCCGGATCCTGATGCCCCGTCCGGGTGACGCGGACGCAGGGCCGGAGTGGTTGCGTCGGCGCGCGCCTCCACAGCCCCCAAGGTGGGGCGTCGGGCCGGCTGAGGCCCGCCCCCACCCTTCCCCTTCCCTCCCCGGCCGGCCACCCCCCGCGCTTCGCCGCTGCGGCAGCCGGTCCGTCCCTCCCGGAGGCACCGCGTGGCGGTTCCGCGTTTTCCCGTCCGGACGGCCGTGGCGGCGTCGGGCGCGCTCTTCCTGCTCGCCCTCGCCGCACCCGCCGCCCAGGCCCACCCACTGGGGAACTTCTCGCTCAACCACTACCTCGGCTTCACGGTGCACCGCGACAGCGTCGAGGTCCTCGCCGTCACCGACACCGCCGAGATCCCCACCCTCCAGGAGCAGCCGAGCGTCGACCGCAACGGCGACGGCACCGTCGACGACGCCGAGCTGGCCGCCTGGGCCGGCGCCCAGTGCACCCGGACCGCCCAGCGCCTGAAGGTGACGACCGACCAGCCCGCCACGACGCTGGCCTGGAGCACCGAGTCGGCGCGGTTCGCCTACCAGGACGGCGCCGCAGGCCTGCGGACCAGCAGACTCGAATGCACGCTGCGGGCCGCCCTGCACCTCCCCGCCGCGGGCACCACCCTCCACATCGCCGGCGGCACCGACCCCGGCAGGGTCGGCTGGAACGAGATCACCGCCCGCGGCGACGGCACCACCCTCGACCGAACGGACGTCCCGGCCCGCTCCGTCTCGAACGAGCTGCGCGACTACCCGCGCGACCTGCTGGCCAGCCCGGAGGGAGTGACCCGGGCCGAGGTCCACGCCCGACCCGGCGGCGGCGCCGCCACGGCGGCCGGGGTCACCGTCCGGGCGGACGGCTCCGGTCCCACGGCCTGGCTGGCCGGCCTCGACTCCCGGCTCACCCGGCTCGGCGCCGCGCAACGCCTCACCCTGCCACTGGGCCTGCTCGCCGTGCTGCTCGCCGTCGTGCTCGGCGCCGGCCACGCCCTGCTGCCCGGCCACGGCAAAACGGTGATGGCTGCCTACCTGGCCGGGCGGCGCGGCCGCACCCGCGACGCGGTCACCGTCGGCGCCACCGTGACCGTGACCCACACGGCCGGCGTCCTTGTCCTCGGACTGGGCCTGACCGCCTTCTCCTCACTGGCCGGCGACGTCCTCCTCGGGTGGCTGGGCGTGCTGAGCGGCGCCCTGGTCGCGCTGGTCGGCGCCGGCCTGCTGCGGGATGCGCTCCGGCGTACCCGGACGGGCCGTCGCGCACGCCACAACGCTGCCCCGGCCTTGGGCACGCATCCGGCGAAGGAGCTCGCCCACGCGGCAGCGGCACCCGCCTCGTCCGGTCGCCACGAGGAGGGCCATGACCACGGGCACCACCACGGCCACGGGCACCACCACGGCGACGAGCAGCACGACCACGGCCACGGGCCCGACCACGACCACGACCACGGCCACGACCACGGGCACGGGCACGGGCACCATGGCCACCGGCACGGTCTGTTCGGCGGAGGACACCACCACCATCACGAGCCCGATTCGGGCCGGCGCAACCTCGTCGGGCTGGGCATCGCGGGCGGCCTGGTGCCGAGCCCGTCCGCCCTGGTCGTCCTGCTGGGCGCCGTCGCGCTCGGCCGGACACTCTTCGGCGCGGCCCTGGTGGTCGCGTACGGCCTCGGCATGGCCGCCACCCTCACCGCCGTCGGGCTGCTCCTCGTCCGGGTCGGCGACCGGATGGCCGGCGCGAACGACGGCCGGCTCCTCGGCCGGCTGCGCCGGATCACCCCGTACAGCGGTCTGCTGACCGCGCTGCTGATCGTGACGGTGGGGCTGGGACTGGTGTTCCGCAGTCTGCCGTCGACCCTGTGACGAACCCTTACCCCGACCGGAGGCCGATCACCGTGACCACCCGCCCGACGCACCTGCTGTGCCTCGCCCTGCTCGCCGCTCCGCTGCTGGCGGCCTGCGCCACCGGGCGGGACGGCAGCTTCGACGCCCAGCCCGGCACGCCGTCCCCGACCTGCCTGCAGCACCAGAGCGCCCTGCCGGGGACGAGCTACACCGGCGGCGAGAAGTCCGATCCCACCGCGGTGCTGCAGATGATGCGCTTCTACACCGCCAACGGCACCAAGGCGTTCTGCGACGGCAGGCCGCCCACCGACGCCGACCGCCGCTGGACGGAGCTGTACACGCAGCTCGGCGGCGACGCGCGGCACGTGGCCACCGCGAAGTGACGCCCGAGCGGGTCAGGACGAGGCGGCGAGTGCGGCGAGTCCGCTGAGCGCGGTGCGGGCCGCCGGAGCGTACAGGGGGTGGAACGACGGGTTGATCGCCAGCGCCGTCACCAGCTCGGAGCGCGCGTCGGCGCTCCGCCCGAGCGCTTGGAGGATCATGCCGCGGTGGTAGTGGAAGAGCGCGTTGCGCATCCCGGTCGCCAGCGCCTGGTCGGATTGGCGGAGGGCCTCCTGGTCGCGGCCGTTGACGTGCAGGGCCCAGGCGTACGCATCGTTCATCTCCAGGAACGGCCTGGTCCGCAGCCCCTGTTCGGCGATGGTCAGCGCCTTCCCGGCATCGCCGTGATCGGCCTCGAACAGCGCCGCGTCGGTGTCCGGCGCCACGCCGTTGTCGGCGAACAGCTGCTGCTCGGCGCGGAACACGGTGTACTGCTGCGCCGCCTCGTCCGTGCGTCCCAAGGACTCGAGCAGCTCACCGAGTTCGAGCACGTACTCGGGTTGCGGGAGCTGGGCGACGGCCTGCCGGAGGTCGGCGACGGCGGACGCCGGGTCGCCGAGGGCGGCCTTCGCCCTGGCCCGGGCCTCCAGCAGCGAGGCGGTGCCGGGGGCGGTGCGCAGGCCCGCCTCGGCGTGGGTGAGCGCCGTCCTCGGGTCGCCGTTGTCGAGGGCCAACTGGCTGAGGTGGTAGAGCGCGAAGGACCGATCGGCCGGGGTGTTGGCGTCGTCGAGGGCACGCTGCATGTCCTCGGTGGCCGCCGCCGTGTCCCCGCGCAGCTCCCACGCGTACGAGGCACGGGACAGCGACGGAGTCCCCGGCCGGAGGTCGACCATGTGCTGCACCGCCTCGAACGACTCCGGATACCGGCCGAGTTGGGTACAGGCGTCGGCGAGGATCCCGTAGACCGTCGAGTTGTCGGGGGCCAGCGCGACGGCCTTCTGCGCCCAGTCCAGCGCGGCGGCGAAGTCGTGCCGGGCCGCGGCCAGCGCGGCCATGCCCGCCGTCGCGGTGGCGTTGTCGGCGGGTTGTGCGGTCAGTGACCGGGTGAGGGCGGCCTCCGCCTTCGGGTAGAAGGACGGATCCGCCGTCGTCCGGGCCTGTTGGACGTAGGCCAGGCCGAGTGAGCCCAAGGCCTCGGCGTCGTCCGGGGTCGCCCGCAGCCGCTCCTGGAGGCCGCGGATGTCCGCGGGGACGGCGGGGCCGGCGGAGAGGTCGGCGGCGCCGTCGGTGGGGCCGGACGGCCCGGAGGGCGGGGCGAGGCCGAGCCCGCCCGCCAGGAACAGCCCGACCCCCAGCACGGCGGTCACGGCGGCGGAGACCGTGCGCCGGCGGCGCGGCGGTGCGGGTTCGGCGGCGGTCACGGCGGACTCCCGGTGGCAGGCGGGGTGGGCGGGGTGGAGCAGGAGAGCGTCGTCAGGTGGCGGGCGCGTCGGCCGGGACGGCGAAGACCACCAGGTTCGACAGGTACTCGCGGGCGTCCCGGTCGTAGCTGCCGCCGCAGGTGATCAGCCGAAGGCTCGGGCCCGGCGTGTCCCCGAAGACGAGGTCGTCGGGGAAGTCGTCCTTGGGGTAGCTGCGCAGCGCCTGAACGGTGAACTCCGTCCTGGTGCCGTCGTCGCCCTCCACCTCGACGGCGTCGCCGGGACGCAGCGCCGAGAGACCCGCGAAGACGGCGGGCCCGGTGAGCGAGTCGACGTGGCCGACGATGACGGCGGCGCCGGGACCACCGGGGGCGGGCCCCTGGCTCCACCAGCCGGCGATGCCCGGATCCTCCGGCGCGGCGAGGTGGCCGTCCTCCTGGACCTGGAGGTCGCTGAGCGGGCTGTCCACCCCGATCCGGGCTATCCGCAGGCGGACGGGCGGTGCGGCGGGCCGTGCCGCGGACGGCTGCGCGGCGCCCGCGACCGGTGCACCGGGCAGCTCGCCGATGTCGGTGACGGCCGCCGGCCCCGGCGCCCGGCCGGCGTCCACCAGAGAGGCGGCGCCCGCCCCCGTCAGGCCGACACCGAGCACCAGCGCGGTCGCGGCACCGGCCCGACGCACGCGGCCCGACCGCGCGCCCCTCCGGGGAGGGACGCGCGGCGGGGCCGCAGACCGTGCGCCACGCCTCAGGCCCGGCGCCGACGCAGGGCGACCACGGCGGCCGCCGTCAGCAGTGCGCCGCCGCCGATCGCGGCGTAGCCGGCGATCGGGGAGCGGCTCAGCGACAGCCCGCCGAGGCCCGCCGCGACCCCGCCGTCCGGATTGCCCGACACGGCCTGGTTGACGGCCGCCGTGTTCGGCAGCGCGACGTAGGGGAACTGCTTGCCGAAGGCGTGGTCGTTGGTGTTGACGCCGTCACCGGCCGCCAGCGCGGGGACGATCTTCCCCGTCTGCGCTGCGCCCTCCGCGGCCTGCAGGGTGATGTCGACGACGTCGTCCGCCAGGCGCCGCCCGTTCGGGAAGCCCGCGAGGTCCCCGCCGAGGACGCCGAGCCGGTTCGCCGTCGTGGCGGGGGCGACGCCGAGGTTCAGGCGCAGTTCCTCCGAGGGCACGAACGCGTCCTTCTTCACATCGGCGTTGAGCAGCTGCGAGTTGAGGTCGGCCTGGACGGGGCCGCAGGCCTTGCAGAGGCCGGTGAGGAAGATCTCCACCAGGTCGTTGCGCGGTGCGGCGGGCGCCGGGATGCCGTAGATGCCCTGGACGAGCTTGGGCACGATCGGGTCCTTCACCTTGTCGACGACCGGGGTGACGGTGTGGTCCTTGTCCGGCGTCAGGGCGTTGAACGCGTCCTTGTACTTCAGCGGCACGACGACCTCGTTCACCAGCGGGTTGCCGAGACGGGAGACCTGCCGCCAGTCGGTGCCGCCCTTGCCCTCGCCGCCCTTGTCGACGACCGCCGCACCCTTGCGGTCGGTGGTCGACCATACGCCGATCACCGGGTTGCGGGTCGGGTCGCCCTTCAGCGCCAGGTCCTTCTTGGGCACCTGGATCGCGATGGTGTTGACGTTGTACCCGGTGAGCGTGTCGTGGCCGGACTCCTTGAGGTTCCCGCCGTACAGCAGGTCGAAGACCCGCAGGTCCAGGAAGAACGGGTCGTCGGCCTGGCCGGCGTACGTCTGGCCGCCGCCCGGCAGGTTCAGCGTGGCCTGGCTGCGCAGGGAGGCGTAGTCGGGCATCGACGCCTTGCCGACGTTGGACGGCGCGGCCGGGGCGTCCTTCAGCAGGGTCTTCGTCGACCCGTCCGGGCCGGTCTCGGTGAGGGTGTAGGTCTGGCGGTAGTTCAGCGTCGGGTCGTCGAGGCTCTTCACGACACCGGTGTTGTAGAGGAACTGGTCGGCGTCGTCGCGGTAGTGACCGGTGAACGTCCAGGTGTAGGTGGTGTCCGCCTTGCCGTCCCCGTCGGCGTCGATCTTGATGTTGTAGCGGGCGTCGTCCGCGAACGCGTAGAAGTTCGGCCCGCCGTTCGGCTCCTCGAAGGGGATCCAGTTCGCCACCAGCGTCACGGTGTCCGGCTTGTCGGGGCTGACGAAGGCGTAGACGTCGGTGTTGTCCGCCCGCGGGTCACCCGCGATCAGCGGCGCCTCACGGTGACTGGAGGCCGAACCGACGCCCGGGGCCAGCCCGGCCATCGCGCCGGCGGCGGCCAGGGCCAGCACACCGAGGCCCGCCATGGGACGCTCGGCGCGGCGGGCGAACGCCGGGAGGCGCGGGGAACGCGGAGATGTCATGGGTGCAACTTTCCGTGGCGATGACACCTCCGGCCCGTGCACCCCAGCGAACGGTGCCCACACCGATGGCGTCGGAGGAATCGAAGCGGGACGCTCCCGCAGAGCGGTGGCACACGTGCACGACGCCGGACGCGAGCCGCCCGGTGCCGGTCCATCAGCTTCACGTAAACACGTGCCGCGGCTCGCGAGCGACCGGTGGCACCCGTTAGGAGAAGCCGCCCGCACCGTCCGGGCCCGGCCCCCGGGCGCGGTGCGGTGACCCCGTCGGCCGTCCGGCCTACGGCGCCCCGGTCTGCGGTGCGGAGGGGCGGAGCGGCCGGGCGTTCGCCCGGTAGCGGCCCGGTGTCGTGCCGAACTCCCGGGCGAACGCGTGCGAGAGGGCGTACGGGCTGCTGTAGCCGACGGTGCGGGCGACGGCGGCCAGGGCGTGCGGGGTTTCGCGGAGCTGGGTGGCGGCGAGGGTGAGGCGCCACCACGTCAGGTACGCCATCGGGGCGCGGCCGACCAGCGCGGTGAAACGGCGGGCCAGCGTGGCGCGGGACACCCCCGTATCGGCGGCGAGCCGCTCGTTGGTCCAGGGCGCGGCCGGGTCCGAGTGCAGCGCCCGCAGAGCGGCGGAGACCACCGGGTCGCCCAGCGCGGCCGGCCAGGCGCCCGTGGCGGCCTCGGCCATCCAGGAGCGGATCATGTAGACGAACAGGAGGTCCAGCAGGCTCGGCACCGCGACGCAGCCGCCGGGCCGCCGGCCGGCCAGCTCGCTGCCCAGGAGGTCGATGGCGGCGCGGAGTTCGGGATGGCCGCCGACCCGGTGGGGCAGGTGGACGACCTGCGGCAGCTCCGCCATGAGCGGGTGGACGCGGCTGCGGTCGAGCCGGTACTTGCCGCACAGCACCTCCACCTCCACCGGGGCCCCGGTGGCCGGAGGCCCGGTGGCCGGGGCCGTGCGGCCGTCGGCCGCCGGCCGGCGGGGGAGCCGTCCGTCGGGGCCGGGGTCGAAGCCGCCGTCGAGGTCGAACGGCAGTGCCCGGGCGGCCGTCGCCGCGTCGACGGGGGAGTCGGCGATGACATGGCCGGTGCCGTGCGGCAGCAGGACGGTGTCGCCCGTGCCGAGCGCGACCGGGGCACCGCCGTCCGGCAGCAGCCAGCAGGTGCCGGCCAGTACGACATGGAACCCCGCGCCGTCGTACCCCGGGATACGGGTGCACCAACTCCCGCCGACCCGGAGCCGGTTCGAGGACGGCTGTCCGATGCGCACGGCTGAGATGGCGTCACTGACCACGTCCACCGGCACAGCCTAACCCCGCCTCGGACATGAGACGCACGCGTATCCGGCTGAGGCGAGGAGGCATTGGAACGCTCAACCGGCCTGCCTACGATCGTCGGTATGACGAGCGACAGCACAGACCGATTCACCCTGGGCGACGTCGAGGTCCTCCGGATCGTCGAGTGGCAGGGCGCGTTCGCCCCCGCCCGAACACTGGTCCCGGATTCGGCCGAAGCGCTGTGGAAGGACAACGAGGAGTGGCTCGCCCCCGACCACTGGGAGCCCGACAGCGACCGCGCGACGGTCGCCCTGCAGACCTGGGTGCTGCGCAGCGGCGGCCGGACGGTGCTGGTCGACACGGCGGTCGGCAACGGTCGCGAACGGCCCGGTTCGCCGAACTTCCACCACTGGCAGGGCGACTTCATGGAGCGCCTGGCACGGGCCGGGCTGCGGCCGGAGGACGTGGACGTGGTCGTCAACACCCACGTGCACGGTGACCACGTCGGCTGGAACACGGCCGACGCCGACGGCGAGTGGGTGCCGGCCTTCCCCAACGCCCGGTACCTCGTCCCGGCCGCCGACGACTTCCACTTCGGGCCGGCCAACGGCTACGGCGGCGGCCTGCGCGAGGACGACCGGCTGATCTACGAGGACAGCATCGCACCCGTCCACCGCGCCGGGCAGGTCGAGCTGTGGGACGGCACCCACCGCATCGACGACAACCTCGTCCTCGAGTCGGCACCCGGCCACACCCCGGCTCGTCGGTGCTGCGCCTCGCCTCCGGCCGCGACCGGGCGGTCTTCGTCGGGGACGTGCTGCACAGCCCGGTGCAGATCCTCCGCCCCGAGTGCAGCAGCTGCTTCTGTCTGGACCCGGCGCAGGCGGCCGACAGCCGCCGGCGGATCCTCGACCGGGCCGCGGCGGAGCGTGAGCTGGTCGTCCCGGCGCACTTCGGCGGCAGCGGCGCGGTCGAGGTCCGGCGGGACGGCGGCGGATTCGCGGTCCACCCCTGGCGTCCGTAGCGGCCACCCGACCCGTGCCGGCGTCTGCACAGTGTCAAAGGCGTCACACAACCCTTGTCACGGTGATCGATTGCGGTGACGGATCGCAGGCCACAGACTCCCAAGGACGTCGTCGGGTCCTTTGACCTGCGGCGTCCCCGGGGGCTGTACGGTCACGGGCGCCCACCTGCCGTGGTGGCGCCGCGTTGCTTCGCGCACCCGGGTGATCCGGGCACACGACTCGCGCGCCGACCACTCAGAGGTGACCATGACCGCCGTTCCGGTGGACCCCGTCCCGACCCGTCTGCCCGCCCCCGACGGGTGCGGCTGATGCCGCTGGTCGCGCTGATCTTCTTCAGTGTGTCCGGTGGCGCGTACGGCATCGAGGAGCTGTTCTCGACCTCCGGTCCGGGCATGGCGATCCTGCTGATCGTGGTCACCCCGCTGATCTACAGCGTGCCGCACGCGCTCGTGGTGGCGGAACTCGGCACCGCGATCCCGGTCGAGGGCGGCTACTACCACTGGGTGAAGCGCGGGCTCGGCAAGTTCTGGGGCTTCCAGCAGGGCCTGCTGCAGTGGATTTGCAGCTTCGTCGACATGGCGGTCTACCCGGTCCTCTTCACCAGCTACCTGCAGAGCCTGGTGGGTGCGGTCGCGCCCGGCAAGCACGTGCTGTTCCGGATGGGCCACTTGCAGTTCGACCTGAACTGGTTCATCTGTCTGGCCGTGATCGTGGTCTTCACCCTGCTCAACCTGCTCGGCGCGGGCTGGGTCGGCGAGTCGTCGGTCGTCTTCGCGGTGGTCTGCCTGCTGCCGATGCTGATCCTCTCCGGGATCGGCATCGCCCACCTGGTCGGCGACGGCATCAACCCGGTCGCCTCGATGACCGCCGAGGCGGGGCAGTCGACCTGGAACGCGTTCGGCGCGGGGCTCTTCATCGTGATGTGGAACTACTGCGGCTGGGACAGCGTGTCCAACGTGGCCGGAGAGATGGAGAACCCGCGCCGACACCTGCCCAAGGCGCTCGCGATCTCGGTCGTCCTGATCATGGTGGCCTATCTGCTTCCCACCATCGCCTCGCTCGCCACCGGGGCGGACGGCGACGCCGGCTGGCGGAACTGGGAGGCCGGGTCCTTCTCCGCCGTGGCCGAGCAACTGGCCGGCCCGTGGCTCCAGATCACCGTCACGGTCGGCGGCATGTTCGCCGCGGTGGCCATGTTCTCGGCGCTGCTGGCCTCCAACTCCCGCCTGCCGCTGGTGCTCGCCCAGGACGGCTACTTCCCGGCCTGGGTGGCGAAGGAGAGCCCGCGCTACCGCGTCCCGATCGCGTCGGTGGTCGGCTCGTCGGTGATCTACGCGGTGTTCTGCCTCAGCAGCTTCACCAACCTGGTGATCTTCGACGTCTTCCTCACCAACATCGGCATCCTGCTGGAGGTGGCCGCTCTCATCGCGCTCCGCTTCAAGGAGCCGGAGCTGGACCGGCCCTACCGGATCCCCGGCGGCTGGTGGAGCATCGGCGGCATCGTGGTCAGCCTGCTGGCCGTCTGCGCCTGGGCCGCCTGGCAGCAGTACGTGGAGAGCGGCACCCAGGCGGTCACCTACGGGATCGTGGTGGTCGCCGTGTCCTTCCTGCTCTACGTCCCGCTCGCCCGCCGCGCCCGCGGCCGGCAGCCCGGGTACGGTGCGGTGCCTGCGCAGGCCCCGGGCGGGACGGCCGCCGACCTGTCCGAGTCCTCCTCGTACCCCTCGTAGGCACCGCCTCCGCACGCCAGGCACCGCCTCCGCACGCGCCCCGGAGCGGCCCGCAGCCGCTCCGGGGCGTTCGGCATGCCGGGTGCCGCCGGGAGGCACCGTCCGCTGTCCTCCGGAGCGGCAAATGCGGTGGCCGGTGCGGTGCCGGCCTGCAAGGATCCGGGCATGCTCATCCTTGCCGACGACCTCGGCCACCTCTCCTACAGCGTGATCGGTGAAGGTCCGCCCCTCGTGCTCGTGCATGCCGGTGTCGCCGACCACCGGATGTGGGACGCGGTCGTGCCCGTGCTCGCGGAGCAGTACACGGTCATCCGCTACGACCTGCGCGGCTTCGGCGAGTCCGCACCGCCGGCCGGCCCGTTCCGCGAGACCGACGACCTGTGCCGCCTCCTGGACCACCTGGGTCTCGATCGTGTCCGGCTGGTCGGCGCGTCCTGGGGCGGCCGCGTGGCGGTGAACTTCACGCTCGCCCACCCGGGCCGGGTGCGGTCACTGGCCCTGCTCGCCCCGCCGTGGCCCGGCTATGACTGGTCCTCGGACATGATCGCGTACGACGAGGCCGAGACGGCGGCCCTGGCCGCGGGCGACCTGGACACGGCGGTCGGCGTGAACCTGGACATGTGGCTGCGCGGACCTGCCCGCAGCTGGCAGGACGTCGCCCCGGGCCTGGCCGACCGACTCCGTGACCCGGTACGGACGTCGCTGGTGAACCAGGACGCCGTCGGTGAGCACTCCCAGGGCGGCCCGGCGGGCGACCTGGCCACGATCGGTGTTCCCACCCTGGTCGGAATCGGCCGCCTCGACATCGCCGACTTCCAGGACATCGCCCGCCGGTACACGTCCGCCATCCCCGGCGCCGACCTGGTCGAGTTCGCCACCGCGGCCCACCTCATCGCGCTGGACGCACCCACCGAACTCACCGCCGAACTCGTCCGGTTCCTCGCCTACTGACGCACCGACCGCCACCGGGCACCGGGTGCCGGTGCCCGCTGGGAGGCGCAGGTCGCGCTAGAGTGCGGACGGGCCGTGACTGGCGCTGAGGTGGACGACCACCGGGGAGCGGCCTGACACTCCGTCGATGCCGTGCGCCTGGGCGACTCCCACGACGCCCAGGAGTGGCACGTGACCAGGACACCGACGGCCCGATTGATGGACGGTGCCGGCCTCGCCCGCCGGGTGAACGCGGCGACCGCCTCGGCGGTGGAGGAGATCCGCCGGCGCACCGGAACGGCGCCCTGCCTGGCGACCGTGCTGGTCGGCGAGGACCCGGCGTCCGTGACCTATGTGCGGATGAAGCAGACCCGGTGCGCCAAGGCGGGCATCCGCTCGCGGCACATCGCCCTTCCAGCTTCGGTCGGCACAGGCGAACTGGTCGAGGCCGTCGCCGCGCTGTCGCACGACCCCGAGGTGCACGGGATCCTGCTGCAGCACCCGGTCGGGCCGCACATCGACGAACGCGCGGCCTTCGAGGCGATCGCTCCCGACAAGGACGTCGACGGCGTCACCACGCACTCGTTCGCGGCGATGGGATTCGGCCTGCCCGGCTTCGTCTCCTGCACCCCCGGCGGGATCCTGCGGCTGCTGGACGAGTACGGCGTCGACCTCGCCGGCAGGCACGCCGTCGTGGTGGGCCGCAGTGCCATCCTGGGCAGGCCCGCCGGAATGCTCCTGCTGGGGCGGGACGCCACAGTTACCTACGCCCACTCGCGGACCGCGGACCTCCCGGCGCTCGTCCGGGAGGCCGACGTCCTGGTCGCCGCCACCGGGCGGCCCGGGCTGATCCGCGGCGCGGACATCAAGCCGGGTGCCGTGGTGGTCGACGCGGGCTACGGCCCCGGCAACGTGGGCGATGTCGAATTCGGGGCGGCTGCCGAGCGGGCGAGCCTGATCACCCCGGTGCCCGGCGGCGTCGGGCCGATGACCATCGCCGTCCTGCTGGCCCAGACGGTCGAGGCCGCCCGCCGCCGGCTCGGACCCGCCTGACCGGCCGGGTCCCGCGGCGTGGAGGGGGCGATTCCGACGGGGCGTCACCTCTCCGCGTCGTGCGGGCCGCGGCATGATCGGACCGGTTGTCGTGCACGCGGCCGGGCTCGCTATCGTGGGCCGACCGCGAAGCTGCGGACCGTCAACGGGGGACGACACACGTGAGCACCGTACTGTTCAATCTGACCACCGCGGCACTGATGGTGCTGATGTTCAAGAGCGGGATCGCCCTGGTGGGCGAGGACACGCTGCGCAGGCGGCCCGTCCCGTGGGCGGCGGTGGGGCTCACCGCCCTCGCCGTGGGCGCCGTCGTGCTGCAGGTGACCTGGTCCGGGGCGATGGCCAGGTTCGACGCGGACCCGAGCAGGGCCGGCTGGTGGCGGGTGTTCACCTCGGTCTTCATGCAGAACGGCGGTGTCCTGGGCGCCGTGTGGAACATCGCGACCATCGCCGTGATCGCCGCCCTGGCCCAGTGGTTCTGGCGGGGGCCGCTGATGCTGCTCCTCTTCACGGCGGGCATCCTGCTCCCGCAGCAGATCGACGCACTGTTCGGCGAGACGGCCCGCAGCACCGATCCGCGCAACTTCGCGGGCAGCTCGGGCGCGACGTACTTCCTCGCGGCGACCCTGGCGGCGGCCCTCCTGTTCGGTACGGCCGACCGCACCCAGCGGCTCCTGGCGGTGAGCGTCCCCGTCGTCGGGCTGGTGCTGTGGGTCGGGCAGGGCAACGCCCATGGGCTGGTCACGGTCTACGGCTTCGTCCTCGGCGCCGCCGTCCTGCCCGCCGCCCGTCGCCTGGGGCTCACCGCCCCTGCACCGGCGGCCTGTCCGGAGGCGCCGGTCGGCCGGTCCTGACCGCCGTGCCGGGGGCGCTCGGCGTGGTACGACCCCGGCACGGAACCGGCTTCGCGAAGCCGGTCCGAGGTGTCTTGCCGCACCGCAGCCATGATCGCTACCGTGTGCGAAACGATTCCACTGGGGGCTCCTGTGCAGGGACACCGGCCGCTGTGGCGGGCCGCCGTCATGGCCGTCATCGCCGCGACCACCGGGTGCGCGCAGCACGTCACCGCCGGGAGCGGGCCGAGCCCGTCGGTCTCCGTCACGGCGTCCGGGGTGCCTGCGTCGGCCTCCGCGTCGACCGGCCCGGGGGCGGCCGCGGCCGCGGTGGACGCGGCCCTCAAGAAGGTGACCTCGGCGGGTTCCGTGACGATCCGCGGCCGCCTCGCGGCGATGTACACCGAGGCCGACCTGCACGGTGCACTGGCCTGGGGCGGCAACGGCCTGACTGGCGAAATGGCCGCGGACACGAGGACGTCGGACGCGGCAAAGGGCTTCCTGCCCGAGCCCGACCCGTTCACCGCACGCTACGCCGGGCAGCGCGTGTACGGACGCTACGGCAGTGATGTCACCTCGAAGCTGCAGGGTCGGCACTGGATCGCCTTCGACACCCTGGGTCTCGCCGCCACCGCGCGCGATTCCGGGCTCGCCCTGCTGCCCTACCAGCTCAGCCGGATCGATCCCGTCAGTGTGCTGACCGAGCTCCGTGCCGCCGTCGAGGTCGACGCCATGGGGCCGGACGCCGGGGCCGGGCCCGGCGTCACCGTCTACTCGGGCATGCTCGGTGCCGAGCAGCTCGCCGCCCTGGCCGCCCGCGGCGCCGACGCCGGTTCGTCGGCGCAGCTCCGTGACCGGTACCGGGCGGGCCGCCTCACCTCGGAGACGATCACCGTCTGGATCGGTCCGGAGGGGGTGCCGGTGAAGGCGCTCTACGGGATCGCGGCGGCCACCGGTTCCTTCAACACGACCGTCGAGTACGCGCAGTACGGCACCACCGTGCCGGCGCCGCAGGCCCCGGACGCCCGCGACACCACGGAGGCGGCTCAGGCGCTCGCGGCCCTTCCCAACATCGGCGCCCGCCCCTGACGGTGTCCCGGGGCGGGGACCGACGGGGTGGGGTCAGTCCTCGGACGGCCAGCGGTCCTCCAGGTGGAGCCGGATCAGCTCCGCGTGGGAGAGCGGGGTCCGGGGATCGGTGATGTCGCCGTTGGTGGTGTAGTCCAGCAGGACGACGTCCGGTTTGCCGCGGAGCTCTTCGACCAGATCGGCGACGCGGTTCTCCAGGACCCACCGGTACGCGGGCAGGTAGATCCGCCGCCGTGCCGTCTCGTAGGGGAGCAGGCCGTCCCCGGTCGGCCCGGTGCGGTGGCCCTGGACGGGGCCGAACCGCCGGACGGTGCGCTTCAGGCCCTTCATGGTGGTGATGCGGAGCTTTGCGGCGTCGACATCGACGGACTCGAAGACCTTGAGCGCCTGCCAGATCCCTTCCACCGACTGGCTGGTGACGCCTTCCGCGTACGGGACGGGGATGCCGCCGTGCGGATAGAACGGGCTCAGCCGGACCCAGGGCTCGGAGGCCTTCGAGGTCACGTCGATGATCTCGGCCCCTGGGAAGGCGGCAGCGAGCGCGGCCGCCGAGCGACGCCGTCCGGCGGTTCGGATCTGCATGCGAGGGCTCCCTCTCCCGGTGCTTCCGCCGCCCAGTCTTCCGTACCGCTCGGGGCCGCCGGATCGGGAGGTCCGTCCCGCGGATCCTGCCGCGATGTGCGCAGTGCGCAGTGCGCAGTGCCGCGATCGCGCTCGACCTGCCGTTCGCTGTCACCGGGTGTCACGATGGAGGGAGGGAACTCTCCCCGATCGGAGGCGGTCATGGGCCGCGATTACCACTTCCACCGCGAGCATGCCGGCTGTTCGGTGACGGTCGGGGTGCATCTGGGGGTACCCGGGAGCTGGAGCTCCTGGTGGACGGCAAGGCGGTGGCGGTCGAGCGCGTCCACGGCCACGGGGCGCAGGTGCGGGCGCTGACCACCGTCCTGCCGACCGAGCCGCCGCGTCCCATCGAGGTCGAGGTGAGCCTGCCCGGCCATGTGCGCGGCGAGCCGGGCAGTGTCCTGGTCGACGCCGGCGCGCGGCTGCCGATGCCGGAGCACGAGGTGCCCCGCCGGGCGCGGCTGACCGAGGTCTCCTGGTACGGCTGAGACGGCCCGTGGGCCACCGGCACGTCACCGCGGGGGCGAGGGCTCGCTCAGAGGACGTCAGGTCCGCTTCTGGTAGCGGCCGCGTCCGGGCTGGCCGAGGAGTCCCTGACGAACGAGTCGTCCCAGGCGGGAGCGGGTGACGTTGATCGAGGGCTCTTCGGCGGGCAGGCCGAGGAGTTCGTGTAGGTCGCGAACCCGGAAGACCCGCCCGGGATGCTGGTTGAAGGCCGTCACAATGCGCTGGTAGACGGTGGTGGACCGGCACCAGCAACCCCCGTGCCGACCGGCCGTTCAGCCGAGAGCCCGCCATTCGGCGACCTCGGCGGTGTCGACCTGACCGGCCCACCCGCCGGTCCGGACCACCCCGGCGACGTGGAAGGCGTCGAAGCCGGCCGCCCGCAGGGCCGGTACGTGTTCGGCGCGCAGCCCGCCGCCGACCAGGATCTGCTGCCGGCAGCCGGGGTCGCCGGCCTTGGCGGGCTCGCCTGCCAGTACCTCCCGCCCGTGTCGACGCCCCCCGGCGCCCCAGAGGTGAGGAAGGTGTCCAGCCCGGGCAGTTCGCCGACGGCGGCCCCTACGGCGGCTCGGTCCGCGCTGTGGTCGATCGCTCGGGAACGTCCACTGGCAGCCGGACACGGCGTCGGAGACCGTCCGGGTGGCGGCGAGGTCCACCCAGCCGCCCGCATCGAGGAAGCCGAGGACGAACTCCTCGGCTCCCTCGGCGAGCAGTTAACCGGCCCGCCGCACCAGATCGTCCAGGCTCCCCGGCGCGAAGCCGTCCGCGAACCGGAGCATGACCCGCAGCGGGATGTCCACGGCGGCTCGGACGGCGGCGAAGTCGGCGATGAAGGGCGTCAGACCGTCAGCGGCCATGTCCGCGACCGGTTCGAGCCTGCCTTGCCGCGGAGAACCCCTGCTCGGCGACCCCTCAACGCCGTAGAACGATCAACCGACCGCCGGCGGCCTCCGATCGGGCGCACTCGAACGCCAGCGGGCCTCCATCGCGACCACAGCGATCACCCCGACCACGGCAACCACCCCGAGCACCCCGAGCACGGCCAGGGCCTCGGCCCTGTTGTACGGACTCCACAGCGCGTGGAGCGTCGCCACCAGCACCACCAGGCCGATCGGGGCGCCGGCGAGCGCCGCCGCCGCAGGGGCGTACCGGCCACGCCTCAGCATCGGAACGGCCACCAGGAGGAGCAGCAGCTCACAGACCGGGAAGCCCTGAAGAAGAACGCGGTCGAACATCCGCAGGGATCGGAAGAGCTCGAACATGACCGCCTGACCCCAGAACACGCCGCCGAACAGCACCCCCGCGACCGCGGCCAGGCCTCGCCGCCGCACGGCCGGACCAAGCAGGTCCGGCGGGGCGATGAGCAGGATCAGCACCCACAGCGCCTGGGGGCCGACCTGGACGAACAAGCCGACCAGCTCCCGGATCCACACGGTGGGGTGGTGCGCCAGGTAGCCGTAGTTCTGGAGGGACCAGGCCACGAGCGCGAGCGGCACGGCGAACGGCCCGAGCAGTCGCGCAACCGTCCACCGCCCGAGCACGGCGGCGCCGGCCGCGGCCAGGAACAGCGCCTCGCTGCCTCGATTGATCCAGTACGCGTAGTAGTACGGCGCGGCGGACGGAACCCACAGGGCCATGTCCCCGTGGCGCAGCCAGTCGCGGGCCAGCATGTAGAGGTCCATCAGCGAGACGCCGGCCGCCGCGGCCGCCGCGAAGGGCGCGACCATCGCCGCCAGCCGCGCGAGGGTCCCGCTGGAGCGCAGCCCCAGTCGGGCCCGTACGCCGTGCCCCGCCAGGTCGAACAGTTCGCGCGCGGTGGCCCAACGGCCCGCGTCCGCCGTGGTATCCGCGAACACCGCCGCGATCTCCTCGCCCCGCTCCCGCCGGTACTCGACCGGGTGCAGGCGGAGCGCCAGCCTCAGTACACGCTCGCTCATGACGCGAAGGCTCCCTTCATGCGCGGGCGGACGGCGGACAGCCGCCGTTCGGCCTCGGCCGCGACGGCGCGCAGCCGCTCGGCCTCGGCGCTCAGTACCTCGCGCCCGGAGTCGCTGAGCGCGTAGGTGCGGCGGGCCCGGCCATCCACGATCTCCTCGCTCTCGACCCGGATCAACCCCTGCCCGAGCAGACGGTCCAGGGCTCCGTAGAGGGTGCCGGTGCGCATCTTCACCCGGCCGCCGGAGATCACGGCGATCTCCTGGATGAGCGCATAGCCGTGCCTTGGGGCATCGGCGAGCGCCGTGAGCAGGAGCAGCGTCGGCTCCTGCATTGAACGATCTGTCATGCGGCTATATATATCGGCTACCGGCATATGCTGTCCCGCGAATCGCGAAGGAGAGCAGAATGAGCGTCATGGCCACCGCCCTGCCGGACCGTTGAGATGACCTGCTGGCCGCCTGGTTCCACGACGCCGTCCACAAGCCGGACCGCTCGGAGAGCCTCGATCACGGCCCACTGCCCGTCGGACAAGTCTGTTGAGTACGGCATGCGTTCCATGCGCCGACTACATCATGCACACGACAAGCATGTCGGTCCGAGTGCCTCCGTACTCACGAACGGGCGACACCAGATCATCCAGAAACGGACTTGATGTCCTCTCGGGCGGGCTGCCACAGCTCGATCCGGTTGCCCTCGGGATCGGTGACCCAGCCGAATCGGCCGACCCCCTCCATGTCCTGGGTCTCCTCGGCCACGGCCGCTCCCCTGGCACGCAGTTGCGCGAGCATCGCGTCCAGGTCGCGGACTCGGAAGTTGAGCATGGTCTGCTGGTCGCGGGAGCCGAAGTAGTCCGTCCCGGACTCGAACGTCGCGAACACCGTCGGCCCGGCCTCCTGGCGCCACAGGCCGTTCGCGTCGGCGTCCAGGCCGAGGCAGTCGCGGTACCACGCGCCCAGGGACTCCGGGTCGGCGGCCCGCAGGAAGTATCCACCGATTCCAAGCACTCGTTCCATGCCGCCATCCTGCCAGGACGACGCCCCGCGGGCCCGGCGATCGGGCAGCCGTGCGGCCGCGCGGCCCGGATCCGGTCCGGCGCCGGCCGGACCGGCCGAAGGGCCCGTTGCCCCGGTCGCAACGAGCCCTTCGGAGTCGGGACGGTCGGGGGTCAGCCCTTGAACGCGGTGGTGCCGTTCGGGGTGCCGAGGCCGGTCGGGCCGTCGTACCCGGTGGTGGCGGTGCACAGGTAGGACGGCGAGCAGCTGCCGTTCGAGCCGGTGGTCACGTCGTTGAGCGAGCCGGTGTGGGCGTAGGGGAAGGACGCCGGGCTGGAGCCGCTGGACGGGGTGCCGCCCAGGGCGTACACACCGGCGATGATCGGCGACGAGGCGCTGGTGCCGCCGTAGACCGCCCAGCCGCTGCCGCCGTACGTCTGGTAGACCGCGACGCCGGTGGCCGGATCGGCGACCGCGGACACGTCCGAGATGGTCCGCTTCGAGCAGCCGGTGTCCTTCTGCCAGCTGGGCTTGGCGTCGTACGCCGAGCAGCCGGATCCGGTGCCCTCGGTGGAGTTGGTGAGCCAGACGCTTTCGCTCCAACCGCGGCCGCTGGAAGTCTTCTTGAGCGCGGTGCCGCCGACCGAGGTGACGTAGCGGGAGGCCGCCGGGTACTGCGCGCCGTACGCGGAGTCGCCGGCCGAGACCGTGATGGCGACGCCCGGGTGGTTGAAGTAGGAGGAGTCGTACGAGGTGTCGGCGGACGATTCGCCGCCGCCGTAGCTGTTGGAGACGAATTTGGCGCCGAGGTTCACCGCGGTGTTCACCGAGGTGCCGAGATTGGCCATGGTGGCGCTCTTGGCCTCGACCAGGATGATCTTCGCGTTGGGGGCGATCGCCGAGACCATGTCGAGGTCGAGCGATATCTCGCCGGCCCAGCCCGAGTTGTTGGCCGGCAGGGTGCTGGAGCCCGTCTGGCCGACCTGCTTGAAGCAGCCGCTGGCCTTGGTGCAGGCGGGCAGCCCGTACTGGGAGCGGTAGACGGCCATGTCCGACTCGGCGTTCGGGTCGTTGTAGGCGTCCACGATCGCGATGGTCATGCCCGCACCGCCGTTGGCGGGCAGCGCGTATGCGCTGAGCAGGTCGCTCGGGCCGAAGCCGGAGGGGGTGGCGTTCGGGGTGACGCCGCGCGGCTGCACACGCTCGGCGGTGCTGGTCACCCGCAGGGCGTGGCAGGCCATGGTGTCGCCCTTGGCGAGGGTGTCGCACGCCTTGACCCAGGACGTGCCGTCCTTGGTGTAGACGTGCGGCGCGGCCGTGGCGCCGGCGGGGACGGCGGACACGAGGCCGGAGAGCGCAAGGGCGGCGGTGCCCGCGACGGCGAGGGCGGCGCGGCGGGCGGATGCGGTGGGGGTACGCAAGGAAATGCCTCCTGTGGCTGGGTAAACCGGGGGCAGTGCATGCCGGAGCCGCGCGTGGACGGGTGGGTGCCGAGAGCGGCGGCCGGGCAGGGCGGAGCTGCGGGGCGTTGGGGCCGCCGCTCCAGGGGTGGATGGGGATCCGGGGTACTGGCGTTCGAGGCTAGTGAGCCATGCTCATGTCCAACAAGAGGGCGTGGGGAATCAGAACTTCCCCTTTACCTGCGGTTGGTGACGGTAAAGCAGCGCTGTCCAAAGGCTCCTTCGCCTGCGCAGTGACGTTCGGTCACATCGGGGTGCCGGATCATTGGGTTGCCGCTGTGATCTGCACAAGACCCTTGCTGTACAAGACTCTTGCCATGCAAGATAGTCGGGTGGAAGACGCCGAGGCCCCCGACGACATCGGTGCGCCCCGGGCACAGTGGCTGCGCGGCGTGCTGGACATGTGCCTGCTCGCCGTCATCGCCGAACAGCCTGTCTACGGATACGAGATGACCGTCCGCCTTGCCGACGCCGGACTCGCCGTGGCGAGCGGATCCATCTACCCGGCCCTCGGGCGGCTGCGGAGCAGGGAGTTGGTGGAGGTGTTCCGCCGCCCCGGCGACGGCGGCCCCGACCGCACCTACTACCGACTCAGCCCCCGCGGCACGGAGGCACTGGGCGCTTGGGGGCAGGAGTGGCGCCGGTTCGCGCAGGGGGTCGGCACATTGGTGGCGGGAGAGCCGGACACCCGGCAGAGCGGAGCGGACCGTGAGCAGTGACGTGCTGGCCCAGGCGCGCAGGACGTGGCGACGGCTGGGAGTGCCGAGGCAGGCCGCCGGTGAGATGGCGGAGGAGCTGGCCGCGGACCTCGCGGCCGCGGCGGCCGACGGTCGCTCCGCCGCCGAGTACGTCGGTGGCGACGCCGTCGCCCTGGCCCGGACGTGGGCCGCGGCGCGCGGTCTCGTCCGTCCGAGGATGACCCTTCTCCCGGTCGCCGCCGCGGCCGTGCTCGGCGCGCTGCCCGGTGGGTTCACCGGGCTCTTCTGGGCCTTCGCCCCCGGCTCGGCCTTCCCTTCGTTCCTGCTCGGGCACCCCACTGCGGCCGGGGCTCTGCCCCAGCCCGCCTGGGCGGCCGTCGCCCTGTACCTGGCCTCGGCAGCGGCAGGCTACGCGGGCTCGCTCGCCGCCGTCTCCGCCGTGCTGCGCCACCGTGCGGACCCGTGCCGGCGGCCGACTGTGCGGGCGCTGGCCGCGGCCCTGCCGGGCGTGGGTGCGCTGGCGGCCGCCGGTGGCATCGGTCTCGCCGGAGCCCTGGACTTCCAGCTGTCCGCCTTCCGGCCGGTGTGCCTGGTGGTGGTGCTGGTCACGGCCGCCGGTGCGGCGGCCGTCCGCGCGGCAGTGGTGCTGCGCGCCGGGGCGGGGCGCACGGCGGTCCCGCTCCCGTGACCCGCCGCTCCGCGGACGGTCAGGGCAGTGGCGGCTCGTCCCTCAGCTGGTCGGCGAGCGCCGACAGTGCCGCGCCGAGGGGCAGGGCCGCCCTGGTCGTTGCGTAGGGGTCGCCACGGGTCGCGCCCTGGTTCACGATCGCGACCGGCTTGCCGGTCCGCGCCGCGTGCCGGACGAAGCGCAGGCCCGACATCACCGTGAGCGACGACCCGAGGACGAGCAGGGCGCGGGCGCCGTCGACCAACTCGTAGCACCGCTCGACCCGCTGCTTGGGGACGCTCTCGCCGAAGAACACCACGTCCGGCTTGAGGACTCCGCCGCAGGCCTCGCACGGTGCGATGCGGAAGTCGTCCACCAGCGCGGCCGGCAGCTCGACGTCGCCGTCCGGATTGACGTGGGAGCCGTCGTCCCGGAAGGCGCTGTTCAGTGCGTGCAGACGCCCGGCGAGGTCCTCGCGCGCACTGGTGCGCCGGCAGTCCAGGCAGATCACCCGGTCGAGTCCGCCGTGCAGTTCGACCGCGTCGAGCGTGCCGGCGGCGCGGTGCAGGCCGTCCACGTTCTGGGTGATCACGGCGGAGACGTGGCCGGACCGGCGCAGCCGTTCGACCGCCCGGTGCCCCGCATTGGGCTCCGCCCGGGCGATCGCCCGCCAGCCCGCGTGGCTGCGCGCCCAGTACCGTCGGCGCCCCTCCTCGCTCGACGTGAACTCCTGGTACGTCATCGGCGTGTGGCGGCGCAGGCTCCCCGTGGCGCCCCGGTAGTCGGGAATGCCGGACTCGGTGGACAGCCCGGCGCCGCTCAGGACCGCCACGTTCCGTCCGGCGAGCAGCCGTCCGATCTCGTCCAGCGCCGCGATCGAGGGCGTGGCCGGTGGCGGGTTCGTGGCCGGTGGCAGGGTCGGTGTCGCGCTGTGCGGTACGGCGCCGGCGGCCGCCGGGTCGTCGGGCATCCGGTGCATGGCCATGCTGAAAGCCTAAGGGGCGGCACCGGAAAGCCTTCGGGGAGAGCGGCCGAGGCCGGCTGCCGCCGGTGAGCGCATCCGGGGTCAGGGCAGGGTGAGGATGCGGGGGCCGTCCGCGGTGACGGCGACGGTGTGCTCGATGTGGGCGGCCCGGCTGCCGTCGGTGGTGCGCAGGGTCCATCCGTCCGGGTCGGTGCGGTAGTCGTTGTGTCCGCCCGCCATGAGCATGGGTTCGATGGCGAGGGTCAGGCCGTGGCGCAGGGGAAGCCGCGGCCGGGCCGTCCGTGGTTGGGGACGTGCGGGTCCTCGTGCATCCGGCGCCCGATGCCGTGGCCACCGAAGTCGGTCGGCATGCCGCAGCCGGCCCTGCGGGCGACCGTGCCGACGGCGTGGGCGATGTCGCCGATGCGATGGCCGACGGTGGCGGCGGCGATGCCGGCGTCCAGGGCCTGCTGGGTGGCGGCGATGAGTTCCAGGTCGGCGGGGCGAGCGGTGCCGACGGTGAAGCTGATCGCGGCGTCGCCCGTCCAGCCGTCGAGTCGGGCTCCGCAGTCGATGCTGACCAGGTCTCCGTCGTGCAGGCGCTGGTCGCCGGGGATGCCGTGCACGACGGCGTCGTTCACGGAGGCGCAGATCACCGCGGGGAAGGGGTCGGGGGCGAAGGACGGCTGATAGCCCAGGAACGGGGAGTGCGCCCCGGCCTCGGCCAGGACGGTGCGGGCGGCTTCGTCGAGCTCCCGCAGACGGACTCCCACGCCTGCCGCCTCGCGGACGGCTGCGAGCGCGTGGGCCACGACGCGCCCGGCCTCTCGCATCGCCTCCAGTGCCGTGTCGGTCTTGATCTCCACCATGGGTCGTGACTCTCCTGCGGTGCGGCGTTGTCCAATACTTATACCGGTATTAGTATCACGGACATGGTGAGAGTTCCCTTGACCCCGGAAGAGCGGCAGCGCGGAGAGCGCTTCGGGGCGCTGCTCCGGCAGGCCCGCGGTGACCGCAGCATGGTGGACGTGGCAGCGGCGGCCGGGGTGTCCGCGGAGACCCTCCGCAAGATCGAGACCGGCCGGGCCCCGACCCCGGCCTTCTTCACCGTGGCGGCCCTGGCCTACGCACTGGGCCTGTCGCTGGACGACCTGGTCGCCGCCTGCGCCGAGGGCGTCGAGGACACCGATCGCGGCGTTCAGGCAGTCTCGGCGTGAATACCGGACCTGTGGGCTTGCAGGACGGACGGCTGATCGGCCCGCCCAGTGCTGCTCCGCGGACGTTCGTGGCGTGCGTCGGCCGGGCGACTATGATCCATCCATGATCGATCCGGCCGACGTCGACGACCGCTTCGGGCGCCTGGCGGCGGAGTACGGCCTCCGGCGGACGGCCGCACACGGGACGGTCGTTCGCCGGGAGTGCTACGAGGACGACGCGTTCGATCTCCGTCCGCTGCACTACGAGCGGAACCTGAGCCGTCCGGGTCGTCGTCTCGCGGAGCGGCCGGACCTGGCGCGAGACCATGTCCGGCTCGGGTTCACCGCGGACGACCGCCTGGTGGTCAAGCTCGAGTACAGCGGATTCCTGGGTGCGACTACGCCGACGACCGGGTGACGCGCGTGGTGACCCACCACGGGGAGCGCCAGTCCGCACTCCTGGGCCCGCTCAGGCCCTTTGCGGTCATCGATGCCGCCTACGACGAGAGCGGTCTGGCCCGCCTGGAGTCCTCCGATCCCCGAGGCCGCGCGGAGGTGACCCACGAACGCCCACCGACCGGCTTCACCGTTGCGGACGCCTGGCGGACTGTTCGGAACGAACTGCTCCACCGACACCGCCGCCTCGGCGACCTTCCGCACCGCGCCTGACAAGGGCTGCCCGGGGAGCACACCGGAGGAGCCGCGGATGGGGACGTCAGGGCCGGTTCGGTACGAGGGGGCCGGCCGCCGGGTCTCCCGTCGCCTCCACCTCCACCTCCACCTCCACCTCTGCCTCCACCTCCACCTCCACCTCCACCTCTGCCTCCGCCGCTGTCTGCACCGCAGCGGGCTCGGTGTAGGACGGCAGTTCGCGCATCCGGCGCAGCGGCGACAGGAAGACGGGGAGGAAGGTGAGCGACTGGCCGACCGCCCCGGCCAGCAGCGTGGCGCGGACGCCGATCGCCGAGCCGAGCAGGCCGCCGAGCAGCGACCCGAAGGGCAGCGTGCCCCAGACCAGGAACCGCATCGTCGCGTTCATCCGGCCGAGCAGTCCGGGCGGGCACAGCGCCTGCCGGAAACTGACCTGGTTGATGTTGTAGACCATGATGCCCATCCACATCGCGACCTGCGCGACCGCGAGCAGCCCCAGCGTCCAGTCACGCTGCACGAACGCGGAGACCAGCGCGCAGGGGCCGGCGACCGTGCTCGCGATCCAGATGGCCGGCCCCTGGCCGACCTTCGCCGCGAACCGCCGGGCCACCAGCGCACCGACCAGGCCGCCCGCCGCCGCGGTGGAGGTGAGGAGGCCGATGGCGCCCGGTGAGAGCCGGAGTTCGCGGGCGAGCAGGACGTAGAAGACGGCCGAGACGATCGAGCCGAAGAGGTTGGCCGAGCTGGTGCACACGGCGATGGCGCGGAGCATCGGGTTGCCGAGGACGAACCGCAGTCCGTCGCGGATCTCCCGGCGCAGGCCGCGGTCGGGGCCGCGCTCGGGACGCGGCGGCCGGGACTCGATCCGCATCACCCACGCGGCCGACCACAGGAAGCTCACCGCGTCGACGAGCAGCGCGTACGGAGCGGTGAGTGCCTGGATCAGTGCGCCGCCGAGGCTCGGGCCCGCGATCTGGCTGACCGAAGCGCTGGCCTGGAGCTTGGCGTTGCCCTCGACCAGCAACTCCCGGGCGATCAGCTGGGGCAGGTAGGACTGGTAGGCCACGTCGAAGAAGACCGTGCTCGCCCCGGTGGCCAGCGCGACGACGTACAACTGCTCGATCGTCAGCACGCCGAGCAGCTGGGCCACCGGGATCCAGGCCAGCAGGGCGGCCCGCACCAGGTCGTTGACGATCAGCACCCGGCGGAAGCGCATCCGCTCCACCCACGCGCCGGCCGGCAGGCCCACCGCGACGAACGCCGCGGTCTCGCACGCCGCCAGGACCCCGACCTGCCAGGTGTCGGCGTGCAGCACCAGGACGGCGACGAGCGGAAGCGCCAACTGGCCGACCGTCGTTCCGAACTGGCTGATCGTCTCGCCGGCCCACAGCCGGCGGAAGTCGGCGTGCCGCCGGAGTGCGCTTCGGCCGGTCCGCCGGTCGTCCGGGCATGCGGCAGAGGACTCGGGTGGGCATGCGGGCGAGGGCTCGGGCGAGGGCTCGGGCGAGGGCTCGGGAATCGTCATGGGGACTACCGTGGGAAAGTGATTGGGTTTTGTCAATCACTTGGTCTCCCGGCGGTCTTCAGTAGGCTGCAGGCCATGACCGAACGCCGGCCGGCGACCGACGCCGAGGCGAAGGCGCTGGCCTCCGCGCTCCGCCTCCGGATCCTGCGCATCTGCCTCGGCGAGGCGCACACCAACCAGGAGATCGCGGCGATCCTCGGCTGCGCCCCGGCCACCGTGCTGCACCACACCAGGACACTGGTGCGCACCGGCTTCCTGGCGGCCCAGGAGGAGCGACGCGGCGCGCGCGGCGCACGGGAGATCCCCTACCTGGCGACGCGGAAGTCGTGGCAGCTCGATTCGGCCGCACACGACCGGTCGGTGCTCGACGCGTTCCTGCAGGAGCTGGCGCTGACCCCCGCGGCCGAGGTCGACAGCACCCGGCTCGGGCTGCGCCTGCCTCCGGCGGAGATGGAGGACTTCCGGAGGCGGCTCGGCGCCCTGCTGGAGGAGTTCGCCGCCCGCCCGGACGACCCGGCCGCGCCCGCCTGGTCGCTCTTCCTGGTGGTGCACCCCGACCCGAACCGGCCCTGACCCCCGGACCGCTAGCCCGCCCCCGGACCGCGACCCTGACGCGCGGACCGCGGGGCGCGGCGCCGGCTGCCGGCTCAGACCGCCCTGCGGTAGAGCCACACGCCGAGCGGGGCGAACACGGCGATGATCCCGGCGTCCCAGGCGAGCGCCTGCCAGACGGCGCTGGTGGCCGGGCCGCCGAGCACCAGCACCCGGACGGCCTCTGCCGTCTTGGAGACCGGTTGGTGGGCCGCGAAGGCCTGCAGCCAGCCGGGCATGGTGCTGACCGGGACGAACGCCGCCGAGGCGAAGACGAGCGGGGCGAGGATCGGGAAGGCCGCCGCCTGGGCGGTCTCCGGGTCGCCGACGGCCATCCCCACCACGGCGAAGATCCACGACATGGCGAGGCCGAACGCGAGGACGAGCAGGATCCCGCCCAGGAAGGCCGGGACACCTGCGTGGATCCGGAAGCCGATGGCGAAGCCGACCGCGGTCATCAGTGCCACCACGAACACGTTCCGGGCCAGATCGGCCGTCGTCCTGCCGACGAGCACGGCCGAGCGGGCCATCGGCAGGGATCTGAACCGCTCCATCAGCCCGGTCTGCATGTCCGTCGCCAGGCCGATCGCCGTGTTCATGGCCCCGAAGACCGCGGTCTGGACGAAGATGCCGGGGATCAGGAAGTCGGCGTACGACACCCCGTTCAGGGCCGGGGCGACGACGCCGCCGAAGACGTAGCGGAACATCAGCACGAAGACCAGCGGCTGGATGGTCGAGAAGACCAGCAGCCGGGGCACCCGCCGCAGGGCGATCAGGTTGCGCCACGCCACGGCGAGGCCGTCGCGCGCCATCGCGGCGATCGACAGGCCCCGCCGGGCCGGGCTCAGCGGGCTGACGGAGACGGCGGGAGCGGTCATGGCGTGTCCTCGGGGGCCGAGCGGGCGGTCTGGCGGGCGGAGTCCGCGGAGGTGCCGGGCGCGCTGCCGGGCGAGGCGCCCGGCCCGGTGCCTCCGGACGTGTCCTGGGGACCGGCCGCGGAGGTCGGGCCGGCTCCGGAGGTCGGGGCGGCTCCGGTGGCAGGGGCGGCCGCAGTGCGGTGGCCGGTGAGGGCCAGGAAGACGTCGTCCAGGCTGGATTCCCGGACCGCCACCGAACGCGGCACGAGGCCGTTGGCGTCCAGGACGTGCAGCACGTCGAGCAGCAGCGCGGAACCGTCCCGGGAGGCCATCCTCAGCCGGGTGCCCTCCCGCTCCGGCACCTCGGGGAAGCGCCCGGTGAGCACGGACGCCGCCTGCACGGCCCGCGCCTCCGCGGCCATGTCCAGCTCGACGACCGTGTTGCCGAGCCGCGCCTTGAGGGCGGCGGGGGTGTCGTCCACGATGATCCGGCCCTCGTCGACCACGGCGACCCGCTCGGCGAGCCGGTCGGCCTCCTCCAGGTACTGGGTGGTGAGCAGGACGGTCGTCCCGTCCCGGACGAGTTCGCGGATCAGTTCCCACAGGGCGTTGCGGCTCTGCGGGTCGAGACCGGTGGTCGGCTCGTCCAGGAACAGCACCGGCGGGTCGGGGACGAGGGCTGCGGCGACGTCCAGGCGGCGGCGCATGCCGCCGGAGTAGGTGCGCACCGGGCGGTCGGCGGCCCCGGCCAGGTCGAAACGGTCGAGGAGCTCGCCGGCGCGCGGCCGGATCCGGGGGCGGTGGAGGTGGGTGAGCTTGCCGATGAGGCGCAGGTTCTCCCGGCCGGTGAGGTTCTGGTCCACCGCGGCGTACTGCCCGGCCAGCCCGATCAGCCGCCGGACGGCCTGCGGCTCGCGCACCACGTCGCGTCCGAGCACCTCGGCGTGCCCGCCGCTGGGGCGGAGAATGGTGGTGAGGATCCTGATGGTGGTGCTCTTGCCGGCACCGTTGGGCCCGAGGAGGCCGAAGACCGAGCCCGGCGGCACCTCGAAGTCCACCCGGTCGAGCGCGACCACCGGCCCGAACCGCTTGCTCAGACCGACGACGCTGATCGCTGGCTGCTCCATGGACCGTCCTCCACACGACGTGGCGGGTCGAGCCGTCCTGCGAGCCATTCTCGCCCCGGCCGGTGCCTGCCGCCGTCCGGGGCGCCGCGCCGCCAGTCCGGCGGGGGCGGGGTCACCGAGTGCCGGGTCCGAGCGCCGGGTCCGAGCGCCGGGTTCGAGCGAAGCCCGGTCCGCGGGGAGGGACGGACTCCGGGGCGCGATTGTCCCTGATGACTCACCCTGTCGTGCGTGGGACAACGTGATCCGCTCGAAAGGGTGATCCACCGTCCCCGCCCCCGGCAGGCGCACCCGCTGCCCTGCCACGATCACCTCGCCGGTGGGCGTTCACGACCGGCCCTGCCGCGCCGCCCGTCCGAGCACCTCCGGACGATCCGCTGCGGCCGGGGCCGGTCCGGGGAAGGGAGGCCGACGTGGTCGGTGGCGAGGCGGTCGTCGGTGACGTGGTCGGCGACGTGGTGCGAGAGTCGGCGCAGGCGGGGCGATTGGTGGTGTGGGAGGAGTCCGCGCGCGACGGCGCCCAGGCCAAGACCCTGATGCCTGCCGAGCTCCGGGTGCGGGTGGCGTGCGAACAGGGGCGGATGTTCGGCGGCGACGGGCCCCGCCACGTGGTCTTCGCCGCCGGGTTCCCGGCCGTCTGCGGTGAGGAGTTCGAGGCCGTGCGCCGGGTCGCCGTCGAGGCGGAGGGGGCGGTGAGCGTGGCCGCGGTCTGCCGGGGCACCGAGCGCGACGTCCGGCAGGCGCTGGCCTCGGTGCGGGGCACCGCGCACGCCCGGATCATGGTCGTGGTGCCGGCGTCCGAGGCGATGGCGCAGGTCATGGTCCACCGGGGTGCCCGGGAGGCGTTCGAGGACGCTGTCGCCCTGGTCAAGCAGGCCCGTGACCTCGACGACCGGATCGCGGTCGACCTGTGCCTGGCGGACGCCGCCCGCGCGGACCACGGACTGGTGGCCGCCGGGGCGCACGCCATGACCGGGGCGGGGGCGGGCACGGTGATCCTCGCCGACACAGTCGGTGCCCAACTGCCCGCCGAGACCGCCGCGATGTTCGCCCGGGTCCGGGCCCGGACGGGGCCGGAGGTGGTGCTCGGCTGTCACCTGCACAATGACCTCGGCCTTGGTCTGGCCAATACCCTGGAGGCGCTCAGGAGCGGTGTCCGGGTGGCCTCGACCGCCTGGCTGGGCCTCGCGGAGCGCTCCGGGCTGCCCGCCACCGAGCAACTGCTCTTCCTCCTCGCCCACGACCCCGACCGGGCCGGCCCGCTGGTCGGCGCCGAGGACGGCGGCCGGCTCTGGTGGACGCAGCCCGACCTGACCCGGCTGCCCGGCATCGCGCGGTCCGTCTCCGCCGGGGTCGGCCTCCCGCTCACCGTCACCACGCCGATCGTCGGTACGGGGGTGGGCACGATCTCCACCGGCACCCCGTTCGTCCACCCCGAGCTGTTCCAGCCCTTCGACCCCCAGGCCCGGTTGGGCATCACGCCGACCGTCGTCCTGACCCACCTCGCCAGCGCCCGCGTCGTCACCGCCGTCGCCGCACGCCTAGGCCGCGACCTCGACCGCGCGCAGGCGAGGACGGCGATGGCCTGGGTGAAGTCCCAGGCCTACCGCACCGGCCGGGCGGTGGTCGACGAGCAGTCGTTCGCCGCCTATCTGGACGGTCTCGCGGCAGCGGCCGGCGCCCCGGAACGGGGCGCACCGTGAAGCCGGACGAACCCGCTGCCGACGGCCCGGCCCACGACGGCCCGTCCGCCCACGATGGTGCCGCCACCGGTGCCCTGCGGGCCACACGTACGGCCAGGACTCCCGGGGCCACCGACCTGGCCTCGATCGGCCGGGCCCTGGACCACGGGGCCGCGGTGGTGCTGCCGAACCCCGCCCCGCTGACCCACGTCGTGGCCGGCACCGATCCGCAGGCGGTGAACATGGCGAAGGGCCGCCCCGCCGATCAGCCGGTCGCCCTCTGGGCCCACCACCCCGACACCCTGACCGCCCTCGGCCCGGTCCTCGACCTCGACCCGGCCGGGCTCGCCCTGGTCGGACGGCTGCTGGCCGACGAACTCCTCACCCTCCTCGTCCCGTTGCGGCCTGCCGTCCGCCTCCCCGGGTGGCTGGCCCCGGCGAGCAAGGACGGCTGGGCCCTGCTGTTCGGGGCCCGCTGGGCACCGCTGCGGCAGCTCCTCGACCGCACCCCGGTCCTGTACGTCAGCAGCGCCAACCGCACCGGCCGGCCGCCCGCCGCCACCCCGGCCGAGGCCGTCGCGATGTTCGCCCCGGCCACACCGGTGCTCGACACCGCCGACCTGCCCGACACCGCCGATCTGCCCGACACCGCCGACCTGCCCGACCGGCTCACCGGGCACCGCGCGGCCCCGACCGGGAGCGCGCCGGTGCGCCGGGCGACGACCACCCTCAGACTCCATCCCGACGGCCGCCTCGCCCTGCACCGCCACGGTGCCCAGGACCACCCGTACCCGGACGCCGCCGCCTACCTCGCCCGACTCCGTGCCGTCCTCCCGGAGGCTTCGGTGCAGGCTCCGGTGCAGGACGCGCGCCGTGCCGGCACCGCGGACTGAGGCCGCCCGCCCCCGCTGCGCCCGCCCCCGCTGCGCCCGCCCCCGCTGCGCCCGGCCCCGGGGTGCCCGCCGCCGGATACCCCGACCGGCGCGACCCGGGGACGGACCGGGACAATCGGCGCGTTCGCATCCTGTCCTTCCCCGAGAAGTCCGTACCGCGCGACCTGCGCCGCCAGGTACGCGACCTGCAGAACGAGGCATGGCCGCCGGGCGACGGCGATCCGGTGCCCGCTGTCGATGCGCCGGTCCACGACCCCCTGCTGCGCCCGCGTTCGATGCTCCTCGTGGACGGGGACACGGTGCTGGCCGCCCTCGACATCCTGTCGACGTCGATCGTGCACGCCGGCCGGCGCGCGGACGCGGACACGGCCGGCACCTGGTGGCGGCAGCGCGCGAAGCCATGCGCGCGGCCAGCCGCCTCGACCTCGGTGTCTTCACCTGCGACCGCGCCCTGCGGGCGTTCTACGAGAGTGCCGGCCGGCAGCACGTCCCCGGCGCCGTCCTGGTCGGCGGCACCGCCGACGCCCCCTTCGCCAGCGACCGGCCGGGATTCGACAAGGTCGTGATGGCCGCCCACTTCACCCTGCACGGCCGCCTGACCCCGGCGACCTTCCGCTCCGCGCGCATCGAACTCCACCCGGGCGTGATCGACCGGCTCTGGTGACCCGCGATCGACCGGCTGCGGTGACCGCCGTCGCGGAAAACCGCGATGCGGTGCGGGCGGCCGGCTCGGTAGCCTCACGCGCATGGACGATGTCGACGGTTCGGCCCTGTCCGCCGCGGCCGCTGTGTTCGCGCCGGAGCCCGGCACCGTGGTGCTGATGTGCGGCCTGCCGGGTTCGGGGAAGACCACCTTCGCGCAGGAGCTCGAACGGCGGGGCTACACGCGGCTGTCCATCGACGAGGTCGTGTGGCGCCGGATCGGGCGGGACGCGGCGGAGCTCGACCCCGACGTGTACGAGCGCCTCAAGTCCGCCGCCGAGCAGGAGCTCGGGCACGAACTCATCCGGCTGATGGACGCCCGGCAGCCCGTCGTCGTCGACTACAGCTTCTGGAGCCGGGCCACTCGGGACCGGTACAAGGCCCTGGTCGAGAGCCACGGCTGCCGGTGGGAACTCGTCCGCCTCCTGGCCGACCCGGACACCCTGCTGCGCAGACTGGCCGCCCGCAACGGCCGGCACGGCGCCAACTGCGTCACCGTCTCCGAGGAACTCCTGAACCGCTACCTCGCGGGCTTCGAGGAGCCGGTCGGCGAGGGCGAGCGCGTCGTTCCCCAGCGGTGACGCGTCAGAGCATGCGGACGAGGCTGATGGCACCGAGGATGACGAGCAGCAGCAGGAAGAGGACGGTCACGACCGCCGTGCCGCAGCCGAGGAAGCGCAGGACGGGGGAGGAGGCGCCGCCGTCGTGCTCCCGGCTGTCGGGCCGGAGGTCGTCCCAGTCGACGGGGTGGCCCGCATCGGCGGTGGCCGCCTCGCGCAGTTCGGCGAGACGCGCCCGGGCGAACGGGGTGGCCGCGGCGGACTCGGGCCCCCGCCATGCCAGGGCGACCATGCAGGCCGCAGGCGTGTGGTGACGCGCTTCGAAGGCCGCGGTCTCCTCCGGGTCGCGGTCGTCGTCCAGGTACAGCCAGCGCCCGGCCTCGGTCGGCTCGCCGTACAGCCGGTAGATCTCACCGAGGCGGCGACGCACCCGGAGGTCGGTGGGGTAGGAGCAGACCAGGCCGCGCAGCCGCTGCCGCGCCATCGGCACCCGGCCCGCACGGAGGTCCGCGTCGGCGGTGGCGAGTGTCTGTTCCACGGTCACCGCCACATGATCGCCGATTGGGCCGGTGCCGCCTCCACCGGGGCCCGGCCCGGGGCCCTCGTCGAGGATCGCCGGCCCGGCCCTGGCGCTGGACGGGATCGCGGTCAGGCCGTGGGCCAGGTCCGGAGCAGGGCGTCGAGGCCGTCCAGGATCCGTGACCAGGACTCCTGGGAGTCCGGGGCGCTGTGGCTGAAGCCCCCGCTCATCTCCAGCGTGACGTAGCCGTGGAAGAAGCTGCCCAGCAGGCGGACGGCGTGGGTCTGCTCCGGTTCCGCGAGGTCGTAGCCGCGGAGGACCGCCCGGGTCATCTGTGCGTGCCGGCTGCCGGCGCTGGCGGCCGCCGCCTCCGGGCTCAGTCTCAGCTGGGCCGCGGCGTAGCGGCCGGGATGCGCGCGGGCGTAGTCGCGGTAGACGTCGGCGAGCGCGGTCAGGGCGTCCTTGCCCGCACGTCCGGCCAGGGCGTCGGCGCCGCGGTCGGCCATCTCCTCCAGGGCGAGCAGGGCGATCCGGGTCTTGAGGTCGTGGGAGCTCTTCACGTGCGAGTAGAGGCTCGCGACCTTGACGTCGAACCGCCTGGCGAGCGCCGAGACGGTCACCTGCTCGAAGCCGACCTCGTCGGCCAGTTCCGCGCCGGCCTGGGTCAGGCGCTCGCCGGTCAGCCCTACGCGTCCCATGACCCTCCTCTCATTGCCTGAGTCGATTATGCATTTGCCTAAGAGCTTTAGGCAAATTAGCCTCACCCTTATGAAGCCGCTGACCGAGCAAGAGATCCGCACCGCGTTCGTGAACTGCACCAAGGGCGAGGCCAAGCGCCTCGCCGTCCCCCGCGACCTGGCCGACGTGCCGTGGGCGGACCTCGACTACCTCGGCTGGCGCGATCCCCAGGCCCCCGGCCGCGCCTACCTGGTGGCGGAGTTGGACGGCCTCGCGCGCGCCGTTGCGCTGCGCTCCCCACCACTGCCGGCGGGCACATGCGGCGCAGCATGTGCTCGATCTGCGTGACCACCCACACCGGCGGCGTCTCGCTGATGGTGGCGCCGAAGGCCGGACGGGCCGGACAGCAGGGCAACTCGGTGGGCCTCTACCTCTGCAGCGACCTCTCCTGCTCGCTGTACGTACGGGGCATCAAGGACGCGGGCGCCGGCGCGCGCCTCCACGAGACGATCACGCCGGAGGAGAAGATCCAGCGGACGGTGGCGAACATCGCCGCGTTCGTCGCCAAGGTGACCGCCTGAGTCGTCGGCCGGGCTCGTCGGCTAGGCCGTCCGTTCGGCTCGTCGGTCGGGGCTCAGAGGCGGCGCAGGACGGCGACGACCTTGCCGAGAATGACCGCGTCCTCCGCCGGGATGGGCTGGTAGGCGGGGTTGTGGGGGACGAGCCAGCTGCGGGCGCCGTCGAGCCTCAGGCGCTTCACGGTGGCCTCGCCGTCGATCATCGCGGCGACGATGTCACCGTTCTCGGCGACCGACTGGCGACGGACGGTCACCCAGTCGCCGTCGCAGATCGCCGCCCCGAGCATCGACTCCCCGCGCACGGTCAACGCGAACAGCTCGCCCTCGCCGACGATCTGGCGGGGCAGGGCGAACACGTCCTCGATGTCCTGCTCGGCGAGGATCGGCCCGCCGGCGGCGATCCGCCCGACCAGCGGAACCCGCACGCTCCCCGGCCCCGGCTGCATGGCACCGGCCAGCAGGCGGTCCTCGGCCGACCTGTCGTCGTCCCACACCCGGTAGGCGCGCGGGCGGCGCGGATCCGCGTACAGCACGCCCTTGGCCTCCAGTTGACGGATCTGGTGCGCCACCGAGGAGGTGCTGCTCAGTCCGACGGCGGCGCCGATCTCGCGCATGGACGGCGGGTATCCGCGGCTCGCGACGGTGTCCCGGATCGCGGTGATGATCGCGCGCTGGCGCTCGGTCAGCCCGTCGCTGCCGGCCCGGCCGAGGCCCGGGCGCCGGCCGGGGCGGCCCGGCTCCGGGGTGGTGGTGTCCGGCATGGCGCCCCCTCGCTTCGGTTTCGGTCGGCTTCGGCCGTAACCGGCCCCGCCCGGGATTGGAACATCTTTTCACCGGAAACGGAACTCGGCCCCCGTCGGGCGCAGGGTGCGGGAGGCCTGCCGCCGTCGACCGCTCGCACGGACCGCTGCGACCGGCTGCCGTGACCGGCTGCCACGATCGGCCGTCGGCGCAGCAACGAGCGCAGCACGCCGACTAACCGCCGTCGAGATCCTCCAGCGCCCGCTGCGCGGCCTCCGCGCGGGCCTTCGCCGCCTCGGTCTGCCGGGCCGCCTCTCCGTGCTCCGCGCGCAGCCGGTCCTCGGACTGCCGGGCGGTGAGCAGCCCGTCCTCGGCCGCCCGCAGGGCCTGCGCGGCCTCCGCCACGGCCTGCTCCGCCCGCTCGCGCCGCCCGGTGAGCTCGGCCTGCTTCCGGGTGAGGTCGGAGAGCGCGGCATGCGCGGCGTCGAGCTCGGCCGCGGCCCGGCCGAGTGCGGCGCGGGCGGCCACCCGGGCCGCGCGGTCCGCGGTCCGTCGCCGCTCCTGATCCGCCTCGGCCGCCGACCCGTCGACCGGGGTGGCCCTGCCGCCGCCGTTCCCGCCCGGGGTCGGCCCAGGCGCGGCAGGGAGGCCGGCCGGCATCTCGTCGAGCGCGGCGGGGAGGCATCCCGCCGCTGCCAGCCGGGCGGCCCCCTCGTCGGCGGTGGCCGCCCGCAGCGTCCGCTCCACCTCGCGCTGCTGGGCCTCGCTCAGCTGCTCTCCGCGGGCGGCCGCGTCCCGGACGGCCAAGGCGGTGAGCACGGTGATCGTGCGGTGGCGGCGCGCCGACAGCTCGCGCAGGGCCGGCCCGTCGCCGTCCCGCTGCGCGGTGCGCAGCGCCCGGCCCAGGTCGAGCAGCCCGGTCAGGTCGGCGGCGTGCGCCCTGGCAAGGAGGTTCACGGCGTGCGCGGCCGCGGTGGGCCTGCGCAGCTTGCGGATCCGCGCGGCCAGCGCCCGGTCTCCGTCCTGCCGCGCCCCGGCGGCGGCGCGGTCGCGTGCCGCTGTGAACTCGCCGACCGGCAGCGCGTAGAGCGCCGCTGCGAGCTCGTCACCGGTGTCCGCCATCTCCACCGGACCTTCCTGCCTGCGCCGACGGGTGCCCCGGAGCCGATCCTCCGACACACCCGCGCGGGGTGCCACCGGTCGTGACCACCCCCACCGCGTCGGCCGGCCGGGGCCGGCTGTGTACGGTCGCGGGCATGCCGAGAACAACGCCTTCGCGCCCGCTCGATGTCGAGGAGCTCTTTCCGGGGCTGGCGGCCCACCGGGGCACCACCACCCGGCTCCATCCGCGCCCCGGGCGGCCGGACGCGTCGGTCAGTTCGGTGGGCGGCCCGCTGCTCTGGCCTGTGGACGAACCGTGGCCGGTCTGCACCGAGCCGCACGGTCACGCACGTGGCCGGCGGCCGGCCGACATCCACCGCCGGCGGCAGCTCCTGGCGGCCGCGTGGCTCCGTGATCCGCAGCGCGGCCCCACGGACGGGGAACGGGAGGAGCTCCGGGAGCTCGACCGGCGGCACCGCGTCGACGGGGTCGACGCGACGGATCCGCTGCCGCTGATCGGTCTCGCACAGCTGTACCGGAGGGACGTGCCCGACCTGCCGGCCGGGCCGGACGACTGCGATCTGCTCCAGGTGTTCTGGTGCCCCTTCGACGCGCACGGCCCGACCGGCCACGGCATGCTGCTCGACCTGCGCTGGCGCAGGTCCCGGGAGGTCACCGAGGTGCTGACCGCCCCGCCGCAGCCTCAGGTCGTCGGCTTCGAGGGGTATGTGCCGGAGCCGTGCGTGCTGCATCCGGAGCAGGTGACCACCTATCCGTTCGCCGGCCTGCTCCCGGAGGAGCTGTGCGCCCGGATCGACGCCTGGGACGAGGCGATGGACGAGGCGATGGACGAGGCCTGGGACGAGGCCGAGGAGTCGGCGGGCGGGGACGACGCCGTGGCGTCGGTCCGCTACCAGGACGACCTGTCGATCCCGCCGGGCTGGCGCGTCGGCGGCTTCGCCTCCTGGCACCTCACCGACCCGGCTCCGATGGACTGTCCCAGCTGTGCGACGCCGATGGAGCTGCTGCTGACCGTCGACAGCTCGGAGTGGGACGGCGGCAGCGGCAGCTGGATGCCGCTGGAGGAGCGGGGACTGCTCCCGCGCCCGTCCGCCGATCCGACCGGGGTCAGCGTGGGCCGGTGGGGCGAACTCAACGTCTTCGCCTGCCCCGGGAGTCCCGGCCATCCGCACCGCTGGAGCATTCAGTAGGCCGCGTGAGGCGGCGTCAGGCGTGGACGGCCGCCTGATCGGCCACGGAGAACTCCGCCCGGCACCCGGTGCACCGTGCGGTTCCGAACAGGTGGGTGAGGGCGGTGGCGACGTCCTCCCGGCCGTCGGCGAGCGCCGTGCGGTGGAGGCGTCGGCCGATGCCGTGGAGGTCGGCCGGGTCGGCGGGCCGCAGGGGGAGCGTGGTGGCGTCCGCGGCCGGGGTCCAGTCGCCGCTGGTGGAGAAGTGGCCGTACGGGCCGATCGCGATGAACTGGCCCGCGCTGCAGTGCGGGCAGTAGAGCTCGTAGCCGCCGTTGGCGAGGCCCCGGCCCAGCTCGGTGCTCCAGACCGGGACACCCTCGAACGCCAGCACCGACTCCAGCAGGTAGACGTACTCGGCCGGGTCCTTGGCGGCGGCGAGCGCCGGGCGCAGCTCCTGTGCCGTGTGCAGCAGGGTGGCGACGGCGGCGGCGTGGGTCGTCCGCACCTCGGAGTCGCGGTCCTGTCCGCCCAGCACGGCGCCTGCCAGGAAGAGGGCGTTCACCCGCGAGTCGGGGTCGCCCGTCGCCGCGAGGGCCGCCAGCCGGGGCAGCGCGGCGAAGCTCGCCGGGCGGGTGCCGCCCTGGGGGTAGAGGGCCTCCCAGAGCCGGTTCCAGCTCGCGTCGTCCGGGTCCGCCTCGATCCCGTCCAGCAGGGCGGGGACGTCGTCGGCCGGGCCGGGTGCGGGGCCGAGATTCGACCGGTCCGTCATGTGCGCCCACCCCGTCCGTCGCCGTCCGGCGCCCGTGTGGCGGGGCCGGGCCGTCACGGGCAGGAGCCGGACGACACGGGAATGGTGCCACTCCGGAATGCATTCGCACAAATATTCGAACAGGCTCTAGTGTGGAGGGTGCGGCGGGGGAGCCGGAAGTGCACGTCGGGGGTCGTGGAGCAAAGGAGGCGGCCACCCTGTTCACCCACCTGCACGTCGCCTCCGGGTACTCGGCCCGGTACGGCGCCTCGCTGCCCGACGCGCTGGCGGCCCGGGCCGCCGAGCAGCACCTGGGCGCGCTCGCGCTGACCGACCGGGACACCGTCGCGGGTGCCGTCCGCTTCGCGAAGGCCTGCGCCGTGTCCGGCATCAGGCCGCTGTTCGGCGCCGACCTCGCCGTGCCGCTGCTGCGCCCCGTCCCCGCCGCGACGGGCGGCGGGCCGGCGGGCGCGCGGCAGCCGCGGACACCGGTGCGCGGCGGTGCCTTCGTGGACGAGTCCGCGCCCCGCATCGTGCTGCTCGCCCGCGACCGCACCGGTTGGGCGAACCTGTGCGCGCTGATCACCGCGGGCTGGGCGGGCCGGGCCGAGCGCGGCGGCGGGCAGCCGGTCGTCCCCTGGGAGGCGATCGGCCGGCACGCCGAGGGCCTGACCGTACTGCTGGGGCCCGCCTCCGAGCCCGTCCGTGCCCTGGCGGCCGGCCGGCCCGACACGGCCGCCGAGCTGCTGGAACCCTGGCGGGAGGTGTTCGGCCCGCACCTGCGGCTGGAGGCCGTGCACCACTGCCGTTCCGGCACCGCCCCCGGCTCCCTCCGGCTCGCGGCCCGCACCGTGGGCCTCGCCGCCGACCTCGACCTGCTGGCCGTGATCACCAACGCGGTCCGCTACACCGAGCCCGCCCAGTCCCGGATCGCCGACGTCCTGGACGCCGCGCGCCTGCGCGTGCCCGTCCGGGCCGGGCGGGTGTGCAACGGGGAGCGCACCCTGAAGGACCACCGCGAGATGGCCGCCCTGGCGGAGGAGGTCGCCCGCGCGGCCGGCCAGGAGAACGGGGAGCGGCCCACCTGCTGGCGACCACCGCCCGCACCGCGGGCGACTGCCGCCTCGATCCCGCAGCGGACCTCGGGATCGGCCGGGTGTCCTTCCCGGAGGAGCACGTCATCGGCGCGGCGCCGGGCACCTCGGCCCGAATCCTGCGGGAGCGCTGCGAGGCCGCCCTGGTCCGGCGCGGCTACGACCGGTCGAAGGCGATGCGCACCCGGCTGGAGGAGGAGCTGCGCGTCATCCAGACGCTCGGCTGGCCGACGTACTTCCTGACCGTGGCGCAGGTCGTCGACGACGTAAGGGAGATGGGCATCCGGGTCCAGGCCCGCGGCTCCGGCGCGGGCTCGCTGGTGGTGCACCTGCTGGGCATCGGCGTCGCGAACCCGCTCGACCACGAGCTGATCATGGAGCGTTTCATCAACCTGCGGCGCCGGAGCCTGCCGGACATCGACATCGACGTGGAGTCCGCCCGCCGCCTGGACGTGTACCGCCGCATCATGGAGCGGTTCGGCACCGACCGCGTCTGCACCCTGTCCATGCCGGAGACCTACCGGGTGCGGCACGCCGTCCGCGACGCCGGCCTCGCGCTGGGCCTGCCGCCGGACGAGGTCGGCCGCCTCGCGAAGGCCTTCCCGCACATCACCGCCCGCTCCGCGCGGACGGCCCTCGCCGAACTCCCCGAACTGCGGGGCCTGGCCGCGCACGCCGACCGCTACGCACGCCTGTGGGACCTGGTCGAGGGCCTCGACGCGCTGCCGCGCGGGACGGCCATGCACCCCTGCGGCGTGATCCTCTCCGACGACACCCTGCTGCGGCGAACCCCGGTCGTCCCCACCCCGGGCGAGGGCTTCCCCGCGACCCAGTTCGACAAGGAGGACGTCGAGGACCTCGGCCTGCTCAAGCTCGACGTCCTCGGGGTGCGCATGCAGTCCTCGATGGCCTACGCCGTCCAGGAGATCGAACGCACCACCGGCCGGCGGATCGACCTGGACGACACCGCGCAGGTGCCGCTGACCGACCCGAAGGCGTACGAACTCCTGCGCGAGGGGAGTCGCTGGGCGTGTTCCAGCTGGAGTCGCCCGGCCAGAAGGACCTGCTCGGCCGCCTCCAGCCGGAGACCTTCGCCGACCTGGTCGCCGAGATCAGCCTGTTCCGGCCCGGCCCCGTCCAGGCCGACATGATCAGGCCGTTCCTGCTCGGCCGGCACGGCCGACGCCCCGTCACCTACCCGCACCCCGATCTCGAACCCTGGCTCCGCTCGACCTACGGCGTGGTCATCTTCAACGAGCAGGTCGCCGGCCTGTTCTCCGTCATGACCCGCACCGACCTCGCGATGGGCGAGGAGGCCCGCCGCGCCCTCGCCAGGCCCGACCGCGTCCCGGCGCTGGAGGCCTGGTACCGCCGCAGCGCGGCCGCGGCCGGACACCGGCCCGAGGTCGTCGACCAGGTGTGGACGATGCTCGAGAACATGGGCGCCTACGGGTTCGCCCGCAGCCACGGCGTCGCGTTCGCCCTGCCGACGCTGCAGTCCGCCTGGCTGAAGGCGCACTACCCGGCCCCGTTCTACGCGGGCCTGCTGGAGCACGACCCCGGCATGTACCCGAAGCGGCTCGTGCTGGCGGACGCGCGGCGCCGCGGCGTCCCGGTGCTGCCCGTCGACGTCCAGCACTCCGGCACCGACTACCGCACCGAGCAGCTCGCCGACGGCCGCCTCGGCCTGCGGATCCCGCTCGCCGACGTCCGCGGCATCACCGAGGACATCGCCGACCGCATCGCCGCCGGCCGCCCGTACACCGACCTCGCCGACTTCTGGGCCCGCGCCCGCCCCTCCCTGCCCATCGCCGAACGCCTCGTCCGGATCGGCGCCCTCGACGCGCTGGCCCCCGGCGCGCACCGTCGTGAACTCCTGCTCCAGGTCGACGAACTCCACCGCAGGCAGCGCACCACGGCGATCCCCGCCCAGCTCGTCCTCGCCCCAGCCGCCGCGCCGGCCCCGGATCGACGGGCCTGCCCGGGATGAGCCCCGCCGAGGAGATGCAGGCCGAACTCGACGTGCTCGGCATGGACGCGAGCCGGCACCTGATGGAGCCCTTCCACCCCCTGCTCGCCGAACTCGGCGTCACCCCGTCCCACCGGCTGGCGGACCACCGGACGGGTGAGACCGTCCTGGTCGCGGGGGCCAAGGTCGCCATCCAGACCCCGCCCATGCGCTCCGGCCGCCGGACGGTCTTCGTCTCGCTCGACGACGGCAGCCAGGGCGGGCAGGTCGACCTCACCTACTTCGACGACACCCACGAGCAGGCCGCGTACCCGCTCTTCCACCACTTCCTGCTGCTCGCCCGCGGGACGGTCTCGCGCCGCGGCGCATCGATCACGGTCATCGGCACCTGCGCCTGGAACCTGCAGGAGGTCGCCGACGCCCACCGCACCGGCGGCACCGCCGCCGTCCGCGCCTACCTCGCCCGCACCACCGCCACCCCGGCGGACCCGGCAGGACCTACCGCCGACGGCGACCGCCCCGACCGCGAGCACCGCACCCCCGGCGCCGGCCGGCTCTGGCACGCCAGCCCCGGTTCCGCGGGCTGAGCGGTGCCCGACCCACGAAAGGAGAAGGACGGCATGCGCGCGACAGGGCCGGGCGGCATGACGGATCGTTCGATCCTCCACGTCCGGCTGAACCGGCCCGGGTTCGCCGTCTACGGCGAGGTGTTCGGCGTGCTCGGCGACATCACCCCGGTCGTGCAGGCCCTGCCGCCCGACTCCGCCGTGCTCGACGTCACCGGCGCCCTCCCGTACTTCCGGCGCACCCCCGAAGGCCTCGCCGACCTGATCGCGACCCGCCTCCTCGCCCGGTTCGGGCTGGACGCGGCCATCGGAGCGGGCCCGAACCGCCTGCTGGCCGGCCTGGCCGCGGACAGTTGCGCACCCGGCCGGATCCGCGTCCTCGCACCCGACGGCCCGGACACCGAGCGCTTCCTGCGCTCCCGGCCCGTCGAGGCCCTGCCCGGCGTCGGCCCGGCGCTCAGCCGCTCGCTGATCCGTTACGGCGTCACCACCGTCGGCGAACTCGCCGACCTGCCGCCCGCGACCGTGCGGCGGATCGCCGGGGCGAGCACCGGCCGCCTCCTGCACGATCGCGCCAACGGCCGGGACCCGCGCACCGTCGCCCCTCCGGCCCGCCCGCCGGGATCAGCGCCGGCCGACGCTTCGACACCGACGTCCTCGACCCCGACCACGTCCGCCGGACGATTCTCGACCTCGCGGTCGACCTCGGTGCCCGGCTGCGCAGCGGCCACCGGACGGCCCGGGCCGTCGAACTGCAGATCACCTATGCCGACCGCAGCTCCACCACCCGCTCCCGGACGCTGCGCGAGGCCACCGCCCACACCCCCGCACTTGCGGACACCCTCTACGCCCTGCACTCCGCACTCGGCCTGCAGCGGGCCCGGATCCGCTCGGTGACCGCCCGTGTCGCCCACCTCACCGACGCCCAGGCGGGGTCCACCCAGCTCACCTTCGACCGCACCACCGAGGACCGCCGCACCCTGGAGCCCGTCATCGACCGGGCCAATCTCCGCTGGGGCACCGGCACGCTCCGGCCGGCCGTCCTCACCGCGCCCGCCGCAGTGCGCACCGGTTCCGCCGGTGGGCCCGGCCGCGGCACGAACCATCGCCCGGCCGGTCGGGCTGACCGGGTCGACCCGGCGGACGCGCGGCCGGGACGCCCGCCGTTGTCAGAGGTACCTGCAAGGCTGTGAGCAGCAGGCGAGGTCGGCGATGGACAGGGGTCGGGTGCGATGGGACTGCAGGGTCAGGTCTGGCGGCTCACGTGCGGGGACGCACCGGCGGGCGAGATCCTCGTCGAGGAGGCCGACTTCCCGTGGCTCCGCGGCCGTTTCGTCGCGGGCCCGGCCTTCGCGGCCGTCGAGCCGCTGTTCGCCCGGTGCCGGGCCCTGGCCGACTCCGAGGAGTGGGAGGCCTTCGACACGGCCTACGAGGAGGTCGGGAAGGCCGTCGTCCTGGCCTCGCCGTCCGGCCCCGTCGCCGAGTTCCTGCTGCACATCCAGGACGGCCGGGCCTGGTTCCGCTGGAGCGACGAGCCGTTCGCCGCGACCGCGGAGCACCCGACAAGGCCCGCCCCGAATCGTCCGCCCTGCGGACCATGAGTGCACGTCACCTTCCATCAGTACCGGTTGCGGCACACCGGCGCCGCCCGCCGTCGCGGGTGGTCCGGCCCGGCCGACGACACCAGGAGGCAGCATGAAGCTTCTTCTCACGTCCGCGGGCATCAAGAACCCGACCATTCACAACGCGCTGGTCGACCTCCTGGGCAAGCCGATCGCCGACTCCAACGCGCTCTGCATCCCCACCGCCGGGTACGGGCATCCCATGGGCAGTCCGGGCGGGGCATGGCGCTTCATCACCGGACAGTCCTCCACACCCATGTGCGAGCTGGGTTGGAAGTCCCTGGGGGTGTTGGAGCTGACCGCGCTGCCCAGCATCGGCGCGGAGCGCTGGGTCCCCTGGGTCCGGGAGGCCGACGTGCTGTTGGTGAACGGCGGCGACGCCCTGTACCTGTGCCACTGGATGCGGGAGTCCGGACTGGCGGATCTGCTGCCCTCGCTGCGCGACAAGGTGTGGGTGGGGCTGAGCGCCGGGAGCATGGTGATGACCCCCGGATCGGGGCGGACTTCGTCGAGTGGCAGCCGCCCACCGGGGGCGACAGCACCCTGGGGGTCGTCGACTTCTCGATCTTCCCGCACCTGGACCACCCGGACCTGCCGGAGAACACCATGGCCGACGCGACGAGGTGGGCGGCCGACCTCCCGAACCCGGCGTACGCGATCGACGACGACACCGCCATCACGGTGACCGACGGCACCGTCGAGGTCGTCTCCGAGGGGCACTGGAAGCTGTTCTCCGCCTGATACGTCAGTTCTCGCACGGTCGCGGGCAGTGCGGGCCCCTGTCGAGTGGCAGGGGCCCGCACTGCGGAGAGCTCCCGGCCCCTACGTCAGGTGCCGTGCGAGGAACTGGGCCGCGGCGTCCCCCGCGAACTGCGGGACACCGGTGTGCCCGCCGAGATTGGCGTGCAGCGTCTTCTCCTCGGAGCCGAAGGCGTCGAACAGGTCCAGGGCCGCCTGCCGGTCGTTGCCCTTGTCGTCCCACTGCAGCAGGACATGCAGCGGGATGGTGACCCGGCGGGCCTCCTCGAACGTGGCGGCGGGCACGAAGCTACCGGCGAACAGGACGGCGGCCGCGATTCGGGGCTCGACCACCGCCAGCCGGGTCCCGATGGCGATCACTCCCCCGAAAAGCCCACCGGGCCGCCGATCTCGGGCAGCGAAAGGAGGGCGGTCAGGGCGGCCTGCCATTCCGGGACGGCCTTGTCGACGAGCGGGAGAACGAGCCGGTCGATGATGTCGTCCCCGACCGGTTCGCCGGCCTGCATTGCTCGTCGCAGGTCGGCACGGGCCTGCTCGGCGGCGGCGGAACGGGGCCGGTCACCGCTTCCGGGGAGCTCGATGGTGGCCGCGGCGAAGCCATCCGCCGCAGACTGCCGGGCCCGGGCCGCCAGTCGCGGGTACATCATCCGGAGTCCGCCGGGGTGGCCCAGAAGGATCAGTGGCGCCGGTTCGGACGCGGATCCGGGCGTCCACAGGATGCCGGGGATCTCGCCGAGGGTGAATTCGCGTTCGAGGACGCCGTCGTCGAGGCGCTGCTCGGAAGTGAAGTGCACGGTCGTGCCTTTCGGGAGTGCTGCTGAACGGCGCTCCCGGACGACCTATCGCCCGACCGTGACCCCGGAGGGGAGCACCCATGTCGATACTGCGTTCACGGGTACCACCTCCTTGTTCTCTCGCACGGCTCCCGGAAACGTAGCAGTGGTCGCCGTGGTCCGCCAAACGGTTTCCCGCGCGGGCCCCGTGGCCGGATGCCGCCCGGATGCGGTGCCGGTGCCGGGCTACGCGTCCGTCCGCCACCATCCGTCCGCCCCGGCGCGCGCCAGTTCGGCGTCGTACGCGTCGGCGTCGAAGTGGAACTCGGGCGGCCGTGTCGTCCCGATGTACGGCATTTCCCAGTCCGACCACTGCACGACACCCCCGCACCGCTGCACCAGCACGGACAGGAAGCCGCAGCAGCCGCCGGTGCACTCGGGCTCTCCCAGCTCGACGCGTTCCGGCTCGCCGGTCGCCCGCAGGGGGCCGAGGCCGTCGGCAGGCAGCACGTCGGCCGCGTACGGGCCTCGGCCCCCACATCGACGGCGGACTCCACGACGTCCTCGCCGTTGACCCGGAACCGCACCTGGGCGGCGAACCGGTGCCCGGGCGGCAGCACCCTGATCTCAAGCCGGTCGAACATCGGGCCACCCTACTCGGGTTGCACCTCCTCGACATTCTCCTCGACCTGCCGCCACTGCTCCTCGGCATGGCCTGGCATCCCGACCACGCGCGACATGCCGAACACCCGGCGCGGCAGGGCCGCCCGACAGCGCGCTACCGGGGATGCCGCGCGTCGTAGGCGGCCTGGCTCAGCTCGATCGCCGGGTTGTTGTCGATGGCCCACTCGGCGAGGGCTGCGGCGGGTTCGATCAGGGTGCGGCCCATCGCGGTGAGCTCGTACTCGACGCGGGGCGGGACTTCGGGGAACGCGGTGCGGGTCACGAGGCCGTCGCGCTCCAAGTGCCGGACGGTGCGGGTGAGCATCCGCTGGGAGATCCCCGGAATGCGCTGCTGGAGTTCGGTGAAGCGCATCCGTTCGCCGTCGAGGGCGGCCACCACCAGCAGGGTCCACTTGTCGGCGATGCGATCCAGGATGCCGCGGATCGCGCGGCCGTCGTCGCCGCGGATGAGGCACGTCGTCCGGTACTTCGACATCGGCCGCCCCCTGTTCGCCACGCACACCGGTGTGCCTTTTGCAGGCGCCCCCATGGTCACCGATCATGTGCCGACCGACAAATCGTCACCATGGTGAAGGACGACAATGAAGATCGCCTACTGGATCGTCGCCGGGCTCCTGGCAGCCTTCTACCTCTATGCCGGTGGCAAGAAGGTGTCGCAGTCCAAGGAGCAGCTGGCGCCCATGATGGGCTGGGTGGACACGGTTCCGATGTGGCAGGTCCGGGCCGTCGGCGCGGTCGAGATCCTCGGCGCCGTGGGCCTCGTGCTGCCGCCGCTCACGGGCATCGCCCCCGCTCTCGCGCCGGCCGCAGCGCTCGGCTTCGCGGTGCTCCAGGTGCTGGCGGCGGCCCTGCACCTGTCCCGGGGAGAGGTCAAGGAGACCGGTCTCAACGCCGTTCTGATAGTGCTCGCCGGGGTCGCGGCCTGGCTCGCCACGACCTGGTGACACATCGGCGGGCGCTGTGGCCGAAAGCCCGTCGACGCAGCGCCGGCCGTTCCCTAGGCTTCTGGCCGTGAGACCGACCCAGGAAACCGTGGCATCGGGCGCCGAGTTCGTCGCGCTGTTGGAGGAACTCTCCCGCGAGCTCGGCGCGCAGGCACCGACCGTCGACGACTTCCTGCTGCGCCGGGCCGGGCTCCTGCCCGGCCACGGCCTCGGCGCACCGGGCTGGTCCGGCCTCGCCGGACAGGTGTGTGCGGCACTCGACGCCCCGCCGACCGGCGGTGCCACGGCCGCCGCCGGCGGGCTCGGCCAGTCAGCGGTGGACACCCCGGACGCGCTCCGCGCCCTGCTGGAAGCACTCGCCGCCGACTTCGTCCGGGACAGTGAAGGCGTGGCGGCCGCGGTCGCCGAGCACGGCCGGGGATGGTTGGACAGCGGGGAGTGGGCCCACCGCACCCTGCCCAGCGTCCTCGACTCCTGGGCCGCCTGGCTGGCGGCCGTGCTCGGCCGCCCACGTCGCTCCGGCCTGACCCCCGTCGAACCGGTCACCTGGGCCGGCGTCGCGGAACAGCTCCTGACCGCCCGCGTCTACGAGTAGGCGCCCATCCCGATGCCTCGTCAGCGAGCCTGGTCGAGGCGAGCGTCGGAGAGCCAGGCCGGTGCGTCGGCAACCGATGCGGCCTCCTGGGACAGGAGGTGGAGCCACACTTCGGCCGCAGGGTCGCCGACCCAGAATCCGGATCCGCGGTAGTTCAGGTTCCGCAGTGCCTGCCCGGCACCGGCAGTGCCACGGCTTCGTCCGGTCCGTGATGTGGGCTGCGGACGGCGCGGTGGCGGCCTCGGCGCGTTGAGGGTGTCGCTCACGCAGCGTGTCGGATAGTGGACATGCTGGAGCCGTTCTGGGATTGGACGCCGATGGACCGCTACCCCCGATTGCCGATCACGGCTTGGTGGGCGACCTGCAGACTGCCGCACTGGTGTCGTCGCAGGGTGTCGTGAACTGGTTCTGTTCGCCGCGGTTCGACTCGCCGAGCGTCTTCGGCGCGCTCCTCGACCACGATCACGGCGGCTACTTCCGGCTGGCTCCGGTGCATGCGGACGCCACGTGCAAGCAGCTGTACTACCCGGACACCGGGGTGCTGGTCACCAGGTTCATGTCGCCGGACGGCGTCGGCGAGGTCGTCGACTGGATGCCGGCGAACACGAGTCGCACCCCGACCGACCGGCACAGCCTGATGCGGGTGATCCGGGCCGTGCGCGGCACGGTGCGGTTCGTCCTGGAGTGCCGGCCGCGCTTCGACTACGGCCGGGCCGAGCACGAACTCGACCTGCAGCCGCGGCAGGCGGCCTTCCGCGGTCCCGGGATCACCGGCCACCTGCAGGCCAGCTTCCCGTTGGAACGGGACGGGCGCGACGTGCGGGGCACGGTGACCCTCGGCGTGGGGGAGTCCGCCGTCGCGGTGTTCAGCACGTGCGCCGCCGGCGGCGAGGCGCCGCCTCCGTGGACGGTGGACGAGGTGACGTCGAAGCTCTGGCAGGAGGTCGACTTCTGGCAGAAGTGGCTGTCCACCTCGCACTACCGCGGCCGATGGGCCGAGATGGTCAACCGTTCCGCCATCACCATCAAGCTCCTCACCTACCACCCCACGGGCGCGCCGGTCGCCGCCGCCACCATGGGTCTGCCCGAGCAGGTCGGCGGGGAGCGCAACTGGGACTACCGGTACTCGTGGGTGCGGGACGGCGCGCTGTCCGTCCGGGCGCTCCTCGACCTCGGCTTCGCCGAGGAGGCGTCGGCGTTCACCAAGTGGCTGGGCGACCGGATGCGCGACCGGGCGGACCTGCCGGGCGAGCGACTGCAGATCATGTACCGGGTCGACGGCGACCCGCACCTGACCGAGGAGATCCTCGACCACTGGGAGGGCTACCGGGGGTCGAGGCCGGTGCGGGCCGGCAACGCCGCCGCCGACCAGCTGCAGCTCGACATCTACGGCGAGGCGCTCTACGCGATGGCCGAGGGCATGGATGTCGGCATGGAGCTGGGCTACCACGGCTGGAAGGGGCTCGCCCGGACGCTCGACTGGCTGGCCGACAACTGGGACCGCCCCGACGAGGGCGTGTGGGAGACGCGCGGCGGCCGGAAGGACTTCACCTTCAGCCGGGTGATGTGCTGGGTGGCCTTCGACCGGGGCATGCGGCTGGCCATCGCCCTCAGCCGCCCCGCGGACATCCCGCGCTGGCGCGTGGCGCGCGACAGCATCCTCGAACAGGTGATGGAGCAGGGCTGGAGCCGGAGCGAGGAGGCCCTGGTCCAGCACTACGGCGGCGACGTCCTGGACGCCTCGCTGCTGCTGATCCCGCGCGTCGGGTTCCTCGCCGCGAAGAGCCCGGGCTGGCTGTCGACGCTGGACGCGATGGAGCGCAAGCTGGTGTCGGACAGCCTGGTGTACCGGTACGACCCCGCCGCGTCCCCGGACGGGCTGCGCGGCTCCGAGGGCACGTTCAGTCTCTGCACCTACCTGTACGTCGACGCCCTGGCCCGGGCCGGGCGCGTCAGGCCCGCGCGGTACACCTTCGAGAAGATGCACACCTACGCCAACCACGTCGGTCTGTTCGCCGAGGAGATCGGCCCCAGTGGCGAGCAACTCGGCAACTTCCCGCAGGCGTTCACCCACCTGTCGCTGATCATGGCGGCATCCACCCTGGACGAGGCCCTCGACAGGCTGCGGAGGCGCGACTGAGCCGGCCGGCCGCCCCTCCCGGAGGACCGGCCGGGCTCGCGTCACCGCAGACGCCACCGCCCAGGTCAGCGCGGGCGCCCGATGTCGTCCTCCCCGTCCGGCAGCCAGCGCAGCGCGAACCAGAGCTCCATGCGCACGTCGGCGTCCTGCAGGTCGGCGTCGAGCAGGACGCCGAGCCGGGTGATGCGCTGACGCACCGTGTTGCGGTGCAGGTCGAGCGCGACGGCCGTCCGGTCCCAGCTGCAGTTCAGCGAGAGCCAGGTCCGCAGCGTCTCCACCAGCGCCGCCTCGCCCGGCGACCCGGCGCCGGCGAGCGGCGCGAACCGGGCCCGGGCCAGCGCCCGTGCGCCGTCCGGTGCCACCAGGGCGTGCAGGCTCAGGTCGTCGGCGCGGTCGCGTTCCACCGCGCTCCCGGTGCCCAGGGCCCGGCGCAGGGCGCGCTCGGCGCGGGCCGCGGCGAGCGGCAGGTCCGCGGCGGTCGCCGGCGAGCTGATGCCCAGTGTCCAGCCCAGCCGGGCGGGCGCGTCCCCGTTCCGGCGCCCGGATCCGCCGCTCCGGGCCCGCCGTCGGCCAGCGGCACGGCGGCCCGCAGGGCGTCGCCGTCGATCTCCAGGTACGGGGTGCCGAGGGCTGTGCCCAGCGCCGCGGTGCGGACGGCGTCCGGCGCCGCCCGGGGGCTGCGACCGGCCGTCGCGGCCCGGCGGCCGTGGATCGCGACCCAGCGCTGCGGCGGCCCGCCGGGCGAGGTGTCGGGGTGCAGCAGCGCGGCGACCTCCGCTCCGTCGGCGCCGAACAGGAGACGGACCAGGGCGGCCGCGCTGCGGGTGTCCCCGCCCAGTGCGTGCCGGGGGCCGGTCAGCAGCGACAGCAGCACCACGCCCACACCCGTCACCGACCGGTCGACGGCGGACAGGGCCGCACCCGCGGCCAGGCCGAGCACCAGCGGGCCGCTCGCGTCCCCGCTCGGCAGCGAGTGGGCGAGCAGTTGCTGTCCCTCGTGGTGCTCGGTGGCCGAGCCCGGCGTCCGGCCCGCCGCCGGGTGCTCCGCGGTCGGCCGTCGCCGCGCGCTCAGCCGGCCCGCGAGCTCGCGCAGCCGTTGCGGCACCGGCTCGTCGGGGCGCAGGCCGGCGCCGAAGAGCTCCTCGCCCGCGCCGTCCAGGAGCACCGCCCAGCCGCCGAGGTGGGACGCCAGCTGCCGCAGCACCGCCTCCACCGCGTCGGGCCGGGCCGCCGCCGATGCCAGCGCGGCCTGCGCCTGCGACATGCGCCGGGAGTCCCGGCTGCGCGCCTCGGCCATGGCCAGGTGCACCGCCCGACCGACGGCGACGAACGGTGTCCGCGGCGGCACGCGCAGCAGCCGCAGTCCGTGCCGCTCGCACGCGGCCACAAGCTCCGCGGGCACCTCCGCGTGCACCGGTGCGACCCCGAAGCCGAGCGCGGCGACATCGGCCGCCACCAGCCGCCGCACGTAGGCGTCGACGTCCTGCGGGGCGGTGCTCAGGTGCCGGCCCGCGGTGAGCAGCAGCTCGCCGCCGAGCAGGTACTCCGTCGGGTCCTCCCACTCGGTGGTGTGGACCATGGCGACCGGCCGGTCGGCGGCCGGCCCGGCCACCCGTTCCAGCCCCAGTCCGGCGTGCGCGAGCACGGCGCTCAACGGCACGGTGACCTGCGGCGCCGGTCCGGAGCCGGCAGGCGGCAGGGCTCTGGTGGTCCGGCCGCCCTCGGCCCGGTCGGAATCCGGCATCGCACTCCCTGGTCGTCGAGAAGGGCCCGCTGGCATCGACCGGTCCGAGTCCGCCCGCCCTCGCTCCCCAGTGTGCAGGACATCCACTCCCATGCCGACGACAGGGCGGAACGCACACTTCCGACCGCCGTCGGCCGGGCCTAGGTTCGTGGTGCGGGCCGGAACAGCCGCCCACGGCCCGGGCCGCCCGGGCGGGACGCCGGCACCGCCTGCAGGGCCCGGGCACCGGTACACCGGGCCGTCCCCCGACCGGCACGGACCGTCCGCCGCCCGACCACACCGACCGAGAGCCACCTGAGGACCCTGATGAACAGCACCTTCGAACGACCCGAGCCGGCCGACACCTCCCGCGCCCCCCGCAACGGCGGCGATCTGGTCGTCGAGTCCCTCGTCGGCCTCGGTGCCCAGGCGGTGTTCGGCATCCCCGGCCAGCACGCGCTGGGCCTGTTCGACGCGCTGAGCCGTTCCGGGCTGCGCTACGTGGGCCTGCGGGTGGAGAACAACGCGGGCTTCGCCGCGGACGGCTACGCCCGCACCACCGGTACGGTCGCGCCGCTGTTCCTCTCCACCGGCCCGGGTGCGCTGACCTCGCTCGCCGCGCTCCAGGAGGCCGCCGCCGCCTCCGCCCCGGTCCTCGCGGTCTCCTCGCAGATCCCCTCCGCCGGGCTCGGCGGCCGCCGCCGGGGCTACCTGCACGAACTCGTCGACCAGCAGGCCAGTTTCCGCGACGTGGTGAAGTCCGTGCACATCGCCCGCACCGCCTCGCAGATCCCCTCCGCGCTGGCCGCCGCCTGGGAGTCCGCCCTCACCGCACCGTACGGCCCGGTCTGGGTGGAGATCCCGCAGGACGTGCTGCTCGCCCCCACCACCGTGCCGCCCGTCACGGGCCTGCGCGCCGAACCCCGCCCGCTGCCGGCGCGCCCCGAACTCGTCGCCGGGGCCGCCGCCCTGCTGGCCGGGGCCGAGCGCCCGGTGATCCTGGCCGGCGGCGGTGTCGTCCGCGCCGGTGCGGACGGCGAACTGCTGCGCCTGGCAGAGCTGTTGGACGCTCCGGTGGCATGCACCTTCGGTGCGAAGGGCGCCTTTCCGTGGGAGCACCCGCTGTCGCTGCAGTCCTGGCTGGAGGACCGGCACACCACCGACCTGCTGGCCGACGCCGACGTGCTGCTCGTCGTCGGCTCCGGGCTCGGCGAACTCTCCAGCAACTACCACACCCTGCGCCCGGGCGGCCGGGTGATCCAGATCGAGGCCGACCTCGGCAAGCTGGAGTCCAACCACCCGGCGCTCGGCATCCACGCCGACGCCCGCCTCGCGCTCGACGCCCTCGCCGACGCCGTGGCCGACTCCTCTCCGGCCGCCCCAGGCGCGACGGGCGCGGCGCGGCCGTGGCCGCCGAGCTCCTCGAGCGCGTCCGCGAGCGGATCGACGGCCAGGGCCTGGACCTGGAGCGGCAGGTGCTGGCCGCCGTCCGGGACGCGCTGCCCGACGACAGCCCGGCCTTCTTCGACATGACCATCCTCGGCTACTGGGCCTGGTCCGCGTGGGACGCCCGCCGCCCCGGCGCGATGCACTCCGCGCAGGGCGCCGGCGGCCTCGGCTACGGCTACCCGGCCGCCCTCGGCGCCGCCGCCGCCCGGCCCGGCCGGCCGGTCCTCGCGGTCTCCGGCGACGGCGGAGCCATGTACTCGATCGCCGAACTCGCCACCGCCCGCCAGCACGGCCTGGACGTCACCTGGCTGATCGTCGACGACGGCGGCTACGGCATCCTGCGCGAGTACATGACCGACACCTTCGGTGCGGCCACCGGCACCGAACTGGCCCGGCCCGACTTCGTCCGCCTCGCCGAGGCCTTCGGCGTCCCGGCCGTCGAAACCACCCCGGACACCCTCCGGGCCGACCTCGCCGCCGCCCTCGCCACCCCGGGCCCCGGCGTCGTCGTGCTCCCCGCCCTGCTCCGGATGTTCGCCCCCACCCACCTCGACTGACCCGCCGCACCGCCCGCACCGCGGTCCTGCCGATCCATCACCCCACCCCACCCCAAACCGAGGAGAGTGCATGAGCGCGCTCAGCCCGCTGCGCAACTACATCGACGGTGCGTTCACCGACGCGGCCGACGGGCGCACCACCCTGGTCGTCGACCCGTCCACCGGCGAGGCCTACGCCACCGCGCCGCTGTCCGCCGCCGCCGATGTCGACCGGGCGATGGCCGCCGCGGAGGCCGCCTTCGGCCCCTGGCGGGACACCACCCCGGCCCGCCGCCAGCTGGCCCTGCTGAAGATCGCGGACGCCGTCGAGGCGCGGGCCCGGGAACTGGTCGACGCCGAGTGCCGCGACACCGGCAAGCCGCGGAGGATCACCGCCACCGAGGAGATCGGCCCGATGGTCGATCACATCCGGTTCTTCGCCGGTGCCGCCCGCCTGCTGGAGGGCAAGGCCGCGGGCGAGTACATGGACGGCATGACCTCGATCGTCCGCCGTGAGCCGGTCGGCGTCTGCGCCCAGGTCGCGCCGTGGAACTACCCGATGATGACCGCGGTCTGGAAGTTCGCCCCGGCGATCGCCGCGGGCAACACCGTCGTCCTCAAGCCCTCCGACACCACCCCGGCCTCCACCGTGCTGCTCGCCGAGATCGTCGGTGACGTGCTGCGCGCGATGGACCTCCCGGCCGGTGTCTTCAACGTGATCTGCGGTGACCGGGAGACGGGTCGGCTGATGGTCGAGCACCGGACGCCGGCGATGGCGTCGATCACCGGTTCGGTGCGGGCGGGTATCCAGGTCGCCGAGTCGGCGGCGAAGGACGTCAAGCGGGTGCACCTGGAGCTGGGTGGCAAGGCGCCGGTGGTGGTGTTCGAGGACGCCGACATCGACGAGGCGGTCGAGGGGATCTCGGTGGCCGGTTTCTTCAACGCGGGCCAGGACTGCACGGCCGCGACCCGGGTGCTGGTGCACGAGTCGGTGCACGACGCGTTCGTGGCGGCGCTGGCCAAGGCGGCGGCGGACACCAGGACGGGTGGCGTCGACGACGAGGACGTGCTGTACGGGCCGCTGAACAACGCGAACCAGCTGAAGCAGGTGGCCGGTTTCATCGAGCGGCTGCCCGCGCACGCCAAGGTCGAGGCGGGTGGCCACCGGGTCGGCGAGGTGGGCTACTTCTACGCCCCGACCGTGGTGTCCGGGCTGAACCAGGACGACGAGATCGTCCAGAACGAGGTCTTCGGGCCGGTGATCACGGTGCAGAGGTTCACCGACGAGGACCAGGCCGTGTCCTACGCCAACGGGGTGGAGTACGCGCTGGCGTCCTCGGTCTGGACGAAGGACCACGCCCGGGCGATGCGGATGTCCCGCCGGCTGGACTTCGGCTGCGTCTGGATCAACACCCACATCCCGCTGGTCGCCGAGATGCCGCACGGCGGTTTCAAGAAGTCCGGCTACGGCAAGGACCTGTCCTCGTACGGCTTCGAGGACTACACCCGGGTCAAGCACGTGATGACCGCGATCTGACCCTGACCCTGGCCCCGACCCGGCACCGGCGCAGCCCGTCCGGACGGACGGACGCGCCGAGGAACCGGACGGCGCGTCAGGTAGTGGTGGAGGTCCGCCGCGTCCCGGCACAGCGCGTGGGCGACCAGGTCGGTCGGGCCGGTCGTCGCCGCGACCACCGCGAGTTCCTCGTGCCCGGCCGGTGCCGTCGCCACCGCGTCCGGGTGCGCGGGAGCCACCTGGATCCACAGCAACGCGGAGACGGTGATGCCGAGCAGCGCCGGATCGACGTCCACATCGGAGAACAGCGCGTCGCGCGCCCGCAGTTCGGCCAGTCGGCGGGCCGCCGTGGCCGGGGTGGTGCCGGTCGCGGCGGCCAGGTCCGCGTAGCTGAGGCGGGCGTTCCCCGCTGCACTGGCCACCTCGACGCTGTTCTTCGCCGTCATGGACGGCGTCGTGATCACCGTGGTGCTGCACCTCGAACTCGGGCTCCACGACGGCCCGCTGACCGCGGGACTCACCCTGCTGCCGTGGTCGGCCGGGCCGGCGGCCGGCTCATGGGCGGCCGGCAGCCACCTGGTCCCCCGGTACGGGACCCGCGTCCTGCACACCGGCATCGCCGTCCTCGCCATCGGCCTGGGCGCCGCCGTCCTCGCCTACCGCGCCGCCGGGCCGGGCGGCTACCCGTCCGCGCTGCCTGCCGCGCCGGCCGTGGCCGACTGGGGACGGGCCTGTTCACCCCGCCGTTCTTCGATGCCGCGCTGCGCGGCGTGGGCCCGCAGGAGACCGGCTCGGCCGCGGGCCTGCTCAACGCCGTCCAGCAACTCGGCGGCACCCTCGGCGTCGCGGCCGTGGGTGGCGTCCACCGGGGGCCGGGGGTGCGGGTACCGCGGCGCAGCATGCGCTGGGGGCGGCGGCGCTGGTCCTCGTCGCAACGGCGGCGGCGGTCGCGGCGATGACCGCCAAGCCGGCCCGCCGCTGACGGTCGTCGCCCGCCCGGCCGGGCTACAGCGGCTGTGAACCGTCCACGATCGTGGGATTGATCGTGTCGAAGTACACGCAGTCCGCCTCCGCGGCGAACCGGAACTCGCCGGAGTAGTGCGACCCGGTGATGTGCGCGTTGTAGTCGGTGCCGGCCACCCATGCGGCGTCCATCGGCAGGAACTTCGCCAGCGGCGCCGGTGGCAGGGGTGCGGCGACCCCGGCGAAGCCGTAGCCGGGTGTGCGGACGATCGCCTTCACGGCGCCGGGGGCAGGTGGGCGAACCCGACCACCCGGGTCTGCGGGTCCTGGTCGGGGAGGAGTTCGCGGCCCGAGTCGTTCGGGTTGTAGCCCAGCCAGTGCGGGCCGGACAGCCGGCCGATCGCGAGGAAGCGGCGCTGGAGCGGTTCGACGTCGGACCGCACCCTCTCGCGGTCCGGGACGAACTCGTCGGCCGTGGCCGCGTACACACCGGCGCCGCCGGCCAGGGCGGCGAGCCCGCCCAGCAGGATCCAGCGGCGACTGCTGACGAATGCCGGACGTCCCAAGGACCCCGCCCCCCACGTGTGTGTCAGGGGCCCGATCCTAGCGACCGGTCGTCGTCGTTGTGCCGGAAGGGGGCCGGTGCCGGGGGCCGGCGCCGAGGTGGGCCCTCGCGGTCGGAGCCGCGTGCGGTCAGCGGCGTGCCGTCAGCGGCGCACGCCGAGGACGGCGTCGGCGATCAGGCGGGCCACGGTTTCGGGCTGTTCCACCATCACGAGGTGGCCGCTGTCCGGGACGGTGTCCAGGGTGACGGAGGGGCAGGCCTGCAGTGCGGCGCGCTCACCGTCGGTCAGACCCACCTCGTCCCGGTCGCCGCGCACCACCCGCGCCCGGGCACCCGAGCCGCACAGCCGCGGCACCAGCGAGCCGTGCCGGTCCAGGTACGCGAAGTACTCGGCCATGGCCCGGCGGCAGAAGGGAGCCGTGTTCCTGCGCAGGTCCGCGAGCAGGGCATCCCGCCGCCGCTCCGGGATACTGTCCGCCAGTGCCTTCGGCGCCAGCCACAGCATGGCGGGCCAGGCCAGTGCGCCGAGGCCGGGCACCCGGCCCAGTGCCGTGGCGACCGCGAGGGCCTTGGACTCGTCCGGCCGCGAGAAGGTGGGGGAGAGCAGCACCACCGGCCCGGAGAAGTGCCCGCCGGCCACCATCTCCAGGGCGATGTTGGCGCCGATGCTGTGACCGACCACGGCCGTGCAGCCGTGCTCGGCCGCGAAGGCGCCGGTGATCGCCGCGTAGTTCTCCATCGACACGTCCTTGGGCGCGACCGTCCCGGCGTGCCCCGGGACGGTCGCGGCGACCAGCCGGATCGGCGCCCCGGCGAGGGCCGGGGCCGCCATCATGTCCTCGTAGAAGGCGGTACTGCACAATCCGCCGGGCAGCAGCAGCACCCGATGGGGGGCGTCGACGGGCCCCGACTCCCGGACGTTCCAGGCGTGGAACTGCGCGGTACCGCTCACGGTTCGGACTTCCTCTCGACCGACGCTGTGCCGTGTTCCAGTCTCCGGCGTCACTGCCCGCGGATGAGCGACCCTGGGCCGAATGCGGCATGTCGGAAGGCCGCGGTGGTACGCCGACGCGCCGCCGCGGTTGCCGTTCGGCGTGGCTGCGGCGACCGTGGGGAGGTGGAGCCCGGCGCGGCCGTGCAGTGGTTCCGGCGTGGCATCGCGGGTGTGCGGCAGGCCGTGCGAACCGGTGTGCGGTGCAGCCGTACGACCTCCCCGAGCGCAAGGGAGCACAGCCCATGACCGAGGCCCGACCCGGCCCGTCCGGAGCGGATCGCCGCTCCGCCGCCCCGGCCGCGCAGCAGCTGCAGCCGCACCTGCTGGACGGCCACCGCACGGCCCTCCCGGATCCGGCCCCGGACCTCAGGCGGGTCGGCATCTCGCCGGACCACTGGTACCCGGTTGCGACCTCCCGCAGGGTACGGCGCAACCGCACGTTCGCAGCCGTCTTCGCCGGCGAGCGGATCGCGCTGTACCGCGGGCGCAGCGGCACCGTGCACGCCCTGGAGGACCGCTGCGCGCACCGTCAGGTACCGCTGAGCATGGGCGTGGTGGAGGGCGAGACGCTGCGCTGCTGCTACCACGCCTGGGCCTACCGCGGGAACGGCCGCATCTCGCAGATCCCCTATCTGCCCAAGGGATGCGAACAGCCGCCGCGCGGCGTGCGCTCCTACCCGGTCCGCGAGGCGTACGGGCTGGTGTTCGTGTTCCCCGGGGATCCGGAGCTGGCCGACGCGGCACCGTTCCCCGTCCTGCCCGAGTACCACTCGGCCGGGCACCGGACGATGACCTTCTCCCGCACCGTGCGCTGCCACTACTCCTTCATGCACGAGAACCTGCTCGACATGAACCACCAGTTCCTGCACCGGAGCGTGCTCGGCATGATCCGGCCCGAACTGCTCGGCTACGACAGCGGCCCGCGGCACGTCGAGGCGCGGTACCTGTTCGTGCCGGCCGGCGGCCGGAAGGACCGCGGCGCGGGACTGATGTCCGCGGAGGGGATCGGCGGCCGGGACAGGCCCGACGTCGTCACCATCCGCACCGAGTACCCGTACCAGACCCTGCGGGACGTGCCCGAGGGCGCCGACCTCCCGGCGTTCTCGCTCTGGGCGGCCTACGTGCCGGAGGACGCCGAGCAGCGCGTCAACCACGCGTACGGCCTGCTGACGATCGCGAAGCCGGCCGTCCCCGGAGCCATCCACCTTGCCTGGCCGCTCATCCGCCGCTTCACCGAGCGCGTCTTCGCCCAGGACCGGATGGCCGTCGAGGCGGAACAGCGCGCGTGGGACGAGCAGGGCGAGGACCACAACCACGAGGTGTTCCCGCTCATCCTCGACGTCCGCGACGTGCTGCGCAGCAACGGTGTGCCGCTCTCCGCGGACCGGCCTGCCGGCTGCAGCCCCTGCACGCTGGCCGCCCCGCCCGAGCACGCCGCGCAGCCCGGGCACGCCGCGCGGCCGGGGCACGTCGCCGTCGCCGACCGCGTCGGGCCCCCGGAGCCCCCGACCGCTCCGGCGGCCGACGGCAGTGCGGGGCCGCGACAGCCCTGACTACGGGGTGTCCGGCCTGTCACCAGGACCGGCTGCCCCGCCGCGGTCTACTCGAAGCGTGTCGTGTCGCCGGCCCCGCGCCGGACGATCTCCGCCTGACCGCTGGAGAAGTCGACGACCGTCGTGGGTTCCGTTCCGCAGTCGCCGGAGTCCACCACCGCGTCCAGGACGTGGTCGAGCCGCTCCTTGATCTCCCAACCCTGGGTCAGCGGCTCGTCCTCGCCGGGGAGGAGCAGCGTGCTGGAGACCAGGGGTTCGCCGAGCGAGGCGAGCAGGGCCTGAGTGACGACGTGGTCGGGGATCCTGACGCCCACCGTCTTCTTCTTCGGATGCATGAGGCGCCGCGGCACCTCCTTGGTGGCGGGCAGGATGAAGGTGTAGCTGCCCGGCGTCGCCGCCTTGACCGCCCGGAACACGTCGTTGTCGATGTGGACGAACTGCCCCAGCTGCGCGAAGTTCTCGCACATCAGGGTGAAGTGGTGGCGGTCGTCGAGGCGCCGGATCGACCGGATCCGATCGAGGCCGTCCTGATTGCCCAGCTGGCAGCCGAGCGCGAAGCAGGAGTCGGTCGGGTACGCGATGAGGGCGCCGGACCGCAGGCTGTCGGTCACGGTGCCGATGGTGCGGGACTGGGGGGTCTGCGGGTGCACGTCGAAGTACTTCGCCATTGGCCGACCCTACGGGATCCTCCGCGGACTGGTGGGCCGTCAGGGCCGTTCCGGCAGGAATCCGGCAGGAATCCGGCATGAATGTCGCTCCGCGACCGGCGGGTGGGCCGCTTGCGGGCAGAACGGGGTCGAACGGGGTCGTCGGCCGGACGCCGGTGACCGGGTCGGATCGACCGCCCCTGCGGGCGACGCACACCGGGTCGACACTGGAATGGAGTGCCGGGGCGATCCGCCCGCGGCACCGCAGGCGACCCGCGCACGGCACGGCACGGCACGGCAGGCAGGCACGCACGGCGGACGGGAGTGGTCATGCAGCTCGAACTCCTCAACCAGAGCCCCCGGTACGGGCCCGCCCGGCTGGTCGATCCGCCCCGGCGCGGCTACCTGTACCTGGCCGCCGCCGTCGCGCCGCCCACCGGGCCGCCCTTCCCGCGCGCGAACGAGAAGCGGACGGCGCTGCTCGACCGCCTCAAGGCGCTGGCCGGCGAGGTCGAGGGCCACGAGACGGTGGAGAAGGCCACCGTCTACCGCGCGATCGTCGTCCCGCCGGCCACCGGCTACGCCCGGCAGGCCCGTTTCCACCAGGCCCGCTACGACGTCGCCGTCCTCGTCGAGACCACCTCGGTCGACGGGCTCGACCGGCTGGAGCAGACCGACTCCTACCGGTCGCTCGCCGCTGCGATCACCACGTCCGCCGCCGACACCCATGTCATGCGGGCCTCCTGCGTCAAGTCCACCGGGGACGTCGACAAGACCCGCCCCGGCCTGTTCCTGTTCAACCACTTCGTGGCCGAGGACCACGCCGTCGCACTGGAACTCTGGGACCATCTCGCCGGCTGGTACGCGCGGGAGACCGGCCTCGACAACTCGACCCTCCTGCAGCCGATCGGCGACGCCGACTACGCCTTCGTCAACCACGCCCGCTGGGATGTCGGCGTCCCCCGCTTCCTCCTCCAGCAGATGGCCAGGCCCAGCTTCCGCAGCTACGTGCAGAGCAATCTCCTGGTCAACCGCACCGGCGCGATGCCACTGCTCTACCGCCTGGCCTGAGCACGCCCTGCCGCACGTCCGCACCCGCACCACCCCCGCCGAAGGTCGTCCACCTGCGCACCCGTACGCTGCTCCGACCACCGCGGAGGAGACGACGGGACCGATGATCAGCAGCTTTCTGGCCATGGTGGTCTTTCCCCTGGTCACGGCCGTGATGATCAGGTGGGCGGCGGCGCGACGGCGCCGCGGCCTGACCGCGGGCCGGGCGGTGCACTTCCGCTGCCGGCTCGACGGTCGCAGGGGCCGCCTGCTGGCCGACCCGCGCCTGGACGGGCCCGTCTTCCTCGACCGATCGGGGAGGGCCACCGCCGTGCCGCGTGGCGGCACGGCGCTGGACGCGACGGTCGCCACCCGCGCCCATGCGACCTTCGAGAAGGTCGGCCTGCGGTACCGGACACCCGAAGGCCGGCTGGTGAGCCTGGGCCTGGGCACCCACGACGCGCGCACCCTCGGCAGCTGGCTGGCCGAACACCCCCGCCCGGCCACCGGGGCCGCCCGGCGCCTGCCGGTGCCGAGCGCCCCGCTCTGGGCCGTCCTGGCCCTCACCGGTGCCCTGTTCGTGGGCCTGGCCGCCGTGGACGTCGCGCTGCTCGGGCAGCACACCAACGCCGAGATCGTCCAGGTGAACCGGGACGACGACAGCTGCGCCGTGCGCTGGGACGGCGGCGCGCAGCAGGCGACCGTGGACTGCGACACGGCGACCGCCCGCCCGGGAAGCCGGATACCGCTCATCGCCGTGCCCTGGCCCTTCCTGGGCGAGGCCGTCGACACCCGGACCACCCCGACGGTGGCCGCCGTGCTCGGCGGCGGGCTCGGCCTGCTCGGCCTCGGCGGGGCGCTGGTGGTCAACCCGCTGGCCTGCGCCCGACGCGTCCGGCTGGCCCGCCGGCCCGGGGCGGCCGATCCGGTGATCCTGCCCCCGGAGCTCCGCGGCGGCGCGGTGCACGAGGACGAGTGGCCCCCGCTGGAACACGACCTGAGCTACGCGAACCTTGCTGCCGCGGCCCTGCACGGGGACCGCCACCGGGCCGGCTTCGGGGTGACCCCGCCACGGCCGCGCCGCAGCGGCACCTCCGTCCCACCGAGCGGCTGGGCGCTGTTCACGCTCCTCGGCACCGGGGCCTGGTTGCCCCTCGTCGCCTGCACGGCTGGCATCCTTGACGACCGGTTCCACCTGGGCCACTGGCGCTACCCGGTCCTCGGCACGATCGGGGTCGCGGCCCTCGCCCGGATCGGCTGGTTCGTCACCGACCGCTCCGGACTCTGCGGCCCGGTGCTGCGGGCCGCCCGTGCCGGCGCGGGAAGTCCGGAGAACGGGGACGCGAGCGGTGGCGAGTGGCGGCCCATGCGCTACGTCCGGCTGTTCCGGAGCCCCGGTGAGATGGTGCTGGTGCTGTTCCGGTCGGAGAACGGCGAGGTTGCGGCCCCGCTGTACGTCCAGCAGATCGCCCGGTCCGGTGGACGCAAGCGCCGCACCGTCGGCGGGCCCGCCCCGGTGGGCGAGGCCCTCGTGCACGACACCGGCGTGGGGCCGCTGGTCTGCCAGATCGACGGCGTCCGTTACCTCCCCATCGGCCGGGCCGTCGAGGCCGCGGCCGACCCGGCCCGGACCCGCCGCCACCTGCTCGACATCGCCGGCAGCCACCGCCGAGCGATCGGACGGACCTGACGGAGCCCCACGAGCGAGCGGCCCGTGCGGCCACAAACCCGGTGGTTCCGGCCTCGGGCGGGTTGCCCGTCACGTTCCCCGACGGGCCCGCCGCAGAGCTCTTCCGCCGATTCCTCGTCGCGGTGCTCCCACCGGACGGGCCGGCCGGGCGAGCGGTCCTGGCCGGACCGCGCCTGCCCGTCCTCGACGATCGCCCTGGTCCGTACCACCCGGGGTCGCCGCGGTACCGCTCGCCGTCGACGTGTGGATGCACCGCGCCTTCCGGAGCGACCGCCGGCGGCTGCCCGCCGTCGGAGCACTCCCGGGGCACCCCCGGAGTGTGCCGTCCGAGGTCTGCGGGGGCTCGTCCCAGGACCGTCAGCGGCCTGGTCCCGCCTCGGGTGCGGCGGTGCTGGCGATCAGGTGAGCGGACCGCTGGTGGCCGGCGCGGTGCAGAGCGGTGGACACGACGTCCGCGAGGGCGTGCAGGCGGAGGGTCTGCCCCGGATCGGTGCGGCGGGCCGCGTCGGCCACGGCGTTCAGGTGCGGGGCGAGCGCGGGCCACCAAGCCGCCTGGTCCGCGGCGTCGGCGTCGATCGAACGCACCGCCAGGTCGAGCAGGTCGGCGACCACCCCGAGGACGGCCCGGTCCTCGCCGGGGTCGCGTGCCGTCGTCGCCCGGACGGCCTCGACGACCAGCGGGTCCGTCTCCACGTGGGTACGGCGCACGTGGACGAGACCGAGGTCGCCGAGCCCGTCGAGGGCCGCGTGGAGCTGCTCCCCGGTGACGGGCTGCCGCCCACGGGCCGCATCACGGGCGGTACTTCGGACCGGTGCCGGGCCGTCACCGGAGGGCAGGCCGACGGTGGAGGCAAGGTCGAGGAATGCGATCGGGACGGGCTGCGGCCCGAGCTGCCCGAGCACGTGCAGGACCACCCTGGCGTGGTGGAGGCCGCGGTCGGCGAGGAGGTCCAGGGAGAGGTCGCACAGCACCGCGACGTCGGCAGGCAGCCCGGCGCCGGCTGTGTGGTCCGTGCCGAAGAGCTGTACGTGTCGTTCCTCGAACGCCGAGCGCAGGTCCCGGATGCCGAGCGCGTGCCCCGTCCCGCTGTCCGGGCCGACGGCGTGCAGGTAGCGGCCGGCCAGGCGCAGGGCCAGCGGCAGGTTGCGCAAGCGGCCTGCCAGGGCGCCGAGTTCAGAGGCGTGCGCACCCTGGGCGCCGGTGTGCAGCTGAAGCAGTTCGACGGCGCGCTCGGATCGCCAGGGCTCGATCTGCCGCAGCGAGATCCAGCGCCCCCAGGCGGCCGGATCGGTGATCCGGGAGGTGACGACGATCCGGCCGCCCTCGATCCCGGGACTGCGGGGGATGCCGGCACGCAGGATGCCTCCGGGCGCCTGCGCATCGGCGAGGAGGCGGGGATCGTCGAGCCCGTCCAGGATCAGCATCCAGGGGTGTTCCCGGGGCACCAGCCGTGCCAGCACGAGGTCCTCGATCGGCGTGCCGCCGCGCCGGGCGGCCCGCAGGTCCTGCGGGCCGACGCCCCGGGTGCGCAGCACGTTCAGCAGGCCGGCCTCCAGCGTGCCTTCGTCCCGTGCCGACACCCAGTGGATGTCCGTGTAACTCCACAGGTAAGGATCCCAGTTGTGGCCGCCGGTGTAGCTGCTGCCGAGCGCCGTGAGCGTCTTGCCCGCCCCCGCGGGCCCCAGGACGGCCTGGACGGGGGTGCGGCGCAGGGGCAGGCCGAGGCGACCCGGCCCGGTGAGGCGCCCGCGCCGGTCCTTGGTGCGGACGGGGGTGATCTTGCGGGCGGGAAGGGCCGGCCCGCCGTAGGGGCGGGCGGGGTACAGGTGGGTCGGGAGTGCATGGAGGTCGAACGTCGCCGGGCCGAGCGGGCCGAGCGGGTCGGCGGGGACGGGCTCCAACGGGATCCTCCGTGGGGAGTACGGGCCGTGTCGGTCGGTCGTCGGGGCGCCGCCCGTTGATCAGGCCGGCGCCGGACCCGCGTCGAGCAGCGCCCGCTGGCTCCGGCCGACGCGGCCGATGACGGCGATGGCCAGCCCGGCGGCGACGGTGTTCACCACGACCGTCCAGAGGGCGTTCGGGTCCCCGCCGGGGTCGACCGCGAGGTACACCAGGAACCCGACCGTCTTGGCGAGCCAGGCCGTCCACCAGGCGTCGATCAGTCGGGTGTCTGCCGTGCCGCCGCCGGACCGCCAGATGTCGAGCACGGCCCGTCGGGGTGCCCACCACATGAGGACCGGAACGAACCAGGAGCCCACGGCCGCGCCGGTGGTGTACCGGTGCCCGAGCGGCGCGAGGGCCTCGGCGTTGACGCGGCACCGGTGGAACCACACCAGGAAGGCGGCGGCCGAGGCCAGGAACACCGGCTCGGTGACGTTCGCGGTCACGGAGAAGACCTGGGCGCCGGTCTGCGGCGTGAAGCCCAGGACCACCTGCACGAGCGCTTGGACGGCGATCAGGACCTGTGCCGTCCAGCCGAACACCGACGGATCCCGGAAGCGCCCCCGATGAACGGCGGCGCGCAGACGCAGCTGCGGGTCGGCCGGCGCGGTCGTCGTCTGCACGAGCTCCCCAGGTGGTCGGTCCGCGGCCGTGGCACCGCGAAGATCGCCCAAGGCTAGGGGGCGCACCTCGCGCTGTCCACGGGCGGCCCCCGACCCCTCCTCCCGTGCTCGCCGCCTACCCCTCACCCCCGCTGTCCCCGGCGGGGTCGAGGACGGCGAGCGCGCGGACCGGGAAGGTGCCCATGCCCTCGACCGCGGGTGGCGCGGCGTGGAAGCGGAAACCCTGCAGGGGCAGCTGCTCCAGTCCGCACAGGTGCTCGACGACGGGGATGCCCGCGGCCAGCAGCGCGGTGTGGGCAGGGCGGGTGCCGTCCTCGGTGTCGTCGACGTTGAGGGAGTCGATGCCGACGAGAGCCGCTCGCTGCCCGACCAGCCACTCCGCGGCGGCAGCCGTGAGGTACGGGTGGCCGCTCCCGTACTGCTCGGTGCCCCAGTGCCGGTCCCAGCCGGTGTGGAGCAGGACGGCCCGGCCCGTGACGTCGTACGGCAGCAGCAGCTCCCGGTCGATCGCCCGGCCGTGGGTGCCCAGGGTGCGCACGACGACGCCGTCGAGGTCGGTGAACCGGTCGAGCGGCAGTCCGGCCACGTCGGTCCCGTCCTCGTAGCGGTGGAAGGGCGAGTCGAGGTAGGTGCCGGTGTTGGAGACCATGGAGATGTGGCCGATGGCGAACTCGGTGCCGGGCGTGTAGTGGTCGCGGGAGGCCCGGCGGGTGAGGTGGTGGCCGATCTCGGGGCCGGGCAGGCCGGGGTAGGTGACCATCCCGTGGCGGACCGGGTGGCTGAGGTCGATGGCCTGCCGCTGGGCCCGGCGGGGCCGGGCCGAGCCGGTGTGCGGGTCCTTGTGCGGCTCCTGCACGAGCCGTGTCCGGCTGATCCGCACGCTGCCGACCATCAGCAGGCCGAGCCGGCGTACGAACAGCTCGGCCAGCTCGGCCTCGCCGGTGTCCGGGCCGGGCACGTCCAGCCGGAACCCCTGCGCCTGGAGGGCTCCGCCGTTGGCGAAGGTCACCTCGGCGTCGAACTCGGCCCGCCACTGCTGGTTCTCGTCCGTCATGGACCCGATGCTGGGTGACGAGGCGTCTGTTGACAAGCAGGAGTCCGCGGAGCGGTCGCCGCGCAGTCCGCCCGCCGTCGCGCGCGGAGGTCCACGGCCGGCCGGGCGCGCGGGCGGCCCACGGCGCACCGGCCGGCACCATCGGTGGCAACGAGCACGGCGAAGGGTGAATGTTTGACATGGTGAACTATCGACGATTACCTTCATGCCACCGGTCAATGAACTGGATCATCCGCCTTCTCGGCCCCGTTGTGCGCCGAGTCGGCGCCGCTGCCCGTCGAAGGAGACGACCACGGTGAATGCTTCGCACCGCCCTGCACCCGGGTCGGCCGCCGTCGACCACCGCGCCGCCGTCGCCGAGGAGACCGCCCGCTTCGTCGCCGTGATCGAGGGTGCCGACCTGGCGCTGCCGGTGCCGGCCTGCCCGGGGTGGACGCTGGCCGACCTCGTGAAGCACACCGGCAGCGTCCAGCGCTGGTTCTCCGTGCTGCTGCGCACCCGGGTGCAGGAGCCACCCCGGAGCCGCGAGGTGGATCTGCGGCTGCCCGCGGACGAGGGCCACTACCCCGCCTGGCTGGCCGAGAGTGCGGACGAGGCCGCCGACGCCTTCGCCGCCACCGCTCCGGACGTCCCCATGTACGCGTGGGGTGCCGACCAGCACGCCGGGTTCTGGGCGCGCCGGATGCTCTTCGAAACGCTGGTGCACCGGACGGACGCCGAGGCCGCGCTCGGTCTGGACCCCGCGATCGACCGCGCGTCGGCAGTCGACGGGATCGACGAATTCCTGGTCAACCTGCCCTACGCCGGAATCTTCGCCCCCAAGGTCGCCCATCTGCGCGGCACCGGCGAGACCATCCGCTTCGTGGCCGTCGACGCCGACCGCGACTGGCTGGTCCGGCTGCGCCCCGACGGCTTCGGGATCGACGCCGCCGACGCTGCCACGGTCGCCGCCGATGCGGGAGTTCGCGGCACCGCGGCCGATCTGCTGCTCCTGCTCTACGGCCGTCGGCGCCACGCCGATGCGAGCTTCGAGCGGGAGGGCGACCAGCAGCTGCTGGCACACTGGTTCGCCAACTCCGAGTTCTGACGGACCGTCAGGTCGCCCGGCGTCGGCCGTGGTCCTCGATGGGGACGCGTGCCTCGTCGAACAGGGCGGGCCCGGCCTGCGGCGGTGTCGGCCAGGCACCCGACTCCGGGTTGATTTCGACGAGTTGCTCGGTGGACAGCGCATAGACGACACGGCCGAGCCCGGAGCGGACGATGGCACCGCCGCACATGCCGCACGGCTGGCAGCTGGTGTACAGGGTGGTGCCCGCGGCCGTGCGGGGGTCCAGTTCGCGGGCCGCCCAGCGGGCGAGCTTCAGTTCGGGGTGGGCGGTGATGTCGTTGTCGCGCCGCACCGTGTTGTGGGCTTCGGCGAGAACCGTCCCGTCCGGTCCGGCGAGCAGGGAGCCGTACGGGGCGTCGCCCAGGGTGACGGCGCGGGCCGCGAGGCCGATCGCGCGCCGCAGAAGGATCTCGTCGGCCGTGCTGATCACGATGATGCGCTCCTCTGAGTGGCAATGGCGGTGAGTGCCTGCCGGGCCGCCTCGGGCCTGCGGGTCTCCTCCGGGTCCCCGTGGTAGGGGTCGAGGACGACGGTGCCGGCGCCGAGCAGGCGGAGCCGGTCGAGGTCGTCGAGGATCTGGTCGAGGGTGCCGACCCCGGCGGGCCGTTCGGGGTCGTCGACCGGTGTGCCGGTCAGCCGCAGGGCGATGCGGGGCGCGAACCCCGGCACCGGGTGGGCCGCCAGGGCGGAGCGCATCCGGGGCACCGAGAGCCGCAGCGGGTGCCAGGCGTCACCGAACCTGACGGCGCGTCTGATCCCCGCCGCACTGTTGCCGCCGACCCAGACGGGGACCGAGGGAGTGGTGGACCCGGCCCTCGCGGACCAGGAACTCCGCAGGGTGGCCAGGCACTCGTCGGTCAGCCTGCCCCGCTCGGCGAACGGGACGCCGAGCGCGTCGAACTCCTGGCGCGCCCAGCCGGCCCCCACCCCGAGCACGAACCGCCCGCCGCTGAGCTGCTGGAGGTTGTCGGCCATCCGCGCCACCAGCAGCGGGTGCCGGTACGGCAGGACGAGCACGGTCGTGCCGAGCCGCAGCCGGGTGGTGATCCCGGCCATCCAGGACAGTGCGGTGAACGGCTCGTAGAACGGCTCCGGGTAGCGCTCGGCCACGTCCGGGGTGACGGCCACGTGATCCGACACCATCAGCAGGTCGAAGCCGAGCCCTTCCACCGTCCGGGCCCATGCGCGGAGCACGCCGGGATCCGTTCCGGGCCCGAAGTTCGGTACGTTGACACCCAGTTGCATGATCTCAGGCTATCCCGGTGATCACGGGCCGGTGAAGACATTTCTCCCGGTGCGAGCAGCATTCTCATGGTGATTTCCCGGTAGGATCACCATATGGCCGTGAATCTTGACGATGTCGACTGGGCGATCATCGATCAGCTCCAGCAGGAGGCCCGGATCTCGATCAGCGAGTTGGGGAGGCGGGTGAGCCTCAGCGCGTCGGCCACCACGGAACGGGTGCGCCAACTGGAGGCCCTGGGCATCATCACCGGCTACCGGGCCGTCATCGACCTGACCAAGGTCGGCTACCAGGTGCTCGCCGTCGTCCGGCTGAAGTACCCGGGCAACCGCCATCAGCCGCTGCACCGGCTGCTCGCCGAGCGGCGGGAGATCCTGGAGTGCCTGCGCACCACGGGCGACGACTGCTACACCCTGAAGGTGGCCGCGACCTCCATGGCCCACCTGGAGGCACTCATGGACGAGCTGGCCGGCTTCGGCAGCACGACCACCAGCATCGTCTACAGCCAGACCCTGCCCTACCGAGGCCCGGAGCGACCCTGACCGACCCGGACCGACCCGGACCGACCCTGACGGGCGCTGACGGGCGCCGACCCGTCCAGGCCGGCCCCGGTCGATGCGAATGGGAGAGGGCGAATCGCCCAAGCAGAATCGGGAGGCGATTCGGGCCGGGAGTGCGGGACACTCGCCCGGTGATCGTGATGCAGCCCGTTGTGGAGATCGTGGTTCGCGACGGCTTCGGCCTCTGGCCGATCGCCGAGGCGGAGCCCTTCGGCGTCCTTCCCTTGAGCAGGCACCTCTCATCGGCCGAGGTCGGCACGGCGATGATGGCCATCGCCGGCTGGAATGACGCCGACGCCGACGCCGACGCCGACAGCGACCGCCCCCGCGGCCGGACGACCCGCTCGGCTCCTTCCTGTACGGACTGCTGACCCTCGACCCCCTCTTCGCCTCCGGCGGCCTGGGGGTCACGGACAGGTCGACAGGCGTGGAGTTCCTGCCCGGCTGCTGCGACGGGCTGGAGGACTGGCGCACCTGGCACCGGATCATCGACCACGGCAGCACCGTCTGGTTCGGGCACGAGCCCGTGTCGCCGGTGGCCGAACGGTTCGGCCACATCGTCCGACTGACCGTCGACGCCCAGCAGGCCGACAGTCCGGTGATCGAACTGTCCGTCACCGAGCTCGCGGGCCTGATCGGCGACGCCGAGCGCGATCTGACCGACTTCCTTGCGCTGGCCGCCGATTGGGCCGCCGAGCACCTGCCCGACCATGCGGGCCCGGTCACCGCCGCACTCGCCCGCCTGCTCGGCCTGCCTGTTCCCGTCGTACCCTCCGCACCGTCGACCTTCTCGAACCCGTCGGTCACGCCCGGCTCTGCGACCGGCGGGGCGGGATCAGACCGGCAGGCGTGAGCGCAGCCCCGGTCGGTGGTCGGCGGCCGCTGGGGGGCCGGCAGGAAACTCGGCTGCGTGCCGCACCTGCCCGCCCTAGGCTTCCGTTCGTGGGGCCACGACCGACGCGCCCCGCCGGCCTTGGTCAGTCAGTGGAGCGGAGATGTGCGGGCATGACGGGTGAACTGTTTGCGGTCTGCTTCGATGCGATCGACCCGGAGGGACTCGCGCGGTTCTGGTCCGGCATCCTCGGCTGGGAGACGGCGCACGATCCGGCCGACGGCGTCGCACTCCTGCCCGGCGACGACACGGGCTTCAGGCTCCGGTTCGTCGCGACCCGGGAGCAGAAGGCCGGACAGAACCGGATGCACTTCGATCTGACGAGCACCTCCCTGGAGGACCAGCAGAAGACGGTGGCCCGGGCGCTGGAACTGGGCGGACGTCACATCGACATCGGCCAGGGGCCGGAGGAGAGCCACGTCGTGCTCGCCGACCCCGAGGGCAACGAGTTCTGCGTCATCGGGCCCGGCAACAACTTCCTCGCCGACTGCGGGTTCCTGGGCGCGCTGGCTTGCGACGGCTCGCAGGCCGTCGGGTACTTCTGGAGCGAGGCGCTGGGGTGGCCCCTGGTCTGGGACCAGGACGAGGAGACCGCGATCCGCTCGCCGCACGGCGGTCCGAAGGTCACCTGGGGCGGTCCGCCGCTGATGCCGAGGCCGGGCCGGGACCGGCTGCGCTTCGACCTCCTTCCGCCCGCCCACGGCGATTGGCGGACCGAGGTCGACCGTCTGCTCGCCCTCGGTGCGACTCGCATCGGAACCGGCCCGGGCGGCGACGGCCGAGTGACGATGGCTGACCCCGACGGCAACGAGTTCAGCCTGTTGACGACGCGGTAGCGCACCCATGCCCAGGGCATCACGGCGTGGATGAACTCGGCCGCTCGTCCGAGGTCGTGGACAAGGACGGCGCGATCGTCCCATGTGGGCACCAGCGTCCGGCCGATCCCGGACGGTGACCGGTCTCGTCCTCATGCTCTCAGCCGGATGATGAGGGCGGCCGTGGTGACGGTGCCCAGGTAGACGTAGGCGCGCTTGTCACAGCGGGTCGCAATGGGCTCGGCGGCATACTGGCGGGATGAGCTTCGGGGTGGGGTGGCCTGGCGAGGGCAACGGGGGCGGCTGGGTGCTCCGGGAGATGTTGGGGCGTGCGGCGGAGGGCCTCGGGGTCGTCCTGCCCGAGCCGGACGGGCAGTGGAGCGGCATGGCGGTGTACGCCGACGCGGGGCTCGGGCGGCGGGTGTCGGTGCATCCGGCCGACGAGCAGCGTCGGGCCTTCCGGGTGTACCTCCAGAGCAAGGGCCAGCGCCTGGCCTCCGGGTGGACCGCCGATCCGGCCGAGGTGGTCAGGGCCACGCTGGCCTGGACCGGCGGAGCGGGGCTCGAGGAGGTCCAGGAGCAGGCCCCGTGCATCGAGTTCCGCCCTTGGGCCCTCGCGCACGAGCGGGAGCCGCTCGGTGCCGTCGAGTTGGCGTGGTGCCTCAAGCTCGACGGCATCCACATGCCGCCGATGAACCGGTTCCCGCGTGTGCATGCATTGTTGGCGGCGGCGCACGCCCAACCGGCGCTCCGCCAACTGATGCCGGTGACCAGCCACTTCAACCTCTGGTTCTCCACCAGTACCACCGCGCGATGGAGTACGACACGGGTCGGGTACATGATCCGGCCGCACGATGGGGGTTCTACGGGGTACGCAACCGAGGCGAGTTGCTCGCGCGCTTCGAGACGCCGGAGGAGGCCGTCGCCCTCGTGCTGGCCGACCTGCCGGAGGGGATCGGGTCGGCGCATTGAGGCGTCGTTCGGGCGGTATTGGCAGAGATCGTGTGCGTCGTCACGTTCGGTTGCGCCCGGTGCCGGCGCTCTTGACCGCCAGAAGGCTACCGAGGTGACAGCCCGTTGGACCTGCCTGCGGCCCGACCAGCCGACAGGCTTCAGCAGACCCAGGGCCCGGGGAGTTCCGTGCGCACGGATTCAAGATCGGCAGCAGTTCGTCCGTGCGCGTGGATCCAGGACAGGTCCTGAATGCCGTCCCGGCGCACCAGGCGACCGGGTGCCGCGTACCAGCGCAGGGGAGTCGTCATCGCCCACCCACATGGGATGGTCGGGCAGGTCGACCCGGGTGTAGTGGGTGCGGAGCCCCGGCAGGAGGGCTTGTGGCAGTTCGCAGGCGTCGTACCGACTGCCGGCCTCGAAGAGTGACTCGCTCAGCACGAGTTCCACCCAGGCGAGCGACATCCGATCGAGGAAGGGGACCCAGCCTCGATGCGACTCCACCAGTACCGGCGGGTCGTCCCGCTCGATCTCGTCCACGGGGATGCCCCAGAAGGCACAGTCCTGATTCTCACGGCGGAAGACCAGGATGCCGTTCAGGGCATTGTCGATGCAGAGCCCGGCGGGCGGGATCAGGGGGCCCTGTTGTCGGGTCAGGTCGTCCCTGCGGCCGAACAGCGCGTAGCCCTGACGCAGGGCGGTCGGCAAGCGGAAGCCGAGATCGGTTTCCACGGAGGCCAGTTCGTCCTCGGTGCAGCCGTCGGCAGGCTGCAGGGGGCGGCCGAGCCATGCGTCGGCGAACCAGCGCACGAACCCCAAGGCCTGGGACGGAGTCTGTACTCCGCGCAGCGCCACCGACACGTCGGGACCGTCCACCATGCGGAAGACGCTACCGCCTCTCTCCGGTGACGTGACCACGCATCGGGAGAAGGGCGAGGGCGCGGAGAGAGTCATCAACAGCGGTGGGGACATGCCGAGCAGCCAGTACGTTCACGATCCGGCGGTGGGTCGGGCCGTTCCGAAAATATTTCTGCCGAACGTTGAACCCTGCCGAGCCGGGCTCCGTTCTGAGGGTGCGAGCGTCACGAAGACGCACAAGTCGCCTCAAACCAGCCACCTTCAGGGGAGTTCGCCATGTCCAAGTTCACCGGTCGCCGTCTGCTCGTCGCCGTCGGCCTCTCCGCCGCGGCCCTCGTTCTCAGCGCCTGCGACTCCGACACCGGCGGCTACGGCAGCGGTTCGAACGCCGCGACCGACGCCCCCGTCACCGCCCCGTCCGCCGCCGCGCCGGCCGGCGCAGCGGGCGCGACGGCCGGGCTGGTCGCGGTCACCAGCCCGCAGCTGGGGCAGATCGTGACCGACTCCGCCGGCCGGACCCTGTACCGGTTCGACAAGGACACCAGCAAGCCGTCCGCCACCAACTGCACCGATGCCTGTGCCGCGAAGTGGCCGCCGGTCGTGGTCCAGGGGACGCCGGAGCTCAACGGCGTCGGGTCGGCCCTGGTCGGCAGTGTGGCCCGCCCCGACGGCACGATGCAGGTCACGCTGAACGGCTGGCCGCTGTACCGCTTCGCCGGGGACACGGCGGCGGGCCAGGCCAACGGCCAGGGTGTCGGCGGCACCTGGTTCGCGAGCACGCCGGAGGGCAAGAAGGCCCAGAGCACCGGCAAGGCCGCCGCCCCGGCCGCGCCGAGCCAGGCCCAGAGTGGCTACCCGAGCGGCTACTGACGGCCTGCCCGGGGCACGGGCACCCGCTCACGGACTGTCCGTCCACGGACAGTCCGTGAACCGTCCGTCCCGCCACGGGGCGCTCGTTCGGGCCCGCCACCGCGACAGTGCCGACGTGCCTGTCGCGGTGGACCCTTGCCCGGCCCCGGTCGTCCGTACGCGCCGTCCAGGCGGCCGCCCCGACCCGGCCGCCCCGGGCTCCGCCCGGCGCGAATCAGGCCCGCACCAGCGGGAATCGCCGTTGAACCGATCGGCCGCATCGCGCGTGTAAGCGGTGACATATCCCGACGGAGGAGTGGGCGGATGGCAGGGACACGATCCAGCGCCCGGCAGGGCGCGGCCGACGAGGCACTGATCCGGACCCTGTACGAGGAACACGGCGGTGCGCTGCTCGCCTACGCGATCCGGCTGACCGGAGACCGGGCGGCGGCCGAGGACCTGGTGCAGGAGACCCTGATCCGTGCCTGGCGGAACCCCGAGGCGCTGACCGAGACCCGCGGGTCCGTGCGCGGCTGGCTGCTGACGGTGGAACGGAACCTCATCACCGACCGGTTCCGCGCCAGGGCCGCCCGCCCGGCCGAGGTCGCCGAGGTGTCCGAGGCGATGGCGACCGTCCCGGTGCAGCACGACCACGCGGACACCGTGGTGGATTCGCTGGTGATGATGGAGGCGCTCGAACAGCTCTCGCCCGATCACCGCGCCGTGCTGGACTCCATCTACTTCCAGGGCCGTTCGGTCGCCGAGGCGGCCGAGCAGCTGGGCGTCCCGGCGGGAACGGTAAAGTCCCGTGCGCACTACGCGCTACGGGCCCTGAAACAGTCGTACGCGGGCAGGCCGGGGACGCTGAAGGGAGCGGTCGCATGACCACCGGGCAGCACGATCGGAGCGCCGACCTGCTCGGCGCCTACGTCCTCGGCGCACTGGAGCCGGAGGAGACGGGCGCGGTGGAGCAGCATCTGCTCACCTGCCCGCCCTGCCGGAAGGAGGTGGCCGAGATGCAGGATCTGGAACGGATGCTGGGCGAGGTGCCACCCGAACTGTTCGTGGAGGGGCCTCCCGAGGGAGGTGACCTGCTGCTCCAGCGCACCCTGCGGCAGGCTCGCGCGGAGCGCGGAGCGCACCGGCGGCGCCGTTGGGCGGCAGTGGGCGCGGCGGCCGCGGTCGTCGCGGCGGCCGTGCTCGGCGGGGGAGTCGCGCTGGGCAGGGCCACGGCGCCCGCCGGCCAGGTCATCGCGGTCGGCCCGGGGCCTTCCGCCGGTGTGTCGCCGCCCCCGGCGGGCACCAGGACGGCCTCGCAGATCGATCCCGCGACGGGCGCTCAGATGAGGGTCATCATGACCCCGGCTGCCGGCTGGGTCCGGGTCAGCGCCGTGGTCGCCGGTATTCCCGCAGGTCAGCGCTGCCATCTGGTGGTCAACGGCCGCAGCGGGGCGACGGTGGAGGCGGGCAGCTGGCTGGTCTCCCCGGCCGGTGCGAAGGCGGGCACCAGGCTGGACGGGTCCGCACTGGTCGCTCCGGCGGACGTCGCGTCGGTGTCGGTGGTGAACGACTCCGGGCAGACCTTCGTGACGGTGCCGGTGTAGCAGGGGCAGTCGGCGTGGCCAGTGGGGCGAGCGGCGGGGCACGGAGCGAGTTCCGTGCCCCGCCGCTCGCCGTGTGCCGTTTCCGAGCTCACCGACAAATTTTTTTGTCTTGACAATTTAAATCATCGGAATGATCCTGGAGTGGTGCTGGACGTTGCCGTGATCGAAGAACCCGCTGCGGCCGAGGCGTCCCTGGACCCGATACGGTCCCGGATCCTCGCCGCCCTGGCCGAGCCCGGCTCGGCCGCCATGCTGGCCGTCCGCCTGGGGCTGCCCCGGCAGAAGGTCAACTACCACCTGAAGGAGCTGGAGCGGCACAAGCTGGTCGAGCTCGCCGAGGAGCGCCGCAAGGGCAACGTCACCGAGCGGGTGTACCGCGCCACCGCCGCTTCGTACGTGATCTCCCCGAGCGCCCTGGCCGCCGTGAGTCCGGACCCTGCCCGCTCGCCCGACCAGCTGTCCGCCCGCTGGCTGCTGGCGCTGGGGTCGCGGCTGGTGCAGGAGGTCGGGGCGCTGCTGACCGGAGCCTCCCGGGCCGGACGGCGGGTCGCCACCTTCGGCATCGACGCGCAGGTGCGGTTCGCCTCCGCGGCCGACCGGGCGGCCTTCGCCGACGAGCTCGCCCAGGCCGTGGCAGCCCTCGTCGCCCGCTATCACGACGAGGCCGCCCCCAGGGCCGGAGCCACCGGGTGGTCGTCGGGCTCCACCAGATCCCCGCGGCCCAGCCCGACCCCCGGGCGGATGCGGCCGACCCGCAACCGCCCATCGCAGGGACGCAGGAGAGCGCCCCCGGAGCCGGACAGGAGAACCGACGATGACGCACCCGTTCGAGATCGAGCTGGAGGCCGTCCTGCCGGCCGGACCGGAACAGGTCTGGGAGGCGATCGCGACAGGGCCGGGGATCGACTCCTGGTTCATGGGCCGCAACGAGGTCGAGCCACGCGAGGGCGGGATCTGCGCCATGGAGACCGGGGGCCGGCGGGCGGAGGCGGTGATCACTGCCTACGAGCCCGGCAAGCGCCTCGCCACCCGCACGGCCACCGCCGCGGACGGCCGGTTCATGGCCTTCGAGTACCTGATCGAGGCGCGGGACGGCGGCAGCACCGTGCTCCGCGTCGTCCACAGCGGCCTGCTCGGCGACGACTGGCAGGACGAGTACGACGCGCTGCGCCGCGGCTGGCCCTTCCACCTGCACACCCTCCGCGAGTACCTGACCCACTTCGCGGGACGCACCGGGGTCCCGGTCTTCGCCGTGGCGCCGTCGGGGGCCCGGTCCGCCGGCGAGGTCCGGGCGGCGCTCGCGGGTGGGCTGTCGCTGCCGGAGCCGGTCGTCGTGGGCGCACGGGCCCACGCGGAGCCGGCGGGCCTGCCGGCACTGGACGGCGAGGTCGTCTGGGCGGACGACGAGCGCATCGAGGTCCGCACCCCCGACGGGATCCACAGCTTCCACCACGGTTCCGGCATGGTGCTGATGTTCCATCACCTGTTCGGGCCGGACACGGACGGTGCCGAGGCCGCCTGGCAGCGCTGGCTGACCGGTCTCGTCGGCTGACTCCGGGACCCTCCCCGGCGCCCCGCCCCACGTGCTCACACCCCGTGCCCCACACACCACATCGACCACACACCACACCCCACATCCAAGGACATGGGCATGCGTACTCTGATCAGCACCGCCTTCATCTCGCTCGACGGCGTCGTCGAGGCCCCCGGCGGCGAACCCGGCTACCGCAACGCCGGATGGACCTTCAAGGACATCGAGTTCGTCCCCGAGGCGTTCGACATCAAGGGACGCGAGCAGCAGGAGTCCACCGCGTTCCTGATGGGCCGGGTCAGCTACGAGGCGTTCAGCCCGGTGTGGCCGGACATGGCCGAGTTCACGCACTACCGGACGCTGCCGAAGTACGTCGTCTCCACCACCCTCACCGAGGACGGGCTCGTCGAGAACTGGGGCGAGACCACCATCCTGCGCTCGCTCGACGAGGTCGCCGCCCTCAAGGAGACCGACGGGGGCCCGATCATCGTCCACGGCAGCGTCGCGCTCAACCACGGCCTGGCGGACGCCGGCCTGATCGACCGCTACCACCTGCTCGTCTTCCCGCTGTTGCTCGGCGCGGGCAAGCGCCTGTTCCCCGTCACCGACAAGGACACCCAGAAGCTGAAGCTCGTCGAGCACGCGGTCTACTCCAACGGCCTGCAGCTGAACGTCCTCGACGTCCTCCACTGACGACTCAGGGCGCGGCCCGGGCCTCCCGGGCCTCCCGGGCGCTCGGACCACTCCGGTCGTACGGGCCGGCCGGTGCACCGGGTCGTCGGGAGCCGTGGAATGCCGGTGCTCCCGACGGCCGCGGCGCGAGGGTCAGCGGCCGAACTTCTCGATCGCCGCCGGGGTGACCGGAGTGAAGAAGTTGACGAGATTCCCGTCGGGGTCGCGGAACAGCAGCGACCGGTTGCCCCAGGGCATCGTGGTGGGTCCGGCGACGACATCGGTGACGAAGCCGGCCAGGTTCGCGTGGACGTCGTCCACGTCGTCGACCAGGAACTCGAGGATCACGCTGTGGTTGTCGGCGGGCCGGGAGGATCCCGGCGCGAACAGCGGGACGGTGCGGGTACTCGCGATGGCGAGCGTGGCGTGGGCGGTGCGGAGTTCGGCGAAGTCCTCGGTGGACCAGGCGGCCGGCACCCCGGTGGCCTTCTCGTAGAAACCGACGAGGCGTGCGACGTCGCCGGTGATGATGCGGATCGAGACGAAGTCCATGGTGTTCTCCCTGGGGGTGTGGAGCCGTTGCACCTCGTACGCTAGGACGAATAGTGGACGGATTCGGTCCGGTATTCGCGTTAGGCTCGGAACATGTCCCGACCCGCCGGCCGCGTGCTCACCCTCCTGGAGCTGCTGCAGTCGGGCGGTACCCGGACGACGGCCGAACTCGCCGACCGGCTCGGCGTCGAGGGACGGACCGTGCGGCGGTACGTCGATCAGCTGCTCGACCTCGACGTCCCGGTCGAGGCGGTGCGCGGCCGGTACGGCGGCTACCGCATCGCTCCCGGCCACCGCCTGCCGCCCCTCATGCTCGGCGACGACGAGGCGATCGCCGTGCTGCTCGGCCTGGTCGCCGGCCGCCGGGCGGGGCTGACGACGACCACGGCCACCGCGAGCGAGACGGCAGCGGCCAAGATCAGGCGCGTGCTGCCGCAGCATCTGGTCCGCCGCCTCGACACGGTCCTGGAGTCCCTCTCCTTCACCGAACCGCCCGGTACGTTCCCCACCCCCGACACCGGGGTCCTCCTCACCCTCGCCGATGCCGTGCGGCACCGCCGACCGGTCGCGATCAGGTACACGGACCGCGACGGGCGGCGCAGCGACCGCACGGTGCACCCGTACGGGGTGGTGTCCCATGCGGGCCGCTGGTACGTCACCGGCGAGGACCCGGGAGCCGCGGAGGACCGGACCTTCCGGCTCGACCGCATCGCCGACGCCAGGACGCTGCCCGGCTCGTTCGAGCCCGTCGCCGGACAGGACCCGGCGGAGCGGGTCCTGTCCGGCTTCGCCGAGGCGGCGTACCGGTACGAGGTGACCTTGCGGATCCACGGGACGGTCGAGCAGGTCCGTGCCCGGCTGCCCGCCGGTGTCGCGCGCGTGGCGGAGGCCGCGCCGGCGACGGACGCGGATCCTGCGACCGAGCGCTGGCTGCTCGTCGACCTGCGGGCTGAGCGACTCGACTGGCTGCCGCCGCTCCTGGCCTCGCTGGATCGCCCGTTCGTCATCGAGCGCCCCGGCGAACTGCGCGATCTCGTCGTCGCGTTCGCGAACCGCCTGGCGGACCGCGCCCGCTCGACCCGACCGGACCCGATCCGGCCCGATCCGGCCCGATCCGGCCCGGCCCGGCCCGGACCTGACCGTGGGTGACCGGGTCGGTCGGCCGGCGGGCGGGGGCGGGCCTCCGTCAGGCCGGTGACGTGCCCGCCCGGCCGAGGTGCCGGGCGAAGAACCGCACCGCGCTCTCGGCCTCGAACCGGGGCAGCTCCTTGTGCCTGCCCGCGTTCACGTGCAACGACTTCTCCGGCGAGGCGAAGGCGTCGAACAGTGCGAGACCCTCCTCGCGGGAGATGTGCTCGTCGTCCCACTGCAGATCGAACTCGATCGGAACGGTGATCTGCTTCGCCTTGTCGGCCAGGACGTCGGGCCAGTGCTGGCCGAAGACGGCGGCCGTGATCCGGGGTTCGACCGCCACGAACGGGATGCCGATCGCGGTGCCCATGTTGATGCCCCAGTAGCCGACCGGCCCGTCGGTGCCGATTTCCGGGAGCTCTTGGAGGGCGTCCAGGAGGGCCAGGTACTCCGGTACGGCGAGTTCCGCCAGGTGGTCGTTGTAGCGGACGACGATCGGGCCTTCCGGCTCGCCGGCCGCCCGCGCCCGGAACAGCTCTGCGATCTCCGCCTCGTCGTGCGCGGAGCGCGGCCGGTCGCCGTGACCGGGCGCGTCGATGACGGCGACGTGGAAGCCGCAGCCGGCCACGAGGAGGCGGGCGCGGCCGGACATCGCCGGGTGCTTCTTGTGGTTGCCGCCGCCGTGGCCCATCAGGACAAGAGGTGCGCGCCCGGTGCCGGAAGCCGGCGACCAGAGCACACCGGGGACTCCGTCCACGGTGAAGTCGCGCTCGACGATGCCGTTCGAGGACGACTCGGCGGTGAACTGCAGGGAGTGGGAATGCACAGGTGTGGCCTTTCGGGAGTGCCTTGGTGTCGAGGCGCTCCCGGCGACAGCTACGCCATTCGCCCGACCGTGACGGGAAGGGGAGCACCCACAGGGATACAGCGGTCATGGGTCTCACCTCCTTCGACGGTGTCGCGGTCGCCCACAAGGTAGCAGCTGGCCCGTCACCGGCCCAACGCCTTTTCCTGTCACGTGATCAGAGCTCCGGGACACGATTCTGATCCGACGTCAGGGGTGCGGGTGACCGCCCGTGCGCATCATCCCTCCGCGGGCATCGCGCGGAGGGATGGCTCATATGATCGGTCGATGAATCCCCTCGTCAATGCCCCCGTCATCCTTCAGGCGGCCGCGACGCCGTCCGCTCCTGCTCTCGTCCTTCGCCCCTGGTCCGTGGAGGATGTCGGTGCGCTGGTCGAGGCGTGCCGGGATCCCGCCCTGCGGCGCTGGACGAGCCATGTCGTGGACGACGAGGCCGACGGTGTGCGATGGGTGCGTGCCCAGCAGCTGGGCCGGGTGACGGGGGACCGCCTCAGCTTCGCGGTGATGGAGGTGCAACCCGGCACCTCCGCACACCGGTTGGCGGGCCATGTGGTCCTCAGGGGTGCCACCTCCGGCAAGCCCGCCGCGGAGGTCGGCTACTGGACCGCGGCGCACGCTCGCGGCAGGGGAGTGGCGCCCCGAGCGCTGGAGGCACTCACCGGCTGGGCCTTCGACACGTTCGGGGCCGACGGGCTGGAGCGCCTCGAACTCGTCCACCAGGTGGACAATGTGGCCTCCTGCCGCGTCGCGCAGAAGAGCGGCTACGCCGTGGACAGGGTCCTTTCTGCCGAGCCACCCGCCTACCCCCGTGACGGTCACCTGCACCTGCGCCACCGAGCGGCCCGCGTCGGCGGCGGTGCCTGAAACCCCGCCGGCCGGGCCGCGCCGGGGAGCGACGCGGTGCGGTCAGCCGAGGGGTGCGGCCCGCTGGACGGCGGTGGTGGCGAGCCGGTGGAGTTCCGCGGGGGTGAACGGTCCGACCTTGACGACACTGAGGTACAACAGCACCTTGCCACGCCGGACATAGAGCACGTTCCAGGTGGTCTGGCCCGCGTGCGCGGTGAAGTACCGCGCCTGGTCGCCGAGATCGTGGAAGGCGTCCGCCGGCTGCTCGACCGCCTGTGGGACCAGGGCGTTGAGTTCGGTGATCACGTCGGGGAGACGGGCACCTGCCTGCGCGGGGCTGTCGCCGAGCTCGATCTGCTCGGTGACGTGTTCGAGGCCGCTCTTCAGGCCCTTGAAGCCGGTGGTGATCATCCCGTTGTCGTCCAGGCACTGGTCGGGCGCCGCGCCGCGGTCGAAGCCGTCCGGAATGTCCGCGGCCGTGATCATGGCACTGCATCCGCCCTTCCCGGTGGGGCGGTCGGCCGCGGGCGCCGCCGCGGCCGACGCCGTTGCGGCCGACGGCGCGGTCGGTCGGTCGGCGGAGCCTCCACCCGCGGACGAGCACCCCGCACCGAAGGCGAGCACCGCCCCGGCCAGTGCCGCTGCCCTCAGTCCTGATCCGAACCGTCGCCCGTTCATGTGTCACCCTCCCGCGTGCCGATGATCATCCGGCCGCGGAGCGTATCACCGGTGTCCGCTCCGTGGACCTGGTGGGAGAAGGCGCACGCGGCCGTCCTGCTGCTCAGCCTGATCCGGCTCATCGCCGAGTCGTGATCTCCACGTCCGGCGGGACGGTGATGGTGCACAGGCGCTTGGTGGCCCGGGTGAGGGCGACGTACAGGTCGCGCTCACCCCCGGGGCGGGCGGCGGTGATGCCGTCCGGGTCGACCACGAGGACGGCGTCGAACTCCAGGCCCCGCGCCTGTGAGGCCGGCACGAGTCGGGCGTGCTGTTCGACACCGGCGGCCGCGAGCTGCTCCGTCCGGCCGTCGGCGCAGATCACCCCGACCAACTCGCCCGGGTGCGCGATCTCCTGCTCGCGCAGCTCCCGCAGGAGGGTGGTGACGAGCGATCCGGGGGCGGAGGCGAGGGTGCGAGGCGACTCGCCGCGCCGGATCGACCGGATCGGAGGCCGACCCGGGGCGATCCGGGCGAGCAGGTTCCCCGTGGTGGCGAGGATCTCCTGCGTCGTCCGGTAGCCGACGGTCAGGGTGCGCAGGTCGAAGGGCCGGCCGAGGTGCGGGCCGAGCGCCCCCTTCCAGTCGCGGGCCGCCGTCACCGGGCCTGCCTGGGCGAAATCCCCGACCAGTGTCATCGACCGGCCCGGGCAGCGGCGCAGGATCATCCGCCACTGCATGAAGGTGAGTTCCTGTGCCTCGTCGACGACGACGTGCCCGTAGACGCGTTCGGGCGGGCCGTCGACCAGGCTCGCCGCCTCGTCGAGCAGCGGCACATCGGCGTCCGTCCAGGACGGACCGGGCGCGCCGGGCGCACCGAACGCCCCGGACGCTCGCCGCAGCAGCGCGCGCTGGTCGTCGGTGAGCTGCCGCAGGTGAGCGGCGGCCGCGTCCCCGTCCGTGAGCAGGCCACGGACCACCTCGCCCGGCGTGAGCCGCGGCCACAGCTCCTCGACGGCCCGTTCGAGCGTGGCATCGTCCAGGAGGCCGGCGCGTACGGCGTCGGCGTCGAACTCGTCGGCACCCGTGGCCGGTGCGTCGTCGACACCGAGGCGGCGCAGGTCCGCCGCCGCAACCCGGTCGAGGTCGAGGCCCGTCAGCTGGGCGACCTGTGCGTCGATCAGTTCCAGCGCCTCGGCCCCGCTGCGGGCGAGCTCCCGGACGAGGGCGTCGACGAGCAGCTCCTTGAACAGCCGGCGTGCCCGGTTGTGCGCGAGACCACCGGCCCGTGCCGACTCCCGCGCCCGGACGACCGCGCTCTCCGGCAGCCGGATCCACTCCTGTCCGACCTGGATGTCGAACCCGCCCCCGGCGCCTGCCGTGAGCGGACCGCAGAGGCCAGCGCGTCCGCCCATGCGGCACTCCCCTTCAGCCGTGCCACCTCGAAGCCGTCCACGGCGCCCGGTACGACGCCCGCCAGTTCCTCGCACGTCGCCAGGACGACGTCGTTCTCCCCGAGCGAGGGCAGGACCTGGCAGATGTAGTCGAGGAACCGGGCGTTCGGCCCGAGGACGAGCACGCCGCGCTCGGCCGCCTTCGGGAACGCGTACAACACGTAAGCGGCACGGTGCAGCGCCACCACCGTCTTGCCGGTGCCCGGACCGCCCTGCACCACCGTGACCCCGCGGTGCGGCGACCGGACGATCGCGTCCTGCTCCACCTGGAGCGTGGCGACCGCCGCGCCCATCCGCCCGGTGCGTCGCGCCCGGAGCGCCGCCGCCAACGGACCGTCACCGACCACGTCCTGCCCGCTCGGTGCGGAGCCGTCGAGCAGTTCGTCGCTCACCCCCACCACCGTGCGGCCCGCCAGGCGCAGATGACGCCGCCGCCGCAGCCCCATCGGGTGAACCGTCGTCGCCTCGTAGAACGGACGCGCGGCCTCGGCCCGCCAGTCCACCAGCACCGGCAGCTCGTCCGAATCCCGCTGCAGCCCGAGGCGACCGATCCGCAGGACGGTCCCGTCCGTCAGGTCGATCCGGCCGAAGACCAGCCCGTCCCCGACTCCCTCCAGCCGGCGGACCTCTCCCGCCAGCCGCCCGGCCGCGACCTCCCGCTCGTACACCCCGCCCGCGCCGTCGGACGGCGACGCGAGCACACCCGCCAGCTGCTCCCGCACGTCGGCCAGCCGCTCGTCGAGCAGCTCACCCACGACGGAGACCTGCACGCGCTCACGCTCCACCTCGCGCGCGGCAGCATCATCGATCTGAGACAAGAAAGGGCCCCCTCGGCTCAACCCACCATCTGTCGAGGCGCCACTATGCAGAGGGATCCCGGAAAAGTACATATTGACCAAGCCGGGTGAAATGTGGCCTCGTTGCACCGGCCCGGGCCGGTCAGGCGGTCGGCGCCGCGAGCTCCGCGTTGGCGCGTTCGGTGACGAGCGCGAGGACGCGGCCGGCGGCGGCCAGGTCCTCGGCGGGGATGCCGCCCCAGATGCGGGCGCTGACGGGGGCGGTCTCAGCGGCGACCGCGGCGAGGAGGCCGCGTCCCGCCTCCGTGGGGCGGAGGTGTGCGCCGTCCGCCACGATCAGGTGTTCGGCCAGCAGTTCGTCGAGCGCGGCGCGGATCTCGGCCGGGTCGGCCTTGAGGGAGCCACGGATCTGGGCGACGAGGTCCTCCGGCGTCTGCGGGGCGTCGGCCGTGACGACGGCGCGCAGGGCGATCTGCTGCTGGAACGTGAGGCCGTGCCGGGCCAGGACGTGCTCCAGGACGCCGCGGGCGGCGTAGTGGGCCAGCCCGAGGGTGCGGGCGTCGGCAGCTGGTGCGGTGATGGGGGCTGCGGTGGTGGCGGGCGCGGTGCTGGATGCGGTGGCGGTCATGGTGTTCTCCTCCGGGTGCTCTCGTCGTTCGGTGCGGATGGAGCGAGAGGTGCGTCGAGCAGGGTGATGAGCTCGTCGGTGAACGCCCGGGTCCGCGGGGCGTCGAGACCGCCGAGCGGCTCCAGCAACTGCTGGAGCAAGTCCTGGACCGCCGCGACGGCCTGTTGCGTGACGGCCTCGCCCTGCTCGGTGAGGGCGAGTTGCACGGCCCGGGGGTCGCGGGGATCGCGGGTGCGCCCGATCAGGCCGGCCGACTCCAGGGCGCGCGCCAGCTTCGAGACGTACAGCGCCTCCAGGCCGGTGTGGTCGGCGAGCCGGCGTTGGCTGGGCCGCTCGCCGTCGCGCTGCATGCCGTACAGCGACGCGACCAGTGAGTACTGCGCGTGGGTGAGGCCCAGGGGGCCAGCGCGCGATCGACCGCGACCCGCCACTTGTTGGCGAGCCGCCACACGAGGAATCCGGGGGTCGGGCCCGGTGAACCCTTGCTCATGGCAGATAGATTACATGGCTACTATGTCCATGGCTACTATGTCCCGATGCCGCGCTCGCGGGGCCGGGCAGGGCGCGGGCGGTGCCGGGCGGCGACGCGGTGTGAGCCCGGAGCGAGCCTGCACTCCGGGCTCACGGGGCTCAGCGGGTGAGGGTGCGGAACGCGAGGTGCCGTCCGCGCCCCTGTGTCATGGCGAGAGCGAACCAGAGGCGCAGCACTCCGTCGACGGTGTCCTGCTGCCCGTCGCCGAGATGCACGGGTCGCAGCCCCACGGCGGTGATCAGGTCGTCGAGGGCGGCCCGATCGCCTTCCGGTGCGGAGTAGAACAGGTCGGCGGGGACGCCGTCGAAGACGGGATCGGCCAGGTTCTCGCCGCCGAGGGTGTTGAAGGCCCGGGCGTAGCGGGCCCCGGGTGCGAGGCGCCGGACGAGATCCGCGTGGTGGGCCACGGGCCCTGTGACGGTGTTGGCCGCGTCGACGACGAGCTTGCCGGTCAGTGCGGCGCCGTGGACGGTGAGGAGGTCTTCGACCGCGCCGGCGGGGACGGCGAGCACGACGGTGTCGGCGCTGGCCACGGCGTCAACGACGGTCGCCGTGGTTGCGCCGCTGTCCGCGGCGACCCCGTCGGTGCCGGGGTGGCGGGAGCCGAAGACGGTGGGGTGGCCGGCCCGGGCGAAGGCCCGGCCGAGGGTGCCCCCGATGAATCCGGTGCCGATGACTGCGGTGATCATGTTGGTCTCCTGGTGGGACGACGGGTGGGTCAGACGCCGATGGCGGCGATGACGGCCTGGGCGACCTTGCGGCCGGAGTACTGCTGCTGGCCGGTGATCAGCCGGCCGTCACGTACGGCGAACGGCTTGAACAGCCCGGCGCCGACGAAGTTCGCGCCGCGCCCGCGCAGGGCGTCCTCCACGCGCCAGGGCATGATCTGCACCCCAGCGGCCCGGTCGCTGTACTCCTCCTCGATGTTGGAGAAGCCGGTGACGGTGCGGCCGGCGACCAGCGGTGTGCCGTCGCCGAGCTCGCAGTCCACCAGGGCGGCGACGCCGTGACAGTAGGCGGCCACGACCTTCTCGGCCTCCCAGAAGGTGCGGACGGTCCGGTGGAGGGAGGCGTTGTCGCGGAAGGTGAACATCGGGGACTGCCCGCCGGCGATCAGCACCGCCTCGAACCGGGAGAGGTCCAGGGAGTCCAGCGAGGGCGTGTCCCGGAGCAGAGCGGCGAGCTCCGGAGTGTGGACGAAGCCCATCGTGATCAGGTCGTCGGCGGACCACCGGGACGCGTCGCGCGGGTCGGACAGGGCGTCCATCTCCACGCTGCCGCCGGCCGGGGAGGCGACGGTGACCCGGAAGCCCGCCTCCGTCAGCTCGTAGTAGGGGTGGGTGAGCTCGGCGCCCCAGAAGCCGACCGGCCAGCCGTTATTGCTGCTGATCGTGGGGTTGGCGACGACGATGAGGACCTCGCGGGCACGGTCGGTGAGGGAGTCGACGCGCATGCGGTGGTCGGACGCCGCGGCCGCGACGTCGGCCTTGGTCTCGGACATGACGGGGAACCTCCATGAGTGACAGGGTTGCTTGGACCCTTTGCTTGAGTCCAAGCAATCGTGCCATGGGAAGAATTCCCGTAGTCTGGATCCGTGAACGATCCGACGCCGGAGCCCGCCGCCCGCGACAGCGTGGACGCCATCCTCGACCAGTGGCGGAAGGAACGCCCGGACCTGCAGGTCGCGCCCGTCGGCGTCATCACCCGCCTGGCCCGGGTCCGCGCACACCTGGACGGCGCACTCACCGAAGTCTTCGACGGGTTCGACCTGACCCCGGCCGACTTCCAGGTCCTCGTCGTCCTCCGCCGCGCCGGCGCCCCCTACCGCCTCGGGCAGGCCCGGCTCATGGCTGCCCTCGGCCTGACCTCGGGCACCGTCAGCGTGCGGATGTCCCGCCTGGAGGCACGCGGCGTCGTGCTGCGGGAGGCCGACCCCGACGACAAGCGCACGTTCACCGTCCGTCTCACCGCGCTCGGCGAGGAGCTCTTCGACCGGATCGCTCCCGTGCATCTGCAGGGCGAGGACCGCCTGCTGTCCGCACTCCACCCCGACGAGCAGCTGCACCTCGCCGACCTGCTGCGCAAGCTCCTCGGCTCCTACGAACAGACCGGGCCGCAGGCCGTGCGCATCTGGGGCATGCGGGTGGAACCCGCCCACCTCGCCCGCGCGCGCCGTGCCGCCGTGGGCCTGTCCGACCGCGCCGGGCTGCTGGTTGCCGACGTCACCCCCGCCGGCCCCGCCGCCCTCGCCGGCATCGCCGCCGGCGACCTCGTCGTCGCCACTGTGCACGGCGCCGTCCGCAGCCCGCAGGACCTGCCGCTGCAGAGCGGCGAACCCGTCGAACTGACGCTCCTGCGCGGCGAGGAACGGATCCGCGCCCTCATCGCGCCGTCGGCAGCGACCGAGGCCCGCTCGTGAGCGGGCACGAGGAACACCCCGTCGACGACCGGGCCGGGGCTGCCCCGACCACCCTGGCCACCGGACGTCTCGAAGCCTTCAGCGACGGCGTCATCGCGGTGGCCGCCACCCTGCTCGTCCTGGACATCAAGACCCCCGAGGGGAGCGATGCCCTCTGGCCCTTCCTCGGCCACCAACTCCCCACCCTCGCCGCCTACGTGACCTCCTTCCTCACCATCCTGATCTTCTGGGTCAACCACCACGCCCTCTTCCACGCCGTGGACCGCGCCGACCGCACCACCCTGTTCCTCAACGGTGTCCTGCTGCTGACCGTCACCTTCATCTCCTACGCCACGTCCGTCCTGGGCCACGCCCTGCAGACGGGCCACAACGACAGCGCCGCCGCGATCCTCTACGCGCTCACCCTCGCCGCCGCAGCCTCGTGCTTCGTGGCCCTCTGGCTGCACCTCGGCCGCCACCGCGAGCTGCTCTCCCCGCAGGCCCGGCCCCGCGTACGGGCCGCGCTGCGCCGCAGCGTCACCGGCCCGGTCCTCTACACCACGGCCGCGCTGCTCGCCCTGGCCAGCCCGCCCGCCTCGCTGGCCCTCGACGCGGGCGTCGCCGTGTACTTCGTGGCTCTCCCCGCCCATCTGCGGAACCGGCCCCCGAGGCGCGACCCGCAGCCACCCGCCTGAGGAGCTGGGACGGCAGCCGTGCGAAGGCCGCGGGTCGGACGCGGGGCTTCGTAGGATGGCGGGCGAAGGTCGTCGTTCGCGGGGGAACTGTGCAGGAGCGGGTCGCGGTGGTGTCCGGCGGTGGGACGGGGATCGGCAGGGCGATCGCCCGTCGACTCGCGGGCGACGGCTACCGGGTGGTGATCGTGGGGCGGCGGGCCGAGGTGCTGGAGCAGGCCCGGGCGGAGATCGAGGCCGAGACCGGCGCGGGCCGGGTGGTGCCGCTGCGTGCGGATCTGACCGACGCCGGGCAGGTGGCACGGGTCGCGACCGCGATCGCCGCGCTGGGGCCGGTGGACGTCCTGGTCAACAACGCAGGTGCGGTGATCACCGCACCTGCGGACGACGGCCTGGCGGCCCTCGCCGAGTCCTGGCGGCGCGACCTGGACACCAACCTGCTGACGGCCGTCCTGCTGACCACGGCTCTCCAGCCGCACCTGCGGCGCCCCGGTGGGCGCCTGATCGTGATCAGCTCCGCCGCCGCCCAGCGCGGCGGCGCCGGTCCGCACTCGGCCGGCTCCTACGCCGCCGCGAAGGCCGCGCTGCACGGCTGGGCCTTCGGTCTGGCCCGTCTGCTCGGCCCTGAGGGCATCACCGTCAACGTCCTCGCCCCCGGCTACGTCGCCGACACCGAGATCTTCGGCGACCGCTGGAGCGAGCGGTTCCACGCCGAGAAGATCGCCGACACCCTGGTCGGCCGCGCCGGCACCCCGGACGACGTCGCCGCGGCCGTCGCCTACATCGCCTCCCCGGCAGCCGGATACCTGACCGGCCAGGTGATCGGCCTCAACGGCGGCGCCGTCCTGGGACGCTAGGGATAGTCGGACAAGCCCCGGGGCTGGTCCGACGGCCCGGCCCGCTGTCCGCAGGCCGGGCCCCGGTCACCGGCGGTCAGCAGGTGAAGTCGACCAGGCGGAACGTGGCGTAGTGGTCGGAGGTGTAGTAGTCCTCCTGGTAGTCCTCGCCGGTGATGATGCGTCGGGCGCCTCTCGTCGGCGAGCCGGGCGTGACGACGGTGTACTCGTGGTAGTAGCCGTAGGGCTCGGCGGGCAGGACGCCCTCCCGGTTCTGGAAGACGACGCCGTCCTGTGCGTAGGGGAAGGGGCCGTCGCTGTCGATCAGGTCGAGGGTGTGGTCGGCCTGGCTGGGCAGCGCGGAGAGACAGACGCTGCCGCTGACGGCGGCATGGGCGTCCGCAGCGGCGAAGGCGGTGGGGGCCAGCGCCAGTACGGCGGCGGTGGCGAGGGAGGCGGCGCGGCGGTTCCACGCGCGTAGAGTGTTCATCATACCGGCAGTCTGACGGGGTGTCGGAACGCCTCGAAAGGGCCATGACAACTGTTCATGAAGGCTCCACCGGCCGGGAACCGGTCCGACGGTCGCCGTACCGCGGTGCATCGCTTTCCCGCGTTCGGCGGTGGATCCGCCTTCGGGTGCCGGGCTCCTCGGCTGTGCCGGCCCGGGCCTCGCCGTCCGCGCGCCCGCGGTCGAGTCCGTGCTACTCGTCCGTGTAGGTCGCCTCGGGATTCTGTTCCGCGAAGGACACGCCCGGATCCGGGGCCAGGCCCGCCGCCACGCGGTCCTGCTCGGTGAGCTCCTGGAGCTGGTCGTCGTCCGGGCGCCGCGGCATGCCGCGGCCGTGGCCGGTACCTTCGTCGCCCTCGACGGCCTTGTTCGACTTGTGGTGCGACATGGCTCCTCCGTGCCAGGAGAACCCCCGTCCCACCCTTGCTCGGTGCCCGGACGCCCGCAACCGCGGCGGGACGCACGCTGCGGGACACCGGTGGCAGCGCGTGGAAGGACGGCCCCGTACGGTGTCGCCCGCTGTCCCGGCCGGGGCCGTCCCGCCCGGTTTCCCCGCGCCCCGTCGGGCGTCGGGTGTCCCGCTGGACGAGAATTGCGGTGCGAGGTGCCGTCCTGGTCAGGGCGATCGAGGCAGTCCCGCCACCACCACGGGAGCAGCAATGACTGGAACCCCCGAGCCGATCAGCCCCGACGCACGCCGGGCATTCGAGCAGGAACTCGCCGATCTGCGGGCCGAACGCGACGCGGTCAGGGCGACCCTGCAGGGTACCGACGCCGATGCGGTCGGTGACCGGGCCGACCAGGCCGACGAACTGCAGCGTGCCGACGACACCGCACGCCTGGACGCGCGGATCGCCGAGATCACGGACCGGCTGGACGGGGCCGCCACGGCCCCCGCCCCGAGCCCCGACGTGATCGGGGTGGGCAGCAGCGTCACCGTGCGGTTCGCCGACGGCACGAAGGAGTCCGTCCGGATCGGAGAGCTCGCCGACGACAGGGACCAGGAACTCGTCACCGCCGACAGCCCGCTCGGTCACGCGCTGCTCGGCCACCGGGCCGGCGACTCGGTGAGCTATCGGGCACCCGCCGGTCCGGCGACCGCCACGGTGGTGTCCATCGCCGCACCCGGCGGCACCTGAGCGGATCGGGCCCGCGCCGCGGCGGCCTACCGCCACGGCGCGGGCCCGGTGTCCGGTGCCCGGCGCCGGCGTCAGGCGGGGTCGGCGGACTCGCCGGGGCGGGCGCGGCGGATCATCCGGATGCCCATGGCCAGCGCGACCGTGAGTGCGACGAGGAGCACGTAACCCGCCACCCAGGTGGTCAGCGTGTGGCGCGTGATGTGCTCGTCCAGCAGGCCGGGGGTCAGCCAGAGCGCCCCGGCCAGTCCGGCGCCGACGGCGCGGTGCCGGTCGCGGTGTTCGCCTGCGAGGTGACCGAGGAGCACGGCGGCGGCGGCGAACAGGGGCCAGGACACGTACATGTGCAGGATGGTGCTGCCGGTGAAGTACACCCAGAGGCCGCTCGACTGCGAGGCGATCATCACCGCGGCGAAGGTGACCGCCACCGCCGTGGCCTCCCGGCCGGCCCGTGCGGAGCGGTCGAGCAGGGTCGGAGGTGCGAGCAGCACCACCGCGCCGAGGATCGTCCAGAACACCGGCTGGCCGAAGAGGAACATTGTCGTCATCGGGCCGAACGCCAGCAGGATGCCGAACCCGAGGACGGTGCCGCCCAGGCCCAGTGCACGGGTGAGCCACCAGCGTCCGACCGCGGCGGCCGCGAGGGCGAGGACCCACGGCACGCTCCCCGCCGCGACGTAGAGCACGTACCCGATCCTGCGGACGGGGTGGGGGCCGTGAATCTGGCGGACGACCCAGGGCAGTTCGGACTGCAGGCCCCACAGGCAGAACCCGGCCAGCAGGCCGAGGACGACCGGCGCCGCGCCGGCGAGCACGCGCCCGGCCCGGTCGGTGGGGCCGATCCGCAGGCGCAGCCGCAGTGCGTGGGCGGCGAGGTCGAGGTGTTCGCGGAGCACCGCGGTACGGCTCAGCCCCTCGGTGGCCTCGGCGAGGGTCGCGGCGATGTCCTCGCTGTGGGCCGCCCGGTAGCGGGCCGGGTGGATCCTGATCGGCCACGGGTCGGCCCCGGGGTGTGCTGCTCGCTCATGCGCTCGCTCCGTTCGGAAGCAGTCGGGCCCTGCCCAGCCGGCGTTCTGCCTCGGCCACGGCGATCCGCAGTCGCCGGGTCTCCTCGGCGAGCAGATTCCGGCCCTGGTCGGTGAGGGTGTAGGTGCGGCGCAGCCGCCCGCTCACCACCTCTTCGCTCTCCACCCTGATCAGCTCCTGCTGGAGCAGCCGGTCGAGTGCGGTGTAGAGGGTGCCGGTGCGCAGCCGCGTGCGGCCCTCGGAGATGGCGAGCACCTCCTGGATGATCGCGTAGCCGTGCCGCGGGGCATCGGCGAGTGCGGTGAGCACGAGTCTGGTCGGCTCCTGCAGTTGACGGTCTGTCATGGCAGCAGCATAGGTCCATGGCCGCCATATGTCGATCCACTACCTATGTGGCCGTGGGTCCGTGGCCTCCCGGCGCAGCTGGCTTGCGGGGCAGCTGTGGCGGGAATGACGGGTCCGGGTGCCTGTGCGGGGATCGTCCCCGGCCGGGCAACGGGGATGAACCGGGGGAGAGATGACGAAGCGTGATGTCCGGCGGGGCGCGATACGACGCGGGGCGACGGCGTTGGCCGTCTGGTGGCTGTGGATGCCGTTGGGTGCCCTGCTGGTGTGGGTGGTCAAGCACGCGGTGTTCGGCGGGTTCGGGCAGCAGGACCAGAGCTATGTCCTGCTGATCGGGCAGGAGTTGTTCCCGCACGGCGGTGTGGTGGACGCGACGCCGCTGTTCTGGATCTGGGCCGCGGTGGGGCTGCTCGGCACGGTGTGGGCGGTGGCGTATGTCGCGGAGGACTCCGGTGCCGGGTCCGGTGGCCTGCGGGTGCGGCTGGCGCTGGCGGTGGCGCTGCTGGCGGTGGCCGGTTCGCTGGTGCGGGCGGGCACCGGGCTGTGGGACGACGACAAGGACGCCGGCCGGTACTACGCGACGGCGACGGTGCTGGACGTCCCGGCCGGCGGCACCGGCACGCCGCGGTCGGTGCTGCCGGTGACCGAGCACGCCCGCAAGGGGACGGCGGCCGCTGCGACCTGGTCGGCACCGCGGACGTACCGGCGTGTGTGAAGACCGAGCCGATGCCGGACTTCGACTTCGAGGCGCGCACCGCCTCCTATGCGGCGGCGACCACCGCGCTCACCAACAGCGCCGGCCTCACTTCGGGGGTGCATCTGATGGGGCACAGCCTGCACTACCTGCCCGACGCCTCGCAGGGCGCCGGGGTGTGGACGGCCGTGCTGGACGGCTCCGGCGAGCAGCCGATGGAGGGCATCGCGGTCTGGGACGGTCGCGCGAACACCGTGGCCACCTGCGCGTTCGGCGGCGACCACGCCTTCGGCAGGGCCTTCGCGGGGACGGGCGCCAACAGCCTGCGCAACCTGCTCGCCGAGCGGTTCCCCGGCCTGGTCTACAGCGACCAGGACATCTGGGGGTACTGCGACGGCCCGGATCCGCGCACCGCGCAGCCGGTGGTGGTGGTCTCGGTGGCGCGGCAGATCGGCTGGATGCAGCGCACCGTGCTGGAGCCGGCCGGCGTACTGGTGCTGCGCGGCTCGGCCGACGGCCGGCCCGGCCTGACGTACCGGGAGCAGGTGGCTCCGGGCGACCTGCCGGGCGCGGTGTACCCGGCGTCGGTCGTCCGGGCGCAGATCCACGAGGTGCAGTGGCTGGGCGGGCGCGGCGCGAAGGACGACCGGGGCTTCGGCTACGCGCACACCTCGGCAGCGACGAACGCCGGCAACCCGGGGGAGTTCCTGCTGCGTTCGAAGACGGACGGCCACCTCTACTACGTGACCCCGCTGGTGCCGCGGGAGAGCAGCTCGCAGCTGGTGGTGGCGTTCGCGGTGCTGCAGGCGGACCGGGCCGGCGGTGGCCTCAACGACCTCCACGTGTACGTGCGCGGCGACGACAGCCCCTCGGTCAACCTGGACGTCCTCGCCAGCCGGATGGTCTCCTACATGGCCCAGCAGACCTCGATCACCATCAGCGCCGGGCAGGGCGGCGCGCTGCAGGAGATCGTCCCGTTCGGCCGGGACATGTGGCGCGGCTTCGTCGACTTCAACGGGCAGACCCAGGACTTCATCGACCTGTCGGGCGATGCCACGGTCAAGCCGAACCTGGTGGCGCTGAGCGGCAGCATCACGGCGCCGGGCGGGCAGCCGAGCCCGGCGCCGACGCCCACCACCTCCGCGACGGCCGCGCCCACGCCGACCGGGCAGGCACCCGCGCCGGCCGCCGGGTGCGGCGGTGATCCGGCGCAGCTGACGACGGGACAGCTCGCCGCCTGTGTCGCGGAACTGTCCAGGGCGCTGCAGGGGCGGGTCCAGGAGTCGTCGACCCCTCGGCCGTGACCGATCGCGGCGTCCTGCACCAGGACTCGGTGTACCCGGCGGCGGTGGAGGCCGTGCCGTTCGTCGCGCACGCCGCGGTACACGCCACCCACGGCCGTGCCGACATGCTCGCGTTCCTGGCCGGCGCCGGGGGAAGCGGCGGCCCCGAACCGTCGGGCGGCTTCGAGGAGGACGGCCGTACGCGGGTCGCCGACGAGGCGCCGACCCGACTCCGGGAGGACGCCCGGCAGATGCTCGCCCGGTCCGACCGGCGGACCACGGTGTTTGCAGGACGGACGGGCGGTCATACTGCCAGGCGTGAGTGATGATCGCCGCCCGCTGGGCCTGCCCGCGTTCTCCGCGCCCGCCGTCGACCGGCCCGAAGCCGGCGCCCGCCGTCCCCTTCCGCCGGTCGACCGGGCCCTGTTCATGCCGCCGCCCGCCACTGGGCCGGTCGACCCCGCCCCCGCGCGCCGTCCGCTCGCCGACGGCGGTCTGATGTTCTCCGGCGGCGACTGAGCCCGCCGACCGGGCACAGCAGCGGGAGGGTTGACGGCGAGCCGGTCGATCAGCCCGCCGTGCCCGCCCGCGCCCGGGCCAGGTTCACGCCGCTGGCGATGATCCCGATGTGGCTGAAGGCCTGCGGGAAGTTGCCCGTGAACGCACCTGTCGTGGGGTCGATCTGTTCCGACATCAGCCCGAGCGGCCCGGCCCGCTCGCACAGCGACGTGTACAGCTCCTCGGCCTCCTCGATCCGGCCCTGGCCGACCAGGTTGTCGACCAGCCAGAAGCTGCACAGGACGAAGGCGCCCTCGTCGCCGGCCAGACCGTCGGGCGACCGGTCGTGCAGGTACCGGTAGAGCAGGCCGCCGCCGGCGGACAGGCGGTCGGCGACGGCCGCCGTCGTCGCGACCATGCGCGGATGGTCCGCCGGGATCACCCGCCGAAGCGGCAGCGCGAGCAGGCTCGCGTCCAGGCCGCCGCCGCCGTCGAGGTGCTCGCCGAGGGTCTGCGTCGCCTCGTCCCAGGAGCGCTCCAGGATCAGTGCGCGCAGGTCGGCCGCCGACCTCCGCCAGGCCGCGGTGCGCCCCGGCAGTGCGAGACGCTCGCCGATCGCCGCGGCCCGGTCCAGGGCGACCTGGCACATCGCGGCCGAGTAGGTGAACACCCGGCCCTCGCTGCGCACCTCCCAGATGCCCTGGTCCGGTCGGCGCCAGGCCTGCTCCGCGATGTCGGCGAGCTCGGCGAGGCGGGACCAGAGCGCGGGTTCGAGCCGGCCGCCGGCCAGCAGCCACTGGTCGGCGCAGTCCAGGACCTCGCCGTACACGTCGTGCTGGAGCTGGTCGGCCGCGCCGTTGCCCCAGCGCACCGGGGCCGAGCGCCGGTAGCCCTCCAGTTCCGGGTCCTCGACCTCGTCGGGGACGGGGCGGCCGTCGAGGCCGTACATGATGCGCGGCCGCCCGCTGCGCTCGAAGGCGTCCAGGACCCAGCCCAGGAAGGCGTCCGCCTCGCCCGTGAAGCCGATCCGGCGCATCGCGAAGACCGCGTAGGCGGCGTCGCGGATCCAGGTGTAGCGGTAGTCCCAGTTGCGGATGCCGCCTACGGGTGCGGGCAGCGAGGAGGTGGGCGCCGCGACCAGGGAGCCGTTGGCCCAGTCGTCGCAGAGCTTCAGCGTGATGGCGGCGCGCCGCACCAGCGGCTCCTGCGGGCCGCCGTAGCGGAAGCCCGTCATCCAGCGGCGCCAGGCGTCGGCGGTGTCGCGCAGCATCGTCCCGGCGTCGAAGCGGTGGTGGCGGTGGAACCGTCCCCAGGACAGCACCAGGTCCAGGCGGTCGCCCCGGCGGAGCCGGTGGGTGCTGTGCAGGGAGTCGAGCGGCCGGTCGGCGCGCAGGTGCAGGCGCAGATCGGGCCGCCGGTGCACCTGGATCTCCAGGCCGCTGAGCAGCGGGCGGGCCTCGGCGCCGCCGCGCGGCTCGATCTCCACCCGCAGGTCGACGGCGCCGTCCAGGACGATCGCCGAGCGGACGAGTTCCTGCCGGGCGAGCGGCGCGTCGTCGGTGAGGTCGGCGCCCGAGCGCAGCGCCAGGGCATCGGTCACCCGGACGAGGCCGGTGGGGCCCCGGAGGTCCGTGATCAGCACGCCGGTGTCGGGCTCGTAACGCTGTCGCGCCTCGACGAGCCCCTGCGGCGCCATCGTGAAGCGCCCGCCCCGGGCGTGGTCGAGCAGGCCGCAGAAGAGCGGCTCGTCGTCGAACCCCGGCAGGCACATCCAGGGGATGGAGCCGTCCAGGCCCACCAGGGCCGCGGTCCGGCCGTCGCCGATCAGGCCCAGATCCTCCAGCCGCAGGTAGCCGTCCTGCGGGCGCACCGGCCGGAACGGCGGATCGGGATCCAGCATGCCGCCTCGCTTCCACCTGGGCCGGTCGAGCGGCCACCGCTCGCTCGGGGAGCTCACGGGCGGCACCGCCCTGCCGGGCCGGTCGTGCCGACCCCGGCGTCCTGGCCGCCGTACTGCCCCCATCCTCGGCCGGACGGGTGCTGTCCCGCACCCCGAGGCCCGGGGCCGGGAGCGGGAGCGGGACGGCCCCGACCGGCGCGGCGGGCACCCCGGGCGACGCGATCGTGTCGGCCGCGGCGTCGTCTGTCGTGTTGCCCGCCGTGTTCGGCCGGTCCGGCGCCGTGACCTCGGTCGCTTGTCGAGACGAGGCTGTCATGGTTTCATCACGATGCTTCTGGTGGGTGGCCGCCGGCGGCGGGCGCCGGACCTGGGGTGTGCCGGCGGTTGCACGTGCGGTGGTGTGTTCGGGGGGTGAATGGCGTGTTCGAGAATGCCGACTCGGCCGCGGGCGGCGGGGAGCCGACGCCTGCGGAGCTGCGGGATCTCCAGGCGCGCGCGGATGCGCTGGCCAGGGACGTCGTCGCGATGCGGGAACGGCTGAGGCAGCAGCCCGGCCTGCCCCGCGGCGTGCTGCCGGGAACGGTGGACGACGCGCTCACCCGGGCGGCGCAGCGGATCGGCGACGCCGCGGACAAGCTGGCGCGGGTACGGGCCGCCGAGTGGTCGGGGTCGTGCACGGCGTGGTGGGGCATCTGTCCGCGCTGCGGGCCGACGCTGCAGACGGAGGACGGCCGCTCGTGGTGCCGGGAGTGCGGCACCCGGTGGGGCTACGACCGCTCCCACGGCCCGTGCACGGAGCGGGCGACCCACCTCGCGATGGACGCCCAGGGCGGCACCGTCGTCGTCTGCGCCGTGCACGGCCGGCACATGCAGGAGCGCCTCGACGGCGGGCTCCTCCTGGCGATCCCCACCTCGTAGCGCGCCGCCGCCGCCCACTGCGCCGCAGCCGCCCACCCTCGACCGCCCGGACCCGCCCGGGCTCCTGCCCGCCCGAACGGCTGCCGGGATTCCGGCACGCGTACCGCGCTGCGATGCCACGATGGGAGGACAGCACGTCCGCGGCAATCCGGAGGGACGGCCATGTTCCAGAGTGCCGCGCACCCGGGGCCGGCGGGCGATCGCCTCTGGGGGAGACCCTGCGGGCGTTCGGTCGCCCGGTGGCCGTCCTGGCGCGGCCGAGGCCCGGGTGGCGCCGTACGGTGGGCCGGGGATCGGCCGACGGTCACCTCCAGCGGCTCGACCTCGCCTACGGGGCGGAGCACACCGTGGGGGTGCAGGTCACCACCCAGCGGCGGCTGCCCGAGCACGTCCGGGTGTTCTCGACCCTGGAGCCCGACGCCCTCCTGAGCGAGTTCCTCTTCCAGCACTCCTCGCCCGACGGACCGGTGTGCCCGCCCTGGGTGCTGACGTCGGGGCCCGGTCACCTCGTCGTGGACGGGACCGGGGTCGAGGCGCAGCGGCTCGCCTACGGCGACCACCTGGTCTCCCTCGCAGTGGTCGGGGAGGAGACCGTCGCGGTCGTCAGCGCCGCCGCCCTCCACGACGAGGCGGTCCACCTGACCTTCGACACGACCGCCCTCCAGGCCTGAGGACGAGCCCAGGTCCGTCGCCGCGCCCCGCGGCGGCCGTCACGGTACGAGCAGCAGCACGACCTCCAGGGTGCGGGGGCCGTGGACGCCCTCGACGCGGTCGAGCTCGATGTCGCTGGTGGCGGAGGGGCCGGAGATCCAGGTCTGCGGCCGGGCCGGGTCGAGCCGCGGCAGTGCCTGCGCGACGGACGCGACGACCTGGTCGGCGCGGACGACGCAGACGTGGTGGTCGGGCACGAGGGTGAGGACCCGCCGTCCCTGGCCGGGGCCGCTGTCGAGGACGATCGTGCCGGTCTCCGCGACGGCGAGGGCGCAGCCGGTGACGACGCTGTCCACCTCGTCCAGCCTGTGCGCGGTCAGCGATGCGTCGTCGGGCACCTCTGCGGCCGCTGCCTGCGCCAGCCAGCCGGCGGGCAGGCCCGCGGGGACGGCCACCGTCCGGCTGCCGCGGTCGGCGAGCAGACGGGCCAGCAGGGCCGGCAGGCCGTCGGGCGTGGTGCGGTGGACGTGCGCGCGGTAGTCGGTGAGGTGGTCGGCCAGGAGGTCCAGCAACGCGGCCGGTTCGTCGCTCACGTGCGCCGGCCGGTAGGCGCGCTCGGGGGTGCCGGGCTCCTCGTGGTCGGGGACGTCGGTGAGCGCCGCCCGGATGCGGGCCAGGACGGTGTCGCGGGCGGTGGTCATCGGCTGCCGTCCTTGCGGTTCTTCTTCCACCAGTCGCGGAAGGGTTCGGGGGCAGGGCGGGCAGGTCGCGGGTGTCCGTCCAGGCCTTCGCCGGCCCCGGGAGGGGAGCCTCCTCGGGTGCAGGCCGCGGGTCCGGGCGGCGACGCGTTCGGCGGCGCCGAGGGCGGCGGGGTGGTCGAGCAGCCAGGTCGCGGCCTTCATCGCGGCCCGTTCCGCACGGTGGCCCTCGCCGCCCTCGGCCACCTGTTCCCGCAGGTGGACGAGGACCTCCGGGATGTCGATCGCGACCGGGCAGACCTCGTAGCAGGCGCCGCAGAGCGTGGACGCGTACGGGAGGGAGGCGTCCACCTCGCTCTGCAGGCCGCGCAGTTGGGGGTGAGGATGGCGCCGATCGGTCCGGGGTACGGGGAGCCGTAGGCGTGGCCGCCGGCCCGTTCGTAGACGGGGCAGACGTTGAGGCAGGCGGAGCAGCGGATGCAGCGCAGGGCCTGCCGGCCGACCTGGTCGGCGAGGGTGGCGGTGCGGCCGTTGTCGAGCAGCACGAGGTGGAACTCGGACGGTCCGTCGCCGTCGGTGGTGCCCGTCCACATCGACGTGTACGGGTTCATCCGCTCCGCGGTGGAGGAGCGGGGCAGGAGCTGGAGGAAGACCTCCAGGTCGCGCCAGGTGGGGATGACCTTCTCGATGCCGACCACCGAGATCAGGGTCTCGGGCAGGGTCAGGCACATCCGGCCGTTGCCCTCGGACTCGACGACGACCAGGGTGCCGGTCTCGGCGACGAGGAAGTTGGCGCCGGAGACGGCGACCTTCGCGCGCAGGAACTTCTCCCGCAGGTGGAGCCGCGCCGCCTCGGCGAGGTCGGCGGGCCGGTCGGTGAGCCCGTCGGGGGCGGGGCGGCCCCAGCGGCCCATCGCCTCGGTGAAGATGTCCCGGATCTCGCCGCGGTTGCGGTGGATCGCGGGGACGAGGATGTGCGAGGGCAGGTCGTCGCCGAGCTGCACGATCAGTTCGGCGAGGTCGGTCTCGTAGGCGGTGATGCCCTCGGCGGCAAGGGCCTCGTTCAGGCCGATCTCCTGCGTGGCCATCGACTTGACCTTGACGACCTCGCGCTCGCCCTTGGCCTTGACCAGGTCGGCGACGATCCGGTTCGCCTCCGCCGCGTCCGCCGCCCAGTGCACCGCTCCGCCGGCGGCCGTCACCGCCTCCTCGGCCTGCAGCAGGTAGCGGTCCAGGTGCCGGAGCGTGCGGTCCTTGATGTCCCTTCCCGCTGACCGTAGTTCGGCCCAGTCGTCGAGTTCGGCGACGGCCGCCGCGCGCTTGTCGCGGATGGTGCGGGTGGCGTGGGTGAGGTTGGCGCGCAGCTGAGTGTTCCTGGTGGAGGTCCTGGCGGCCTCGGGGAAGGCGGGCATGCCGAGGTAGGTGCCGCTCATGCGGTCCGGCTCCTTGCGGTGGGGCCGGCCCAGCCGGCGCCGGTGGGGTCGTCCTCGGTGCAGGCGAGGATCTCGGCGATGTGCAGGGTGCGCAGTGGTGCGTCCTGGCGGCGCAGGGTACCCCCGATGTGCAGGAGGCAGGAGTTGTCCGCTCCGCAGAGGACGTCCGCGCCGGTGGAGAGCGCATTGCGGACCTTGTCGCTGCCCATGGCGGCGGAGACGTCCGGGTTCTTGACGGCGAAGGTGCCGCCGAACCCGCAGCATTCCTCGGCGCTCGGGAGCTCCCGCAGTTCCAGGCCCTTCACGGCCTGCAGCAGGCGGCGGGGCCGGTCGCCGAGCCCGAGCGTGCGCAGGCCGTGGCAGGACGGGTGGTAGGTGACGGTGTGCGGGAAGTACGCGCCGACGTCCTCGACGCCGAGGACGTCGACGAGGAACTCGGTCAGCTCGTACGTCCGGGGGCGAGGGAGGCCGCGACGTCGGCGAGCTCCGTGCCCCTGCCCTCGGCGGCCGCCCGCGCGCCGATGCGCGGATAGCCCTCGCGCACCATCGCGGCGCAGGAGCCGGACGGGGTCACCACGTAGTCGTGACCGGCGAACGCCCGGCCGGTGCGGCGGACGAGCGGTTCGGCGTCCCGCCGGTAGCCGGTGTTGTACTGCGGCTGCCCGCAACAGGTCTGCCCGGCCGGGAAGTCGACCTCGACGCCGAGACGCTCCAGCAGCGCCACGACGGCCTGGCCGGTGCGCGGGTGGACGGCGTCGTTGACGCAGGTGACGAAGAGTGCGACACGCATCGCAGCTTCCTTCTTCGGTGCGGTGGTGCTCGGGTGACGACCGGTCATGCGAGGCCGACCCGGGCCGCGGCGGAGGCCCAGGCGCTCTCCGCGCCGCGGGGCCGGTAGCTGCGCAGGTGCTGGCTTTCCGCGACCAGCTTACGCATCTCCTCTCGGTCCGGGACGATGCCGTGGGCGCGGGCCTGGACGAGGACGTTGCCCAGCGCGGTGGCCTCGGCGGGGCCCGCGATGACGGGGAGTCCGGTGGCGTCGGCGGTGAGCCGGCACAGCAGCTCGTTGCGGCTGCCGCCGCCGACGAGGTGGACGACCGCGACCTCGCGCCCGGAGAGGGCGGCGGCCTCGCGGACGGCGTTGCGGTGGCCGATGGCGAGGCTCTCCAGGATGCACCGCACGACGGCGCCCTGGTCGGCGGGCGGGGTCTGGCCCGTCCGGCGGCAGTGGGCCGCGATGCGGGCGGGCATGTCGCCGGGGAGAGGAACTCGGGGGCGTTCGGGTCGACGACCGCGGCGAACGGCCGGGCGGCGGCGGCCCGGGCGAGGAGCGTGGGGAGATGCGAGAGCTCCCCGCGGGCCTCCCAGGCGCGCTGGCACTCGCTCAGCAGCCACAGCCCCATGACGTTGCGCAGATACCGGACGGTGTCGTCGATGCCGAGTTCGTTGGTGAAGTTCGCGGCCCGGGAGGCGTCGCCGAGGACGGGCCGGTCGAGTTCCAGGCCGACCAGGGACCAGGTGCCGCACGAGATGTACGCGAAGTCGGTGGTGGTGGCCGGGACGGCGACGACGGCGGACGCGGTGTCGTGCGAGGCGACGGCGGTGACGGGAGTGCCTCCCGGCAGGCCGGTGTGGGCGGTGACGGCCGCCCGCAGCAGCCCGGCCCGGTCCCCGGGCCGCCGCAGGGGCGGCAGGAGCCGCGGATCGAGGCCGAGCGCGCCGACCAGCGGCTCCGACCAGATGCCGGTGCCGGCGTCGAGGAGCCCGGTGGTGGAGGCGTTCGTCGCCTCGGCGCCGATGCTGCCGGTGAGCCAGTGGGTCAGCAGATCGGGGATGAGCAGCAGGGTGCGGGCCGCGTCGAGGACGGGGTGCCCCGGGCCGCGGCGAGCTGGTAGATCGTGTTGAACGGCAGATGCTGCAGGCCGGTGATCCGGTACAGCTCGGCCGCGCCGACCTTGCTCCGGACGTCATCGGCAACGCCGTCGGTGCGTCCGTCCCGGTAGTGGTACGGGTTGCCGAGCAGGGCCCCGGTCGCGTCGAGGAGCCCGTAGTCGACGGCCCAGCTGTCGATGCCCACGGACGTGATGTCCGCGCTGCGGGCGGCCTCGCGCAGCCCGTCCAGCATGCCCTGGTGGAGCCCGAGGATGTCCCAGTGCAGGCCGGTGGGCAGCTGCACCGGGGTGTTGGCGAAACGGCGGACCTCGGTGAGGTCGAGGGTCCGGCGGCCGACGCGGCCGACGACGACCCGTCCGCTGGTGGCACCGAGGTCCACGGCCGCGAAGGCGGAGGCGGACGCGGCGGAGCGGGCACTGGACGTCACGGTGGTTACCTCGGCGGGGCTCGGGAAGCGGGGTGAGGGGGTGGACCGGCGGTGGCGCCGCCGGTCCACCGGCACTCCGGTCCGGACGCCGGCCGGCCCGGCAGGGGGAGCGGCCCGGCCGGTGCCGCGGCTCGGAGTGGTGGTGGGGTCGGGCGGGGTCAGCGCAGGAAGGCTGCGGCGACACCGGCGTCGACGGGGATGTGCAGACCGGTGGTGTGGGAGAGGTCGCCGCCGGTCAGGGCGAGGACGGCGTTGGCGACGTGCTCGGGGAGCACCTCGCGCTTGAGGAGGGTGCGCCGGGCGTAGAACTCGCCGAGCTCCTCCTCCGCCACCCCGTAGACGGCGGCGCGCTGGGCGCCCCAGCCCGCGGCGAAGATGCCCGAGCCGCGGACGACGCCGTCGGGGTTGACGCCGTTGACCCGGATGCCGTGCTCGCCGAGTTCGGCGGCCAGCAGCCGCACCTGGTGGGCCTGGTCGGCCTTGGTGGCGGAGTAGGCGATGTTGTTCGGGCCGGCAAAGACGGCGTTCTTGGAGGCGATGTAGACGATGTCGCCGCCGAGGCCCTGCTCGATCATGAGCCGGGCGGCCTCGCGGGAGACGAGGAAGGAGCCGCGGGCCATGATGTCGTGCTGGCGGTCCCAGTCCTCGGCGGTGGTCTCCAGCAGCGGCTTGGAGATCGAGATGCCGGCGTTGTTCACCACGAGGTCCACGCCGCCGAAGGCGAGGGCCGCGGTCCCGAAGGCCTCGGTGATCTGCTCCTCGGACGTGACGTCGACGGTGACGGCGACCGCCCGGTCGGGGCCGCCGAGCTCCTCGGCGACGGCGGCGGCGCCGGTGCCGTCGCGGTCGGCGACGACCACGCAGGCGCCCTCGGCGGCCAGGCGGCGGGCGATGGCCCTGCCGATGCCGGAGCCCGCCCCGGTCACCAGGGCGACGCGTGCGGCGAGCGGCCTGGGCTGGGGCATCCGCCGGAGCTTCGCCTCCTCCAGCGACCAGTACTCGATGCGGAACTTCTCGCGCTCCTCGATCGGCGCGTACGAGGAGACGGCCTCCGCGCCGCGCATGACCTGGATCGCGTTGAGGTAGAACTCACCGGCCACCCGGGCGGTCTGCCCGTCCTTGCCGTAGGAGAACATGCCGACGCCGGGCACCAGGACGATCGCGGGGTCGGCGCCGCGCATCGCCGGCGAGTCGGCGGCGGCGTTGCGCCGGTAGTAGGCGGCGTAGTCGGCCCGGTACTGCCGGTGCAGTTCGCGCAGCCGGGCGACGGCCTCGTCCAGCGGCGCGTCCGCAGGGAGGTCCAGGACCAGCGGGGCGACCTTGGTGCGCAGGAAGTGATCCGGACAGGAGGTGCCGAGCGCGGCCAGCCGCGGGTGCTCGGCGCGGGCGAGGAAGTCCAGCACCGGTGCGGCGTCGGTGAAGTGCCCGACCTGCGGGAGGTCGGTGGAGGCCAGGCCGCGGATGACCGGCGCGAGCGCGGCGGCGCGGACGCGCCGTTCGGCCTCCGGCAACGCCTCGCGGCCGGGCAGGACCGCGCCGAACGGGTCGGCCTTGCCGCGGTCGGCGATGAACGCCTCGGCGGTGCGGATGATGTGCAGTGAGTTCGCCTCGGCCTCCTCGCTGGTCGCGCCCCAGGCGGTGATGCCGTGGCCGCCGAGGATGCAGCCGAGGGCCCGGGGGTTGGCCTCCTTGATCGCCGCGATGTCCAGGCCGAGCTGGAAGCCGGGGCGGCGCCAGGGCACCCACACGACGGTGTCGCCGAAGCACTCGGCGGTCAGCTTCTCGCCGTCGGCGGCGGTCGCCAGCGCGATCCCGGAGTCGGGGTGCAGGTGGTCGACGTGCGCGGCGTCCACGAGACCGTGCATGGCGGTGTCGATGGACGGGGCGGCGCCGCCCCTGCCGTGCAGGCAGTGGTCGAACGCGGCGACCATCTCGTCCTCGCGCTCGACGCCCGGGTACACGTCGGCGAGGTCGCGCAGCCGGTCCAGGCGCAGGGCGGCGAGGCCGTCGCCGGTGAGGGTGCCGAGATCGCCGCCCGAGCCCTTGACCCAGACGAGTTCGATGTCCCGGCCGGTGACGGGGTCGATGGCGGTGCCCTTGGCGGAGGTGTTGCCGCCGGCGTAGTTGGTGTTCCGCGGATCGGAGCCCAGGCGGTTGGAGCGTGCCAGCAGCGCCTCGACGGTGGGGTGCGACGTCATGGTGGAAGTCCTCGATGGAGTGGGGGAACCGGTCGGCCGGGCAGCGCGCAGGGATGGTTGCCCGGAGCCGGGCCGGCACGGTCTCGGGCGCCGGGCCGGGCAGGGCCGGGCAGGGCAGGGCGCTCAGGCGCCCCAGCCGGCCTGCGTGCCGCCGACCCGGGTGGCGGCGACGTGGTCCTGCCACCCGGTGGCGGCGTAGGCGGCCAGCGGGTCGGGGTGCAGGCCCTGCTCCTCCCGGACCTCGCGCAGCAGCGGGCGGACATCGGTGTTGTAGGCGTCCATCAGCACCGCGTTCGCGCCGAGCACGTCGCCGGCCCGCTGGGCGGCCCGCAGTGCGTCCAGGTCCACCAGCAGGGCCTTGGCGGTGGCCTCCTGGACGTTCATCACCGAGCGGATCACCGCGGGGATTTTCGCCTCGATGTTGTGGCACTGGTCGAGCATGAACGCGACCTGCCGCTCCTTCTCGAAGCCGCCGTTCTTCGCCACCTCGTGCAGGATCCGGAACAGCTGGAAAGGGTCCGCCGCACCCACCATCAGGTCGTCGTCGGCGTAGAAGCGGGAGTTGAAGTCGAAGGCGCCCAACTTCCCCTCACGGAGCAGGAACGCGACGATGAACTCGATGTTGGTGCCCGGCGCGTGGTGGCCGGTGTCGACCACGACCTTCGCCTTCGGGCCCAGCCGCAGGCAGTGTGCGTAGCTGGTGCCCCAGTCCGGCACGTCGGTGGCGTAGAACGCCGGCTCGAAGAGCTTGTACTCCAGCACCATCCGCTGATCCGCGCCGAGCCGGGCGTAGACCTCCGACAGGCCCTCGGCGAGCCGTTCCTGACGTGCCGTCATGTCGTCCTGGCCCGGGTAGTTGGTGCCGTCGGCGAACCACAGCTTCAGATCCCGCGACCCGGTCTCGTCCATGATGTCGACGCACTCCAGCAGGTGGTCGACCGCCTTCCGCCGCACGCGCGGGTCGGGGTGGGCGACCGAACCGAGCCGGTAGGCGTCGTCCTGGAACGTGTTGGAGTTGATCGCCCCCAGCCGCAGCCCGCGCTCCTTCGCGTGCACGGCCAGCGCCGCGTAGTCGTCCACCCGGTCCCACGGGATGTGCAGGGACACCAGCGGCGCCACTCCGGTGGCCGCGTGCACCTGCGCCGCGTCGTCCAGCTTCTCGAAGGGGTCGCGTGGCACGCCCGGCTGGGCGAACACCTTGAACCGTGTCCCCGAGTTCCCGTACCCCCACGAGGGAGTCTCGATCTCCTGGGCCTTCAGTGCGGCCTTCACCGCGGACAGGTCGGGCATGGCGATCCTTACGAAGTGGGTGCGGTGCGAACACGGGCCGGGAGTCCGGGCGGCGGCGGCCTGCCGGGCGTCCGCGATCAGGCGCAGGCGGCGTAGCAAAACGTTTCAACCGGCTTGAGAAGGGACGGTAGACTCGTGCCGGTTCATGGTCAAGGGCCCTGCGTGATCCGCGCGGCCGTGCACCCGCTCCTCGCAGCGGAATTCGCCGACAACTCGACGTCCCCCGCCGGGCGTTGACGGCAATGCGGCGAACGGACTAGGGTGTGAGCGATCGATTGAATCATTTCATATCGATGGTGGCTCTGAGATGGCTCCGAGGCCCCCGGCTGGCATGTTCGACGGCCGGCGCGGGTGCGGCCCCGGAGCCGCGCCGGCGAACCGACCCAGGAGGAGAGTCCTGTGCAACGTGTCTGCTTTCTGCTGAAGGTCCGCAAGGACCGGCTCGAGGAGTACCGGCTGCGCCACGAGAAGGTGTGGGCCGAGATGCAGGAGGCGCTGACCGCCGCCGGCTGGCACAACTACTCCCTGTTCCTGCGGGAGGACGGCCTGCTCGTCGGCTACCTGGAGACCGAGGACTACGACCGGGCCAGGGAACTGATGGACACCGCCGAGGTGAACACCCGGTGGCAGGAGTACATGGCAGACTGCTTCGAGCGTGAGGAGGGCGACGTGCCCCATGGCGCGGCACACCCGCTCGCCGAGGTCTTCCACCTCGCCTGACCGAACCGCCCGAATCGAGAGGAAACCTGCCGACTTGGCACGCACGGTGGGCATCAAGGACGTCGCGCGACAGGCCGGGGTGTCGGTCGGCACTGTCTCCAACGTCATCAACCGCCCGGACCTGGTCTCCGCGGACACCCGCATCCGGGTGGAGTCCGCCATCGCGGCGCTCGGCTACGTCCGCAGCGAGACCGCCCGGCAGCTGCGGGCCGGGCGCAGCCGCGTGATGGCACTGCTCGTCCTGGACATGGGCAACCCCTTCTTCGTCGAGGTCGCGCGCGGCGCCGAGAAGGTCGCGCGCGAGAACGGCCTGATGGTGATGCTCTCCAACAGCGGCCAGGACCGGGCCGAGGAACGGGAGTACCTCGCCCAGTTCGCCCAGCAGCAGGTCCTGGGGGTGCTGCTGTCCCCGATCGACGGCAACCGCACCGATCTCAGCGCGCTGCGCCGCGGTGGCATCCCGGTCGTGCTCGTGGACCGCGGTGCGGAGCGGGAGGAGGGCTGTTCGGTCTCCGTCGACGACGTGCTCGGCGGCACCCTCGCGACGCGCCACCTGATCGAGACCGGCAACCGGCGGATGGTCTTCGTCGGCGGCCCGCTGATGCTGCAACAGGTGCAGAACCGCCTCGCCGGAGCGCGGCAGGCCGTCGCGGAGGCGGGACTGCCCCCGAGGCGCTCGCCGTGGTGGAGACCGAGCGGCTGGACATCGCCGCCGGCCGGGACGCGGGGCAGCGTCTGCTCGGCCTGGGACACCGGCCCACCGCCGTCTTCTGCGCCAACGACCTGCTCGCCCTCGGCGTCCTCCAGTCGCTGTTCGCCGTCGGCGTCCGCGTCCCGGAGGACATCGCTCTCGTCGGCTACGACGACATCGAGTTCGCCGGCGCCGCGGCCATCCCGATCACCTCCGTGCGCCAGCCCGCCTACCAGATCGGCCGCACCTCCGCCGAACTGCTCATCGCCGAGACGGTCGAGGAACCGGACACGCACGAGCACCAGCGCATCGTCTTCCAGCCGGAGCTGGTGGTCCGGGCCTCCACCATGCGACGCCCGACGCCCCCCGGACACTGACGGGGCCCCGGCACCGGGTTCGGGGCTCATGTTCCCCGCCGGGTCGGAGCGGTGGCGCCGCTGAGTCGGCGGTAGGGTCGGCCTGCATGGGAGCGAGCGGGTGGTTGTACTTCGTGCCTTTCCAGCGGAGCGAGCAGGCAGCGCTGGACTCTCTCCGTGAAGAGGTTTTCGCGCGCGATGCCGACTACTACCGGGAGGAGGGCGTCGAGTCGCCGGCTGCCCTGATGGCGGGCGGTTGGCTGGAGGAGCAGGGAGCGCATTCGGTTCTCGATGTCGATCGCGTGGTCCGCTGCGAGCCCGACGCGGAGGAGGTCGGCGACGTCAGGGTGGTCGAAGGGCCGGAAGTCGTCGAACTGTTCGGCACGGCGACGCCCTCCCACGAGACGGTCGAGCAGGCCGTCAAGAGCCGTCGTCGCGAGTGGTTTCCCCCGTTCGACCGGGGCTCCGGTTGCTGCACTGTCGTGTACGACGGCGGCAACCGCCCGGAGGCCCTGTGCTTCTGGGGCGTCACCGGGGATTGATGCACGGCAGCCGAGTCGACCGGGCCGTGCGACCGTGAAGGCCTCGCCCGGCTTCTGCCGGGTCTGCGCGATCGCCGCGCGAAGCCGGGCGGGATCCGCCGCGGCGTCCGGGGTCGCTCCGGGCGTCAGAACGGGTGCCGTTCGAGATGGTCCGTGATGCGCGCCGCGTCCCAGGCGCCGTCGGCGACGGTGATCCGGTAACGGCGGGTCAGCTGTTCGCCGCGGGCGAGGGCGAACTCCTCGTGGAAGGCCCATGAGGGGTTGAGGACGGGGTAGGTACTGCTCCGGACGAACCAGTGCGTCCGTGGCCCGCTCCCGGCCTCGGGGGACTCCATCACGACGGTGGAGGAGCGGTCGACCTCGTCGTGGACCCCGCAGAACGCCAGCCACGGGCCGGGCCTCCCCATCAGTTCCTCGCCGCCGCCGTCCGGGCCGATGACCTCCCCGTCGGTGAAGGAGCGGGGGCCGCGCCACACCAGGCCGCTGTAGCCGGCGAGCGGCCGGCCCTGCGTGGTGGGGCTGCCGAAGCGCAGCGGCTCGCCCCGCAGTGCCGTCAGCTCGGTGCTCCAGACCAGCTCCCACACGTCGTCCCCGAGCACGGCGGCGGTGATCCGGCGGCGCTCGGTGAGCCACGGCTCCCCGGCCCGGCTCAGCCAGGAGAGCCGCTCGTCGACCCGCCCGTCGCCGACCGCCTCGAAGGCGTCGTGGCGGATGCTGCCGTGGTTGTCCACGTCCGCGTACCGGCCCAGCTCGCGGACGTAGCTGCCGCCGCCCCAGAAGTTCTCCCCGGACAGGTACGAGGCGGTCAGCTGCAGCCCCTTGTGCCAGCGGTGGTCGTGCGGGCGGTAGGCGGTCACCACGTCCCCGGCGAGCGTGCGCAGCGGGTGGATGTAGGGCTTCGGCGACTCGGCCGGCTCGGGGTCGCCGGGGTACACGTAGCGCAGCAGCTGCACCCCGGCCGCCTCGAAGGTGACGGCCGCACCGTCGTCCTCGGTCCGCACGGCGGTCCTCACGGTCGTCCCGACCTCCGTCCCCGCCTCCGTCCTGACGTCCACGCTCACGTCCAGCCTCCCGGACGGTCGGGCGTCCCACCGTGCAGGGCGGCGTGGAACGGATCGCCGGGGCCGATCTCGCCGGCCTTCACCGTGGCGTCGGTGAAGGCGGACTTGTAGAGGGCGCTGACCAGTTCGAGACTGGTGCGCCCGTCGGCCCCGCTGGCCCGCGGCCGCCGCCCCGCCCGCAGGTCGCGCAGCAGCGAACGCAGCTGCGCCAGATGCGAGCTGGGTACGTCGGCCCCCATGTCGCGCCAGGTGGCGAGCTCCTCCGGGGCGACCCCGGGGGCCGGGGTGATCCGCCAGTTCTCGTTCGCGTGCTGGTACAGGTGGGTCAGCTCGACGGTGCCGCGCTCGCAGTCGATCCGGATCCGGCTCGTCTCGTCTGGGCTGACCACGCTGTTGACGACGGTGGCCAGGGCGCCGCTGCCGAAGCGGACCAGCGCGGTGGAGACGTCCTCGGTCTCCACGTCGTGGACCAGCCGTCCGGCCATGGCCCGCACCTCCGACCACGGCCCGAGCAGTTCCACCAGCAGGTCCATCTGGTGGATGCCGTGGCCCAGCGCGGGGCCGCCGCCCTCCGCGGCCCAAGTGCCGCGCCAGGGCGCGGCGTAGTACTCGGCGCCGCGGTACCAGGTGGTCTGGCAGTGCGCCACCAGCGGGCGGCCCATGGCCTGCCGCTCGATCAGGGAGCGGACGTGTTCCGCCCCGAGCCGAAGCGGTGTTGGAAGACGATGGCCGCGTACGGTCCGCCGTCGGTGCCCTCGGCCGCCTCCATGGCGGCGAACTCCTCCAGCGACCGGGACGGCGGCTTCTCGCACCAGACCCAGGCGCCGGCCCGCAGCGCCGCCACGGTCTGCTCCCGGTGGAAGGCCGGCGGCGAGCAGATGCCGACCAGGTCGGGCTGCTGCTCCGCGAGCATGCGGTCGAGGTCGGTGTAGGCGTGCGGCACGGCGCCGTCGGCGCAGAACGTGCGCACGGAATCCTCGTCGATGTCGACGGCGGCGACGACCTCGACCTCGTCGGCCAGCGTGCGGAACGCCGGGAGGTGCGAATGGCGGGCGATGGCCCCGGTGCCGACCAGCGCGGCCCGGATACGCCTGCCCTGTGGAGTGCGCGGAGACAGGGTGAACACTTCCTCTCGATGACGGTGCCGCGCTCGCCGTCGGACGACCGGTGCGGGTTGCGGGCGGGCCCACGGGCGGTGGCCTCGCGGGCGGGTTTGTGGAGCACCGGCAGACGGGTCGGGCGGCTCAGGCGTCGCCGCCGGCCGGCCGGAGCCGCCCGTTGCGGGCGACGACCGCCGAGACCGCGAAGGCCAGCGGACCGGCCATGAAAGCGGCGAACGCCGGCACCACCGCGATGAGCACCCCGGTGAAGGCCAGGGCCGTGACGGCCAGCGGCAGGGTGGACAGCACCGCCCTGACCTGCCCGGCCGCCATGCGGACCGCGGCCCGCCAGGAGACCCGGGAGGCCGCCCGGCAGCCGACGGCCAGCAGGGCGAACCCGACGGCCGCGGTACCCAGCAGGACCAGCGCGCCGGCCTCCGCCCGGTACCCGGGCATTCGCGCGTCCAGCACCACCGCGGTCTCGAACCGGACCAGGGCGACGACCGCCAGGAGCACGCACTCCAGCACCAGCCCCGCCGCCAGGTCGCGGCGGACCACCCGGGCGAAGGTGCGCAGCAGCGGCGGCTCCCGCCTGCGGTGCCAGTCCGCGACGATCTCGGATGCGGCGCACCAGGAGGCGCCGGCCGTGACCACGGGCAGGGCGAAGAGCAGGAACAGCGCCCCCACGGCCATGGTCTCGGCCGCGGTGCGCACCTGCTCCGCCCGCTCGGGGCCGAGCGCCACCTGGGCCCGCCGGCGGGCCCCGGGCGTGCCCGGGCGGTGCTGCGCCACCGGCCTCATCCCTTCAGTCCGCTCGACGTCGCGCCGTCCACCAGGAGCCGCTGGAAGGCGAGGAAGAACAGGAAGACCGGGAGGAGGGCGAGGATCGACATCGCCATCATGGGACCGTAGGACGTCATGGTCGTCTGGTCGACGAAGAGCGAAAGCCCGATCGGTACCGTGAAGTTGGCGGTGTCGTTGAGGTAGACGAGCTGGGTGAAGAAGTCGTTCCACGTCCAGATGAAGCTGAAGATGGCACTGGTGATCAGCGCGGGGCGGGTCAGCGGCAGCAGGACGTGGAAGAACGTCCGGTAGGGCCCGCAGCCGTCCATCCGGGCCGCCTCGTCGATCTCCCGCGGCACACCGCGCATGAACTGGACCATCAGGAAGATGAAGAACGCCTCGGTGGCCAGGAACTTCGGCGCGATGATCGGCAGGTCGGTGTTGATCCAGCCGAACTGCTTGAAGATCGCGTACTGCGGCACGATCAGCACGTGGTACGGGAGCAGGATCGTGACCACCATGGCGCCGAACAGGACGGAGCGGCCCCGGAACTGCAGCCGGCTGAACGCGTACGCGGCCAGCGAGCAGGAGGCCAGCGTGCCGACCACCGCGCAGACCGAGATGATCAGCGAGTTCGTGAAGAACCGGCCGAAGGTGACACTCGGGTTGGCGTGCCAGCCATCGGGGAAGTTCTGCGTCGTCCAGTGCAGCGGCCACGGCCGATTGGACGTCACGATCTCCGTCGCCGGCTTGAACGAGGTGCCGAGCATCCAGATGACGGGGTACACCACCACCAGCACGATGACGACGACCGTCGCGTGCCAGAGCAGTGTCCGGCCGGTGCCGCGCCGGCGCGGGCGGCGAGCGGCGGTCAGCGGCCCCGGTGCGGCCGCCAGGATCGGGTCGCTCATCGGTTCCCTCCATCCCCGTAGAAGACCCACACCCGGGAGAGCCGGAACATCAGCGCGGTGAGCACCGCGACCGTCGCCAGCAGGACCCAGGCCATGGCCGAGGCGTAGCCGAACTGGAAGTCCGTGAAGCCCTTCTGGTACAGGTACAGCGTGTAGAACAGCGTCGAGTCCGCCGGGCCGCCGGTGCCGCCGCTGATCACGAACGCGGGCGTGAACGCCTGGAAGGAGTTGATGGTCTCCAGCAGCACGTTGAAGAAGATGACCGGCGACAGGAGCGGCAGCGTGATGTGCCGGAACCGAGCCCACCGACGGGCCCCGTCGATGTCCGCCGCGTCGTACAGCTCCGAGGGGATCTGCTTGAGCCCCGCCATGAAGATCACCATCGGTGCACCGAACTGCCAGCAGGCCAGCAGGATGATGGCCGGCAGCGCCCAGGTCGGGTCGTTGATGAAGTCGGCATTCGGAAGGCCCAGCGAGCCGAGTCCGTTGCTGACGGCGCCGCCCTGGGAGAACAGCGACCGCCAGACCAGGGCCACGGCCACGCTGCTGCCCAGCAGCGACGGCAGGTAGAACAGCGAGCGGTACAGGCCGATGCCCCGCCGGCGGCGGTTGAGCAGCATCGCCACGCCCAGGGCGAGCCCGAGCTTGACCGGGGTCACCACGACCACGTAGGTCAGGGTGACCCGCACCGCGTGGAAGAAGCGGGGGTCGGCCGTGAACATCTGATGGAAGTTCGCGAAGCCGACCCAGCGCGGCGACTGGAGCAGGTTGTAGTCGGTGAACGAGAGGTAGAGCGAATACACCAGCGGTCCGAGGGTGAAGACCGCGAGCCCCGCGAACCAGGGCAGCAGGAAGACGTAGCCGGCGGTGCGATCGGCGAAGCCCCGCCTCGGTGTGGTGCGTTGTTCCTTCTGGGCCGGGGTCGGCGTCGCCGATGCCGACCGGCCGAGTGCGGCGGTCGTACTCACCAGCTTCCTCCTTCTGTCGGGGCGTCGTGGGGGCGGGCGGTCAGCCGGCCAGGATCTGCTGGGCCTGCTGCATGAACGACTTCGCACCCTGGGCGGGGCTCTGCTGGTCGAAGCTGACTGCTCCGTAGATCCGCTGCATCAGCGTCAGCAGCTGGCCGTCGCCCTTCGGCGGCGCGGAGGGCGTGGCGCTCAGCAGCGTGGCGCTCGCCGCCTCGAAGTCGGACACCACCTTGTTGTTCCCGGTGGCCGAGGCGGCCTGCTGCTTGCGCACCTCCACGTTGGGGAACATGCCCCGGCTGCTGCCCAGCGCGCCCGCCGCCTGCGGGTCGTTCACCAGGAAGGAGAGCAGCTTCGCCGCCTCCTTGGGGTGCTTGGAGCCGGCGTACACCGACAGCAGCATGGACGGCTTGGCGTACATGCCGGTCCGACCGTTGACGGTCGGCAGCGGCACCAGCGTCAGGGTGTCCTTGGTGGCGGCCACGTGGCTGGCGAAGATGCTGTCGTAGTCCCATTCGGCCGCCGCCGTGCCCTTGGCCAGCGGGTCCTCCGCCGGGCCGGCCGTGAGGGTCGCCGTGACGTTCGCCGGGGTCGCCGCGCCGGACTTGCGCAGTCCGGTGCAGAAGGCCCAGAAGTCGGTGAGGTCGGCCTCGGTGAAGCCGAGCTTGCCGTCGGGGGCATACAGCGGCTTGCCGTGCTGGACGAGCCAGGACTGGAAGGCCGGCCAGGTGCTGCCCGGGTCGCTGATGCCCGCGACCTTGCCCGCCGACGCGTCGTGCACCTGCTTCGCGAACGCCGCCAGGTCGTCCCACGTCCAGCCGGCCTTGGGCACGTCCACGCCGAGGGACTTCAGCTTGGCCTCGTTCACCACGAACCCCTGGGTGGCCTGCCCGAACGGGATCGCGACCTGCTTGGAGCCGTCCTTGCCGCTCCCGACGAACTTGGCGTCCAGGCCGGAGATGTCGACCGTGCCCGACCCGGTGGCGAGGTCCAGCAGCGTGCTGCTCTTGGCGTACTGGCTCTGGTTGCCCCAGTCGATCTGCATCAGGTCGGGCGCGCCGCCACCGGCGATCTGGGTGGCCAGCTTCTGGTTGTACGGGCCGAAGGTGGCGTACTGGGTGGTCACCGTGATGCCCGGGTTCGCCTTCTCGAAGAGGGCGATGGCGTCCTGGGTGGCCTTGGCCCGGGAGGCGTCACCCCACCAGGAGAACGACAGCTTCACGGCGCCGCCGGCCCCGTCGGACCCGCTGGAGCCGCTGCCGCACGCGGTGAGCGAGAGGGACGCGGCGACGGTGACGGCCACGGCGGCGGCCCGGAAGGTGCGGCTGCGGCGCGGGCCGGCGGTGCGGGCACGGGATCTCATGGACGGAACTCCTCTGGGTGGGAAGGGCGAGGGGGTGGGCGCGGTCGGGCCGACGGGCGGGCCCGCGTCGCCCGGATGCGGGCGGTCCGGGCCCGTGCGGGCCTTCGTGGCGAGCGGCCGACGACGCGCCGGGGTTGCGAGCGGGAGAGGGGGCGGGGGAGAGCCGGGGAGAAGGGGAGCGGGGGGAACGATGCGGGCGGTCGGCGCGAGCGGACCGGCTCCGCGTCGACGGGCTCGGGCGCCCCGTGGCGTGGTGCGGTGATGCGTCGTCCGGTCGGGGGAGAGGGGTGCAGCGGTCCGACGTTCGTGCCGGAGGCGGTCGGCCGGGGAGCCCGGCGCGGCCTACGTCCCCGCAGCGCCGCGCTGCGTCGGGCGGCGGACGCCTAACGCCTCGACCGCGGGGCCGATCCTGCCCGCGGCGGGCACCCCGGCCCGCTCGGCCGCGACAGACTTCCTTCCGAGGGCGGGCAGGTGCGGCCGCTCCGCGATCCGACGGTGCGTCCGGCCGGGGCGGTCCGCCAGGGGCACCTCGGCACAGCCGAGTCCGTACCGGCGGTCCGCGTCGAGCATCAGCGGTGCGTCCGAGTCGGCGTGGCACCAGCACGGAGGGCCCGGGCCGGCACCGCAACGGCGGTGATCCGCTGGGCAACATCGGCCAGCATCGGGCCTCCTTCTCAGATCAATGCCGTTCGTGGACCCGGCCGCCATGGGATGGGACGCTACGGCGCCCCCGTCGAGGGCGTCAAGGGATTGGCTGAAACGATTTTTTGAGGGTTCAGGGCGGCCCACGCACACACTGCAGTCCGTCCCGCGGTATCCCGTCCGACTCGGCCCGACCTGCACTCTGACCGGCCGGTGGACCCGAGCGGAGCGGAGCTGCCGGACGGCGTCGCGGGCCGTCGAGGACCGTTGTCGGGGCCACGTCGGAAACGTCTCTCGAGACCATCGCATGAATCGATGCAGGATCGGTCGCTCCGACGGACCGACGGCCGGGACCGCCATCCGGCGGCCGCATTCATGTCGGCCGGGCCGGCCGCCGCCCGATGCGGGCTCGGTGCGGCCCGGCAGGCGCGGAGGGGAGGCCGCAGGGCCGCGTCGTCGGCGAGGCCGGCCGTGTCGACCGGCTTGCCGACGCCGGGCGGCGGCACTCCGCGGCCGAGCTCACTTGATCCGTTTCAATTCCGTTCAGTCCGTCCGCCGAATGGCCGCCGCCACGGACTCGGGCCGCCGGAGGCTGTCCTTCGTCCGCCGGAGGTGCCGCCCTCGTGTCTTCGCGCCTCTGCCGCGGAGCCCGCCGACCTCCCGGCCAGGCTGTGTGACCTGCCATGTTGGGTGTACACCAGCCGAGCCGGAGGCCCGCCGCGGCGTGCGCCGCCGTCTGCGGCACCGATCCGGGCCGTGGAGGCGTTCTTGCGCCGCGCCCCTTCCCAACCGCGTACCCACTCGCTAGCTTGGTCGCCGGAAAGCGCTTGCCACGTTTCAATCGCATGCTCGGCGATCGTGGCAAGGGCATGCCCCGCGCTCGCCGGAGCGCCCACCCGGGGCCGATTCCCCCGCTTTCACCCGGCCATCGCCGCGCAGCACGAGGAGCCCTGATGAACTCCCAAGAAAGCCCGCTGAGCCGTCGTTCCGCCCTGGGCCTCATAGGCGCCGGAGCCGCAGCGGCCGTGTGGGGCGGTGAGACCACCGCCGCTGCCGAGAGCGCCCCCGGCGCGGAACGGGCGGCGGGAGGCCACGCCGCACCCGGCCACCCCGGGGTGCGGTTGCTGCTGAACGGCAGCCCCGCGGCGGTCGGCACCTACGCCTTCCCCACCGAGGTGGACGAAGTGGTGCTGGACAACGGCCTGGCGCGTTTCACCTTCGGCCGTGACGACGCCGCCGGAGGCGTCGTCACCGGCTGGGCCGACGTGTCCATCACCGCGACCTCGGTGGTCGTGGACGGCACCGAGCTGGCGCACAACCTCAACGGCGTCGACCCGCGCGACCCCGACCGGCACCACTCCTTCTACGTGGACGCGGCCGGCGGCAAGTCCCGGCTCGTCTGCGGTGAGATCAGGGTGCTGAGGGTCACGCCGGACCTGGTCGAGGTGGCGTTCGCCGACGTCACCAGCGAGCCGCTGCGGCACGAGCACCACCTGATCATGCGGTCGGGCAAGCGCGGCCTGTACGGCTACAACATCCTCAGCGCCACCGCGGCCACCACCATCAACGAAGTCCGGATGAACACCCGCTGGGACCGCGGCATCCTCGACCACTGCTACAACTGGGAGCGCGGCAAGGGCCAGCAGCCCACCTACGCCTACCTCGCCACCCAGCAGAGCGTCGGGGACGAGACCTGGAAGGTGGACGGTCTCAACAACCCGAACCTGCCGTCGCCGGAGAGCAACGCGGGCGGCACCGGCCCCGGCGATGTCTACACCAAGTACGACTGGAGCCTCTACCACTACGAGAACCCGATGTTCGGGCACTACGGCAACGGCTTCGGCGTGTGGTTCACACCGCTGGAGGGCGTCTCGGACCAGACCCTGGCCGGCTTCTACGGTGTGGGCCCGCAGCGTCAGGACCTGGCCATCCACCAGGACGCCCTGATCCTCAACTACTTCTCGCCCAACCACTACGGGCTGCCGGCCTACCCGCTGCCCGCGGGCTACCGCCGCCTGTACGGGCCCTGGTTCAACCACATCACGGCCGGCGACCCGCAGGACCCGGACGCGATGATCGCGGACGCGGCCCGGACGGCCCGTCAGGAGATCGAGGAGAACCGCGCGGGGGCCGGCTGGGTCAGCGACCCGCTGTACCCGACGCGCGCCGAGCGCACCACCGTCACCGGCCGCGTCCGCATCACCGACGGGCGCCCTGCCGGCGGCCTCTGGGTCCTGCTCAGCACCCAGGACGTCGACGACGTCTACACCATCCACGAGCCGACCTACTTCGTGCGGACCGGCGAGGACGGGTCCTTCTCGATCCCGGGGATCCCGCCGGCGCGGGTGCCCGGCACCACCGACCCGGGCACCTACACGCTGTACGTCTTCGCCGCGGACGGCTCGGTCACCGACCAGTACAAGAAGACGGGCATCACCGTCGAGGGCCGCGGGCACCACCTCGGCACCCTCACCTGGACGCCCGTCCAGCGCTCCACGTTCCTGTGGCAGATCGGCCGGGCCGACCGCACCGGCGGGGAGTTCGCGCTGGCCACCCGGTCGCCCGCCCGGCCCAGCCCCCGCGACTACTTCAAGCCCACCCTGGTGCCCGCCGACCTGTCCTTCACCGTCGGCCAGGACTGGGAGCCCGAGGCCTGGTACTACGCGCAGGTCAACCCCGGTACCTGGACGGTCCACTTCCCGCTCGACCGGCCGCTGGACGGCACCGCGTACCTGACGGTGTCCTCGTCCATGCAGGCGGGCAGCCGGCCCACCGTGACGGTCAACGGCACGTCGGCCGGGATCGTCGGCTCGCTCCCCAACAACAACGACTCCACCATCGGGCGCCAGGCGGACCGCAGCGGATACCCGCGGCTGGGTCTGCTGACCTTCCCGGCCTCGCTGCTCGTCCCGGGGGACAACACCATCGCCTTCACCCGCGGCGGTACGCCGCCGGCCGCCGGTGTGCCGTCCTCCGGCGGATTCGGCTGGGACACGATCGTCCTGGAGGTGGACGGCGCGGTGGCGGCCCGGCCCGCCGGCCTCAGCGGGCGGGTGACCCACCTCGGTACGTCCCGAGGCACGAGCACCTGGCAGGTCGAGATCCGCAACGACGGCTCGGGCCCCGCCAACGACGTGCGGCTGGATGCCGTCCGCTGGTCGGACGGCAGTGACGGCAGTGACGGCAGGGACGGCAGGGACGGCAGGGACGGCAGGGACGGCAGGGACGGCAGGGACGACCTCCCGACCGTGGTCGGTGCCGACCCCAACGCCTTCCCCGTCCCCGTCGCCGCCTCGATCCCGCCGGGCGGCACCGCGACGGCGACGGTCCGGATCGGCGGAGGCCGGTCGCACGGTCGCTCCGACCAGGTCGAGCTGGGCTTCCACGCCAACGGCGGCCGGGTCCGCGGGACGGCGGTGGGCCGGCCCGGGCGGTAGTGCGGAACCTGCGGGCGGTTGCCGGGCACGCCCGTCGGGAGCCGCCGTCGGTGCCGACGGCCGGGCACGGATGCGGTCCGTGCCCGGCCGGGGTTCAGACGCGGTCGGCCGCGATCAGCAGGTACTGGAACGAGCCGTCCTTGTAGGAGTTGATGAACGCCTCCTCGATACCGGTGACCAGCGAGGACGTGGCCCGCAGCTCCCAGTACGGCAGGGTCGCCGGGGTCAGGTCGATGACGGCCTGCGGCACGAGCCGGTTGTCGGCCATGGCCCGCATGTACTCCCGGCGGGAGTGGATGTTGCACTCGAAGTGCGCGTTGATCTGGGAGACCCACTTCGAGGGCTGGCCGTAACGGGGGTTCCAGCAGCCGGTGATGGTCACGTAGCGACCGCCGACGCCGAGGACCCGCGAGTGTTCGGCGAAGAGGTCGTCCAGGTCGACGTACATGCTCGACTCGTTGTTCCACGAAGCCGCGGCCTGCCCGGTCTCGAAGGGCATGGCGAGCATGTTGCAGACCCGGGCGCGAACGGAGTCGTCGATGCCCAGTTCGTGGGCGCGCCGGTTGGCGAAGTCGGCCTGCTTGGCCGACAGGGTGACACCCTCGACCTTGCAGCCGAAACGCTGGTGGGCCATCACCATCGATCCGCCGCGGCCGCAGCCGGCGTCCACGAGCGTGCTGTCGCGCCCGATGGACCCGAGGTGGTCGAGAAGGACCTCGGCCTGCGCCGACTCCAGGCGGTGCAGCTCGGCGATCAGCTTCTTCTCGTATGTGCTGTCCTCGGTGTCGCCGAGGGCGGCGTGGTCGATGTCACCGATGCCGTAGTGGTGGTGGTAGAGGCCGTCGACGTCGCCCAGGCGCAGGTTCACGGGCCGGGCCTCGTGGTCCCAGTAGCGGGCGATGTCGCCCTGGTAGGGCGTCGCCGGGGAAGGGATGAACGCCGGGGCGACGGTGGCGGTGAGGTCGGTGTTGGTCACAGGTGAATCCGTTCTTACCAGAAATCGGGCAGGGTGTAGCGATAGGTGTTGGTCCGGTGCCAGTAGTGGTTGCCGTCGACCCACACGGCCACGCCCCGCAGGAAGCGGAGCACGTCGGGGGCCGGGCAGCCGGCGGCAAGCTCGGCGGCTTCGGCCTCGAAGGCGCGCATCAGGTCGTTGTGGACCTCGACGGCCTTCAGGTAGGCGTCGCGGACGGAGCAGCCCTCGCGTTCGGCGATCACCACCGGCAGGTTCAGGTGCCGGCCGGGACTGGCGAGTTCCTTGGTGTACGAGTACAGGTCGTTGACGATGGTGGTGGCGTTCCCGGCGAGCGCGATGACCCGCTGCATGGCGGGCTGCGCGTGGATGTCCGCCGGGAGTTCGTAGCCGCCGACGGTGTCGGTGATGGTGGGGCAGGGGCGGAAGTTGTTGAACTGACGCATCGACAGGTACTCCCACACCTCCGGGACGTGGTCCGTCTCGGCCCAGGCCGCCTCCGCGAGGTACCCCAGGTGCAGCCGGGCCATGTCGTGCCGGTACCGGTCGGCCTGCGACGGGCTGGCCTCCTGGACGAAGTACTGCATGGCCGAGCGGTAGGCCCGCCGTGGCGCGTCGGCCTGGAGCGATGCCGCCCAGTCCGGCTGGTACTCGGTCGTCGTGTGGAGCGGGTCGAGAGCGGTGTGCGCCAGCAGCAGGCGGCCGCCGAGCCCGACGGGCGAGCCGCCGTGGTCCTCGCAGTAGACGTCGTCGAGGGCGTTCTCCGCCGCCATCAGCCGCGTGGCGATCATCAGATGGTCGACCGTGGGGGCATCGGGATGGCAGGCGACCATGTAACGCCCCAGGGAGAACCCGTCGAACTGGTCCTCCCAGTCCGGGGGAACAGCTCGACCTCGTCCACCGCCCAGGCCTTGATCCGCCGGCCGACCTCCTCCACCCGCACGGGGTCGGGCTCGGGAACCGGGTGGTGGTAGAGCCCCGGGACGGGACGGCCCGCCGCCGGTTCGGCGGGTGCTGACGGTTCCTCCTGACGGGCGAAGTACAGCCCCGCCGTGCCCAGGCCGCTGGGACCGCGCAGGATCCGCTTCAGGATCTCCGGGCTGTGCGGAATCTCCGGCCGGTGCGGCATCTCCGGTACCTGCGGCGCGACTTCCGCGGCCGGAGTGCTGCCCGGGGCCTGCAGGGCGGTCGGAGCGGGAGGGAGGAGGGACGGCGGTCCGGGCAGGCGGCCGCCCCCGGTGCCGGTGCCGCGCCCGTGAGCGGGGGCCCCCGGGTGGGCGGCGGCGGCCGGCAGGCTCGGCTGCACGGGGGGAGGCGCAGGAACGGGCATCCGTGGCTCCTAGCTGAAAGTGTCGGGACGTCCCGGATCCGGGCATGCCGGGTCGGGCCGGGGGAGTGTTCTGCGGTGGTTGCCGTCAGGTCGGCCCGATGGACGTACCGCGGGCGGCATGGCGGCAGGCCGGGGGCGTCGGGCGCCATACGGTTGCGTCCGGCGCGCCCGGCCGGTCCGGGGCAGCGCACGCCGTGGGCCCGGCCGGCAGGGACCGGGTGAGGGTGCCGACCGCGCCGGGGTCCGCCGGGCCGTTCGGGTCGCGCCGACCTGCGGCGCCGGGCGCCCGGCACGTGGCCGGGCGTCGCGCGGGGTGGCGGGACCTGTACGACAGGCCCTGGCTGCGCCGGTGCTGGCTGTTCCGCTGCTAGCTGTGCCGGTGGCCGATCTGGACGTTCTCCAGGACGCCGAGCGCGTCGGGGACCAGGATCGCCGCGGAGTAGTACGTGCTGACGAGGTAGGAGATGATCGAGCGTTCGTCGATGCCCATGAACCGCACCGACAGGCCCGGCTCGTACTCCTCCGCCAGGCCGGTCTGGCGGAGACCGATGACGCCCTGCTTGTCCTCGCCCGTGCGCATGGCGAGGATCGAGGTGGTGTTCTCCTTGGTGATGGGGATCTTGCTGCAGGGCAGGATCGGGACTCCGCGCCAGGCCGGGACCTGCTGTCCGCCGAGGTCGACGTGGTCCGGGTAGAGCCCGTAGGCGTTGAACTCGCGGCCGATGGCTGCGATCGCCCGGGGATGGGCGAGGAAGAACCGGGTGCCGCGCCGGCGGCAGAGCAGGTCGTCGAGGTCGTCCGGGGTCGGCGCACCGGAGTGGGTCTGGATCCGCTGCTTGAAGGAGGCGTTGTGGAGCAGGCCGAACTCGCGGTTGTTGATGAGCTCGTACTCCTGGCGTTCGCGCAGCGCCTCGATGGTGAGCCGGAGTTGCTCCTCGGTCTGGTTCATCGGCTCGTTGTAGAGGTCGGCGACCCTCGTGTGGACCCGCAGGACGGTCTGGGCGATCGACAGCTCGTACTCGCGCGGGTTGAGTTCGTAGTCGACGAACGCGCCGGGCAGCCGGGCTTCGCCGGTGTGGCCGGCCGACATCGCGATCTCGGCCTCGCCGTGCTTGTTCTGCCGCTGGAGCGGAATCGCGGTGAACCGCTCGACGTGGGAGCGGAGTTGCGGCGCCGAGGACAGCACGGCATCGAAGTCGGCGCGGGCGAGGGTGAGCAGGGTGCCGGCGGTCTCGGCCGTGGTGGTGCAGTCCCACGTCGCATCGGCGTCCAGCAGAGCGCTCTCGCCGAAGTGGTCGCCGTCGGCCAGCACCGCGACGGCGACGGCTTCGCCGTAGCGGCCCACCGAGGACTGGCTGACCCGGCCGTGGGCGATCAGGTGGATCCGCTCGGCGGGAGCGCCGCGCTCGGCCAGCACCTCGCCCGCCCGGAAGTCGCGCTGGACGCAGCGGCCGGCGAGCGCGGTCAGCACGGCCTCGTCCTCGAAGCCGCGCAGGACGGCGAGTTCACCGAGTTCGCGGGGGATCACCCGGACGTGTGGGCCGTCCTGGACGAACTCGACGCGCCCGTCCCCGACGGTGTAGGTCAGCCGCCGGTTCACCCGGTAGGTGCCGCCCTTGGTCTCCACCCAGGGGAGCATCCGCAGCAGCCAGCGGGAGGTGATCTCCTGCATCTGCGGTACGGACTTGGTGGTGGTGGCAAGGTTGCGCGCAGCCGCCGTGCCCAGGCTGCTCTGCCCGGTCGGCTCCGACTGCATGTGCTGACTGGTGTCCACCGTCATCGGGCAGGCACTCCTTCATAAGAGCGGTAACCGGTCCACGTCCACGTCCTGTGCGACCGGGAGCTGGGCAACGGGATGCCCGCGTCCTGCGCGACATCCGCTCTTCCCCGCAAGCAAGCTAGTCGTCGGTACCGCCGGATGGCCTGCTGAGCCGCTGGTTTTACCCCGATGCGGTGATCTTGCCCGATCGAGTGTTTGACGGCAGATTTCTCGGTGATCGGCTGGTGGCGCGCCGAACCTGGCCGCTCGCCGGTGGGCCCGGTGGGCCCGGTGGGGCCGGTGCGAAAGGTGTCCGCACCGGCCCCGGACGTCAGGCCGCAGTGCCGGGCCCTCCGGTGTTCCGGCTGCGACGGCCGAGTGCGAAGGCCGCCGCTGCGCCGACCACGCCGACCACGATGCCCGCAACGCCGAGGCCCCGCGCGGTGGAGTCGCTGCTCGCGCTCCCGGCCGTCGTGCCGCCCGCTCCGGCCGGTGCGCTCGGCGCGGCGGGGGCCGGCTTGGCGCTCGCGGCGTCGTCGGAGGCGTTCGCGGCGGTCAGCCGGAGCACCGGGGCAGGGTGCTCGGGCTCGGGCTGGCCGTCCTTGGGCTCCTCGATCCAGCGGACGACGCTCCCGTCGTCGTAGGTCTGCAGAGCCTTGAAGACCACCTTGTCGGTGCCGTCCGGCAGTGCGCCGAAGTCGACGGTGAAGTCCTGGAAGTGACCAGGGGTGATCCGGCCGCCCGTCCACACGATCTGCGACACCACATCGGTGATGTCGCCGTCGTCGGTGTGGATCGGGGCGGCGAGCCTGGTGGTTCGGATCTGGTCCGTCCAGCCGGGAACCGGCGCGACCATGGCGGAGGCGATCGGGTGGTCGGTCGGGAAGTCGATCTCGACCTTCACCGTGCCGGCCTTCTCGTTCTCGTCGGGCACCCGGAAGGCGAAGGTCTGGTCGGTGGCGTCCTTGGCGACGCTGGACGGCTGGACGGTGACGTGCGCGGAGGCCGGCCCGGCGAGGGTCAGCAGGGCCGCGGCTGCGAGGGCGGTGGTCGCGGCGACGCGGCGCGCGCGGGTGGTCGGGCGGATGTTCGTCAAGGGTGTGGTCTCCGTACGGGAGCGGGCACGCTCGCGCGGGCACCGGAGCACGCCGCCGCCTCCCCGGCGCGGACGGCGGGGACGGGTCGGCACGGGCGCCGGTGCACGGCGGGTGGCCGAAAGGTGATCAGGACCGTCGTACGGCCGCCACCGACCGGAACAGGGCGCACCGCGGTCGCGGGTGCGCACCGCCGTCCGGTCAGGCAGCGGCCACGGCCGGCGGGCCGCGCCTGATCACGCAGTGCCGGAGCAGCGCCGACGAGGGACCGCACCGCGGTCGGATGCTTGGCGCACCGCGCCCCGTGGAGGCCGCTCCCGCGGTCGGGAGGCCGTCCATGAGGGCGGCGAACAGGGCGAGAAAGGTCCGCAGCGGTGCTGCCCAGGCCCGCGCGGTGTCCGAGGCGGCCTCGGCGGTGCCACGGACCAGCCGCCACACGGCGGCCTCGCCCCGGCGCAGCCACCAGCCCGCCGCGACGGTGGCGACCAGGTGGCCGGTGAGCATGGCGGGACTCAGGCCCAGGAAGGCCGCGTGACACCAGAACGCCGCGTGGCACCAGAACGCCGCGTGCGCGGCGGCTGCCGTGGCGGAGTGCGGGTCGAGCGCGGCGCGGGCGGTGAGGTGAGTAGCGCCCGACCCCGGCCGGCCGCTGCCGACCCCGGCCATGCCGGGCATGTCGGCCATGCCGGGCATGTCGACCATGCCGGGCATTCCCGTCATATCGGCCGTTCCGCCCAGGGTGGGCCGGTCGGCCGTGCCCGCCCTGGGCGGCAGGTTCAGGGACTGTGCGGCGTGGAAGAGCGAGTGCAGACCCAGTTGGGCGGCTGCGAGACCGCCGGCGATCGTCGTCAGCGAGCGCTCGCGCCCGGCCCCCACGGTGGCAGCGGCGCCGGTGAGCAGCCAGCCGACCGCGATCGCGCCCAGCGGCACCCGGCTGCCCGAGGTCAGGACGTGGCCCGCCGTGGCCAGCAGGACGCAGACCGTCGCGAACGGCAGAGCCCGGAGCACGCGAAGGTCGAGCGCGGCGGCGCGGGCCGGCACGGGCGCGGACTCGGATCCAGGGGTGGACATGGCGGGCCCATCATGGCATCCCCACCCCCGTGCTCCGCCAGAGCGCACGGCCGCAACGCAGGTCGAGGCGTCCGGTGTCCGGCCTGTCCCACCGCCGGCGCCGTGCTGCGCGGTGGGACGGGCCGCTGGCGGTCCGTCAGGTGACATGCAGGGTGAGGGCGGCGGTGTGCAGGTGCCCGTCGGTCCGGAACTGCAGGTGGACCCGCCAGTTCCCGGGCCTGCCGAGCAGGGCGTAGAAGGTCAGCGTCGGCCCGCCGTGGTCCCCGTCGACCGGGGTGATCGGGTGGAGGTGGGCCAGCGCCTGGTCGTTCTCGTGGAAGGCGCTGAGGTGCGCGTAACTGGCCAGGTACGGCTGGAGATCGGTGACGGGCCGACCGTCCTTGCCGACGGTGGCGGTGAGGGGAAGGCCGTGCCGGCCCTGGCATCGCCCTGGACGGTGACGGTGTAGCCGTCGACCGTGGTGCTGCCGGCCGCGGCGGGCAGTGGCACGGTGGTCGCCGTGCCGGGCACGGCGACGGTGCGGCTGAGGACGAACTCCCGGCCCTTGCGGGGGCCGGTCTCCGGGGTGAACGAGGCGTACAGCCGCCAACTGCCCGGATCGAGAGGGGCCAGGTCGGCGGTCCAGGAGCCGTCGGCAGCCATCGCAGGGTGCAGGTGCTGGTACCCGGTGAGGTCCGAGCGGATCGCGTAGAAGTGCAGCCGCTCGGTCTGGACCGCGGCGAAGGCGGTGACCGGGCGGCCGTCCGGCCCGGTGATGGTGAACGGGTAACGCACCGCTCGCCCGGCCGGCAGGCTGACCGTCGGCGAGTCGAGGCGGTAGCCGTCCTGTTCGGCGGCGAGGCCGTCGCCGGGTGAGGTGGCCGAAGCCCCGGCCGTCGCGGGCACGCCTGCCATGCCTGCCATGCCTGCCATGCCTGCCATGCCGGGCATGGCCGCCACCGTGCGGTCGGGGCCGGGTGCGCCCGCATGCGTGGAGTGCGGCGTGCGCGGGGGCGAGCCGCACGAAGCCAGCACGAGGAGAGAGGTCGCGCCGGCCGCCAGGACGAGGGAACCGAGGCGGAGGAGGCGGTGCCCGCCCCAGCCTCCCGGTCCGCCGCGGCCCGTGGAGAGCCGGCGCGCCCCGAGGGGGCCCGTCTCCGGTTCTCCCACTGTCGGCTTCCTGTCCTCGCTGCGCATGTGCTTCCCGCCCACCGTGCTGTCCTCCGGCCGCTCGGACCGCGATATTCAGGAGATCCGAGAGGTCTGCGCGGATAACGGAAATCGGCGACCGGGGACGAGAAGTCGCCCACGCGGACGGCGCGCGACGCCGGCCGGGAGCCGCGGCCGGTGCCGTGACCCCGCAGGTGAAAGCGCTCTCTCCTCGCCAGGGAGACGTCGTGGGTGGGGGCGTCAAAGTCTGCGGCCGGGGCGGGGTGACCGGACCGCCCATGGGCGCACCCGCATCGATGTCGACGGGTTCGAGAGTCAGATGCCTTGGCTGCCGGGCAACTTGGAGACGTGTCACCGGAGCGCCCATTCTTGTGTTCCCTCTTGGCCGCCCCAGGGGTGGCTGGTACCGTCCTGGGGCTGAGAGCGCTCTCAGCATCGCCTGCTGCTGAGCGCCTTCCACCCCTCCCACCCACCCCACCCATCCTGCTCCCAGGCCTCCCACCGACCGGGCCCGCCGTACCTGACCCGCCCCAACCGGGCCTGGTCGGCGCGCCCCGAGCACGGCTCCTGCCGGGGGCGCCCTCCCGCCGTCAGCTGCCGCCGAACCGCGACCGCACCCATCGAGCAGCGCTCGCCCGTGTCCCGACGCCGACCGAACCCCTGCCGGGGCCGGTCGGTGCCGTCCCGTGTCGTCGCACACCCCCACACCGTGATGAACAGGGAAGGACCACCACCGCATGACGCACCGCAGAAGCCTCCCGCGCGCCGCGCGGCCGCGGCAGGGCGCTCGCCGCGTCCGACTGCTGCTCGCCGTCCTGGCGTTACTGTTCGGCGGGGTCGGCCTGACGTCGGTGGCGGGTACGGCCACCGCCGCGTCCCCCGACTACACCCAGAGCGTGACCGCCACCAGCGCCACCCAGGCGCTGATCTCCTTCACCCCGACCACTCCCGCGCTCTACGTCGACGTCCACTACCTGGTGAACTCGGCCAACCAGCAGAACATCCGCATGGTCAACGGCTCCGGGACGTGGACCTGGACGGTGGGCGGACTCGCCACCGGCAACGTCCTGGACTACTGGTTCACCTACGAGAAGAGCGGCCCGCAGTACGACACGCCGCACTTCGGCTACACGCAGGGCGGCGGCGGCACCGGCGGCCAGGTGGCGCAGCCGGGCTTCAGCCCCGCGGGCGGGCAGTACGCCACGGCGCAGACGGTGACGATCTCCGACGCCACCGCCGGGGCGACGATCCGCTACACCCGTGACGGCTCCACGCCCAACTCCTCCTCCACGGTGTACTCCGGGCCGATCAGCGTCACCGCCAGCAGCACCATCAAGGCCTTCGCCCAGGCGTCGGGCCTCACCGACTCCGCGGTGGCCACGGCGACTTACACCATCGGCGGCACCCAGACCAGCTGCCCGGTGCAGTCGGACACCCCGGACTTCGGTCCCAACGTCCACATCTACGACCCGAGCATGTCCGCCGCCACCATCCAGGCGCAGCTGGACGCCCACTTCAACCAGATGAAGGACACCCAGTCGGCGCAGTTCAGCTCCAACCGGGTGGCCGACCTGTTCAAGCCGGGCACGTACAACGTCAACGACAACGTCGGCTTCTACACGTCCGTGGCGGGCCTCGGCCAGAACCCCGATGACGTGACCATCAACGGCAACGTCACCGTGGACGCCTTCAACGCCTCGGACGCCGGCAACGCCACCCAGAACTTCTGGCGGAGCGCCGAGAACCTCGCCATCAACCCCGGCGGTGGCACGGACCGCTGGGCGGTGGCGCAGGCCGCCCCGTTCCGTCGGATCGACGTGCACGGCAACCTTGCCCTGTACCCGGCCAGTTACGGCTGGGCCAGCGGCGGCTACGTCGCCGACACCAAGGTCAGCGGCCAGATGGCGTCGATCTCGCAGCAGCAGTGGTACACGCGGGACAGCGGCCTCGGCAGCTGGGACGGCGGCGTGTGGAACATGGTCTTCTCCGGCGTTCAGGGCGCCCCGGCCAACACCTTCCCCACCCCGCCGGAGACCGTGCTCGCCACCACCCCGGTCTCCCGGGACGTGCCGTACCTGTACGTCGACAGCTCCAGCCGCTACCGGGTCTTCCTGCCGAGCCTGCGCACCAACGCGACCGGCCCGAGCTGGGCGAGCGGCAGCACCCCCGGCAGCTCACTGCCGATGAGCCAGTTCTACGTCGTCAAGGCCGGTGACACCGCCGCCACCATCAACAACGCCCTCTCCCAGGGCTGCAACCTGTTCGTCACCCCGGGCGTCTACCACCTCAACCAGACGCTCAACGTCACCCGCGCCAACACCGTCGTGCTCGGCATCGGCTACCCGACGTTCGTGCCCGACAACGGCGTCAACGCCATGCAGGTCGCCGACGTGGACGGCGTCCGGCTCAAGGGTCTGCTCTTCGACGCCGGCACCACCAACTCGCAGGCGCTGCTGACCGTCGGCCCGTCCGGCTCCGCAGCGGGCCACGCCGCCAACCCGACCACCGTCCAGGACGTGTTCTTCCGGATCGGCGGCCAGCTCGCCGGCAAGGCCACGAACAGCCTGGTGGTCAACAGCAGCAACACCGTCGTCGACCACATCTGGGCCTGGCGCGCCGACCACGGCAACGCCGGAACGATCGGCTGGACCACCAACACCGCCGACACCGGACTGATCGTCAACGGCAACGACGTACTCGCCACCGGCCTGTTCGTCGAGCACTACCAGAAGTACGAGGTCGTCTGGAACGGCCAGGGCGGTCGCACCATCTTCTTCCAGAACGAGAACCCGTACGACGTGCCCGACCAGGCCTCCTGGAAGAGCTCCGCCTCGGTCAACGGCTATGCCGCCTACAAGGTCGGCAACAACGTCACCAGCCACGAGGCGTGGGGTCTGGGCAGCTACTGCTACTTCAACGTCAATCCCGCGGTGGCCAATTACCACGCCTTCGAGGTGCCCAACAACAGCGGAGTCCGCTTCCACTCGCTGCTGACGGTCTCGCTGAACTACCAGGGCACGATCACGCACGTCATCAACGACACGGGGGCGGTGACGCCCACCGGTACCAGCCCGGTCGACGTGGTCTCGTACCCGTGACCTGACCCGGCGCTCCGCACGTCACGCTGCCGCCCCCGCGCTCCTGCGCGGGGTGGCTCCGCGCCGGCCGCGCGGAGGCCGGGCCCGGGTCGGCGCAGTGCCTGCGGAGGCCGGGCCAGGGTCGCCGGGAGTGTCGGCGGGCGGGGATGATCCGCGGAAAGCCGGGCAGGCGCTGCTCGCCAGCGCGCTGCGCCCGCAGTGCGCCTGCCCCTGGAGGAGCCATGGCCGACTTTCTGACCGATGTCCACACCCTGCGGGCCAAGGCCCGCCAGGAGATCATGAACGGTCCGGTGACCGCCGCCTACGGGGCGGACCTCGCCCGGGTGATCGAGCTCCTGAACACCGCGCTGGCCACCGAGATCGTCTGTACGCTGCGCTACCGGCAACACCATTTCGCCGCCAAGGGGCTGAACTCCGAACCGGTCGCCCAGGAGTTCCTGGAGCACTCCGACGAGGAGCAGCAGCATGCCGACCGGCTGGCGGCCAGGATCGCCCAGCTCGGCGGCACCCCGGACATGGACCCGGCGCGGGTGGCCGGCCGCGCCCATTCCGAGTACGTGCCGGCGACCGGCCTGCAGCAGATGATCGAGGAGAACCTGGTCGCCGAGCGGGTCGCCATCGCCTCCTACACCGAGATGATCGACTGGCTGGGCACGGGCGACCCCACCACCACGCAGGTCCTGAAGGAGATCCTCGCCCGTGAGGAGGAGCACGCGGAGGACATGCTCACCTTCCTGGAGAGCGAGGGCTGAGCGCCTGCTCCTGCCGGGCGGCCGGTCCGGACGCCACTCCGAAGGGCGGGCGTCCGGACCGGCCGAAGGACCGTGCGGCTACACCCGGCCGGCGGTGGTCCGCATCCGGCGGTGCAGGAGGACTCCGGACGCGGCCGCAGCGATCAGGCCCGTGCCCACCACGCCCAGCATGGCCGTGGACGAGGCCGTGTCGGTGGCGTAGGAGACCGGTGCGAGGGCCAGGGCCTGGGCCGGTGCCCCCGCGGCAGCGGCGCCGTGGTCGTGCTGTGTCACCGTGGACAGGCCGGCGTCGGCGGCGAGCTGCTGCTCGGTGGGGGTGCCGGGGGCCTTTGCTGCGAGCGCGGCCGTGGCGGCCCCGCCGAAGTCGACGTCCGAGCAGCCGTAGAACGCCTCGGGGCTGTCCGTCCGCTGCCACACCAGGTAGATCAGCTGGCGTCCGGTGCGGCTGGGCAGGGTGCCGTTGAAGGTGTAGTAGCCGTCGGTGGCGCTCCGCCCGGTGGCGTACACCGCCACCGGGTTCGCCAGGTCGAGGTCGGACCACTTGAGCGGCTGGGTGGGGTCGTAGCCGCTGTTGGTGGCGTAGAGCGTCATGACGCCCTGGTGGGCCGCGGTGACGCGGAAGGTGAACGTGTTGGCGCCCGCCTTGACCGCGGTGGCCGGCCAGTCGGTGCGCGCCATGTCGAGCGCCTTGTACTTGTCGCGGTCGGCCGAGCACAGCTTGCCGTCCGGGATCAGCTGCCGGCTGTTCCCGTTGGCGTTCGCGATGTTGACCTCGTTCCAGTCGTAGAGCGGCTGGGTGCCGCTCATCGCGACGAGGTCCTTGCACACCTGGGACTGGGGGTGCTCGGGGCCCTCCGCGTAGCAGGCGGCGATGCGGCTGGTGGGGCCGTAGAGCGAACCGTGGGCGCCGGCGGTGCCTGCGGCCGTGACCACGACGCCGGCCGTCAGCGCGCCGACGGCCAGGAGTCTGCGGGTCCAGGACATGGTTCTCCTCGGGAGACTTCGGGCCGGTTCGTGGGGGCGGCGCAAAGCCCGGGGAGCGGCGGGCGGACCGGCGTGGACCCGACACGCCGCGAACCGCAAGCGAGCCTAGATTGGCCTATACCAATTGACAAGAGGTCTGCCAGGAAACCCATATGACGATCCGTCGGATGCGCAGGCGCCGCGATGCCGCCGCCGGGTGCTGCCCGACGGCCGGCCCCGCGGGGCGGCCGTACTGTGCGGAGCGGCCCGCGGCCCGGTCGTCAGGGGGAGGCCGGCGCGGGTGCCTGTCCGGGCCCCGCCGCGGCGAGACGGTTGATGTCGGGGTTGCGCAGCACGTCGGGGCCGGCCCCCTTCAGCCGGGTGACGGCGAGCATGGCGCGTCCGACGGCGTCCGTGGTGGTGATGTGGCGGGGAAAGGCGCTCCGCAGGAGGGGTACAGCACCGCGGTGACGCGGTACAGGGTGCGGTACAGCGGAGTGCGCGAGACGGCGCCGCCGACGGGCTGGATGTAGCCGGGGCGGAACATGTACGCGTTCATCGGCAGGGCGAGCAGGTCGTTCTCGGTGCGGCCCTTGATGCGCGCCCACATCAGGCGGCTCGTCCCGGTGCTGTCCGTGCCCTCGCCGGAGACGTAGACGAAGGTCAGCGCGGGGTTCACGGCGGCCAGGGCGCGGGCGGCGGCGAGGGCGTAGTCGTGGGTGACGCGGGTGTACTCCTCTTCACTGCGGCCGACAGCGGAGACGCCCAGGCAGAAGAAACATGCGTCCAGGCCCGCCAACTGGTCCTGGACGGCGCTGTAGTCGGTGAAGTCGCTGTGGAGGATCTGCCGCAGCCGGGGATCCTCCAGCGGGAGCGGGCGGCGGACGACGGCGAGGACCTCGGTCACGGTGTCGTCGAGGAGACAGGCGCGCAGCGCGCCGTGACCGACCATGCCGGACGCTCCGAAGACGATGACGCGCACGGTTGCTCCTGGAGGTGCTGGGGGGTGATCCCGGGGACGGAATTCAGGGGAGGTGCGGGCGAGCGTGCCCGCGGTGAGCGTGGCGAGCACTTCTCGCAGTGCGGTGGCGAAGTCCAGCCGCCATACGGCGAGCTCGGGGTCCGCCGCGTAGGCGGCGAGCATCGCGGGGGACGGCCGGGCATGGGTCCACACGGCGCCGATCACCATGATCACGGATGCGGCCAGCTGTGGTGCCTGCGCGCCCAGTTCGGGCAGGTGGACGCGGGCGAGGGCGGCCAGGTCGTCGAGGTTGGCGAGGGCTGCCCGCTTGTAGCGGGCGGCGACCTCGGGGGAGACGTTGTGCTCCAGTACGCCCGCCTGTGCGCTGAACAGGTCGCACAGCACCCGGTGCCCCACCAGGGAGCCGGTGACGGCAGCGGCGAAGCGCTCGGCCCGTTCGCCCGGCGCCGCCGCCGCATCGACCGCGGCCGCCAGTGCCACCGGCAGCTCGGCCGTCCACTGCTTCCAGGCCCAGTCCAACAGCTCCAGCAGGATCGCCTCGCGGGACTCGAAGTACCGGAGCACGTTCGACTTGGCCAGGCCGACGCGACGGCTCAGCTCGTTGAGAGTGACCGCGCCGACGGGCATCTCGTCGAGCATGGCGGCGGTCACGCCGAGGATCGACCGCCGCCGGAGCTCCCGCTGCTCCTCGCTGCGCGCACGCTGGAAACTCGCCATGCCCCCATATTACAGACCTGCGGTCTTTTGTCATCGGACCGGTGGTCTTTTGTCTTCGGGTCGTGGGGCGTGCGGAATCCCTCGTGCCCGGGGATTTGCGGCAGGCCCGACAACGGCCCCCGGCGAGTCGGGGGCCGGGTCGTGCGGGTGGGGAGGCGGGCCGGGATCAGTCGATCACGACGACGCGTTCGGCCTGCGGGCCCTTGGGGCCCTGGGTGAGGTCGAACTCCACGCGTCCGCCTTCGGGCAGCGACTTGAAGCCGCTGGTCTGGATCGCGGAGAAGTGGACGAACACGTCCGGGCCGCCGCCCTCCTGCTCGATGAAGCCGAAGCCCTTCTCGGCGTTGAACCACTTCACGGTGCCGGTTGCCATCAGTACAGATCCTTCGTCGGGTTCACGGCACCGCGATCGGATGCCGCTCCGGGCCGACGGCTCGGCGGCTGCTGCGGCCGGGCCCGGCCCTGGCGCCCGTCGGCCGCCCGCAGGAGCCGGACCGTGCGAGTGATGCAGGCAGATGCGGCGTCCCGGGAGCGGCGGTCGTTCGCCTGATATCGAGTCTCCGGCAGTCGCCCGTGCGCCGCCCGTGCAGCGGAGCAGGAGGGTCACCCGCCCCACCCGGTTCACGCCCGCCGGAACGGTGTGCGGTCACCTGGCGGAGTCGCGGAGTTGCTGCCAGTCCTGATCGAGCAGGGCCATCCGCACGGCGTCGATCCATTCGCCCACGACTGATCGCCTTGACGTGAGGGCGTGATCCGGTCGGCCGCGGCAGACCCCGTCCTGGCCTCGGGAGCTGCACACGTCAAGGATCGTGTCCTGATCATCAGGTCACGAAGGCGTACTGATGAAGGGGAATCAGAGTGCAACGGCAGACTCGCCGTCATGTCGATCGGGCAGTCCGGACCGCGATGGCCGGGTGCGCGGCCGTCGCCCTCGCCGGCTGCTTCACTGCGGCGAGGGAGCCCGGGAAGCGTACGCCCGGTGCCGCAGCCGGTGCGGTCACCGTGGTGCGCGGGGACAGGGTGTACCCCCTCACGATCAGGATCACGGACTGGCGGATCGGGCTGCATCCGCAGGTCCCGGAGCGGGGAAACGCGGTGCACTTCAGCTACCGCAAGACCGCCACGAGCGCCTTGCCCGAGCTCGACGTGCAAGTTGCCGTGTGCGCAGTGGACGCGGCCGACGTCGTGCTGCTGTGCGGCGTCATCCACGCGCAACAGGCCGATCCCCGGATCGAGGACGGCGACTCCTGGATCGGCCCGGCCGACCTCCCCGCAGCCTGTCCGACACGGCCCGTGTCGTCCTCCTGCCCGACCAACTGCGCCCGGGGCTGAACGCCGATGACCCGAAGGACGGCGACGGTTACGTTCCCCCGCCATCCCGGGCCCGGGCGACCGACTGCGTTCCGCCTGAGGCAGAGACGGTCGACGGCCTCCACGAGCTTTCGCAGGGAAGGACCGGCCCTTCGGCCACGTACCGAGCCGCTGTACGCCTCGCTCGTTCAGACGATCAAAGCGGATGAGTACCGCGGAGTGCGCCTTCGTCTGACCGCGATGCTGGAGGCACGAGAGGTCGTCGGCTGGGCCGGCATCTGGATGTGCGTGGACGACGCCAGGGATCGCACCGTCGCAAGACATGTTCGACGCGGGCGCGGACCTGCTCGTGCCCACGGTTGCGCGCGGCTTGCCACTCTGTGAGCTCGCCGCCGCGTGGCCGGCGGTGGGGGATGACAGCAGGCGGGTGTGGGCGTCGATGACGACCTGGTGGTTGGTGGAGCGCCGATAGTTCTTGGACTGCTCGGCGATCGTGTGGTCACGGATAGGGACAAGGGTGCCGTCGACGATCAGAACGGTGCCCTTGCGGAAGGTTGCCGCGGCTTGAGCGCGAGCAGCGGGCCGATGGTGGTCGATGATGCGGTCAGCCGTCGACTTGGACACCCCGAACAGCGGCGCGAGCAGCCCTGGCCGCTCCGAATCCTGTGGCGACGCCCCCGCTCGGTCTCTACAGTCACCGCATGGCCACCGAAGACGAGCCCCCGCACCGGCTCGACATCGCCGCGATGCTCACCGACCAGACCAGCGCCTGCAAGCCGGCACGCGAGGCCATCGCCGCCGGCGCCGACGTGAGGATCTTGGACAGGGATGTGCCCAAGTGGCAGGTCGCCGGTATCGCCGCAGCAAGGTTGAAGAGGTCCTTGGCCCGTGGCCGGCAAGAGATCATCGGCCTCGACGAGGCCGTGGAGATCCTTGCACGGCACCGCGGTGAGCAACTGCGCACCGGGATCATCGACTCAGCGGACGGGCTCTGGTCCTTCACTCTGTACTTCGACGCCACCGGGACCGAACTCTTGGCGTGCAGCGGTGTCGAGCGCCCTCGGCGGCACAGCGCGAAGGACTCATTCGAGTCCTGAGCTGGTCCGCATCCGGCCTCTGTCCGCCCACCACTACCTGCAGTACCTCAGCTTCGAGGAACAGGCCGAGGCGGCAGGCGTTCTGGCGAGATCGCAGCTGCGGTCAGGCGCGACGGGACAAGCCTCACTGTTACCGTCCTGCCATGACCCGCCTTGATCGCGCCCTGGAACTGCTGCGCCGGCACCGGGAGCTGGCCGATCTCGCGGCGTTCCCGTTCGACTTCGACCTCGATCGTGCCGAGCACGGTGAAGCCGTACGGCTGGCGTCCGGAGCGTCCCTGCAGGCGGTGGCCGGGGACGACACCGGCGGGACCTACTTCCTGTGCCAGAGCGGTGAGGTGCTCTACGCCAGTTCCGAAGGCGAGGCCGGGCTGCTCGGCGAGAGCGTGGACGAGGCCCTCGAAGTGTTGATCGGGCTGCCCGGCTGGCGGGACTGCACCGGCCTCGACCTCCGGACGGACGCCGCCGGGCCGACCGCTGCCGCGGCCCGGGCCGAGGACGACATCCGTGGGTCCTACGCGCCGCAGCTCGACGCCGATCGCCGCACGCTCCTGGCCGGGCTGGGACTGCGTCGGCACCCGCACCCGGACCTGATCCGGCGGCTGCACCGGTCACTGCGCCGCACGGAGCCCGACTTCGTGCTCCTCAACGCGGACGAGGGCTGCGCCTACGCGCTGCTGGATGATCTCCCGCGCCCACCCCGGTGGCAGACCGTCCTCGCACCCGGGCACGCGGACCTCGCAGCCCTGCGCTCGGGCGGCACACGCAGGACCGAGGTCGCGGAGGACCCAGTGCGCCGCGCAACCGTGCTGCGCGCGGCGCAGTACGACCGCCGGGCCGCCGACCTCCCGCTGCTGCGGACGCTGCTCCGGGCCGAGGCCCGGCTCGGCGACACCGAGGAGCTGCGCCTGGCCGCCGTCCTGGTCGGTCTGCACGGGCACGCGGACGACCACGAACTCCTGCAGTCACTCCGCAGTGCCGACCCGGACGTCCACTACGCGCTCGCGAACTTCCCGGCGGCGGCAGCGGACTTGGGCGCGTGGGCGGCTGAATGCGACGAGTCCCACCACGGTCCGGATCCGGCGGACGAGGACGAGCGCACCTGGGCCGGGTTGGCCCGCCGCCAAGGCCGGACCGAGCTGGCCCGCACCATCCTGCTGCGCCTGCTCGACGACGCGGGACCGCGTGACGCCGCACCCTGCTCGGGAGCCTGGCCGGGCACTTCGCTGCGCTCGGGGACTTCGCCCAGGCCGCACGCGCCCGGACGCTGCACGCCTGCCTCCAGGACGACCCGCAGCAGCGCGGCTCGTCCATGCTCGACCTTGCGTCGCTGCAACGACGTGCGGGCGACGTCGATGCGGCCTGGCAATCGCTGCAGCGGGCCGTCGCCGATCTGGACGGTCCTCCACCGGCGCCCTCCAGCGACCAACTCGCCCTGGATCTCGACCTGCAGGTGCGGGAGGACGCCCGCACCCTCGCCTGGCGCGGCCTCGGGCTCGGCCACCGGGTGGCCGAGGAGCATTTCCTGGTCGCCCGCGCCGCGGCGGCGGCGGGCCGGTCCGCAACGTCCGGGGCAGCCTGCGCGGCCGGCATCGCGCTGCTGGGCACGCTTCCGCGCCCGACCGACTCGCTCCGCAGGCTGGCCGCGACGGTGGCGGAGCAGCCGGTGACCGGGCTGGTCGGTGACACCGGCTGAGCTGCCCGACGCGGCACGGGAGAACCCGTGGAACCGCGCTTCGACCGGCTCGTACCATTGCCGGGCTGACAGCCCCCGCTTGCTGCACATCGTTGTCCTCGGTCCGCCTCCGCCCCAACGTCGGACCGGATCAGCGTCCCCGGCCCGAACCTGGACCGCACCTGCGGTCGCCACTGATGACCCGACCTGACGTCGCGTGGCGGAGGGCGGCCGCCGCCGTCGTGGCCGGCCGGCCCTACGTCGACCCCGAGCCCGCACGCGTGCTCGGACGGCTCTCCCGCCCCGCGCGGTCGCGAGCGGGTCCCCTCCGCCGTGCGACGCGTCGCCGAGGGCGGGCAGGAGTGCCGGGCCCGTCCCTCGGGCCGATCGGAAACCCGCTGGTGGGCGCGGATCCGGCCCCCGTAGACTCCCGTGCTCGTGACCGAGATCAACACCGGAACGACCCGCATCCCCGCCATGACGGCCGCGCCCACCCTGCCCGCGGATGCCGAGGCCGTCGGTGCGGCCGTGGCCGCCGCCGGCCGGGGCATGATCGACCGCGAGACGGTGGCCGAGGTGGTCACGCTCTGTGCGGTCGCCGGTGAGCACCTGCTGGTCGTCGGTGCGCCGGGCACGGCCAAGTCCGAGGCCGTGCGCCGGATCGCCGGCCAGCTCGGCGGTCGCTACTTCGAGTACCTGCTCGGCCGCTTCACCGAGCCGAACGAACTCTTCGGCCCCGTCGACCTGCGCGGACTGCGGGAGGGCAGGGTCGAGTTCGAGACCACCGGGATGCTGCCCGAGGCCGAGATCGCCTTCCTGGACGAGGTGTTCCTCGGGTCCACCGCCGTTCTCAACACCCTGCTCGGACTGCTCAACGAGCGGGTCTTCCGCCGCGGCCGCACCGTCCTCGCCAGCCCACTGCGGGTCTGCGTCGGCGCGGCCAACCACCTGCCCGACGATCCCGCCCTGGCCGCCTTCGCCGACCGCTTCCTCGCCAGGGTGTTCGTGGAGCCGGTGGCCGACGCCCGGCTGGAGGAACTGCTGGAGGCCGGCCGCCGCCCCGCCGCGCCGAACGCCGGACCGGGAGGCCTGGTCGCCGCCGTCGACCGGTTGGCCGCCGCTGCCCGGGCCTGCGACCTCGACGAGGTCACCCCGCTGATCGGTGGCGCCCTGCGCCGCCTGCGCGGCGCCGGTGTACCGATCAGCGACCGCCGGGCGGTGCGCTCGCAGAAGCTGGTCGCGGCCGCCGCCGTGCTGGACGGCCGGAGCACCGCCTCCGCGCGCGACCTGTGGGTGCTGCCGCTGACAGCCCCGACCGCCGACACCCAGGCGCTGGCCCGCGACACCCTCGCCGACCTGGTGGAGAAGGCCGCGAACCGCAGTCTGGTGCACGCCGCCGAGGAGATGTCCCGCAGCACGGCAGCGCGCGCCGAGCGGCTGGCCCGCACCGGCACCGCGCTGCTCGCCGAACACCGGACCCTCCCCGGGGGACGGGACTCGCGCCTGCGGCTGGAGGCGGCGCTGCGGGAGATCGACGCCGGCTTCGACCCGACCGACCTGCCGGCCGCACTGGCCGGCGTACGGGCCGAACTGGTCGCGGCGGTCGCACCGTCGTGACCACCGCCCGGCCCGCCCCGCCCGTGTCCAAGCCGTTCGAGTCCGTGCCGCCCGTGTCCTTGCCGTCCGTTCCGCTCCGCTGGGAGCGCCGTGAACCGCCCCTGCCGGCGGCCGCAGTCCTTGCGGTGGGCGACGCGGTGCCCGCCCTCGCAGCGGCGACCCGGGAACGCGTCCGCGGCGGCGCCCGCCTCGCTGTGCTCGCCGACGACGAGGCGGCCCTGCCGGCCGCCGACCGTGCGCTGCTCGTCCTCGGCGCGGAGGCGGACCTGCCGTGGGCCGACGGCGCCCGCTACCTGGGCCGCGACGCCGGCCTGCTCGTCCCCACCACCGCCCGCCCCGTCCCGGCCGCGGCGCTCTGGCGGCGGGTCATCGGTGCGGCGGACCGCCTCGGCGTGCTCGTCCCCGGTCACGCGCTGGTCGCCGACACCCCTGCGCCGATCACCGCCCCGGAGGCGCTCGACGCCTTCACCCGACCGGCCCGCACGGATGCGGACGCGGACGGCGCCGGGGACGGCCTCCAATGACGCGCCCGCCGATGACGCCCACCCGCCTGCCTGCCGCCCTGGCCCCGTGGGCCGGCACCCTCTCCGTGCTCACCACCGAACTCGCCGTCGCTCTCGGCCCGTTGCTGCGCCGCCTCGACGTGCTGATCGGTGAGCACGATCCCGCCGCCGACGTCATCGGTGACCCGGACGGCCTCGGCGGCCTCGCGCGCTCCGGCCGGCCGGATCAGCTCCTGCCGTCCGAGTGGCTGCTCGCCGACGAGTATCCGGACGAGTTCCTGCGCCGGCTCGTCGACGGCGAACTGCTCCACCTGGCGCCCGAGTTCCGCACCCCGGCAGTTCGCGGCCGGATCGCCGTGCTGGTCGACACCGGCCCCACCCAGGCCGGCGCGGGCCGCCTGGTCCAGCTGGCCGCGCTCCTCGTGCTGCACCGGCGGGCGGCCGCGCGCGGCACCGAACTGATCGTGGGCGTCCTCGGCGACCCGTCCGGCCGCTGGCTCACCGGCGACCTCTCCGAACTGCTGCCCGCCTGGCTGGCCGCACGCCGCCCGGCCGACCCGACCGCCGCAGACGTGCAGCGGGCCCTGGCCGGCCTGGACGCCGCCGACCGCGCCTGGGTACTGACCTCGCCCCGCCTCGCCGACCGGCTCCCTGCGCAGTCCGGAGTCCTGAGGAGCGAGCCTGCCCGCTGGTCCGCCGACGGGGCCGGCCACGTCGTCGTCCGGCTCGACCGGACAACGGTCGAACTCCCGCTGCCGGCGAGCGGAACAGCCGTCCGGGCGCTGCGCGGCGCCGGGTTCCGCCGGGCCGAGCCGGTCACCGTCGGAGGGCCGGCGGCGGTCGCCGGCGGAGCGGCCGGACGGGCGCTGCCCGCCTTCACCACCGACGCCCGCACCCTGCTCGCCCGCGGCGGGCGGCCCGCCACCCTGCTCGCCGTCAACCTGCCGAACCACGACGGCGGGCCCGCCACGGTCGTCCGGTCGCGCCGCCACGACCTGCCCGGGCCCGTGCTCGCCGCCGGCCGGATCGGCCGGCGCCTGATCGCCCTGTACGTCCGGGACGGCCTGCTCGCGCCGTACGTCAGCGGCCGCCCCTTCGGCGGGCCCGGCAGCCACACCGCCGACCTCGCGGCCTTCGGGGTCGACGGCGACACCCTCTCGGCGGAGCTGACCGGCCGGCCGGTCGTGCCGTTGCTGCGCGACGGCGACGACCTGCTGCTGCCGCTGGCCGACCACTGGTGGCGGCTCGCAGCGGACGGCGGTGTCACCGACGACGGCCCGCTCGGCAGCGGCTCGCACGAGCGGCAGCACTTCAACCGCTCCCGCGAGCCGCGGCTGTTCGGCGGCAAGCCGCTGCCCGAGGCGGAACACGCCCGGCACTTCCTGCACGGCAGCGGCTCGCACGCCTGGTCGGACGACGGCCGGACGTGGCAGCTGCGCACCGCGTGGGGCGACGAGAGCCGGATCTCGTTCCGCGAGAACGCCGAGGTGATCGGCCTCGTCCAGGAGGGGCGGCAGCCCGCGCTCATCACGGTCAGCGGCAGCGGCCACCTGGTGCGCAGGGTCCGTGCCGACGGTGTCCGGACCTTGACCCGATTCTCCGGCGGGTCCGGACCGCCGGCCGTGCACCCCTCCGCGCCGCTGATCGCCGCCGAGACCCGGCCGGGCCGGATCGTGGTCGGCGACGCCAACACCGGCCGGATCCACTTCCTGATCGGGGACATCCAGTGAGCGCCACCCCGGGCGCGGCGTTCAGCGCCGCCGTCACCGCAGTCGGCTTCCTCCTCGACGTGCCGGTGATCGGCACCGCCGAGGCCGCCGATCGCGTCCTCGCCTCCTGGCAGGACGGTGCCGACCTGCGACAACTGCCCGACGGGCGCTGGCTTTTCGTTCTCGCCGACCCCGTCGAGGTGCGGGCCGACCGGGCTCCCGGGCTGCCCGTGGTGCGGACGGCCGACGGCGCACTGGCCGCCGTCGGAGCCGACGCGTCCGCCGCCGGGAGCGGACACCTTGTCATCGACGCCCAAGGGCTGACGCTTCACCACCGGATGCTCGAACTGCCCGGAGTGGACCCGTCCGAGTGGCTCGACCTGTCGGGGGTCATCCTCCACCGCCCGCGACCGGTCGGCGCCGCCGAGCCCGCACCCGCGCCCGTGCTGGAGGCGCTGCCGCCGCGACCGTCGCCCGATCTGCGCGCGGCCGCCGGGCTCGCACCCCGGTCGGACCGGGCCCGGCGGCTCATCGAGAACGCGTCGGCCGGCACCCGTCGCCCGTTCCCGCCCTGGGCGGGGCGGTTCGGGCGGCCGTCCGCGGCCGGTGCGCTCGCCCTGGCCGTCCCCGTCCTCGTGGTGCTGCTGGCCCTGCTCGTTCTCGTCGCGGGCTTCGCCCACCTGATCGCGGAGCGCGGCCTGCACGTCGGCCCGCTGCTCCTCTCGCTCGGCGTCGGCCTCGCCGTCGCGCTCGCGCCCGGACGCGGCCGCGGCGCCGCACCGGGCCAGGGCGGCGCCGGCACCGGTACCGGCCCCGCCGGTACGGCCCCCGCGCGCGGCCGGGCACGCCGGGGCACCCGCCGCCCCCGGCTGGGACCGCTCCTGGCACGGCTGGCGATGCGTACCGCGGGCCCGCTGCTCCAGGGCCGGCACGCCCGCTACCTGAGCGAGCTGACCAGGGCGTTCGAGCAGCGCCGCTGGGAGGACGCCCTGCGCGACGCCGTCCGGCTGGCCGGCGACCGGCCGGCCGGGCAGGAGCCCTGGCTCGCCCTCGGCCTGCCCCGCCGCTACGCGGGAGACCTGCGCCCCACACCCCACGCCGACAGCTCCGCCGCCGCCTCCCCGATCTCCGGGCCCACCGTCCACCAGCACCTCGCCGCCCTGTACCGCCGGGCCGCCGAGGAGCTGGAACGCACGGGCCGGATCGACGAGGCCGCGTTCGTCCTCGCCGATCTGCTGGACGCCCCGGCCGAGGCGGTGGCCCTGCTGCACCGGCACGGCCGCACCGCGCAGGCGGCCGAGCTGGCCGAGGGGCGCGACCTCGCCGCCGACCTCGTGGTCCGGCTCTGGTGGCAGGCCGGAGAGCGCGATCGCGCCGTCCGGACGGCCCACCGCCGGGCCGCCTTCGCCACCGCCGTCGAGCGCCTCGCGGCCGCCGACCCGGCGTCCGCCCGCGACCTGCGCGCCGCCTGGGCCGCCCACTGCCGGGAGGCCGGCGATCACCTGGGCGCCGTCGACGCCCTCTGGCCGGACGAGTCGCTGCGCCCGTCGGCCGCCGCCGACCTGCGGGACGCCGTCGCACTCGGCGGGGCGACCCGGGGCCGCGCGCTGCCCCACCTGCTGGCCCTCGGCGCCGGTGGGGCCACCCGCGCCCTCGCCCTGGCCGTCCTCGACGGCGACCAGGACGCGGCCGCGACCGGCCGGTCCGCGCTGGCCGCCGCCCTGGCCGACCTCCCGGCCGCCGACCCCGCCGCGGACCGCGAACTCGCCACCGCGGCGGCCCGCGCCGTCGTCCGGGACGGCGGCTTCGGCAGCGCCCTCGCGGACCGGGACGCACAGGCCCGCCACCGGCGGCTGCTGAAGCGCGCCGACCCGCTGGTCGCCGCCGACCTGGCCGGGCCGCGCCGCGCGACTTCCTCGCAGCGCTCCGCCGCCGCGCACTCCGCCGCCGACCGGCCCGGCACCCTGCCGGTGCTCGACGCGGCGCGGCTCGCCTCCGGCGCCGTCCTGGTCGCCTGCGGCCAGGCAGGCGTCCGGCTGCTGGCTGCGGACGGCCGCACCAAGGCCCGGTGGGACGTGCCCGCCGACCGACTGGTGCTCGCCGACCACGGCGGTGTCGCGCTGCTGGTGGCCGGCTACGGCCGGGCCCGGGAGGTCGCCCGCCTCGACCTCGCCACCCGTTCGGTGCGCCCCTGGACGACACTGCGCGCGCGGCAGATCGTCCCGTCCTTCGACGGCCGGCACCTGATCACGGCCGGCGACGACGGCATCGCGGTGCTGGACACCCTCGCGCCCCGGCCCACCGTGGTCTGGCGCGAACTCACGGGCGGCGAGCGGTTGGCCGGCCGGCTGTCCCGCACGCCCACCGGGTGCGCGGGTGCCGTGGTCTCGACGCTGCCCGACGGCTCGTCGCTCGTCGAACTGTGGCGATGGGACCTGCCCGGCTGGGAACTCCGCTCCCGGCTGCGGCTGGACGCGCACCTTCCCGACCGCTTCGCCGCGCTCGCCTCCGCCGGCCTGCTCACCGCCGACCCGCAGCCCGCGGACGGGCCGCCGACCACGACCGTCCTGCGCTGGACCACCGAGCACCCGTCCGGCCGGCCCGGTGCGGAACTGACGGTCGAAGGCTTCGCGCCGGTCGGACCGGTCGCCGACGGGGACCACTGGGCGCTCGCGGTGCCCGGCCCCTACGGCGCCGGGGTCCTCCTCCACACCGGCGCCGGCGCGGCCTCCGCGCCCACCACCACCGTGTTCCTCCCGCAGGCCGACCTGCACGCCCCGGGCATCCGCCGGCACGGCGACGCGGTCACCCACTGGCACCGCTCCGGCCGCGTCCTCGCCACCACCCCCGACGGCGCGACCGTCCTGGCCAACCTGCGCGTCACGGCCGACTGACCCCTTTGGGCGCGGGCCTCGGAGCATCTTCGGACACGACCGCCGTGCATGCGGGTGCTGGCCCGCGGGTACGGACAGGAGTACCGGATGTGCTGTCGTGCCGGTTCGGGAGGTGCCCCCGTGCTCACTCAGCGTGAACTGCGTCTGCTTGCCGAAGCCGAGGACGACCTGGCCCGGGACCGACGCCTGGCCCGGAGGCTGGTTCGGCACCGGATCGGCCCCCGCTGGTGGGGGAGTCCGCGCGCACTGGCCGTGCTCCTGGTGGTGCTGGCGGTCGTCGGCGCCGCCGCGGTGGTCGTCGGGTGGGCGACCGGCACCGCGACCGGTGTCCTCACCGGTGCGTCCGTGTGGGGGAGTGCCTGGGTGGCGGCGGGGATCCTGGTGGCGCGGATCGCCGTACTGATGCGGCCGGGACGAGGCCGCTGATCATCAGTGGCGCGTGCGCGGGCAGCAGTCCGCCGCTCGGTCACGCCTGAGGAAGCCGCGCACCGTCCGATGACCGGGCGTCAACATCACTCGGAGCCGCCGCACATGACGTCGGATGTCACCGCGTGCGCGGCTTCGGCATCGGCAGGAACCGAGGGTCGCGCGCACGCCGATCCGGGTGCCCGCTCCGTCGTGGCGTACCGCCGGCTCTCCCGCCGATTTGCGGGTGCCGGTGAGGGAGGATTCCATGGCATGGGGCGATTCCCGGTTCCGGGCCGTCCGCCCCGTCGCCCTGAACCCGTGCCACCGACCGCTGGAGGCGGAGATGGGCAGCGTGGAAGCGAGATCCGCCGGGACGAGTGGAACGCCGCCGGTGGAGGCCGGCGAGATGCGACTCGAAGTGGTGGTGCTGCCGGTCTCCGACGTCGACAGGGCCAAGCGGTTCTACGGATCGCTGGGCTGGCGGCTGGATGCCGACCTGACCGTCGAAGAGGGCTATCAGGTGGTCCAGTTCACCCCGCCGGGCTCCCTGTGCTCGATCATCTTCGGCGAGGGCGTGACCTCGGCACCACCCGGCTCGACCCAGGGCCTGCAGCTCTCCGTCCGCGACATCGACGCGGCCCGCGCCGATCTCGTCGAGCGCGGAGTGACTGTGAGCAGGGTGTTCCACGACGTCACAGGTATCTTCCACCATGCCGGCACACGCGGACGCGTGGACGGACCGGCTCCGGAGCACGCGGACTACGGCTCCTTCGTGTCGTTCAGCGACCCGGACGGCAACGGCTGGCTGCTCCAGGAGATCAGGACGCGCCTGCCCGGACGCTGACCGGCTCCGCCCTGCGCGTCGTGCGGGCGGGAGCCCTGCAGGCGGTCGGCACGACAACAGAAGGAGCTCGGCAGTGACCGTTCCGGTGCGTACCCCCGAACTGCTCGGCCGGACTGTCGTCGTCATCGGCGGCAGCGCCGGCATCGGCTTCGAGACGGCCAGACGTGCCCGGGCGGAGGGTGCCGAGGTCGTCCTCGTCGGGCGCGATCCCGGTCGGCTGGAGCGCGCGGCCGATGAGCTCGGAGCGCTGCGCACCGCGGCCTTCGACGCGACCGTTCCCGCGGCCCTCTCGGCCTTCTTCCAGGACCTGCCGGATCCGATCGACCACGTCATGGTGACGGCCGGCGGCCCCAGCTACGGGCCGCTGCTGGAGATGAGCGCCGAAGAGGTGCGCGACGCGCTCAGTGACCATGCGGTGCTCGAGCTCGAGGTCGCGCGCCACGCCGTCGGCCGGATCCGACCCGGGGGCAGCCTGGTGTTCATGGGCGGCACCGGCGCACGGCGCGTCGGCCGCGGCCTCGGGGTCGCCTCTGCCGCCACCAACGCGCTGCCTCCCTTCACGGCGGCCCTTGCCCTCGAACTCGCGCCGGTGCGCGTCAACCTCATCGCGGCCGGGTTCGTCGACACGCCGCTGTCGGCCTCGCTGCTGGGCGACCGGATCGAGGAACGCCGCGCCGAGTTGCGCGCGACGCTGCCGATCGGACGTGTCGTCGGCCCTGCGGACGTGGCGGCCCTGGCCGTCCACCTCATGGTCAATTCGGCGGTGACCGGCGCGACGTTCGACATCGACGGCGGGCAGCAGTTCGTCTCCTGACGAATGCGCCGGCCGGCGAGCGGCCCGCAGCAGCCCGACGGGAGCGGGCCCGGCCTCGGCACCGCGATCGGGCGGCTGCGGCAACAGCCGTGAGCGCAGCCGTTCCCGGTCCGGCGCGGGTGCCCGGCCCGGCCTCGCACGGGGGTCGGAGAGCCCGCGCGTGAGGCCCGCGGGGAGGCCGACGACGGCGCCTCCCGGGAGGCCGTGCGCGGCGGGCACCCCGGGGGGCCGTAGGCTGGGCGTCCCCATGCACATCCGAGGCGTGGACATCATGGCTGAGGAGAGTGATCGTGGCACAGGGACGCAGCGGCATCAGGGGTTCGCGGATCGGGTCGGGGCCGATGGGGGAGGCCGAGCGCGGCGACCTCGCCCCGCGCAAGGCGGTGTCGTTCTGGTGCGGCAACGGCCACCACACCCAGCCCAGCTTCGCGATCGAGGCAGAGGTCCCGGAGACGTGGGACTGCCCCAGGTGCGGTCTGCCCGCCGGACAGGACCGGGACGACGTGCCGGTCGCCCCGGGCAGCGCCCGGTACATGACGCACCTGGGCTACGTCCGGCAGCGCCGGAGCCAGGAGGACGGCGAGATCCTGCTCAACGAGGCACTGGCCCGGCTGCGCGGGACTCTCTGACCCACCCGGCGGCCAGGGAGGCGGAGTCGGAGGCGGTGCGAACCGCCGACCACCCGCCTCCGCCCCGGGCTGCCCGGGCGCCGGCACTGCCCGCCGCTCCGGCCGCGGATGCTCCCGCCCCGCTGTCGGCCGTGCGTCCCTCGCGTCCCTTGCGCGATCTGCTTTCCGAATGAACGCCAGCGGTTTCCGAAATCCCGTCCGCCGCGTTCCTTCCATTTCTTCTCCGGCGTCTCGCCGGAAAAAGCCGTCACATTGGGCCTGGCCCGGTCGAATTCGCTGTGCTAGGTTTCCCGGGTCATGCACGGACGGCGCTTTCGGGAGGTATTCATGCCCATCGATTCCGCTCCTGCGAGGGAAATGCAGAGCGACGTGCAAGCGGTGGAGATCGTCTTTTCGACGCTGCCGGAACTGGGAATGGACCGGATGACGGCAGAGGGTGTCGAGTTCGTGCTCTGCGCCTCCGCGCTCACCGCCCAGGTCTGATCCCGGCGCAGCGGCGGCCCGACCGAACCGCCGGGTACTGCCCCGCGCGGGGCGCCACCGGCGGAGACACCCGACCCGAGGAGCCTGCCCGTGCCCGACCGGCTTCCCATCCAGTTGGAGGACGTCCTCAGCACCCGTCCGCTGGACCTGACGGACCTGACGATCGGCGCGCTGCTGGCGGCCAACCGGCTGCCGGAGACGATGTTCCAGCCGTACGTGCTGCGCGGCGGCGACGTCACGCCCGTGCCGCTGTCGACCCGGTTGGCCGACCTGCCTCCGGACGCCGACGAACTGGTCGTCCGCGCCATCCGCAACACGCTCTTCCCCACGATCCTGCCGACCGACCCCGCTGCGTCCCACGGGACCGCCGAAGGCGTCGGATTCCGCTCGGTACGGACCGGTGCGGACGGCAGGGCCCGTGAAGTGATCACGGCGGTCGGGGCGGATGAGGCGCGCGGGCTGGTTGTCGGCCAGGTCCGCGAATTCGACCGCACGTACGGCATCGCATCGTCCGGATGCATTTTCGGAATATCCGGCGGGGGCGACAGCAATGCGCTCGCCCACGGTCTTGCCGATGTCGTTCCCCGGGACAGACTGATGGCCTTCACCCTCGTCTTCGGCGCGGTCTTCTCGCCGGCGGCCGCCGTACGGGCCGGGCTGCTCTGCCAGGATCTGGGAATCGAGCACCGCGTCCTGAAGCCGTCCGACATCGCCGAGCTGCTGGGGATCCGCACGTCCCTCGACGAGCTGTACGAGGACTTCCGCGAGGCCTTCACGCACGAGGCGCTGCACTTCTTCGGGACCTTCCTGATCCTCCGGGTGGCGCGGACCCTGGCCGACCGACGCGGCGCGACGGACCTCGCCTTCGGCTACAACCGGGAGGACCTGCTCGCCGAGGCGCTCTTCATGGTGATGAACGGCAACCGGCCGCTGCAGTACCCCGTTCGCCCGCTGGGCGCCCACCGGGTGATCATGCCGGTCTGGAAGGTGCCGAAGCTCCTGCTCGACGCCTGCCATCCGAACTTCAGCCTGGAGAACTACCGGGAGCGGGACCCGTACACGACGCGCCAGCGCAGCCTCGCCTTCTTCCTCGCGCACGCCATGGACTCCGCCTACCCCTCGCTCGGCCTGAGCCTGCTGACCGGGCTGTCCGAGACCCTGGCCGGGGCGTGGGGGAGCTCACCCACGACGAGGACCTCGACGTGTTCCTCACGCCCCAGGCGAGCCCGGAGAGCGTCGACCGGGTGCGCCAGCTGCTCGCCCGTCACTTCGGCTGAGGCGGGGGCCGCGATGCCGTTCACACCCCTCGCCGTCCCCGACCTGCCGGTGCCGGCCGACCTCGTCCCGCTGCTGACCGGATGGCCCGCGGCCGCGTCCCCGGAGCTGCTCAAGGGCCTGCACGTCGCCCGCGACACCGGTCTGCTCGCCCGGTTGCGGGCCGACGGCGAGGTGTTCCGCACCGATCTGCGCGAGGCACTGGCCGGTCCTGCGCGCAGTGCCACCGTCAGCTTTCCCCGGGCGGCGCTCACCGTTGCCGTGGTGTCGATGGTCGGGGACCTCCTCGGCCGTTACGACCTCCCGGCCGGCACGACGCTCGGCGGCCCCGTCTCCGAAGTGCCGACCGGCGGCGTCGACCGCTACGAGCAGGCCTGGCACACCGACAGCACGCCCTGGCTGCGGCCGAACCGGTGGAGCGTGCTGGGCCTGCTCCGGGAGGACCCGGCTCTGCACGAGCCGGCCACCGGAGTGCTCCCCTGGTCGCTGGTCGACGAGCACTGGGAGGGCGCGGGCGCACTCCCGGCGGCCCTGCGGGAGGAGCACGTCTCCTGGCGGGAGCGCTATCCCCGGCTCGAACCCCTGCACGCACCGGTCGGCGGTACGGTGCCGCGGTGGTTCCGGCCGGCCCTCGACGCGTTCCTCGGCGGTGACACCCCGGCCGCCGGGGCCGGACGTGAACTCGAACGGCGGCTGGCTGCCGTGCCGCGCTGGTACGAGGCCGTGGTCGCCCCCACCCGGGTGCTGGTCTTCGACAACCATGCGGCCCTGCATCGCGGCCCGGCCATCGCGCGGCCGAGCGCCCGCACGCTGCTGCGGTTCAAGGTCGACGGCGTCCCCGAGGCACCCCCGCGCTGACCCGCCGCCGCGCCCACCGACCGGGGCACCGGCCCGACCGACCGACCGAGGAAGGGACACCGGCATGACTCCGACCGGCTACCCGGAACTGTCCCTCGCGCACCGCCCCGATCTGTTCGAGGCGATCCGGCTCCACGGCCCGGACCCGGCGGAGCCGCTGTCCCGCTGCACCTTCGGGCAGCGGCCCGGATGGCTGGTCCGCGACCTGGCGTGGGCCCGGCTCCTCCTCACGACCTCGGTCGGGCAGAAGTCTCGCCCCGCGCACTCCCAACGACTGCTCGGCGGCGTCGGAGCCATGCGCGGCGAGCGGGTACGGAGCGTCAAACGCCAGCTGGTCGCGGCGATGGGCGCCGCAGCGGGCCGGCCGGACGAGATCGTCGACCACCTGCGGGCCACCCTGCCCGGCGGTGCGCTCCCCGCGCCCAGGGAGCGGCTGACCGAGGCCGTGGCCTCGGCGATGCTCGCCCAGGTCACCGGGCAGCCCCCGGTGCTGTGGACGGCGCGCGGCTCCGCGTTCTCGTCCGGCGCAGCTGGGCGGCACTGGAGCGCCCGGCCGGGGCGGCGGGCGACCTCGGGGCGGAGCTCCGTGACGATCTGCTGGCGTTCGTGGCGGGGCTGGTCGTGGGAGGCGACTCCGCCTTCCTGCGCCGCCTCGCGGCCGACGGCTGGAGCTCGGCGCAGATCGCGGAGGAGCTACGGGCGATGGTCCTCGCCGGATGGGGGAGCACCACGGCGGCGGTCCTCAGCGCGATCTCCCTCGGCGTGCCCCCGGACGCGCCGACCGTGGCGATCGACGAGGCGCTCCGGCTGTACCCGCCGAGCTTCATGATCGCGCGGGCGGTCGTCGAGGAGCGCGCCGTGCTGCCCTTCACCGTCGGCGACCTGGTGCTCGTCAGCCCCTGGCTGATCCACCGTCACCCCCGGGGCTGGCGGTCGCCGGACTCCTACGACCCGGGCCGCTGGGCCGGTACGGCCCGACCGTACTGGTTCCTCCCGTTCGGGATCGGGCCACGCCGCTGCCCGGCAGCGCGATTCGCCCGGGCGCAGGTCTCGGCCGCTCTGCGGCTGCACCGCCCCGCGCCGTGTCCCCGGCCCGGCACGCTCGCGCTGGTCGAGCTGCGCAGCCCGTCGCTGGTGCCGGACTGGGCCTGACGCCGAGATCCGGGCCCGCCCTGCACGGCCCGGCCGGCGGCCACTCCGGCAGCACGGCAGGATGTTCGCCACCGGACCGTACGGCAGGATGTTCGTCATCGGACCGTCCGTGCGATCGATTTCGGCCCCGGAGTGGCCGGAAGAATCCGGGCGGGACCGAGGAGCTCCCCGCCGGACGTCACTTCTTCGGATTTCCCGACCGGGCATTTCCCCGATCCCTACCGTCGGGAGCGGGCAGAGGCCGGCATCCTGCCGGCCGCCCGACGAGCAAGGTGGGGAATCCATGCGGACACGCCTCCTCTCACCCCGAACCGCCATCCTCCTGCGAGCCTTCGCGGCCGTCCCGCTGACGGCCGCCCTGCTGACCGGGGCCGGAACACCGGCCCGGGCCTCCGGCGCACCCGACGGAACGTCGGGCTCCGCCCTGACGAAGTCGGTGCAGGACATCACGCACCCCGGTGCCGCCGCCGTCGACCACGGCGACACGGTGAACTGGGCCATCGGCTACCGCAACGCGGCCGACTCCCCGGCGGGCGCCCCCGCCGCGATCACCGACACGATCAGCGGGGCCGGCACCGCCCAGACGTACGTGCCCGGTTCGCTGCGCACCCCGCCCGGGTGGACGCCGTCGTGGTCCACCGACGGATCGACCTTCTCCGCGACGGATCCCGGCAGCTCCGCCGTCGCGGTGCGTGCGGAGAACCCCTCGGCCCGTCCGGGCGGCACCGACCTGGGGGCGCCGCTGCTCGCGCCGGTGCGGCCCACCGCGCAGTCCACCGGCGGGGACGGGTTCACGCCCGTCCTGCACCGCACGGCGCTCGGGGAGGTGGAGTCCTGGAACATCTACCACCACGCGGGCGCCGCCGCCCGGAAGGTGGTGTGCAGCAGCCTGACCACCGGTCAGCCGTGCACCGGCGGCCCGTGGCCGCGGCCGCTCAACAGCACTCCCGGACCGCTCGGTTCCGGCGACACCGGTGACATCTCCAGCCCGCTCACCCCCCAGTACGTCCAGGACCCGGACCGGGACGGGGTCGTCTACTACCCGGGCGTCTCGGCGGGCGCCGTGGGGGTCGGCTGCCTGGATCTCGCCGCCCGGGCGAACTGCGGCTTCGTCGCCCTGGAGGCGTCCGGCACCTCGCCGTCCTCCGCCAACAACCTGGCGGGCCTGGTCGCCGTCGGCGGCAACCTGTACGGCGTGGCGAGCACCGGCCAGGTCCTCTGCCTGGCCATGGCGTCCCGCACACCGTGCCCCGGCCAGCCGTACGCGGCGATCGTGCCGCCCAACCACGACCTGCCCGGCAACCCCGGCGGCCTCTACCAGGGTGCGCTGACCGTGGCCGACGGCAAGGTCTTCGCCTCCTCCGCGCCGCTCACCTCGGGGTCCAGCGCCGCCGGACCGCCCGCACTTGGCTGCTTCGACCCGGCGAGCGGGAGCGTCTGCCCCGGCTGGGACACCCCGCACCCCGCCGGCCCCGGTGCCGCGTACAACACCTACAACGCCTACACCGCCTATGACACCGCGGGCCGGGCCGACGGCGTCTGCACCACCACCGTGGGCGGCGCGAACCTCGCCACGGTCTGCTACACCGTCGCCGGGGCGCCGCTGACCCCGCCGGGCAGCCTTGCCGGCATCAACGGCGGGGCCTACACCTTCAACCCCGAGACGGTCACCTCCGAGGGCACCACCCGCAGCTACTTCCCGGTCTGGAACGGCGGCATCGCCGGTGCGACGGTCTGCCACGACTGGACGCACGCCGCGCCCTGCGCGGGATTCCCGCTGCCCGCGGCCCATCCGGGCGTCAACGGCGGTGCCACCCGTGACTACGGCTACAGCTACGACGCCACCACCCGGTGCCTGATCGGCCTCGGCGACGCCGGGGTGCTGTTCTCCTCGACCCCGCGTCCGGCGCCTCGCCCTGTGTGCACAGCGGGGCCACCGTCACGCTCCGCCCGTCCGCCTTCTACTGCGACGGCGCCGCCGGTCATGTGCAGGCGTACACCCAGGCGCGCCTGGACGACATCGACCTCGCCCACGTCGACCTGGCGGCCTCGCACGTGACCGTCGCCGACCCGGACGGCACGGTCCTCGCCCAGCCGCCGCTGACCGCCTCCGGCACGGTGGACCTCTCCGCCGTCAGCGCCGTCGACCACCCGGCCGTCACCGTCGCCGTCCAACTGGTGCTGACCTCCACCGGCGACTTCACCACCGACCACCACCCCGCCCTGGTGGTCGCCTACCAGGGCGACGCGCCCCAGGTCTGCTTCCGCACGGTCGTCACGCCGGACTGCGCCACCACCCGGCTCACCGACACCGCCACCGGGACGGACGCGACCGGCCCGCTCACCTCCAACACCGTCACCGCCGCCGTGGCCCCCGGCAGCGCGTGCCGGCCGCACGTGACGGTCGTCAAGGAGATCTGCGCCTCGGACCATCCGCACGACTGCGGGCCCGGCGGCGCCGGACCTTGGGCCAAGATCAGTCCCGTCGGTCTGCTGCGGCTGCTCGGCACGGCGTACTGGCGGATCACCGTGACCGACGCCGGACCGGTGGGCGCCGCCGGTGTGACCGTCAACGATGCCGTGACCCCTGCCTGCCGGACAGCGGCCGGCACCTTCGACCTGGCGGCCGGAGCCACCCGGCAGGTCTACTGCAGCTCCTTCCTGCTCGCCCTGCCCGTGACCAACACCGCCTCGGCCACCTTCGTCCCGGAGAACTCGCCCCCGGGCACCGAGTCCAGCACCAGCGCACCGTCGTCCGCGGTGGCGTGCTCGCTGCTGTGCATCCTGGCAGCGCCCGACCCGGCCTGACACCGGGCACGGCGGGGCGGCCCGATCCGTCGGACCGCCCCGCCGGAGGGGTCTCGGATGTCGGGCGGCGGCCAGCCCGGCAACGGGCTAGATGCTCCCGAACAGCTTGTTCGCCTGCCAGGTGGCCTGGCTGGTGGGGTGGCTGGTATCGACCGTGGTGCCGGTCAGCCGGCCCTGGAAGTCGAACTGCCCGGTGTACCGGCCCGCGCCCATCTGGAAGGTGATCTCGTGGTCCGTGGCGCGCGTGTCGGCCAGGTCGATGAAGCCGGCCTTGCCGTCGATGTTGCCCCGTCCGTTGAAGGTCCCGTCCGGGTCCTCGCCGTCGATCTGCATGTGGACGGTGAATCCGTTGCTCTGCGTGAGATCCCAATCCCCGCGCACGTCCATGGGGGTACTCATGGTGCCGTTCCCCTTTCGTCGAAACGTTCCCCTCCAACCTACGCTCCGTGCAACTGACGTGCAGCTGAAGCAAGTTGGTTAACGAAGCAACGAAATTCCGGTTCGTTTGAGTGACAATTCGGCGCCACGGGCCCGGATTTCGTGACCCAAGGTGACGGTCAATCCGGCCGCCCGAATCCCACCCTGCGGATCGCCACCTTTCGCCCCGTCGGCTACCCCATGCTCTTGGCGCCGTCGATGGACTCGCGGATGATGTCGGCGTGGCCGGCGTGCTGGGCGGTCTCCGCGATGACGTGCATCAGCACGCGGCGGGCCGACCACTCCGCCCCGGCCTCGAACCACGGGGCCCTGGGCAGCGGCCGGGTGGCACCCAGGTCGGGCAGGGTGGCGACCAACTCGTCCGTGCGGCGGGCCACCTCGTCGTAGTCGGCCAGCACACCGGCCAGCGTCTCGCCGGGCAGCAGCCGGAACTCGTCGGCCCGACGGGCGAAGTCGGCCTCGGTCCACGAGGTGAAATCGGGCATGGCCGACGGGCCGTCGACGATGAAGCCGGCCCAGGCCCGCTCGACCGAGGTGACGTGCTTGATCAGGCCGCCCAGGCACAGCTCGCTGACCGTGGTGCGCAGTCCGGCCTGCTCGTCCGTGAGGTCGCGGGTGGTGAAGCGCAGGAAGTGCCGCTGCTTGGCCAGCGACACCAGCAGGTCGGCCCGCTCGCCGGTCGCGGCCGGCACGTCGGTGGCCGCCTCGTCGACGGCCGACTCGTTGGAGGTCGACGTGTCGACGGTCAGGGACTCGCTCATGGTTTCCGCCTTCGGTAGGTGCTTCGGTGGGTGCTTCGCCGGGTGTTCCGTCGGACTTCCTGCCTCCGCCGGACACGTTCCACACTAGGAGCCACAGCGGTCACTTTCTGACCTGAATTGCGGGAGGATCGGAGTCATGGCGAACACCAGCACCCGGACGCTGCGACTGCTCTCCCTGCTCCAGACGCACCGGTACTGGCCGGGTGACGAACTGGCCGAGCGGCTGGGCATCTCGATCCGCACCCTGCGGCGTGACATCGACCGGCTGCGCGAACTGGGCTATCCGGTCGCGGCGCAGCGCGGCGTCGACGGCGGCTACCAGCTCGCCGCGGGCGCGGCGCTGCCACCGTTGGTGATCGACGACGAGGAGGCGGTCGCCCTCGCCGTGGGTCTGCAGGCCGCGGCGCAGGGCCCGGTGGAGGGCATCGCCGAGGCCTCGGTCCGGGTGCTGGCGAAGGTGGCGCAGGTGATGCCGGCCCGGCTGCGACGACGGGTCGAGGCGCTGCGCGCGGTGACGGTTCCCGCGGACTGGGGCGCGCCGGCCGGTGCGGGCGTCGATCCGGACGAGCTCACCCTGGTGGCCCTCGCCTGCCGCGACAGCGAACAGCTCGGCTTCGCCTACACCGCCGCCGACGGCCGAGGGACGGAGCGGACCGTCGAACCGCATCGGCTCGTCTGTCTCGACCGCCGCTGGTACCTGGTCGCGTACGACCTCGGCCGACACGACTGGCGCACCTTCCGCCTCGACCGGCTCACGGCGGCGCGGGGCACCGGCGCTCGGTTCAGGCCGCGTGACCTTCCGGCCGCCGACGCCGCCGAATTCGTCCGGGCCGGACTGACCGGTGCGCCCCGCCCCCATCGGGTCGAGGTCGTGGTGGACGCCCCGGCCGCGACCGTGCGGGAACGGATCGGCCGGTGGGGCGTGGTCGAGGAGGTCACGGCCGGGCGCTGCCGCGTCCGCATGACCGCCGACTCGCTGGACTGGCCGGCGATGGCCCTCGGTGCGCTCGGGGCGGACTTCTCCGTCGTCGAGCCGCCCGAGCTGCTCGAGCTGCTCGACGACTGGGGCACCCGCTTCACCCGGGCAGCCCGTCATGAGCCGGGACCCCGTACGGCCGGTTGGTGAGGTCCTCTCAGGCGCACGGTCACGAGGGTTCTTCGGAGCCGCATCGGCCTTCTGGCGGAGTACCTGAGTGAGGCCGGTCTCATCGCCATGCATGCCGGCCGTGAAATGTGCCTTGTGTGGGGATTTTCGCAACTGAAAGGGTTTTACGAAACGGGGCCCACCTCATAGGCTCCACCCTCATGATCGATTCCCCCGCAAAGCGTCACTGGCGCATGTCGCTCTTCCTCTGGGTCGGCCTGCCCTTCATAGCCTTCGTCGGAATTGCCAAGGCTGCGCCTGATCTCGTGCCGGCCTGGAAGGCGCAGAGCGGCAGCGGAGTCATCGGGACATTCACTGCCGCCCGGGAGGTCTGCAGCCACGGGTCGTGCGACTTCTACGGTGACTGGAAGGCGGCGGACGGCACTGCCGCGCGCACGGACGTCCTCCTGTACGACGGACCGGACTCCCTGCGAATCGGCGAGACGGCCGCAGCACGGGACTCCGGTGCCGCCGGCGGAGTCTTCTCCACGGGAGGCGGCTCCTCCTACCTGCTGGTGACGGCCTTTGCCGTCGGGGGTCTGGCGGCGGCGATCGCCTGGCCGGTGTTCCTCTGGCGCACCTGGCGTTCTTCGCGTGGGCGACACACTCCGTCACCGGAGTCCGCCGAGGCAGCCGCCTGACCTGTATCCAGAAGGAGCCGGTCGGAAGACGGTTACCGCGTCGTTCCTGGAGCCGACCCCGCGTTGGGCGGTGGCCCGGCGGTGCGCGGCGCGGATCAGTACGGTGACCAGAGCCGCCAGGTCGAGGGCGCCGTCCGGGTCGTCCGCGTAACGGGTGGTCTGCAGCGGTCCCACTTCGTCCAGGCGTACCCCTTCCCGGTCCAGGACGTGGGCGAGGACCAGCAGTGCCAGGCGGGCGTTGCCGTCCGGGTAGGGGTGGAAGAAGGCAGTGTCGAGGTACGCCCTGGCGGCGCGGGCCGGCAGGGGGAGCGACGGATCGTTGCTCTGGCGCAGGTACGCGGCGAAGTCCTGCCAGGTGTGGGGCGTGAGCCCGTACCGTTCCCGGCCGCCCTTGGCGTAGGCGTCGCTCCGGCGCAGGTGCACCTCGTCCACCCCGAGGACCAGCTTCTGCCAGTCGGCCAGGAGGGTCGGGGTGAGCGGTTCGCCCCGGGCGGCCGCGCTCCGCGACTCGGCCATCGCCGCGAGCAGTCGGTCGGCCCGGTCGGAGTCGCGGAGACGGACCGGGCCGTCGAACCACGCGGCGAGTCCGTCCACGGCAGGGCGCATCGGGGTCGGGCCCACTCCGGCCGCCGCGGACCAGTCGACCTGCTGCCTGACGCGGCACCAGGTGGCCAGCGCGTCATCGCTCACGGTAGAACCCGCGGCCGGTCAGACCGATCGCCAGGTCCTCGCCCACCGTGTCGACCAAGGTCGTCGCGGGGACGACGTGGCTCCGGAAGCGCCCACCGATGGCGGCCTCCACCGCCTTCCGGGCCTCGTCCGGACCCAGGCCCGTGGAGGTGAGGAACCAGGTCAGCGTCGTCTCGCAGAGCCGCTGCCACCCTCCGTCGGCGTGGGTGCTGTTGACGACCACCGTGACCAGGCGGGTCACCGCGCGTTCCAGGTGCCAGCTGCGGTCCTCGGCGTCCGCGTCGGGATGCGGTGCGAGCTGCTCGAACCGCTCGGCGATGTCCTCCAGCCAGCCACGCCACTCGAGCAGGCAGGTCACGACGCGCGCGGCCGTCTCCTCCGCCCCTCCGACCGAGTGCGAGGGGCAGCACCAGGTTTCGACGGGACCGCCGAAGTGGTTCGAATGGTCCCAGCCGCAGGCCCATCTTCCGAACCGGGACACCAACAGCGCGGTGACCCGGGCGGTGAAGAGCCACCCCGACATCTCGCCCGGATCGGCCGCTCGATCGGCCTCGGAGGGCACCATGGGGACGATCAGGGCCGTCAGCCGCGCAGCCTCGCCGTCATCCCAGTCGAAGGCATTCCGGCGGGGGTCCGCGGCGGGCCACGGCAGGTCCCGAGCGTGTTCACGGTGAATGGTCGTGGCGAGCCTCCGGAGGCGGACATGACGGAACAACCGCCCGATCATGCCCACCGGACGGTGATCTGTCACCCCATTTTGCCGTGGACGGCGACTTCCTGGATCCTGGCCGACCACCGATGCGAGTTGTGCCGGCTCGGATGTTCGCGGACATCTGTCGACGCGCCGGTCGGGGACGCGCCGCGGATGCTGTTGGCTCTCGCCCGTCACATCGCGGGGTCGTCGGCCTGTGCAGGTACGGCGCACGGACGCAGGACCATGAGAGAGTCCGCCAGGGCCGCCACCATGGCGAAGGGAAACCGGTCGAGTTCCAGGCAGAGTTCGACGTCGTCAGGATGCACTCCCTGACGCACCCCCTCCGCAAGCTCGGCAGCTGCGCGCGAATCGGCAGCCCGGCGGAGGAACACCGAAGCATCCGCCTCGGCGCCTGTCGCCCTGCAGGCGATGTATTCGGCGCACGCCAGATCTTCATCGGCCCGTCCGTCTTCGCCAGTGACCACGAACGTGACACTGTCGGGCCTGCGCGTGCGCAGGAGCCGAGCGGTCGCCTCCGCCACCACGAAGCCGGCGCACAGCACGAGGGTGCATCCTTGACGGCAAGGGCGCCGACCGTCCCAGCGGTGGTCTTCTGGACAACGGTCCGTCCGCGAACGTCGGCAGCCCGCAGCAGGCCCGGAGAGTTGACCAGGTCGAACCCGGCCGCGGGCGGACCGTCCTTGAGTGCCACCCAATCCGGGTGGCGGGTCTTCAGCGCCAGAGCGTCGTCCGATGACTCCGCAAGCACGATCTTCTCCGCCCCCTGGGCGAACGCCCAGGCAGCCACGGTGAAGGCCCGCATGACGTCGACCACGACCGCCACGGACGGGGCCTCGACCAGCTCGGCGATGCCGACGAAACGAGCGTCCATTCCGATCATGCCGGCGCAGTCTACTCCGGCCGCGTGCACGGACTTCCGGGTACAGGTGGCCGAGTCAAGTCGTGGCACACCGTGGGACGTCGTGCGAAGTGGCGCGGCGTTCGCCCGAGGCGGGGGAGGAGTCTCACCTCATTGCCAGTCATGGTCCGTGCGGAGAAGCGAAGTTGCTGAATGATCTTTCCATGGGGCATCATCCTGCCCCATGATCACGGGGGCCGCCATTCGTCGTGTTCACGACGTTCCCTCGCGTTCGACTGGAGAAGACATGTCCACGTTCAAGCGCATCGCCGTGACCGCCGCGGCCGCCGCCGCCCTCACTCTCGGCATAGCCAACCCCGCCTCCGCGCTCGAGATCAACGACTTCGTGGGGTCGGCCGACACCTGTGGCTATGTGGGTTTCACGACCAACGGCGACACCTTCCGCTTCCTGGACGCCTGTTCGGACGGCCGTGGCGTCCGCCTGCAGTACACGGCCCCCACCAAGGGTCTCGCCAGCACCAGTGACGCCAAGACCACGAAGGACTACACCGGCGGGTACACCGGCATCGACTGGGGCAACGCGTACGTCTACGACAAGGACTTCGCCGAGGGTGCCTGCTTCTACTTCCGGGTGGGCCTGGAGAAGGGCGGCTCCTACATCTCCGGCTCCTACGGCTCCTGGCGGCTTGCCTGCGCCTGAGCGGTCGCAACTCCCGGGCCGCGCCGCCTCCTGGGCTCCGGTGCGGAATTCGGGATTGAGGTGCATCAGGCCGTGACGCGGTGATGTGCTGGGGCTGCCCGTCGACGTCGCGAGAGTCGGCGGGCAGCCCGCTTGGCGGGTGCGGCGTGGCCACGCGGGCCACCCGCGCCCTGTGTGAACAGGCCTTCCGTCCCCTCGGCATCGACTGCGTCGAGGTTGTCCCCGACCCGGCCGACCGTGCGAGCGGCGCCGTCCCGGCCCGGCTCGGGTTCACACCGAACACCTCCGCCGCCCTGCCCAGCGCCGTGCCCCTGCCGACACCGGCAGGAGCCCCTGCTCAGGCGGGGCCTTCCGGTGCGGGCTCGATCGGGGTCGGGAGCAGGGGGCGCAGGGCGCCGAGGACGGCGCCGACGCAGACGTCGCGAAGTTCGGTGCGGGTGCAGCTCTCCTGGGTGAGCCAGTCGACGACGAGGACCTGGACGAAGACCAGCCAGCTGCGCAGTACGGCGGAGACCGCGTTGCGGGTGCCGTCGTCGACGGGTGGGAGGGCGGCGAGCAGACGGCCGCGGAGGGCGTCGAGTTCGCCCGTCACGATTGTCTGGATGACCGGGTCGCCGGCGAGGACGCGGTTCGCGGTGATCACGGCGTTGCGGTTGGCGATGAAGTAGTCCAGGTGCACGTCCATGCCCTGGACGAGTTGGTCGAGCAGGGAGTCGGCCGGGTCGAGGCGCGTCTCCGCCAGCAGCCGGTCCGCCGCCTCCTGGTACACCGCGGCGAAGAGCGCGTGCTTGCTGGGGAAGTGACGGTAGAGCAGGGCTCGGGAGACCCCGGCGCGCCGGGCGACGTCCTCCATCAGCACGGACTCGTAGGGGTACTCGGCGAAGAACTGCGCTCCGACGGAGAGGAGTTGGGCTCGACGTTCGGCCGGGCCGAGGCGCTTGCGAGGTGGTGGCACGCGGTCAGCTTACTTGACACGCGTCTACTTGAGGCGCCTACTCTGATGCCAGGGCTAGTAGATGTCTGTCAACTTGTGCGGTGGACGCCGGACGGCGGAAGACGGAAGACAGACGACAGAAGACGGGGTGGTGGTGGGTCATGGCCAGAACTCTCCGAGTGCTCTTATGGCTCATGGGGTGGTCCTGCGTGGCGATCGGGCTGTTCCATTTCGCCCTGGGCAATGCGGCGATCCCCGGTGCTGCGCACGCCGGGACGACGATCGACAGCTGGGGACGCTTCATGGGTGCGAGCTTCGCCGGCTACGGCCTGGCCTGGCTCTGGGCGGCTCGGCAGCGGCCCGTCCCGGCCGCAGCGGTCCGCGTGCTCGCCGGCGTTTTCTTCCTGGGCGGCCTCGGGCGACTGCTCTCGCTGGGGTTGCACGGCTGGCCGCAGTGGTTCCAGGTTGTGCTCGCGGTGATCGAACTGGGCCTGCCGCCGGTCTACTTCTGGCTCGCGGACGCGGACCGGCGTGCCTTCGACACGGCGGAGTCGGGGGCGGGCGTGCCGTACGAGGCCGGGGTGCCGGATGGGCGGTCCGTGCCCAACGGTCCGAGGTGACGCGGCCGGTGGGCAGGCCGGGGCTGCCGAACCGGATGCTGTGATCCACGCCACACGCCGGGGGTGCATAGCGGAGTGGGGCCCGAGGCCTTTGTAGAGGGTGCAGGGGCGTATCCGCGGCCCTGCGGCGGTGTGCGCAGCCGATGGCGCGCCCGATGACGCGCCCGATGGCCGGCCGATCACGAGGCCGATGTCGCGGGCGATCCTCGGCGAGAGGGCAAAGGAGCGGGGTGCCAGGGCAGTTGCGGGCCGACAGGTTCGACGGGTTCGACGGGTTCGTGACGGCCCGGTGGTCGGCGTTGCTGCACCTGGCCCGCTTGCTCACCGGTGGCGATCGGCACCGGGCCGAGGACCTGCTGCAGGAGGCGCTGGTCAAGCTCTGGTTCGTCTGGCCGAGGGTGGCCGGGCAGGCGCCGGAGGCCTACGTGCGCAAGGTCCTGGTGCGGGCGGCGGCCCGGTCGGCGCGGCGCCGTTGGTGGGGCGAGCACCCGGTCGAGCGGCTGCCCGACCCGCCCGGAGCGGCGGACGAGAGCGCGGCCGTGGACGAACGGACGCGGCTGGAGGGCGTGTTGGCGTTGCTGCCGGCGCGGCAGCGGGCCGCGGTGGTGCTGCGCTACTACCAGGATCTGCCCGAACGTCAGGTCGCGGAGGTGCTCGGATGCCCGGTCGGTACGGCCCGTTCGCTGACGGCGCGTGGCGTCGCGCGGCTGCGGCAGCTCCTGGCCGAGCCGGCAGAGCCGTCCCAGGGAGCGGAGCAGGGAGCCTCGCAGGAAGGAAAGGGGGAGCGATGGATCACTTCGAGCGGGAGCTCGCACGGCTGATGCGTGCCGGCGAGGAGGACACACCGTACGGGACCGGGGACCGGCAGCGGCTGCGGGCGGGGGTCCGCTCCCGGCAACGGGCCCGCCGGGCCTGGGTGGTGACGGGGTCGGTGCTGACCGTCGCCGGGCTCGGAATCGGGCTGACCTTCCTGGCCGGCGCCGTTGCCGCGGGCGGGCCCACCGGGCCAAGGCCGCGCCCGGTCACCTCGGCGGCCTCCGCCCCGGCACCGTCGACGGCGATGGACGACCGGGCACCGGCGACGGTCCGTCCCGCCTCCACCACCGAGGGGGCGCCGATGCCGGGACGTCATGCCGCACCGGAGCCCGCCGCCACGAGCAGAAGGCCCGCCACGTGATCCGTGAGGACGCGCCCGCCGTCGGTGACGCGCCCGCCCGCGTCGACATGCCCGCCCCCGTCGACGCGCCGCCGAAGGCGGCGGGCCGCCGTGCGATCTCCTGGGCCCGGCAGTTGCGCGACTTCGGGTACGGCGGGCCCCCGCACCCGTCCGTGCACGACCGCCTGGTCGTGCCGTTCCCCGCACCCGGCACCCGGGTGTGGCGCGCACTCGGGCTGCCGCCGGCAGCGGCGTACCGCCTGGCCCGCTGGTCGGGATGGGGCGGGCCGCTGCTGGTGGCGCTCCTCGCAGGACTGCCCCGCTTCTGGCGTCTGGGCAGCCCGCGGGCGGTCGTGTTCGACGAGACCTACTACGCCAAGGACGCCTGGTCCCTGCTGCAGCACGGCTACGAGACCGGCTGGCCGGACCGCCTGGTCTCCGACCCGCAGATCCTCGCCCGCCCCCAGGGGATCCCGCTCTCCGACACCGGCGCCTTCGTCGCGCACCCGCCGACGGGCAAGTGGGTGATCGCCCTCGGCGAGTGGATGTTCGGCCTCCACCCGTTCGGCTGGCGCTTCATGACGGCGGCCCTGGGCACGCTCTCGGTGCTGATGCTGTGCCGGACGGGACGCCGCCTGTTCCGTTCGACACTGCTGGGCTGCGTGGCCGGGGCGCTGCTGGCCATGGACGGCCTGCATCTGGTGATGAGCCGTACCGCGCTGCTCGACCTCGTCGTCATGGTCTTCGCGCTGGCGGCGTTCGGCTGCCTGCTCATCGACCGGGACCGTGCGCGGGCCCGGCTCGCGGCAGCGCTTCCGGTCGACGAGGAGGGCCGGGCACGACCGGACGGACGGACCGGCGACCGCGCCGGGACAGGGGCACGCCCCTGGCGGCTCGCCGCCGGCCTCTTCCTCGGGCTGTCGGCCTCGACCAAGTGGAACGGCCTCTACTTCCTCGCCTTCTTCATCGTCCTCACCCTGCTGTGGGACGTCGGCGCCCGCCGGGTGGCGGGAGCGCACCGCCCGTACCTCGCCGTCCTGCGCCGGGACGGCCGATCGGTGCTGGCCCTCGTCCCGGTCGCCGGCCTGACCTACCTGGCGACCTGGACCGGCTGGTTCCTGTCCGACGGTGGCTACGGACGCCACTGGGCGGACGGCCGCGACAGCGCCTGGCCCTGGATCCCGGCCGCGCTCCGCAGCCTGTGGCACTACGAGGCCGAGGTCTACCGGTTCAACGTCGGGCTGCACACCCCCACCCGTACGAGTCGAACCCCTGGAGCTGGCTCGTCCTCGGCCGGCCCGTGCTGTTCCATTACGCGTTCCCGCAGGTGGGGACGGACGGCTGCCGTGCGGCGGCCGGGTGCACCCAGACCGTCCTCGCCCTGGGCACGCCGCTCCTGTGGTGGTCGGCATGCTGCGCCCTGGTGTACCTGCTCCACCGGTGGGCGCTGCGCCGCGACTGGCGCGCCGGTGCCGTCCTGTGCGCGGTGGGTGCCGGGTACCTGCCCTGGTTCCTGTACCAGGACCGGACGATCTTCTCCTTCTACGCCGTCGTGTTCGCGCCCTACCTGTGCCTGGCCGTGACGATGACGCTGGCAGCGCTGCTGGGACCGCCGGGTTCGGCCGAGGGACGCCGCCTGCGCGGAGTGGCGGCCGCCGCCCTGGTGGTGCTGCTCATCGCCTGGAACTTCCTCTATTTCCTGCCGATCTACACCGGGCAGACGATCCCGTACGCCTCCTGGCGGGCCAGGCTGTGGTTGACCACGTGGTTCTGAGCCGGCCCGCCGTCACCTGCGGACCTCCGCCCGGACACCCGGCACGAGACCCCACCCGCGCGCGTGTCGCAGCGCCCGTGGCGGCCGGTCCTGCGGTGACGATGGGTGGGACGGGCGAGGAGGCTGCGGTGCGGGCGAGGAAGCTGCGGAGATACGAGGAACGTGCCACCGACCGGATGATCTTCTTCTCCGACGCCGTGGTGGCGATCGCCATCACCCTGCTCGCCCTCGAACTGCCGGTGCCCGAGGGGCGGACGGTCGCGGAGTTCGGATCGGCGGTCGGCGACGACCTCGACCACTACCTGGCCTTCCTGATCAGCTTCGCCGTGATCGGCGCCGCCTGGGGCCAGCACAACGGGTCTTCCGCTGGACCGAACGCACCGACGCGGTCCTGCGCCTGCTCAACTCGTGGTGGCTGCTGACCATCGTGCTCAACCCGTTCGCCACGAAGCTCCTCACGACCGAGGGTGACGACACGGACACCGTGGGCCTGCGTTTCGGCTTCTACGCCCTGCTGCAGTGCCTGGCGCACGGGTCGGTGATCGCCATGGAGCGCCGGATGACCTCGCGGCACATGCGCGACCCGGACATCCCCGCCAGGCTGGTCGCGGCGGGGGACCCGGTGCTGTACGGGATGATGCTCGGCTTCGGACTGTCCGTCCCCGTCTTCTTCCTCACCACGTACGGCTGGATCCTCTGGATCGTGTGCCCGGTGGCGGCCGGGCAGTTGTCCCGGTTCCGGGCCGGCTCGGCTACGACGGCTGACGGCTGACGGCCGACCGGGACGGGGCCGCGCCGGAGGTCCGGTGACGGGATGGCCCCGCGTCGCAGCTCCGGTGACGGGACGGCCCCGCGCCGGAGGCCCGATCGGCCGCGCAACGAGGTCGGCTCGTTCAGGTGGTCGCCGGGGCAGCCGCACGGAGGGCGGGCCGGGCGAGGGCGGCGGCGCCGATGAGGCCGGCGTCCGTCCCGAGCTGTGCGGGGACGACGAGGGTGTGGGCGGCGAAGGGGAGGGCCGCGTAGGCGTCGAGGTGTCGGCGCAGCGGGCCGAGCAGCAGCTCGCCCGCCTTGGCGACGCCGCCGCCGATGACCGCGGCCTCGATCTCGACGAGGGTGGCGGTGGCGGCGATCCCGGCGGCGAGGGCCCGGGCGGCGCGGTCGAAGGCGTGCAGGGCGAGCGGGTCTCCGGCCAGGGCCGATTCCGCCACGGCCGTGGCGGAGCCGTCGCCGTTCGCGGGCTGCCAGCCGGCTTCGGCGGCCGTGCGGGCGATGGCGGTGCCGCTGGCGAGGCCTTCCAGGCAGCCCCGTGAGCCGCAGGGGCACGGCCGGCCGGTGAAGTCGACGCTGATGTGGCCGAGGTGGCCGGCGTTGCCGGTCCGGCCGGTGTGCAGGCGCCCGTCGATGATCAGGCCGGCGCCGACGCCGGTGGAGACGACCAGGCACAGCGCGTTGCGGTAGGGGCGGGCCGCTCCGCGCCAGTGCTCGGCCGCGGTCATGGCGATCGCGTCGCCGCCGAGGACCACCGGAAGCTCCCGCACGGCGGGGTGCGCGCCGACGCGTGCGCGCAGCGGGAAGGCGCGCCAGACAGGGATGTTCACGGGGCTGACGGTGCCGGCCTCGATGTCGACCGGCCCGGCGCTGCCGATGCCGACGGCGCGGACGGTGGCCCACAGCGGGTGGAGCGCGAGTTCGTCGAGGACGGCCTCGACGGCGGCCAGTACCGTGCGGGCGTCCTCGCGTGCGGGGGTGGGCCGCTGGACGTGATGCAGCAGAGTGCCGTCGGCGTCGACGAGGCCGCCGGCGATCTTCGTCCCGCCGATGTCCAGGGCCGCGAGCAGAGGCCGGGCAGAGGTGGGCAGCTCGTCGACCGCGATGGCCGTTTCGTAACTCATTGTGATGTCTCCGCTGGTGACCGCTGGGAGCCCCGCCGCGTTTCGGGCATGGCGCCGCCGGGCCGTTCCCGCCGATTCTCACGCGCTTGGACAACGTTGTCCAGGCCTTCCGGCGGGTGGCATCGCGGCGAGACTGAATCGACATGAAGTTAGGTAATGCTTTAGTAAATTAGGGCGTTTGAGTTAACAGAATGCCTGGATATCAATCTTGACCGGTCTATGGACAGGCCGGGACATGACGTCTACGTTAAGCGTCCAGTAGCCCGGGAGGCCGAATGCGGTGCCCCGGTTGCCGCTTCCCGATCTCCAAGACGATCAGTGCGAAGGACGAGCGAAGATGCGAAGAGGATGGGTGGCCGTCGCGGCCGCAACCATGGTTGTGCTCACAGCCTGTAGCAGTCAGGGCGGCGCAAGCTCGTCCTCGGCGGCCACCGCGGCCGCCGATCCGGCCAAGGTCGCGGGCAGCATCACCGTGCTGACCAACCGCACCGACCAGATCAAGGACGGCTCGCTGAAGAAGTACGCGGACGAGTTCGCCACGGTCTACCCGAACGTCAAGGTGAAGTTCGAGGGCCTCACCGACTACGAGGGTGAGACCAAGATCCGGATGAACACCGAGAACTACGGCGACGTCCTGCTGATCCCGGACAACGTGTCGATCACTCAGTACCCGACCTTCTTCGCGCCGTTGGGAGACTCCGGCGAGCTGTCGAAGACGTACAACTGGACGGACTACAGCACCGTCAAGGGCAAGGTCTACGGCCTCGCCAACTTCGGCACCGCCACCGGACTCGTCTACAACAAGGCCGTCTGGAAGCAGGCCGGCGTCACCGAGTGGCCGAAGAGCCCGCAGGAGTTCATCGACGACCTGAAGGCCATCAAGGCCAAGACCCAGGCGACCCCGTACTACACCAACTACAAGGACGCCTGGCCGCTCCAGAAGTGGACCGACAACATCGGCGGCCCCAGCTGCAACCAGAGCGGCAAGGACAAGCTGGCCACCACCGCCGAGCCGTGGGCCGCCGGCCAGGACCTGAACGCGATCGACGGACTGCTCTACACCACCGTCCACGAGAAGCTCAGCGAGGACGACCCGACCACCACCAACTGGGAGAAGTCCAAGACCCTGCTGGGCACCGGCAGGATCGGCACCATGCTGCTCGGCTCCTGGGCCGTCCCGCAGATGCAGGCCGCCGCCAAGGCCGCCGGAGGCAGCGCCGACGACATCGGCTTCATGCCGTTCCCGCAGGCCACCGGCGGCAAGCTCTGCACGGTCCTGCAGCCCGACTACAAGTACGCGGTCAACGTGCACTCCAAGAACAAGGAGGCCGCACGCGCCTGGATCGACTGGTACCTGAACAAGTCCGGCAGCGCCGCGGCCGAGCAGGCCGTCTCCTCGGTCAAGGGCTCCGCCCTGCCGGAGTCGCTGAAGCCGTTCGAGACCCAGGGCGTCACGCTGCTCCTCGGCCAGACCCAGGAGAACGCCGCCACCATCAGCAGGATCGACAAGGGCTCCGAGATCGGCCTGAACACCCCCGACTACCGGCAGAAGCTCGTCGACATCGCCCGCGGCGCCGCCACGGGCGACATGAACAGCTACTTCGCGGACCTGGACAAGAAGTGGTCCGCCGCACAGAAGACCGTCGCCGGCTGACGCACCCCGGACCAGCGGCGCGGTGACGCGCCCGCCACCTCCCCGACCGGCGGGCCCGGCCGCGCCGCTCTCCGGGCGCCACGCCCAACGAAGGAACGATGATGACTGCACTGCAGAAGGACAGGAAGCGGGGGCCCGCCCCGGCCCACGCCGCCCCGGCTGCACCGACGAAGAAGCCGGCCCTCCGCCGGCGGACCACCCGCAGGCACCGGTGGTTCACCCCCTGGCTCTACCTGCTGATCCCGCTCACCCTGCTGGTGGCCTTCACCTACCTGCCGATCCTCGACATGTTCGGCTACAGCGTCACCGACTGGGACGGCGTCAGCCCCACCAGCGAGAACGTCGGCGCCGCCAACTACACCGAACTGTTCACCCGGCCCGAGCTGTTCAAGGTCTTCCTGGTCAGCGGCGTCTACCTGGTGGCGTCCTTCGTGCAGATCGCGGCGGCCCTCTGGTTCGCGACCGTGCTGAGCTTCGACACCCGCTTCCGCAACCTGTTCAAGGGCATCCTCTTCTTTCCCTACCTGGTGAACGGCGTCGCGATCGGCTTCGTGTTCCTGTACTTCTTCCAGCCCGGCGGCACGCTGGACTCGCTGCTGAACCTCCTCGGCTACCACGGCAGGCTCATGTGGCTCGGTGACCCGGACCTGGTCAACAAGTCGCTCGCCGGTGTCTCGGTCTGGCGCTACATGGGGCTGAACATGGTGCTCTTCCTCGGCGCCATCCAGTCCATCCCGGGCCACCTCTACGAGGCGGCCTCACTGGACGGCGCGAACCGCTGGCAGCAGTTCCGGCACATCATCGCCCCCAGCATCAAGCCGATCATCAGCCTCAGCGTGATCCTCGCGATCTCCGGCTCGCTCGCCGTCTTCGAGATCCCGTACATCATGACCGGCGGCGCCAACGGCAGCCAGACGTTCGTCATCCAGACCGTCAACCTCGCCTTCAAGTTCGACAAGGTCGGGCTCGCCTCCGCCAGTGCCGTGGTGCTGCTGGCCCTCATCCTGCTCGTCACCTGGATCCAGCGCCGCCTGGTGCCGGAGGAGAGGGTGGAACTCTCGTGACCACTCCCGACCTTGCCGTCCCGGCCGGCCCCAGGGCCCCGCGCCGCCGGCGCCCCACCTTCGGCGGGACGGCCAAGTACGTCTCGCTGGTCGCCGCCAGCGCGATCGTCCTCGTCCCGCTCCTCGTGGTGCTCCTCACCTCGCTCAAGACCGAGCAGGAGGCCGCCACCACCGGGCCGCTCACCCCGCCCGGCAACTGGTTCAACTTCGCGAACTACCTGACGGCCTTCCAGGAGGGCCAGATGGTGCAGGCCTTCGTCAACACCACGATCATCCTCGGGGTGTCGACGACCGGCACCGTGCTCATCGGCTCGATGGCCGCCTACGCCATCGACCGGTTCGAGTTCCGGCTCAAGAAGCTCGTCATGAGCCTGTTCCTGGTCGCCACACTGGTGCCCGGCGTCACCACCCAGGTCGCCACCTTCCAGATCGTCAACGACCTCGGGGCGTTCAACACCCGCTGGGCGGCGATCCTGCTCTACCTCGGCACCGACATCGTCTCCATCTACGTCTTCCTGCAGTTCATCCGCTCCATCCCGATCTCCCTCGACGAGGCGGCCCGGCTGGACGGCGCGAACAGCTTCACCGTCTACTGGCGGATCATCCTGCCGATGCTCAAGCCCGCCATCGCCACCGTCGTGATCATCAAGGGGATCACCGTCTACAACGACTTCTACATCCCCTTCCTCTACATGCCCGACTCGGAACTCGGCACCGTCTCCACCGCCCTGTTCCGCTTCAAGGGGCCGTTCGGCGCCCACTGGGAGACCATCTCCGCCGGCACCGTGCTGGTCATCCTCCCGACCCTGGTGGTCTTCCTCGCCCTGCAGCGCTTCATCTACAGCGGCTTCGCCGCCGGCTCGACGAAGTGACCCGCCCGGCGCGGCACCGCACCCTGCGCCGCGGTGCCGCGCCCGGAACCCCGGAACGGAGCAGCGCGTGAGCGTCCGCACCACCGTCCGCGACGTCGCCTCCCGTGCCGGAGTTTCCCCCGCCGCCGTCTCGCTGGCCCTCAACGACCGGCCCGGCGTCGCCCCGCCCACCCGCGCACGGATCCTCGCCGCCGCGGCCGAACTCGGCTGGAGCCCGAGCCGCGCCGCCCGCACCCTGGCCCGCGCCACTCCCGACACCGGGGCCGTCGGCCTGGTCATCGCCCGCCCGGCCCGCCAACTCGGCCTCGAACCCTTCTACATGGAGTTCATCTCCGGCATCGAGAGCGTCCTCGCGGACCGCTCCGCCTCGCTGCTGCTGCGCCTCGTCCGCGACCGCGACCAGGAGACCGCCGTCCACCGCACCTGGTGGAAGGCCCGCCGCGTCGCCGGATCCGTCCTCGTCGACCTCACCGAGAACGACCCCCGCATCCCCGCCCTCGCACGCCTCGGCCTGCCCACCGTCGTCGCCGGACACCCCGGCCTCGCCGGCAGCGGCACCCACGCCGTGTGGACGGACGACGACGCCGCCATCGAGGAGGTCGTCCGCTACCTCGCCCTCCTCGGCCACCGGCGCATCGCCCGCGTCGGCGGCGACCCCACCCTCGGCCACACCGCCATCCGCACCCGTGCCCTGGCACGCATCACCGCCGAACTCGGACTCGAGGCCGCCCGCAGCCTGCCCACCGACTTCTCCGGGCAGGCCGGCGCCCGTGCCACCCGCGTCCTGCTGGCCTCCGCCCGGCGACCCACCGCGATCATCTACGACAACGACATCATGGCGGTCGCCGCCGTCGCCGTCGCCGCCGAGTTCGGCCTGGACGTCCCGCGCGACCTCAGCATCGTCGCCTGGGACGACTCCCAGCTGTGCCGCCTGACCCACCCCACCCTCACCGCGATGAGCCACGACGTCCACGGCTTCGGTGCCCAGGTCACCCGCAGCCTCTTCGACCTCATCGACCGCAGGCCCGCCCCGTCCGGGCCCGCACCGACCCCGGTCCTCGTCCCCCGCGGCAGCAGCGCGCCCCCCGCCGGGCCCTGAGCGCCGCGCACCGACCCCGGTCCGCCCCCGACTCCTCCTGAGGGTGAGGAGACACGGGGGCGGGCCGGACCACCGACCCCGGAGCACACCATGACCCAGCCGCCGACCGCGGGCCTGCTCACGAACGAGATCCGCCCCTACGCCTGGGGATCCACCACCGCCATCGCCCGGCTCACCGGGCGACGCCCCACCGGAGCACCCGAGGCCGAACTGTGGATGGGCGCCCACCCCCAGGCCCCGTCCCGGCTGGAGCGCGGCGGCGGTCCGCGACCCCTGACCGACGTCATCGCCCTCGACCCCGAGGCCGAACTCGGCGCGGACACCGCCCGGCGCTTCGGCCCCCGGCTGCCCTTCCTGCTCAAGATCCTCGCCGCCGAGCATGCCCTCTCCGTCCAGGTGCACCCCAGCGCCGCACAGGCGCGGGCCGGGCACAGCGCCGAACAGAGCGCCGGCATCCCCCTCGACGCACCCCACCGCCTCTACCCGGACCCGTACCACAAGCCCGAATTGCTCTGCGCACTCGACGACTTCGACGCGCTCTGCGGCTTCCGCGACCCCCTCGCCACCGGCGATCTCCTGACGCCCCTGCACGTCGCGGCCCTCGAACCGTGGCTTGCCGTGCTGCGCACCACGGAGCCCGCCACCGCGCTGCGCACCGTGCTCACCGACGCGCTCGGCCCCCGCCGCGCCCTCGGCGCCCGCGCCGCGACCGCCCTGGCCGACGTCCTGCCGCGGGCCGCCCGCGACGGCGGTCCGCACGCCCCGACCTACGCCGCGTACGCCGCCGTCGCGCGCGACCACCCCGGCGACCCCGGCCTGATCGCGGCCCTGCTGCTCAACCACGTCCGCCTGCGCCCCGGACAGGCGATCTTCCTGGACGCCCGCGTGCCGCACGCCTACCTGCGCGGCACCGGCGTCGAGATCATGGCCAACTCCGACAACGTGCTGCGGTGCGGTCTGACCCCCAAGCACGTCGACGTCGACGCCCTGGCCGCCGTCGTCGACTTCCACCCCGTCCGGCCCGCACTCGTCCGGCCCGTCCGCGGCGACGCGGGGGAGGTCCACTACCCCGCCCCCGCCGCCGAGTTCAGCCTCTCCCGGCTCGACCTCGACGGGGCCGCCGCCCTCGGCGGCGGCAGCCCGCAGATCCTGCTCTGCACGGCGGGCGCCGCCCGCCTCACCCAGCCGGCCGCGCCCGACCTCACCCTCCGGCAGGGCGACAGCGCCTTCGTCCCCGCGGCCACCCCCGCCCACCTCACCGGCACCGCCACGCTCTACCGCGCCCGCGTCCCCGCCACCCGCTGACCGGGCGCGTCCACCTGCCGCACGGCCGACACGCCGCACCGCCGACACACCGCACCACCCCCAGCCCGCCGGCGCCCCCGTGCGCCCGCCCCAGGAGGTTCACCCGTGTTCGCCCTGTCCGGTACCGCCGAACCCACCGCGCGCCCCACCCGCCGCGCCCTGCTGGGCGCCGCCGCCACCCTCGCCGCCGCCACCGTGCCGACCCTCGCCGGAACGGCGGCGGCGGACACCGGGCCGCAGCACGCCGCCACCGCGGGATTCGTCACCGCCCGCCGCGGCGAACTGCGCCTGGACGGCCGGCCCTTCCGCTTCGCCGGGACCAACTGCTACTACCTGCACCAGCAGTCCCACTACATGATCGACGCCGTCCTCGACGACGCCGCCGCCATGGGCCTGGCCGTCGTCCGGGCCTGGGCGTTCGCCGACGGCACCGGCCAGTCCTACCGCCCCCTCCAGGCCAAGCCCAACGCCTACGACGAGAGCGCCTTCGACGCCCTCGACTACGCCGTCCACAAGGCCGGCCTGCTCGGCCTGCGCCTGGTCCTGCCGCTCGTCAACAACTGGCCCGACTACGGCGGCATGCAGCAGTACGTCGCGTGGTTCCTCGGCCTGTCCGACGACTCCTACGGCGACGGCACCCACCACGACCGCTTCTACACCGACCCCGGCATCAAGGCCTGCTACCGCGCCTGGGCCAAGCACGTCATCCAGCGCCGCAACCGCTACACCGGCCGCCGCTACTGCGACGACCCCACGATCATGACGTTCGAACTCGCCAACGAGCCCCGCTGCCGCAGCGACAAGAGCGGTGCCACCCTCCTCGCGTGGGCCCGCGAGATGAGCGCCCACGTCAAGGCGCTCGCCCCGCGCCAGCTGGTGGCCGTCGGCGACGAGGGCTTCTACGGCCGGCCGGGCAACGCCGACTACCCGTACTCCGACTACGAAGGCGTCCGCTGGGAGGAGCTCCTCGCCCTGCCCGCCGTCGACTACGGCACCGTGCACGTATACCCGCAGAACTGGGGCGAGACCAGCGGCTCCAAGCCGGGCACCGACGCCACCGACTGGGGAACCCGCTGGATCGGGGACCACATCACCGACGGCCGCGCCCTCGGCAAGCCCGTCGTCGTCGAGGAGTTCGGACTCCGGATCGACGCGGGCGGGGACATCCCCGACACCGCCGCCCGGGACCGCGCCTACACCGCCTGGACGGATGCCGTGCGCACGGCCGGCGGCGCCGGGGACCAGTTCTGGCTGCTGACCTCCCGGGTCGACGACGGCTCCTTCTACCCCGACTACGACGGCCACCGCATCATGTGGAACAACGACCCCGCCAACCCCGGCCGCACCACGGCGCAGCTCTTCGCCGCCCACGCCAGGGCCATGGCCGCCGAGCACTGACCTGTCGGCCCCGCGCCCGTCCGCAGCCGCCCCGGTGACTGCGGACGGGCTGCCACCGGGGCGCCCTTCCCGCGACCCGGCCCGCAGCCACGACCGGCGCCACCGGGACGACCCGCCCTTACCACCACTCCGGACCGGACAGGACCTAGGCTCGCCACATGACCAGCAGATACGGCACCCGGCCCACCATGAAGGACGTCGCCGCTGCCGCCGGGGTCGCCCTCAAGACGGTCTCGCGCGTCGTCAACGACGAGCCCGGAGTCACGGCCGGGACCGCCGAGCGGGTCCGTGCCGCGATCACCGAACTCGGCTTCCGCCGCAACGACAGCGCCCGCCTGCTGCGCACCGGCAGTACCTCCAGCATCGCCCTGCTGCTGGAGGACATCGGCGACCCCTTCTCGTCCGCCCTCTCACGCGCCGTCGAGGACATCGCCGCCGAGCGGGGCTGCCTGCTGTTCACCGGCTCCAGCGGGGAGGACGCGCGCCGCGAGCGCGACCTAGCCCTGGCCTTCTGCGCCCGCCGGGTCGACGGGCTCGTCGTCGTGCCCGCCGGCGACGACCACCGCTACCTCCTGCCGGAGACGGAGGCCGGCACGCCGGTCGTCTTCCTGGACCGGCCGGCCGGGGGATCGACGCCGACACCATCCTCAGCGACAACGCCGGCGGGGCCCGCGACGGCGTGGCGCACCTGATCCGGCACGGCCACACCAGGATCGGCTTCATCGGCGACCTGCCGCGCATCCACACCAGCGCCGAGCGGCTCCGCGGCTACCGCCGGGCGATGGCGGACGCGGGCCTGCCGGTGGACGAGCGGTGGATCGCCACCGGACCGACCGACCCCGCGCACGTCACGGCGGCCCTCACCCGCCTCACCTCGGCCCCGCAGCCCGTCACGGCCCTCTTCACCGCCAACAACCGCATCACCCTGGCCGCGCTCCACCGACTCGCACACCACCGGGACCGGCCCGCCCTCGTCGGCTTCGACGACCTCGAACTCGCCGAACTGCTCCGTCCCGGCCTCACGGTCGTCGCCCAGGACCCCGCCGCGCTCGGCGCCACCGCGGCCCGGACCCTGTTCGACCGCCTCGGCGGCGACGCGTCCCCGGCCCGGCGCATCGAGATCCCCACCCGCCTGATCGCCCGCGGCTCCGGCGAACTCCCACCACCCGCGCGCTGACCTCCCTTCCGTGCGCATCCCCGCCGGCCCGGGCACCGCCCGCGACCTGAAAGGATGGACCGCGGGCCGCACCGGCGGCTCGGACCGGGCCGAGGGCAGGACGCACCATGGGACAACGGGTGACGATTCGCGATGTCGCCGCCCGCGCAGGCGTGTCCGCAGGCGCGGTCTCGCTCGCGTTCAACGACCGGCCCGGCGTCTCGGCCCGCACCCGGGAGCGCATCATCGAGGCGGCCCGCGAACTCGGCTGGTCGCCCAGCCTCGCCGCCCGCTCGCTCGCCCGCGGCGCCGGATCCACACCGTGGGCCTGGTCGTCTCCCGCGGCACCGTCGGCATCGGCCTGGACTCCGTCCACATGGCGCTCATCGGCGGCATCGAGAGCGTCCTGACCGAACGCGCCTGTGCCCTGCTGCTGCACATCGCACCCGACACGGACGCCGAGATCGCCCTCTACCGGCAGTGGTGGCAGTCCGGCCGCGTCAACGGCTCGGTGCTCGTCGGGACCTCGGCCGACGACCCGCGGATCGCCGCCGTCCACCACCTGGGCATGCCCGCCGTCGCCGTCTCGCCGCCCCACCTCAGCGGCCCCTTCCCGGCCGTCACCACCGACGACGCCGCGGCCCTCACCGAGGCCGTGCGCTACCTCGCGGCACTCGGCCACCGCCGCATCGCCCACGTCCGCGGCCCGCAGAACCTCGCCCGGACCATCCTGCGCGCGCAGGCGTTCGACTCGGCCACCGCCGAGCTCGCCCTGCACGACGCCCCCGGCCTGCACACCGACCTGTCCGCGCACGACGGCGCTCGCGCCACCCGCACCCTGCTGGCGTCCGGGCAACGGCCGACGGCGATCCTCTACGACAACGACATCACGGCCGTGGCCGGCCTGTCGGTCGCGCAGGAGATGGGGCTGCAGGTCCCGCGGGACCTGTCGATCGTGGCCTGGGACGACTCCGACCTGTGCACGATCACCAGGCCGACCCTGTCGGCGCTCAGCCACGACCCCTTCGCCGTCGGCGCCGAGGTCGCCGACTGCCTCCTGGAGCTGCTCGACCGGGGCCGCGCCGCGTCCCGGCTGTGCGGGGCCCCGGTGCTGCGTCCGCGGGGCAGCACCGCTCCGCCGCCCCCGCCGCGGGGCTGAGGGCGCGCCGTCCGCCCTCAGGCGGGCGGCGCCGCGGTGCTGCCCCGCGGCGTCAGCTGCGGCGGCAGGTCCTCGTAGCCGTCCGTCCGCTGACCGGCGATCAGGGCGAGCAGGGTCCGGGCCGCGTGGGCGCCGTAGGCGTGGATGTCACGGCTGAGCGCGGTCAGCGACGGCCGCACCACCTGCGCGAGCGGCGAGTCGTCCCAGGCGACGATCGACAGGTCCCGCGGGACCTGGAGCCCCATCTCCTGCGCGACCGACAGGCCGGCCACGGCCGTGATGTCGTTGTCGTACAGGATCGCCGTCGGCCGGGCCGGTGCGAGCAGCAGACGCCGTGTCGCGCGGGCGCCCTGCTCGCCGGAGTAGTCCGTGTGCACGGGGGCCTGCCCCTCCAGGCCCAGCCCGGCGCAGGCCTCGTCGAAGGCCCGGTCGCGGATCGTGGTGTGGACCAGGCCGGGGAGCCCGGCCACCCGGGCGACCCTGCGGTGGCCGAGGGCGGCCAGGTACTCCATGGTCTCGTGGACGGCGGTGGCGTCGTCGGACCACACCGGTGTCAGGGTGCCCGAGCCCGAGGGGTGCCCGATGACGACGGTCGGCAGGCCCATCTCCTCCAGGGCCGGCACCCGCTCGTCGTCCTCCCGCAGGTCCACCAGGATCGCGCCGTCGATGTGCCGCTCGCCCCACCACCGCCGGTAGGCCTCCAGTCCGCGCCGGTGGTCGGAGACCACCTGCAGGGCCAGGGAGTACGAGGCGTCGGAGAGGACGTTCTCGATGCCGCCGATGAGCTCCATGAAGAACGGCTCCGTGCCGAGCATCCGGGCGGGCCGGGACAGGGCCAGTCCCACCGCGGAGGCCTTGGCCCCGCTGAGCGCCCGCGCGGCGCTGTTGCGGACAAAGCCGATGTCCTCGGCCACCGCGAGGATCCTGGCCCGGGTCGCCTCCGAGACCCCCGGCTGCCCGTTCAGGGCGTTCGACACCGACACCTTCGACACGCCGACGATCTTGGCGATGTCGGTGATGGTGGGCCGCCGGGACGGGGGACTCTGCTGCTGGGACACCTGATCCACGGGACCCTTCCGAACCGACGTACCGATGGTGCCCTCAAGCTACTACGCGCCGGCGGGCCTCCGCTGCCTCCGGGATCATCCTCTGTCATCAGCCAAAATGCATAACCGGTTAACCTGCTGTTGACACGGCTGTCGAATCGACCCTACCGTCCTATCAGATAAATCGGTTAATCGCGATTCGAGCCGATGTCGACGGGTGCCATCGCGCCCGGCACCCCGCACCACCCGGCGCCCGGCATCCGGCACCCCCGGCATCCGGGACCGAGGGCACCTCCGTGCACCACGGGCGAGCGCGAACACCGCCCGGGCACCGCGCCCCCACCCGCCCGCTCCGGCCGCGCCAGGCCGGGGACGGGCCCCCGGACGCGGTGCGGGCGGATGCCCCAACACCCTCCGTCCGCACCGCCTGCCCCCACCACCCGGCGTCCCTCGCGCCGGCTGCCGCCCTCGCGGCCAAGGGCCTGCACCGCCCCTGGCGGCCCACCACGCCCGCCGCGGCCCCCGTGTCCGCGGACCTGGCACCGGATGGCCCTCAGGGTTCCCCACCCCACCCACCACCCCCTTCACGGGGGAATGAAAGGGATGCGCGTGCACCGCAGACTCCACCTCCTCGCCCGGCGGTTCAGGCCCCTGGCCGTCCTGCTCGCGACCGCCGTCGCCCTGGCCGGCCTTGCCGCCACCGGGCCCGGTACCGCCGCCGCAGCCGACACCAGCGGCGACTTCGCCACCCGCTGCGGCATCCACTTCTGCCTCGGCGGCAAGGAGTACTACTTCGCCGGCACCAACACCTACGACATGTTCACCTACGGGTCGGCCTCCGGGGACACCGAGTCGCAGTTCATGGACAAGGCGCGGATCGACGCCCACTTCGCGAACCTGCAGGCCGACAAGGTGGACGTGGTCCGGCTCTGGATGTTCAACCACCAGAGCTGGCACGGCTTCGAGACCAGCAAGGGTGTCTACGACCAGCAGGAGTTCGCCCAGTTCGACTACATCATCCAGTCCGCCAAGGCCCACCACCTCAGGCTCGTCCCGGTCTTCGAGAACTACTGGGAGGCCTACGGCGGCATCGACACCCGGCTGCAGTGGGAGGGCCTGTCCGGAGGCCAGCCCGGCCGCGCGGCGTTCTTCGACAGGACCCGCTGCCCGGGCTGCTTCACCTCGTACAAGAACTACGTCGGTTACGCGCTCAACCGCGTCAACCACTACAGCGGCATCGCCTACAAGGACGATCCGACCATCTTCGCCTGGGACCTCATGAACGAGCCCCGCTATCAGGACCAGAGCCAGGCGGAGAACGTCAGCGGCACCACGCTGCGCGCGTGGGTCGACGAGATGGGCGCCTACGTCAAGGGCATCGACTCCAGGCACCTGCTCGGCATCGGCCTGGAGGGCCACGGCAGTGCCTACGGCTTCGGCGGTGACGAGGGCAACCCGTTCACCTATGTCCAGGAGTCGCCGTACATCGACTACACGTCCGCCCACCCGTACCCGACCGAGTCCTGGGCGAACCTGTCGATCGATCAGACCAAGGCGCTGATCCGCAAGTGGATCGGGGATTCCCACACCGTGGTCGGCAAGCCCTTCTTCATGGGCGAGTTCAACGTCCAGAACGTCGACCGGTCGGCCTGGTGGGGGCAGATCTACCCCGACTTCGAGGCCGCCGGCGGCGACGGCAGCGCGTTCTGGTGGTACGAGGACCACAACGTCGACGGGACCTTCGGCGTGATGGCCGGCGCCGCGGAACTCGCGGTCTTCCGGGCCCACTCCGACCGGATGGCCGCCAAGAGCGGGCTGACGACCGCCACCCCCAGCAGCAGCCCGTCCGCCACCGCCTCCCCTTCGGCCGGCGCCTCTGCGTCCGCGTCTCCCTCTGGGTCCGCGTCCGCCTCGCCGAGCGGCAGCGCGTCGCCCACGGCCGGTGCCTCGCCCACGGCCGGTGCGTGCTCCGTCCACTACGGCCTGTCCGACTGGGGCACCAGCTTCAACGGCGACGTGACCGTCAAGAACACCGGCAGCGCTCCCGTCAACGGCTGGCAGCTGGCCTTCGCGTTCCCCGGCAGCCAGAGCATCACCCAGATGTGGAACGCCACCTGGACCCAGAACGGGAAGCAGGTCACCGCGACCAACCCCGCCGGCTACAACACCACCATCGCCCCCGGAGCCACCGTCAACTTCGGCTTCAGCGCCACCTCCGTGCCCGGCACCAACGGGGCCCCGTCGGCCTTCGCCCTCAACGGCCAGGCCTGCAGCACTTCCTGACCCATGACCGCCCCGGCCTGCGGCAGTACCGCTCCGCCGCAGGCCGGGGCCGCCACGCCCACCACCCGCGTGCACCGGAAGAGGATCCAAGGACATGAAGCGCACCCCGACAGCTCTGGCCACCGCGATCGGCACCTTCGCCGCCCTGGCCGTCGCCTTCGCGCCGGCCGCCGGCGCCGAGACCGCCCCGAACGGCTACCCGTACTGCGTGAACGGCAGCGCCAGCGACCCGGACGGGGACGGCTGGGGCTGGGAGAACAACCAGTCCTGCGTCGTCCGCGGCTCCGGCGCCGACTCCTCGGGCGGCGGCAGCAGCACGTCGTCCTGCCCGTCCGGGATGACCTGCGGCTCCTACAGCGTCAGCGGTCTGGGCAGCCGCAAGAGCCAGGTCCGCGCCGCCGGGGGCACCAGCCTCGACCTGGCGGTGGCCATGCTGGAGACCGACACGATGACCGCCGACTACGCCTACGGGGACAACAAGACCGGGGACGCGGCCAACTTCGGCATCTTCAAGCAGAACTGGATGATGCTCCGCGCCGGCTGCCAGCAGTTCTCCGGCCAGTCGGCCGGCCAGTACAACAACGGTTCGGCCCTCAACGGGAACCTCGGCCAGGACGTCTCCTGCCTGCACCAGAGCCAGAGCCACTACGGCATCGACGCCTGGTTCGCCGGCCACCGCAACGGCTCCTCCGGCCTGAGCAACCCGAACACCACCGACATCAACAACTACAAGACCGCCGTCCACTGGATCAAGGCCCAGATCGACGCGAACTCCGCGAACCTGGGCAACGACACCCGCTACTGGGTCCAGGTCCCCGCGATCTGACCGGTCCACCCCGGGGTCCGCGCCCCGGAACGTCGGCGCGGACCCCGGCAGAACCCGCCGGCCAGGTGCCCGGCCGTCACCCCGGCGTCCGCCGAAGCCCATGACGATCAGCGCGAAGGACGAGGAACAATGCGAAGAGGATGGGCGGCCGTCGTGGCCGCGACCGCGGTGATGGCCACCGCCTGCACCGGTCAGGGCGGCTCGGGCCTGTCTTCGGCAGCGGTGACGGGAGGCGACCCGGACAAGGTCTCGGGCGACATCACGGTGCTGACCAACCGCACCGACCAGGTCTCCGACGGCACGCTGAAGAAGTACGCCGCGCAGTTCAACAAGGTCCACCCGAGGGTCAGGGTGACGTTCGAGGGCATCACCGACTACGAGGGCGAGACCAGGATCCGCATGAACACCGAGAACTACGGTGACGTGCTCCTGATCCCCGACAACCTCGCGCTCGGCCGGTACCCGGCCTACTTCGCGCCCCTCGGGGACGCCACCGACCTGTCCGCGCAGTTCGACTTCACCGAGTACGCCACGGTCGGCGGCCAGGTCTACGGCCTCGCGAACATCGGCATCGCCACCGGCTTCGTGTACAACAAGGCGGTGTGGAAGCAGGCCGGCGTGACCGACTGGCCGACGGATCCGCAGCAGTTCATCGACGACCTGAAGGCCATCAAGGCCAGGACCGGCGCCACGCCGTACTACACCAATTACAAGGACGCCTGGCCCCTGCAGCAGTGGAGCGACGGCATCGGCGGACCGAGCTGCGACAACACGGCGAAGGACGCCCTGGCCGCCACCGCCGAGCCCTGGAGCCCGGGGCAGGACCTCTACGCGATCGACGGCCTCCTCTACAGCGCCGTCCACCAGAGGCTGACCGAGGCCGACCCGACCACCACGAACTGGGAGAAGTCCAAGACCCTCATGGGGGAGGGCAGGATCGGCGCGATGTTCCTCGGCTCCTGGGCCGTCGCCCAGATGCAGAGCGCGGCCAAGGCCGCCGGGCACAGCCCCGACGACATCGGCTTCATGCCGTTCCCCTCCCAGCGCGACGGCCACTACTGCACCGTCGTCCAGCCCGACTACAAGTACGCCGTCAACGTGCACTCCCGGCACAAGGACGCCGCGCGGGCCTGGATCGACTGGTACCTGACGAAGTCCGGCAGCGCCCGGGCCGAGCAGGCCATCTCCACGGTCAGGGGCACCCCGCTGCCCGCCGCCCTCCAGCCGTTCGAGGAACGGGGCGTGCGGATGGTGTCGCAGACCCAGGACAGGGCCGCCACGGTCAGCAGGATCGAGAAGAGCGCGGAGATCGGCCTGGACACCCCCGACTACCGGCAGAAGCTCGTCGACATCGCCCGCGGCGCGGCCCCGGGCGACCAGCGCGGCTACTTCGCCGACCTCAACAGGAAGTGGTCCGACGCGCAGCGGACCGTCGTCGGCTGACCGATGCTGAACCGGTAAATCAAAGGCGCTCACATGGAAGCGCGGCGACCACCCCCGAAGGCTCAAGAATCAGCAGTTCAGAGCCCAGGTAGTGCTCTCTGGCCCTGAGGATTTCGGCTACTGAACCGGTTTATGGACAGATTGCTCCGGGCGGGTTAACGTTGCTCGCGCCCGCCCCGATCTGCCCGGCCACTCGAACGGAGTTCCCATGAAGGACGTCACCCTCCTCGACCAGGGCTGGAGCCTGCACCACGAGGGAGTACTCCTGCCCGCCGCAGTTCCGGGCTGTGTCCACGTCGACCTCCTGAACGCCGGGCTCGTGCCCGACCCGTTCCTGCGGACCAACGAGAACGACGTCGCCTGGATCGGCCACCGCGACTGGACCTACACCACCCGGCTCGCCGCGTCCGGCCCGCACGAGCGCACCGACCTGGTCTTCGACGGCCTGGACACCGAGTCCCGGATCACCCTGGGCGGCACCGAACTCGGCCGCACCCACAACATGCACCGCAGCCACCGCTTCGACGTCACCGGACTCACCGGCGAGCTCGCCGTCCACTTCACCAACCCCTACCAGGCGGCCGCGGACGTCCGCGCCGTCACCGGCACGCGCCCCAACGTCTACCCCGAGCCCTTCCAGTACATCCGCAAGATGGCCAGCAGCTTCGGCTGGGACTGGGGCCCCACCCTCCCCACCTCCGGCATCTGGCGGCCGGCCCGGCTGGAGCACTGGTCCACCGCGCGGCTCGCCCGGGTCCGCCCGCTCGTCACCGTCCACGACGGCATCGGGCGCGTCGAAGTGCACCTCACCGTGGAGCGGACGGCCACCGGCACCGGACACCCCCTCACCGCCCGCGCGACCGTGGCGGGCAGCACCGTCGAGACCCGCGTCGACGGCGACACCGCCACCCTCACCCTGGATGTCCCAGACCCCGCCCTGTGGTGGCCCCGCGGCCGGGGCGAGCAGCCCCTGTACGACCTCGACGTCGCCCTCGCCGGCGACGCCGGCCCGCTCGACAGCTGGCAGCGCCGGATCGGCTTCCGCACTCTCGAACTCGACCGCTCCGCCGACGCGGACGGCACCGGGTTCACCCTGGTCGTCAACGGCGAGCGCCTGTTCGTACGGGGCGTCAACTGGATCCCGGACGACACCCTCGTCACCCGCGTCACCCCCGAGCGCTACCGCCACCGCCTGCAGCAGGCCGCCGACGCCAACATCGACCTCGTCCGCGTCTGGGGCGGCGGCATCTACGAGGACGAGGCCTTCTACGACGCCTGCGACGAGCTCGGCCTGATGGTCTGGCAGGACTTCCTGTTCGCCTGCGCCGCCTACCCCGAGGAGCAGCCGCTCCGCGGCGAGGTCGAGGCCGAGGCGCGGGAGAATGTCGTCCGCCTCATGCCGCACCCCTCCCTCGTGCTCTGGAACGGCAACAACGAGAACCTCTGGGGCTTCCGCGACTGGGGCTGGGAGCCCGAACTGGCCGGCGACTCCTGGGGCGAGGGCTACTACCTCGGCCTGCTGCCCCGCATCGTCGCCGAGCTCGACCCCACCCGCCCGTACGCCGCCGGCAGCCCCTGGTCCGGCTCGTGGGAGCACCACCCCAACGACACCGACCACGGCACCCACCACTCCTGGGAGGTCTGGAACCGCCAGGACTTCACCGAGTACCGCGCCAGCGTGCCCCGCTTCGTCGCCGAGTTCGGCTGGCAGGCACCTCCCGCCCACGCCACCCTCACCCGCGCCCTGCCCGGGGAGGAGCTCGCCCCCGACTCGCCCGGCATGCTCCACCACCAGAAGGCCGACGACGGCAACGGCAAGCTCAACCGCGGCATCGCACGCCACTTCGCCCTCCCCGAGGACTTCGACCGCTGGCACTACCTCGCCCAGGTCGTCCAGGCCCGCGCCATCGCCACCGGCATCGAGCACTGGCGCTCCAACTGGCCGCGCTGCGCCGGCACCGTCGTCTGGCAGCTCAACGACTGCTGGCCGGTCTCCTCCTGGGCGGCGATCGACGGCGACGGACACCTCAAGCCGCTGTACCACGAACTCCGGCGCCTCTACGCTGACCGGCTCCTCACCGTCCGGCCGGGCGGCGCCGGCACGGCCGAGATCGCTCTGGTCAACCAGGCCGGCGAGCCCTGGCGCACCACGGTCCGCGTCCGCCGTGCGACCGCCGACGGCGCCGTGACCGCCGAGACCGAGGTCGAGACCGTCGTCGGCGCCCGCTCGGTGGTCCGCCTGCCCGTCCCCGGGTCGCTGACCCCGGCCGAGGGCTCCGCCAAGGAGTTCCTGGTCGTCGACGCCGACGGGCTCCGGGCCGTGCACTTCCCGGTGACCGACCGCGTCTTCGCCTACCCGCAGCCCGTGTTCGAGGTCGCGGTGCGGCCGACCGGTCCCGACCCGGATGCGGTGGATGTCGTGGTCACGGCCGGCACCCTCGTCCGCGACCTGCTCCTCCAGCCCGACCGGCTGGCCCCGGGAGCCACCGCCGACCGCGGGCTGGTGACCCTGCTCCCGGGTGAGCAGGTGACGATCCGCGTCCAGGGCTGCGGCGCCGTCGGCGCCGACGAGGTCCGCGCCGCCCTGTTCAGCGTGGCACCCGCATAGCGGCCCAGCGGCGCCCCGGTACTCAGCCGACGGCTGGTCGTCGGCCGAGGGCCGGGGCGAGGAGGGCGGCTGCGCGGGCGATGAGCGGTTCGTCGGCGGCGGCGTCCGCGTCCGGTTTGGTGGACAGGACGGACAGGACCAGCGGGGTCCCGTCCGCGGTCCAGGCGATCCCCACGTCGTTCGTGGTGCCGTACGCCCCGGTGCCGGTCTTGTCCGCGAGGGTCCACGGCGGGGGCAGGCCGGCGCGCAGGCGGGCGGCGCCGGTGGTGTTGGCGCGCAGCCACGCGGTCAGCTGCCGCCGGTCGGACGGGGCGAGCGCCGCGCCGAGGACGAGGTCGGTGAGTGTCCGCGCGATGGCGGCCGGGGTCGTCGTGTCGGTGACGCGCTCCGGTTCGGCGGAGTTCAGCGCGGGCTCCCAGCGGTCCAGGCGCGTCACCCCGTCGCCGATCGACCGGCAGAAGCGGGTGACGGCCGCAGGGCCGCCCAGCTCACGGAGCAGGAGGTTGTCGGCGGCATTGTCGCTGTGGTCGAGCGCCGCGGCGCACAGCTCGGCGATCGTCATGCCGGCAGCCAGGTGGTCGGGGGTGCCCGTGATCGGCGCGTAGCCGGCCTCGGCGACGTCCTGGTCGGTGTAGTGGATGCGACGGGCGAGGAAGGTGCCGTCCCGGTCGAGGTCGCGCAGCACGGCCGCGGCCGTCACGATCTTGTGCACGGAACAGAGCGGGAAGAGCTCGTGTGCGCGGTGCAGCACCTGTGCGCCCGTGACAGTGTTCCGCGCGAACACACCCAGCCGTGCACCGTGCTCGTGCTCGAGATCGGCCAGCGCCCGGGTGACGTCGCCGCCCTGCTGCGGCGCCGTGCTCGCCGCCCGGGTGGGCCCGATCACCGAAAGCGCGGCGACCAGAGCCGTCCCGGCACCCATGCCCAGGACCGCTCGCCGACTCACCTGCCCATCGGTCGTCGTCACGCTCGGCTCCCTCACCCGATGTTCATCCCGATGTCCGTCCCTGCCGGAGGAAGGACGGCTCCGAGCCTCCGTCAGTTCGCCCGGTTCGGGCGTCATGAGGGTGGGTTCCTCCCGTCAGTGCCCGGCCGATGCCTTGACCAGTGCGACCGCCAGGCCGACCGCCGCGTCCAGCAGGCCGGCCACGACCGCGGCGAGTGCCCCGCCGCCCATGCGGAGCCCGCCCACGCAGCCCCACACGAAGAGCGACGCGATCGCCAGGCCCACCGCCGTCAGCAGCGCGGTGGACAGGGCGAACACGTTCAACGCGGCAAGGCCGATCATCACTGCCGGGCCCACCGCGCAGGACAGCAGCGGACTGCTGACGTAGAGCATGCGGCGCAGTTCCCGGCCGGTGGCGCGGCGGCGGTGGACCGTACGATGTGCCTGCTGGTCGGCGACGACCGTCGCCAGCCAGAGCCCAAGAGCGGTCGTCAGGACAGTGGCGAGTGCTCCGGCGAGCCCGGCATGACCCGCCGAGAGGCCGACCAGCACCGCGATCATCGTGATCGTCGCGTAGATGCGCTCCTTCAGGCGCTCCGCCAGCGCCCCCACCTCCGCCTCGGGCGGCAACTCCCCGGGTGGCAAATCCTCGGGTGGTGGACCCTCACCGTGCTCGACCGCCACCTGACACCTCCCTGCCGCGAGGCCGACGCCGTCCGGTCCTGGACCGCACGGTAGTGCACCCGCGTCCGGAGCGGGGGCGATCGCCACCGGCATGTCCCGGCAGTCAGCCTGACGGCGTGCCGGGTGCCGGGGTGGGGCCGGTCGGCTCGCGTCCGGCGAGCGTTTCACCGTGAAGGGCCAACGACCGGGCTCAGGCCGCCCGGGACCGGCTCTCGGCATGCACGCGGAAGTCCTGCAGGCAGCGGTGCACCTGGTGGGCGACGAAGCCGAGCCGGTCACCGATCAGGTCGATCACGCCGTGCGGGGTGTGGTCGAGTTGGAGCATGATCCTCGTCCGGCCGGCGCCCAGGTCGTGGAAGGTGACCACGCCCGACTGCTCCGCACCGTCCACCGAGCGCCAGGCGATCCGCTCCCCGGGGATCCGCTCGGTGATCTCGGCATCGAACTCGCGCTGGACACCGTCCACCCTGGCCACCCAGTGCACCGTGCCGTCCGGGCCCGGCGCCACCTCCTCGACCCCGCTCATGAACCGCGGGAACGCCGACACCCGGCACCACTGCTCGTAGGCCTCGGCCACCGGCACCGCCACCTCCACCGACTCCTCGATCCTGGACATCGTCTCTCCCTCCGTCGACCCCGTCACCTGCCGGCCCGCTCCGTTCTGCACCGGCCCACTCCCGGCCCGTCTGCCCTTCCCTCGACGCTCCATGCGGACCCGCCGCCGAGCCATGACAGTCAACAACCCGCGCTGTGTGCGCCCATCGAGCGCATGGCCGGCTCGACCTGCCCGGGACGCTGTCGGCCGTGAGCGGTTCTGCGGGGAGCCTTGACGTGGCCCGGTGGCGGTGGACATAGTGATGCCCGGCCGTCGCCGGGCCGGCAACCACCTTTCACCGCAGTGAACATGAGTATGCGTCAGGGCAGATTGTTAGCGTTAACATACTGTCCTGAAAAGCTCGACCGCTCATCACCTGCGGTTTCGGCCGGAACCGGCACGGGCTTGATCCAACCGCTCGCCCTTTGATCGCCCCACCACGAGCAAAGGAGCTCACCTTGGCTGTTCGAACGTGGCTGCGCCGCGCGCAGCGCACCGCGCTCGCGACCGGGACCACCGTGGTCCTCGCCGCAGCGCTCCTCGTCGGCACGGAGGCGACCTCGCAGGCCGCCACCCAGGGGCCGTGCGACATCTACGCCGCCGGCGGCACACCCTGCGTGGCGGCACACAGCACCACCCGCGCCCTGTACGGCGCGTACAGCGGGGCGCTGTACCAAGTCCGGCGCGGGTCGGACAACGCGACCAGGGACATCGGTGTCCTGAGTGCCGGCGGCTACGCCGACGCCGCCGCCCAGGACGCGTTCTGCGCAGGCACGACCTGCCTGATCACCGTCCTCTACGACCAGTCGGGCCGGGGCAACAGTCTCTCCCAGGCACCCGCGGGCGGCGCCGCGTCCGGCCCCGACAACCTGGCCCCCGCCACGGCCGCGCCCGTCACGGTCGGCGGCCACGCCGCCTACGGTGTCTATGTGGCCGCCGGTACCGGCTACCGCAACAACCACACCTCGGGAATCGCCACGGGCGACCAGCCCGAGGGCATGTACGCGATCTTCGACGGCACGCACTTCGACGGCGGATGCTGCTTCGACTACGGCAATGCCGAGACGAACAGCCTGGACACCGGCAACGGCCACATGGAGGCCATCTACTTCGGCAACAGCAAGGACTGGGGGAGCGGGGCCGGCAGCGGGCCCTGGGTGATGGCCGACCTCGAGAACGGCCTCTTCTCCGGCGCCAACGTCGGCTACAACGCCAACGATCCGAGCGTCAGCCACCGCTTCCTGACCGCCGCCGTCAAGGGCGGCCCCAACCAGTGGGCCATCCGCGCCGGCGACGCGCAGACGGGGGCCTGTCCACGTACTACAACGGGGCGCGTCCCAACGCCTCGGGCTACAACCCGATGCACAAGGAGGGCGCCATCATCCTCGGCATCGGCGGGGACAACAGCAAGGCCTCGATCGGTACGTTCTACGAGGGGGTGATGACCTCCGGCTACCCCTCGGACGCCACCGAGAACGCCGTCCAGGCCAACATCAACGCGGTCGCCTACCGGACCGCCTCGGTGGGCTCGTTCACGCCCGGTGCGCGGATCTCGCTGAAGGCCACGACCGCCTGCTGCACCTCGGACTACGTCCGGCACGACGACGCCGACACCAACGTGGTCATCTCGCCGATCAGCGGCTCCAGTTCGGCCACCGACAAGGCCGACGCCACCTGGATCGTCCGCGCCGGACTGGCCGACAGCACCTGCCTGTCCTTCGAGTCCGCCAACCTCCCGGGTCAGTACCTGCGCCACTACAACTTCCAACTGCACGTCGCGGCCGGTGACGGCAGTGCCCTGTTCGCGCAGGACGCCACGTTCTGCCCCCAGGCGGGACACAGCGGGCAGGGCCTCTCGTTCCAGTCGGCCAACTTCCCGGGCAAGTACCTGCGTCACTACAACTACAGCGCCTACATCGCCGCCGACGGCGGCGGCAACACGTGGGACAGCGCCAACGCCTGGAGTGACGACACCAGTTGGCTCGTCACCCAGCCCTGGTCCTGACCTCCGCCGGGCCCGTAGCCCGGTCCCGATCCCCTCCCGAGGCCTCATGAGGGACGCCTGGTGCGGGAGGCCGGCGCCGACCACACGGTCGGCGCCGGCCTCCCGGTGCGGGGGAGGGCCGCCGGTGACGGTCACCCGTCCGTGCGGACGGGCTGCGGGGTGTGCGCGGCCGCTGCGGGAGCCGCGGCGGCCCGGCCCGGCGCGTTCGCACGGACGTCCCCACGCATGTCCGCACCCACGCCCGCACCCACGACCGTGGACACCTCCGCGGGCGCGGTCGAGGGGACGTCGGTCGGCAGCTCGGCAGGGGCACTCGCGTGCCTGGGGGCGAGCAGTGCCGAGACGATGCCGAACACGGCCAGCGCCGCTCCGACCCAGAGGGCCGGCTTGAAGGCGTCGACGAAGGCCTGGGACGAGCCGTAGACGCCCGGGCCGGTGAACACGGCGGCGAGGACGGCCACCCCGAAGACTCCGCCGAGCTCGCGTATCGCACTGTTCGCGCCCGAGGCGACACCGGCCTCCTGCGGCGGAACGGAGCCCATCACCGCGTTGGCCACCGTCGGGAAGCACATGGACGTCCCGACGCCCGCCACCGTGAGGGCCACGCTCAACTGGGCGTACCCCATGCCGGGTTCGGCGATCGCGGCGACCCAGCCCAGGCCGATCGCCTGCAGCGCCAGGCCGGCGGCCATGAACGGACGGTTGCCCCAGCGCTCCGACAGGGCGCCGGCGATCGGTGCGACCACCATCGGCGTCGCCGTCCACGGGAGGATCCACAGGCCCGCCCTGAGCGGCGAGTTGCCCAGCCCGATCTGCAGGAACTGCGACATCAGGAACAGCGCGCCGAAGAGCGAGGCGTACATGAAGAAGCTGACGCCGTTGGCCGTCGAGAAGCCGCGCAGACGGAACAGGCCGAGGGGGAGCATGGGGTAGCGGGTCCGTCGCTGCCAGGCGAGGAAGCAGACCACCAGCGCCAGTCCGGCCAGGACGGAGAGGATCACCTCGGCGCTGGCCCAGCCCGCGATGTTCCCCCGCACCAGCCCCCAGGTCAGGCCGAGGAAGCCCGTCCCGGCCAGGGCGAGGCCGACGAGGTCGAGGCGCGGCCGGGGCCCGAAGCTCTCGGACAGCCGCCGCAGCGCGAGGGGGCCAGCACCAGTCCGATCGGGACGTTCAGCCAGAAGATCCACTGCCAGGCGAGGCCGTTGGTGATCGCTCCGCCGACCACCGGCCCGGCCGCGACGGCGAGGCCGGCGATGCCGCCCCAGAGCCCGATGGCCATCCCGCGTTTCTCGGCCGGGAAGGCCTGGCTGATCAGGGTCAGCGTCAGCGGCATCACGATCGCCGCGAAGCCGCCCTGCACGGCCCGGGCGGCCACCAGGACGCCGACGGACGACGAGAGCGCCGCCGCCGCGGAGGCGACGGAGAAGCCGAGCAGCCCGATGACGAACATCCGCCGTCTGCCGAACCGGTCGCCGAGCGCGGCCCCGGTCAGCAGCAGACAGGCGAAGGACAGGTTGTAGGCGTTCACCGTCCATTCGAGATCGGTGAGCTTCGCGCCCAGGTCCACGCGCAGCACGGGGAGCGCGGTCGTCACCACCAGGGTGTCCAGCGCGACCATGAACAGGCCGAGGGAGGCCAGGATCAGGGTCCACGTCCGGCGCGGGGGACCCGCCGCGGGCGCGCGGGGACCGGAGGCGTGGAGGGTGTCTGCGGAAGGCATGGCATGCGCTCCTCGGATCGGGTGCGGGCATCGCTGTCACTCGATCGACGGATGACAACGGGGCGAATCGACACGAACCGAGGAAAATCGTCCGGGGACGCTGTCGATTCCGGGGGATGCCGACCGTCGGCATGACGGGAGGGCCCGACCGGCGGGCCCGATCGAGAAGGGATCGCGTCATGGCGCAGTACCTGCTCCTCATCTACCGCGAGGACGCCGCCGTGGCAGCCGCCACGCCCGAGAAGACCCAGCAGGTCCTCAAGGAGCACATGGCCTTCCAGGACCGCCACGCGGCGGCCGTTCTCGGCGCCAACGCTCTGCACAACACCGACACGGCCACCTCCGTCCGTGCGGACGGTTCCGGCGGATTCGCGGTGACCGACGGGCCCTTCGCCGAGACCAAGGAGGCGCTCGGCGGCTACTACCTCGTCGAGGCCGTGGACCTGGACGAGGCCATCGCCCTCGCCAAGGACCTCCCGGACGACTTCGGCGGCGGCATCGAGGTCCGCCCGGTGCGGGTGTTCGACTGACGACGGTCGCCCCGTGGCTCCCGGCGTGGCCCCCGACCCCGCGGTCGCCGCCGCGGTCGCGGACGCGCACCGGCGCGAGTGGGCCTTCGTGCTCGCCGCGACGGCGCGCGTCACCCGCGACCTCGACCTGGCCGAGGAGTGCGTCCAGGACGCGTACGCCAGGGCACTGACCGTGTGGGGCGAACGCGGCATCCCGCAGCGCCCCGGTGCCTGGCTCACCACCACCGCCCGCAACCGGGCCATGGACGAACTCCGGCGGCACGCCACCCTGCGCCGGTCACTGCCGCAGCTCCTCGTCCTCTCCGGCGACCCCGCGCCGGGACCGGCCGCGGCGGGGGAGGAGTTCCCCGACGACCGGCTCCGGCTGATCTTCACCTGCTGCCACCCGGCCCTCGCCGAGGAGGCGAAGGTCGCCCTCACGCTGCGGCTGCTCTGCGGCCTGACCACCGCGGAGGTGGCGCGCGCCTTCCTCGTCGGCGAGTCGGCCATGGCCGCCCGCATCACCCGGGCCAAGAAGAAGATCGCCACCGCGCGCATCCCCTACCGGGTGCCGCCCGCCGACGAGCTGCCCGAGCGCATCGACGCCGTCCTCACCGTCGTCCACCTGCTCTTCACCACTGGGCACACCGCACCCGTCGGCGACGACCTCGTCCGCCGGGACCTGGTCGAACGCGCCCTCGACCTCGCCCGGATGCTGCGCACCCTGCTTCCCGGCGACGCCGGGGTCGCCGGGCTGCTGGCCCTCGTCCTGCTGACCGACGCCCGGCGGGCGACCCGGTCGGCCGACGACGGTCGGCTGCTGCTCCTCGCCGAGCAGGACCGCCGCCGATGGGACCACGCCGAGATCGACGAGGGCCTCGCACTCGTCCGCGAGGCGCTGCGCCCGAGGCCCCCGGGACGCTTCGCCCTCATGGCGGCCGTCGCCGCCGTGCACGCCGAGGCGCCGAGCTGGCAGGAGACCGACTGGCGCGAGGTGGTCGCGCTCTACGACCTGCTGGTCCAGATCTGGCCGTCGCCGGTGGTGGCCCTCAACCGGGCCGTCGCGGTGGGCTTCGCCGACGGCCCGGCCGCGGGGCTCGCCGCCGTCGACGAACTGGCCGCCGAGCCGCAGCTGGCGGGCTACGGCTACCTCGCCGCCGCCCGCGCCGACTTCCTGCGGCGGCTGAACCGTACGGCCGAGGCGAGACTGGCGTACGAGGAGGCGCTGCTGCTCACCGGGAACGCCGTGGAACGCGACTTCCTGGCCGACCGCCTCCGCGAGCTGGACCAGGAGGGGCCGGCCTGAGTCGGCGGCCGGCGTGGACAAGACCGGCACCAGCGCGGTCGATTGCTGCCGCGCAAGACCTTGACGACATCTCTGTGAGCGCTAACAATAATTCCCCGGAGGTGCCGCAGCTGCGTCAACATCCCATCCTGTCAAGCCAGTTCGACGACAGCCGCCGCATGTCCACCTCCTGTTCCGAGGCCGTGCCGTCGCAGCCCGCCCCGGCCGTCCGGCCGTCCCGTTCCGCCGTTGCCGCCCGTGTGCCCGCCTCCGGCTGCCACCGGCTGGCTGCTGCCGGTGCGCGCCTCACTCCCTCAGCCCGTGGAGACCGTCATGACCGGAACATCCGGCGGCATCGACCGCCGCAACCTGCTCCGCCTCACCGTGGCCGGAGCGGTCGCGGCAGGCCTTGCGCCCGGCACCGCCACGGCTGCGACAGCCCCCGTCGGCGACGCGCGTGCCGACATCGGGGTCCAGCTCACGCCCTTCCCGGCCGACGCCGTCCGCCTCACCGCCGGCCGGTTCCTCGACTCGCAGAACCGCCGGCTGGCCTACATGCGGTTCCTGGACATGGACCGCCTCCTCTACAACTTCCGTACCACCGCCCGCCTGTCGACCCAGGGAGCGGAGCCGTGCGGCGGCTGGGAGAGCCCGACCTGGGGCTGGCGCGGTCACATGGTCGGGCACTACCTGTCGGGGGCCTCGCTCGCGGTGGCCGCCACCGGCGACTCCCAACTGCGCGCCAACGTCACCCGTCTCGTCGCCGAGCTCGCCAAGTGCCAGGCCGCGGCCACCGCCGCCGGCTACCGCACCGGCTACCTCGGCGGCTTCCCGGAGGGCGACTTCACCCGGATGGAGAACGGCGAGTACATCGTCGTCTGGTACACCACCCACAAGATCATGGCCGGTCTGCTCGACGCCCACCGCCTCCTCGGCATCGACCAGGCACTGACCGTCCTGCTCGGATTCGCCGACTGGGCGGACTGGTGGACCTCCCAGCGCTCCTACACCAGGATGCAGGCCGATCTCGACATCGAGTTCGGCGGCATGAACGGGGTCCTCGCCGACCTGTACCAGCTCACGGGGGACAGCCGCTGGCTCACCGTCGCCCAGCGGTTCGACCACGCCCGCGTGTTCGACCCGCTCGCCGCGGGCCAGGACCAGCTCGACGGCTTCCACGCCAACACCCAGATGGCCAAGGTGATGGGGGCGGTCAGGGAGTACGAGGCGACCGGCACGACCCGGTACCGGGACATCGCCCGCAACTACTGGGACATCGTCGTCCAGCACCACACCTACTGCACCGGCGGGAACAGCGACGGCGAGATCTACCACGGCCCCGACCAGATCTCCAACCGCCTCTCCTCGGCGTCGTGCGAGGTCTGCAACGTCTACAACCTCCTCAAGATCACCCGCGAGCTGTTCTTCCTCGACCCGGGCCGCGCCGACTACATGGACTACTACGAGTGGGCGCTCTACAACGAGATCCTGCCGCAGCAGGACCCGACGAGCGCGCACGGCCGCGTCACCTACTACCTCGACCTGCGCCCCGGTGCCGCCAAGGTCTACGACGACGACTACGGCACCTTCTGGTGCGACACCGGCTCCAGCCTGGAGACGTACGCCAAGCTCAACGACTCCATCTACTTCTCGAACGGCCGTACGCTCTGGGTCAACCTCTTCATCCCGTCCGTGCTCACCTGGTCCGCGACGGGCCTGACGGTGACCCAGACCACGAACTACCCTGCGGCCGCGACCAGCACCCTCACCATCGGGGGCTCCGGCGCCGCCGTCATCCGGGTGCGCATCCCGAAGTGGGCGACCGGCGCCTCGCTGACGGTCAACGGCGCGGCCCAGCCCGCCACGCCGGGCACCTACGCGACGCTCGACCGCACCTGGGCCGGCGGCGACACCGTCACCGTGACACTGCCGATGGCCCTCAGGCTCACCGCCGCCCCCGACGATCCCGCGGTCCAGTCGGTCAGTTACGGGCCGGTCCTGCTCGCCGGGCAGTACGGTGCCTTCAGCCAGGGCCCGAACCCGGGGTCGCCCCCGGCCCCCAGCCCGCAGGTCCTGCAGCACCTGCCGGAGCTCGACCCGGCCTCCCTCGCCCCGACCGGCACGGCCCTGACCTTCACCGCCCGCGCGGACGGCGCGGCGGTGACGCTCCGCCCCTACTTCGACACCCACAACCAGTACGGCACCGTCTACTGGACGAATCCCACCCGCTCCGCCTACGTGCGGCTGCGCAACCGCGGCAGCGGTCTCGTCCTCGGGATCACGGGCATGTCGACCGCGGACGGCGCCGCCGCCCTGCAGTGGGCCGACACCGGCACGGCCGACCACCAGTGGGAACTCGCACCGTCGGCCGGCTACGTCCGGCTGCGCAACCGCAACAGCGGCAAGGTCCTGGGCGTCACGGGCATGTCCACCGCGGACGGGGCGGCCGTCGTCCAGTGGACCGACAACGGCACCACCGACCACGACTGGCAGCTCGTCGACGCCGGCGGCGGCCGGGTCAAGCTCGTCAACCGCAACAGCGGCAAGCTGCTCGGCGTCGCCGGCGGCGCGACCACCCAGGGCGCGGCCCTCGTGCAGAGCGGTGACACCGGCACCGACGACCACGTCTGGGAGATTCTTCCGGACGGCTGGGTCCGCCTGCAGAACGTGGGCAGCGGCCTCCTCCTCGGCGTGCAGAACGCGGGCCGCGGCGACGGCGCGGCCGCCCTCCAGTGGCACGACTCCGGTACCGCCGACCACGGTTGGACCTTCGTGCCCGACACCGACGGGGCCTTCCGCATCCGCAACCAGAACAGCGGCAAGGTCCTCGGTGTCACCGGCATGTCCACCGCGGACGGCGCGGCGGTCCTCCAGTGGACGGACAACGGCACCCGCGACCACCTGTGGCGGATGCTCGTGACCGGCAACGGCGACCGGTTCCGGTTGCTCAACGTCAACAGCGGCCTGGTCCTCGGCGTGCAGAACGGAGCCACCGGCGCGGGCGCCACCTGCGTGCAGAGCGTCGACAACGGTGCCGCAGACCGGCTGTGGCGTCTGCGATGACACCGCGCGCCGTCGACCGCCGGCCCTGCGCCGCGGTGGTGGGCGGCGGGGGTGGGGGTGTCAGGCGACCGCGCCGTTGGCGAAGAGGACCTGGCCGTTGACCCACCAGCCGTCGCCGGCGAGGAAGGCGACAGCCGCGGCGATGTCGTCCGGCGTGCCGAGGCGCTCCTGCGGGGACTGGGCGGCGAGGCGGTCGATGGTCTGCTCGTCCTTGCCGTGCAGGAAGAGGGGCGTCGCGGTGGGGCCGGGGGCCACGGTGTTGACGGTGATGTCGCGGCCGCGCAGTTCGCGGGCCAGGACGAGCGTCATGGCCTCGACCGCACCCTTGCTGGCCGCGTACGGCGCGTAACCGGGGAAGGCCAGGCGGGTCACCGAACTGGAGAAGAAGATCACCGCTCCGCCGGTTCGCAGGCGGCGGGCCGCCTGCTGGGCGACGACGAAGGTGCCGCGGACGTTGGTGCGCATCAGGTGGTCCAGTGCGTCGAGGTCGAACTCGGCGACGGGGCCGAGGGTCATCACCCCGGCCGTGTGGACGAGGACGTCGATCCCGCCGAACGCCTCCTGGACCTGGTCGAACGCGGCGGCCATCGCCTGCTCGTCGGCCACGTCGCCGCCGACCGCGAGGGCTCGGCCGCCTGCTGCCTCGACGGCGGCGACGAGGTCGTCGGCCGCGGCCCTGTTGCCGGCGTAGTGAGCGCCCACCGCCAGGCCGGCGGCGGCGAGCCGCAGGGCGACGGCGCGGCCGATGCCGCCGGAGGCTCCGGTGACGAGTGCGACCCGCGGGGTGTCGGACATGGTGCTGCCTCCCAGATTTAATGAACGCTGAGTCCATATAATCATGTGGTGGACGCGCCGTCCATATGTCACGGTGGAGCCCCCACGGCAACGGACAGGAAGGACGCGCACCATGCCCGCGCACACGGACCAGGAGACCACCGCGCCGAACCGGCGCGGCCGAGGACGGCGCCCGGCCGCCGAGGTCCGCGCCGACGCACTGCGGGCAGCCGGCGCGCTGCTCTTCGACTCGGGCATGGGCGCGTTCACCATCGAGGCGGTCGCCGCGAAGGCCGGGATCAGCAAGACGACGATCTACAAGTGGTGGCCCTCCCGCGGAGCCCTCGCCCTCGACGGCTACTTCCACACCGTCGAACCCGCCCTCACCTTTCCCGACAGCGGCGACATCGAGGCCGACCTGGCCGCCCAGCTCGGCGCGTTCGTCCACCTCCTCACCCGCACCCCCGCCGGCCGGGTCATCACCGAGCTCATAGGCCAGGCGCAGACCGACCCCGATCTCGCCGTCGCCCTGCGCACGCGCTACTCCGACCCGCGCCGGCGACTCGCCGTGGAGGCGATGCGCCGCGCCCAGGAACGCGGCCAACTGCGCGCCGACGCCGACTGCGAGGCACTGGTCGACCAGCTCTGGGGCGCCTGCTACCACCGGCTGCTGCTCTCCGACCTCCCGCTCACCGAGGAGTTCACGGCGAACCTGCTCGCCAACGTGCTGCACGGCGCGGCCCCGCGCACCCGGCCCGCCCCCTGAGCGGAGCCGTCGAGCCGTCAGCCGACCCGCTGACGTGCGGGGCGCGCGTGGAGCCGGCCCGGGGGATGCACCGTGTCCGGTCCCGAGGTCGGCCGGCCGGCCCGGTCCGGTTACAGTGGTCGGCTCCACGCCGGACCTGCCCGCCCGCGCCACCCGAGGAGACCCCCGTGCGGATACTCGTGGTGGAGGACGAACCCGACCTGCGGGCCGTCGTCGTCGCCGGGCTGCGCGCCGCCGGATTCTCCGTCGACGAAGCGGCCGACTGGGCCGCCGCGGACGAACTGTGCGACGTCAACACCTACCTCTGCGTCGTGCTGGACCGCGTCCTGCCCGACGGTGACGCGCTGGAGCGACTGCAGGAGCGCCGGCGCCGGGGCTGGGCCGCACCCGTGCTCTTCCTCACCGCCCTGGACTCGCTCGACGACCGGATCGCCGGGCTGGAGGGCGGCGCCGACGACTACCTGCCGAAGCCCTTCGCCCTGCCGGAACTCGTGCTGCGCGTCCGCAGCCTCGCCCGCCGCGCCGACCACCGGCTGCCCGTCTTCCTCCGCTTCGCCGACCTCGAACTCGACCTGGCACGCCACGAAGTACGGCGCGCCGGCGTGCTGCTCTCGCTCACCCCCAAGGAACGGGCCGTCCTGCACGCCCTGCTGGCCCGCGCCGACCAGGTGGTCACCAAGGGCGAGCTGTTCGACCAGTGCTGGGACGAGATGGCCGAGCCCTCCTCGAACGTCGTCGAGGCGGTCGTCGCCGGGCTGCGCCGCAAGCTCGGCCCGCCGCCGCTCGTCCACACGGTCTGGGGCCGCGGATTCCGCCTCGGGCATCCAGCGGCCACCGGCCCCGCCGTCGCGGACCCGCCCCGCGCGACGCGCGGTCGCGCCCGCGGCGCCGACGGTTCGGCGAGAACCGGCAGCAACGGGCGCCCGGGGACGACCCGGTGACGACCGTGAAGAAGCGCGCCGCCCGCTCCCCGGCCCGCCGCAGCCTGAGCCTGCTGCGACGGCGCCTGACGGCCGCGTACACCGGGATCGTCGCCGTCGGACTCGCCGCCCTGTCCCTGCTGGTGCTGCGCACCGACGCCCGCTCCTGGCAGGCCGCCGAGTACGACGAGATGGGCCGCCGGGCAGCCGTCGTCACCTCGCTGATCTACTACGAGCGGGGCCGGATCCAGCTGGACGGGCTCCAGGACGACGAAGCCACCACCGGGAGTCCGCAGGTCACCGTCCTGCTCGGCCCGGCCGGGGGCGCCGAGGCGCCGTTCCGGCCCGCGTTCGCGAGCCGGCACCAGCGCTTCCCGATGTCGGCGGCACACCTGCACACGGTGGCGGCGACCGCCATGGCACAGGACCGGACGGTCACCCGGGAAGGGACGGACGACACCGGACGCCCCGTCCACCTGCTGGCCGCCCCGTTCTACGAGGACGGCACCCAACGGGTCGCGGGCGCCGTCGTCGTGGTCGGCGACCCCCTGCGCGGCTCGGCAGAACACCGCCGACTGGCGGCGACCCTGGCCCTCGCCTGCGCCGCGTTCACCCTGCTGGGCGCCGCGGCCGGCCACGCCCTCTCCGGTCGGAGCCTGCGCCCGGCCTGGCAGGCGCTCGACCAGCAGGAGCGGCTGCTCGCCGACGCCGCCCACGAGCTGCGCACCCCCGTCGCGGTGATGCGCGGCGCCGTGGATCTCGCCGAGATCGCGCCGGGCGCCCTCGCCGAGCACCTGCCACGGCTGCGCCGCGCCTCCGACCGGATGGCGGACGTCATCGAGAACCTGCTGGCCCGCGGCCGGCTGCGGGCCGGTGTCGACGTGCTGCGCCGCGAACCGGTGCGACTCGACCAGCTGGTGGAGGCCGTCTGCGCGGAACTCCCGCCGGAAGCCTGCCTGCTGACGCTCGACACCGCCGCCACCGTGGTAGCGGTCGACCCGGGGCTCGCGCGGCTCGCGGTCCGGAACCTGCTCGACAACGCCCTGCGGCACGGCACCTCTGCCGCGGGGCCCCACGCCGGGACGGCCGAGGTGGCCGTCACCGTGCGCGGGGCGGAGGTGGTGGTGGCCGACCGCGGGCCGGGCCTCGACCCGCGGGAGATCCCGCTGGTCCTCACCCGGTTCCACTCACCCGGCGGCGGCACCGGGATCGGCCTGTCGCTGGTGGACCGGGTGGCCGTGGCGCACGGCGGGAGCATCCGGATCGCCGCCCGGCCCGGTGGCGGTGCCGTGTTCACCCTGCGGCTGGCCCGCGACGCCCGCCGCGGGCGGTGGCGGCGGCCGGGCACCCGGGCGGTGCGCCCCTCGGACGGCCGGTAGGACGACGCAGCGGGGCGGCCCGTTCGTGGGGTGTCGCCGGACCGGTCCGGCCGCCTCACGAATTCCTCATGGTCCGCGGACGAGGATGGCATCCGTCCTCGTGATCCACCACCCGCAGGAGTCCCATGAGCAGGCACGCCTCCCCCTCGTCCGCCGGCGCGCGGCCGCCGCCGGCCTGGCCGTCGGCGTGGTCGCCGCGCTGGGCGCCGGTTTCGCCTTCACCAGTGCCTCGGCGGGTGTCGGCCCGCAGCACCGTGCGGCCGGCGACCGTCCGCAGGCGGGAGCACACCGGTCCGCCCCGCCGAGAGCGGGTGCGCCCACCCCGTCGGCACGCCCGTCCGCGGAGGCCGGGACATCCGGTACGGCCCGGGGCGCCCTCGGGAGCAGCGCAGGTCCGTCCGGCGCACCGTCAGGCACGGCGTCCGCCCGGGCCGGTGCCGCGGCGGCCGGGGCCGGCCACCAGGTCACGCTGCCGGCCCCGGGCGCGGGGTTCGACTACCAGATCGGCGGCCCCTACACCCCACCGCCCGGCGTCGCCGCGGTCTCCCGCGACCGTACCGCCCCGGCCGCGGCGGGGATGTACAACATCTGCTACGTCAACGCCTTCCAGGCCCAGCCGGACGCCACCGACTGGTGGCAGCAGAACCACCCCGACCTGCTGCTGCGCGACTCCGGCGGCGACCCGGTCGTCGACCAGGACTGGCACGAGGCACTGCTGGACGTCTCCACGGCGGACAAGCGCACCCGGCTGGCCGCGATCGTCGGCGGGTGGATCGACGACTGCGCCGCCAAGGGCTACCAGGCGGTCGAGCCCGACAACCTGGACTCCTACGACCGGTCCGGCGGTCGCCTCAGCAAGTCCTCCAACGCCGCCTTCGCCGAGCTCCTCGCCGACCGGGCGCACGGAGCGGGGCTGGCGATCGGTCAGAAGAACACCACGGCCATGCTGGACCAGCGGACGGCCGTGGGGTTCGACTTCGCGGTCGCGGAGGAGTGCGGCCGCTACGGCGAGTGCGGAGCCTTCGCGTCCGCGTACGGGAACCGGGTCTTCGTGATCGAGTACCGGGCGGCGGACTTCGACAAGGCGTGCGACGAGTGGCGCGGCCGGCTGTCGGTCGTCCTGCGCGACCGCGACGTCCGCCCGGCCGGCACCTCGGGATACGTCTACCGGCGCTGCTGACGCGCCTGCGGGCGGTGCTCGCACCTACTCCAGCACCGCGTGGAAGCCACGCTCGCCGATGGCGGCCATCAGCGGGTTGTCCGCCGAGTGCGTGAGGAAGGCGACCGACAGGGCGAGCGCCCACCCGCGGGCCCGCTCCCAGGTGGCCTCGTCCGCGCGGCCGTACGCCTGCCGCAGGGCAGCCCGCCCTTCCGCCGGGAACAGCATCCAGGCCACGGACAGGTCGGTGGCGGGATCGCCGGCGGTGATGTCGCCGAAGTCGATCACCGCGCTGATCCGGCCGTGGTCGACCAGGATGTTGGCCGGGTGCAGGTCCCCGTGCAGCCACAGCGGCGGCCCGTCCCGGGCGGGCGCGGCCGACGCCCTCTCCCAGACGCGCAGTGCGGCGGCACGGCGGCCCGGGTCGGCCACGTGCGCCAGCCCGCGCAGCACGCCGTCGGCGCGCCCGGGCAGCGGGATCCCGCGGTACGGGTTGGCGGGCGCGCCCGAGGGGGCCGGGGTGTGCAGGGCGGCCAGGAAGCCGCCGAGTGCGGTCGCGGCCGGGCCGAGGTCGTCGGCCCGCAGCGCGCGGCGACCCGGCCCGGGAAGTACGGCACGACGCTCCACGGCCAGGGGTACTGCGCGCACGGCCGCCCGAGACGCACCGGCGCGGGCACCGGCAGCGGCAGGCGGCCGGCCAGTTCCGGCAGCCACCGGTGCTCGTGGGCGGCGAGTTCCGCGGCGAGGGCGCGCCGGGGCAGCCGGACGAGCAGGTGCTCGCCCAGTCGGCAGACGAGGTTGTCCCAGCCGTTGGTCAGCGGTGCGATGGCCAGGCCCGCGAGGTCGGGGTGCTGCTCGCGGAGCAGGCGGCGCACCAGCCCGACGGAGATCGGGACCTCCGCGGGCGGCATCCGGTGAACGGTCACGGCCAGGACCTTACGACCCCGCCGGCGCCGGCCGGTACGCCGGAAGAGGCCCACCCTTGCCGTTCCGCGGCCGGTCGGCCGGCCACGGAACGGCAGGGGTGCGGGCGGTCTGCGGTGCTCCGGTCAGTACGGGCCGTTGACGTTGTCGATGGAACCGTAGAAGTGGGCGGCGTAGTTGCACGCGGCGGTGATGTTGGCCACCGGGTCGTAGATGTCCGTGGAGGTGCCCGGCACGTGGTAGGCCTGGAAGGTGGGGTCGATCACCTGGAGCAGCCCCTTCGACGGGTGGCCGGCCGCCGCGTTGGAGTCGGTGAGGTTGATGGCCTGCGGGTTGCCGGACGACTCCCGCATGATGTTGCGGTAGATGCCGTCGTAGGTGCCCGGGATGTGGTTCGCGGCCATGACGGCCAGTGAGTCCTTGATCCAGGTGTCCAGATTGCCGGTCGCCTGGGTGGTCGGCGCCGCGGTGGTCGACGGCGCGGTGGTCGACGCCGCGCCGGGCTGCGCGGTGCCCCCGGTGGCGGTCGGGGCGGCGCTGGTCTGGGCGGCCACCGGCGCCGTTCGGGCGGCGGTGGTGGTGCGGGCAGCGCTCGTGGTCGCGTGCTCGGCCGTCCGCAGGTGGGTCGCCGGAGCCGTCGTGGTGGACGGACGCGTGGCGTGTGCGGACGGCGCGGCGGTGCGGGTCGCACCGGTGCTGCGCTGCCTGGGGATGGCTGCGTGGTGCACCCGGGATTCGGCGCGCTGCGTCGGAATCGCGGCGGTGCTGCGGTCCTCCGAGGCCCCGTGGTGGGCGGACGCGGGAGTGGTCCACGCCGTGGGTTCGAGCGACGTGCTCTGGCTGGGGGCCGCCGTGACCGAACCGGGGCTGCTGCTGTGGCTGGGGGCTGCGTTCGCCGTGGTGACCGCCACTGCGGCGGTGGCCAGCGCCGCAGTGGTGATCCACCGTCCGGACAGCAGAACGGCAGGTACTCGGCGGGGACGGGCGTGCTTCGGCATGACGGGCTCCGGTACTCGGGGGAGGGGGCAGGAGGACGCACGGGGTGCGCCGGCGGCGCGGGGCCGCGAGCGGGAGGTGGGCGTGCTGGGCGCTGAGGCCGGGGGAGAACCGCGGGGAGAGAGCCGGGGGCTCACGGTTCGGGCAGCACGATCCGGCCGACGGGCGTCGCCGGTGGGTGGACACCGGTCGTCGGGCGCTCGTCGGGTCGGGCGGTCGCTAGGGGCCGGCGCCCGCTATGGGCCGGCGGTCGCGGAGGTCGCGGGAGTTGCAGGTATCGCGGGGTTCGGCGGCGGATGGCGGGGCCGTCCGGCGGGTGGGGTGTCGCTGTTCGGCGTCACGGTGTCACCTCGGCGGGAAGGGCGGGGTGGTGGGCGTGCAGGGCACACCCGTGCTGACGTGTTCGGCCGCGGCTGCGGGTCCGTGTCGGGCGTGTCCCTGCGGAGATTTGTCGGTGCACTGACCGAAGGGGTTGGGATTTTCTATCCCTCCGGCGATGCCCACGTCCAGACTTTTCCTGCAAAAGGCCGTGAAGGCGGTGTACGTCACAAAAGAGCCGAGCACCCCGAGAATGCGTACCAATATGGACTTTTCGGGTGCATCGCTGCTCAGGGATTCTGCGGCGGGGCGAGGGGTGCCCGTCCGGCCGCTGCGGTGCGGTCGCCGGTGCCGGCGAGCATGCCGGGGGCGGCGGCGAAGAGCCGTTGGCAACGCCGGGTCATGGCATCGGGCGACTGGTCGGGGTGCTTGATCCACCAGCGGACGAGGGCGGTGCACAGGCCGCGCCACGCGTGCTTGAGGGCGTCGGCGTCGAGCGGATCGGCGTCGAGGGCGTCGGCGTCGGCCGGATCGGCGGACCCGGCCGGGTGCAGGAGGTCGGCGGTGCCGATCGCGGCGAGGTCGTCGATGGCGTCGCGGTAGCGCGCTGCGAGGCGGGCGGCGTCGCTGTCGGGCGGCAGCGTGGCGTCGTAGAGGACGAACCACGCCTCGCGCTGCCCGTCGAGGGCGGTGAACAGGGCGTGCAGCACGCGCAGGGGCGCGGGCCGGGTGTCGGCGCCGTGTCCGGCCGTCGCAGTGCGGACGGCGTCCAGCAGCCGGTCGCCGATCGGGCCCAGGCAGGCCAGGTAGAGGTCCTGCTTGCCGCCGAAGTACTGGTGCAGCAGTGGCTTGGTCACGCCCACGCGGGCGGCGACGGCGGCCATGGTGGTGGCCTCGTAGCCCTGGCGGCCGAACTCCTCGGTGGCCGCGGCCAGGATCTGCCGTTCGCGGGTGATCCTCGGCACGCCCTTGGTGCCGGCTCTGGACGGAAGCGTTGCCATGCGACCAGATCTTACCCTACGGTAATTTACCCAACGGTAAGTTCCTTTGACCTCGCCGGAGCGCGCCCATGCCTGCCACTGCGACCGATCCCGGCACGTCCCGCATCCGCTCCTGGTGGGGCTGGGGCTACGCCGACGCCCAGCCCGACGACGCCGAGTGCGCCGCGCTGGGTGCCCTGCTGCCGGGCACCCTGGCGCGCCCGCTGCCGATACCGCGGGTGGCCGACCTGACCATCGGCCCTCCCGGCGTGACCGTCCCGTCCGCTCTGGCGCACCTGGTCACGGCGGACCCGCGGGCGCGTGCCGCCCATGCGATGGGCAAGGCCTACCGGGACGTCATCCGGGCCCTGCGCGGCCGCCCCGGACGGATCCCCGACCTGGTGGGCCGGCCGACCTGCGACCGGGAGGTGGCCGACCTGCTGGACTGGGCGGGCGGGCACGGCGTGGCCGTCGTCCCGTTCGGCGGCGGGTCCTCGGTGGTCGGCGGTGTGGAGTACCGCGGCGACGCCCACCGCGCCGTGCTGTCCCTCGACCTGACCGCGATGGACCGCGTCCTGGAGATCGACACCGCCGCTCGCTCGGCCCGCATCCAGGCCGGGGCCCTCGGCCCCGTGCTGGAGGAGCAGTTGCGGCCCCACGGTCTCACCCTGCGTCACTTCCCGCAGAGCTTCGAGTTCTCCACGCTGGGCGGCTGGCTGGCCACCCGTGCGGGCGGCCACTACGCCACCGTCCACACCCGCATCGACGACTTCGTGCAGTCCCTGCGCGTGGTCACACCGGCCGGTGCCGGTACCTCCCGGCGCCTGCCGGCATCCGGCGCCGGACCTTCGCCGGACCGTTTCTTCCTCGGCTCCGAGGGCACCCTCGGCGTCATCACGGAGGCGTGGATGCGGCTGCAGGAACGGCCCCGCTGGAAGGCGGCGACGTCCGTGGCCTTCGCCGACTTCCACCGCGCGCTGGACGCGGTGCGCGCGATCGCCCAGTCCGATCTCGCCCCGGCCAACTGCCGTCTGCTCGACCCGGGGAGGCGCTGCTGTCGGGCGCCTCGCACGACGGTTCCGCCGTCCTCGTCCTGGGTTTCGAATCCGCCACCGGCCCGGTCGACGGCCGCCTCGCGGCCGCGGTGGACCTGGCCTGCGCCCACGGCGGCCGGCGCGCTGTGCCCGAGGCGGGCGGTGACAGGCCGTCCGAGGCCGCCGTCGGCGCCTGGCGCTCGGCGTTCCTCCGCATGCCCTACCTGCGCGACGGTCTGGCCCGCATGGGCGCGGTCGTCGAGACCTTCGAGACCGCGGCCACCTGGGGCGGGATCCCCGCGCTGATCGACGCCGTCCGCACCGAGGTCGGCGCCGCCGCGCTGAAGGCGACCGGACACCCGGCCACCATCAACTGCCGCCTCACCCATGTGTATCCGGACGGCGCCGCGCCCTACTTCACGGTGGCCGTCGCCGGCCGCCCCGGCGACGAACTCGAGGTCTGGGACGACATCAAGGCCGTTGTGACGGACATCCTGCACCGGCACGGCGCCACCATCACCCACCACCACGCCGTCGGTCGCGACCACCGCCCCGGCTACGACCTCCAGCGCCCCGAGCCCTTCGCCCTGGCGCTGCGCGCCGCCAAGCACGCCCTCGACCCCCGGGGCATCCTCAACCCGGGCGTCCTGATCGACTGACAGGGGCGGGGACAGGGGCGGTCGCCGGGCCCGTCGTCGGCACCCGACGGCGCCTCGGCCGCGGGCCCGCCCGCTCGGTCGCCGTCGCGGGTGGGCCGTCCTCGGAGGAGTCGGAGGAGTCAGAGGAGGGTGAGGACGTCCTGGTGGGCCCCGTCGAGGACGAAGCCGTTGTCGAGCCGGACCCGGACGGTCACCCTGGCCCCCTGCTCGCGGTGCGCGGTCCACTCCGGCTCCAGTGTGGCGATCTCCGCCTCCAGGCGCTCCCGGCTCGCGGCCGGCATGGTGTGCCCGTAGTCCTCGAACAGCGCCTTGAGCCGCCGGTACTCGCGGACTTCCTCCTTCTCCGGGAGCTCCCCGTCCACCCGCTCGACGGTGCCCTCGGTCCCGGCGGCCAGCGACAGGAACCCGACCACGGCCCCGGGCTCCCCGGCAACTGCCTCGCCGATCGCCAGGTCCTCCGCCAGGCCGACCCGCCGGCCTTCCTTCAGGGTCATCCGCCCTCCGCCTCTCCAGTCGATCGGTGCCGCGGGCGAAGCCGTCCGCGGCACCGGCCATTATCCGCCGGGCGCGGCAGGGGAGTGGGACGCGGGCCGGTCCGCGTGGGGCCCGGCTCACGGAGGTTCGGGATCGGGCCGGCCCGGTTCAGCCGCCGTAGCGGTGCTTGAGGTTGGGGTCGTCCAGCCACCACGGGCGGGCACCCGCGGGCTCCGGCTCGCGGCCCACGGAATCCGACCCGGAGTCCGAGCCGGATTCGGCCCCGGCCCCGGCCGCGGATCGGGCAGCGGCAGCGGCGGTGGCCCGGGCGGCCTCGGCGGCCTCGGCGGCGTCCAGGGCGGCGTCCACCGCCGCGGACTCGGCCCGGCCGGTGACGATCAGACGGCGGATCAGCGCGCACAGGAAGGGCAGGCCGACGAGGTCGCCCAGCACCCAGATGACGTTGCCGCCCCAGAACTGGTCGCGCGCCGGGCTCGGTCCCCACGTGCGGCCCAGGCTCGCGTAGTAGGGCCCGGCGATCAAGTGGCCGCCGTACAGCAGTACCAGGGCGAGCGCGGCGTCGAACACCACCTCGACGAAGGTGATCACCACGCTGAGCAGCAGCGGGTACTCGTGCGCCACCGGGTCGAGCTGCAGGCGCGGCCAGAAGTACAGCAGGCCCAGCAGCACCGGCACCAGGTGGAAGCCGGCGTTCCAGACACCGCTGGTCAACGTCCGCTCGTACCAGGGCGTGAAGTACAGCAGCCAGGGCGGCGCGACCAGCAGCACGGTGGACACCGCCGGGAACATCAGCACCCGGGACGGACGGCTGCGCAGGGCGGCCAGCAGCCGGTCGCGGGCCGCCGGGGCCAGGGCCTCCGCCAGCAGGGTCACCGGCGCGCCGAGGACCAGCAGCAGCGGGACGAACATCAGCAGCAGGATCACCTGCACGGCGCGGTCGGTGAACAGCACCCGCTCGTACACGCCGAGGCCCGAGCAGGTCACCCAGACCCAGACCGCCAGGCCGCCGAGGAACGGCGCGGTCCGGTGCCAGGGCCAGCTGCCGCCCCCGGTGCGCCGACGCCGGCGGGCGGCGGCCAGGTAACCGGCCGCGAGCACCACCGACACGGCGGCGACCAGCGGTTCGAGGGTCCAGGTGTCGGCGAGGGCCGACCAGTGCCAGGGCGGGACGGCCGCAGGGTGGGACATGCCGGTGGGTTTCCTTCCGCGATCGGTGGGGGTCGCCGGCCGGTGGACCCCACCGGCGGCGGCCGGGCGTCCTCGCGGTGCGGACCCGGGTGGGGATCGGCATCGACTACTACGCCGCCGTAGAATCTAGCGACCGGGGAGCCCGGTGACAGGCGGCTCGCGCACCGCGGTCCGGGTACGGCAGGATCGGCCCGGGCCGGCAGGATCCGCGCGCCGACGGCCGGGGCCCGGTGCCCTCCGCAACGGCTGTCAGGGGCGGCCGAGGAGTGCCGTGCCCGCGACGGTGTCCGTGCGGGCGGTGAAGAAGTCGGCGAACGCGGTGACGAACTCCTCCTCGCTGATCCTGCCGTCGCCGTCGGTGTCCAGCTGCCGGAAGCCGTCGTTGAGTTCGGCCGGGTGGACTCGCGAGCCGCCGAACAGGACGCGGTACTCGTCCGCGCAGAGGTGGCCGCCGCCGTCGGTGTCGGCCGCCCGGAAGAGGGCACGCACGGCGGGCTTGAGGCCTTCGTCCAGGTAGGTCGGGTCCCGGTCGACGCCGCCGAGCATCGCGGACACGAACTCGGCGCAGTCCACGGCGCCGTCGCCGTCGGCGTCCATGGCCGAGCGGAGGTGCCTCCACCAGGTCTCGAACGCGGCGTAGAGCACGTCCTCCCGCTCGACGGGCAGTTCGAGCTGCCAGCAGATGGTGTGGACCATGGCCTGGAGATCGGCCGAGTCGACCCGCCCGTCACCGGTCTGGTCCAGCACCTGGTGGAAGAAGCTCTCCAGGCGGGCCCGGCGGGAGTCGGCGACGCTGCGGGGCACGGCCGCCGGACGGGTCGACGCCCGCCGGGGGCCCGGCCGTCCGTCTGCCGCGGTGGCGGCGGAACGGCGGCGGTGGCGCAGGTGCTCGGGGAGCCGGGTCATGACGTGCCGGGTGCCGCGGTGCAGCACCCAGGACAAGACGGCGGCCGAGCCGCTCCCGCGGGTGCCGAACCTCTCGTGCCATGCCGGCGGCAGGTCGGTCATGGTGAGGCCGCTCAGGGCCCGGGCCGCCACGACGCGCAGCAGTGGCCACGCGGGCCGGAGCCGTCCGAGCCTGCGGGGGCCGGTGCCTCGCGGAGAATCCCGAACAGCAGGTAGCGGACCTGGTCGCCGTACTCCAGGACGTCGCGGATGTTCCGCTCCATGTAGGCGGGCACATCGGCGGCGGTCGGCGGGAGGACCTCGCCGGGGATGTCGAGTGCTTGGCAGACCTCCCTGAACTCGGAGTAGAGCACGTCGAGTTCGGCAGGTTCGAGCCGCTCGCCGGACAGTTCGTGCATCGCCGTGATCGCCTCGTACAGCGTCACCATCACCCAGGCCCGGACCTCCGGATCCTCGGCGGTGTACGGGCGCCCGGCGTCGTCGGTGCCGTGGATCCGGCGGTGGGTACGGGCCAGCCGGGCCACTTCGAGCCGGCGTTCCTCCGGCCCGGCGGAGAACAGCCGGGCGCCGCTGTCCACCGTGTGCTCGATACGCCGCCACGGGTGCGCCCGGTAGGTGGAGTAGCGGGCCATGCCTGCCGCAACGACGGGATGAGCCGTCTGCAGGACGAGCAACCGCCAGGCCACCAGCCCGATCCGCCATTCGCCGAGGCTCTCGCGCAGGGGGCTGCGGGTGTCCGACGAGGGCAGTGAGGTCATGGGGGCTCCAGGAGGGCGGGGCGGGCCGGCACCCCGTACAACGGACCGCACGCCCGGAAGGCACCGTCGATCACTCCTCCGAGCCACCGCCGGACCTCCGCACGCACCCCACGGGTTTCCTACCCGAACCCCGACAGGTCCGCCAGCAACACGGCGACGAGCTCCCGGCGGCTCCGGACACCGAATTTGTCGAAGACGGCGGTCAGGTGCTCCTGCACGGTGTTGGCGGAGATGTGGAGCTCGTCGACCAGCTGGCGGGTGGAGTGCCCGCGGATGACCAGGGCCGCGACCCGGGTCTGGGCGTCGGTGAGTCCATGGGCGCTCAGCAGGACGGCTCCGAGCTCCGCCGGTCGGGCCGGTTCCACCACCACGCCGATCTGCGAGCCCAGGCGGCTGGTGTGCAGGGCGAGCCACCGGCCCGAGCGCCCGCGGACGCGGACGGTCGAGGGCACCGGGCCGGCGGCGGCCGCGAGCACGCTGACCGGGAGCAGGCCCGCACCCTGCCGGTCGCCGTCGGGGAAGTCGGTCAGCCACTGCTCGGCCTCGGGGCTCATGGACACGGTCCTGAGCGTGGAGTCGAGCAGGATGAGACCCACCCCGTCCGGGCCGGCGGCGGTGTCTACGGGCGGTGCGGCGGTCACCGCCATGCGCAGACCGGTCGCCAGCACCGGAGCGATGCGCCGCACCAGCGCGATCTCCTCGCTGGTGAAGCCCGGGGAGGAGGCCTCCCGGTGCAGGCAGAGCACGCCCCAGCAGCGGTGCCCGGAGACCAGCGCGGCGCGCAGCTCGTCGCCGAGCCCGAGGGGGCCATGATCTCCCGGTAGCGGGCGCTGTCCGTCCGACTGCCTTCGGTGGCCCGGTCCAATGAGCCGACCGGATCCGCCGCCCGGGCGAGGCCGGCGAACTTGTTGACGTCCGCTTGCCCGAACTCGTTGTCGAGGAACAGCGCCGTCGCGGGCCCCAGCGGATCCTCGGCGGTGGCCGAGGTGAACAGCAGGGTCACCGGATCGACGGTTGCGAAGAAGGCCGCCTCCGCCGGTACCACCCGGCGCAGTCGGCCGGGGATCTCCGTGCCCAGCGCCGTGCTGTCCAGCCCGCTGCGGCACCGTCGTTCGATGTCGGCGAGCCGGCGTTCCACGGCCGTACCTGCCACAGCCACGACCCTCCTCCCGACTACGCCGGGCCTTGGGCGAGCCCGAGCTGGCGCAGCAGCCCCAGCTCGTCGAGCCGGCCCCAGCGCTCGACGATGCGGCCCTCCCGAAGCCGGAAGACATTGATCCCGCGCAGCGTGACGGTGCGCCCGGTGGCCGGCGCGCCGAAGATCTCGCCGCGCTGGGTGCCGGTGGCGCTGAAGTGTTCCACGACCATGTCGTCCTCGGCGACGAGGAAATCGGGCGTGGCGTGCCAGTCCGGGAAGGCACCGCGGAACAGGGCGGCGGCGGTGCGCATGCCCTCACGGCTGGTGTCGGTGCCGACGGGCGGGTCGTGGTTGAGGAAGTCCGCGGCGAGGTACGTGTCGACCGCCGCGAGGTCGCCCTTGGTGAACAGTGCGTCGATGAAGGCACGCACGATCTCTCGGTTGTCTGCGGTCCGGGTCTTCTCGATGGCGTCCATGGCCTCAAGTCTTCGACACCGTCCGGGCCCCGGCTACCCCAGAAAGCCGGGGTTTCCCGCCGGGGCCCGCACGGAGTTGCGCCGGCTCGTCGCCCGGCTGCCGAACGTGCCGGGAGCGGACTCCCGCCCGGGCGCGGGCGGGCTCGGAACGGCTCGTGGGCGGTCGGGAGTCGAGGTGACGCGTCAGGCAGGGCTCGGCGCGGGCTCCGGTTCCGGCTCGGGGAGAGCGGCCGCCGCGCGGCGCGGGAGCAGCAGCGGGGTCGCCAGCAGGAGGACACCGGCCAGGCCGATGGCCGTGCGCGGGCCGATCAGGGCGCCCAGCACGCCCCAGGCCGCGGTCAGGAGCGCCGTGCCGGCCTTGGTCGTCACCGCCCAGGCGGACAGCGTGCGGGTGACCCGGCCGGTCACGGTCCGTTCGAGGCGGTAGGTGGCCTGGACGGGGTTGAAGACCCCGCAGCAGAGGATGAGCCCGAGTTCGGCTCCCATCACCAGCAGCAGACCTCCCGTCCCCGGCCGCAGGAAGGCCAGGCCGACGGGCCAGAGCGCGCGCAGCGCCCCGGCCACGACCAGGACGCGGTACTGGCCGAACCGGGTGACGAGCGGCCGGGCCAGCCGCGAACCGAGCAGCCCGCCGATCGAGGGCACGGCGAAGGCCAGGCCGTACTGCCACGGTGCGAAGCCCAGGCGGCCGAGCATCAGGACGGCCAGCAGCGGCTCGGTGGCCATCACCAGGCCGTTGAACACGGCGGTGTTGAAGAACAGCGGACGCAGCGTCGCGTCGGCGAGGATGTACCGCCAGCCGTCGAGGAGGTCTCCGGCCCGCATGCGCGCCGCCTCCGGGCGGGCGGGTGGCGGCTCGTCCCCCGCGACGCGCGGATGCCCAGGGCCGAGAGCAGGTAGCTGACCGCGTCGGCCGTCACCGTGGCCACCGGGCCGAGGAGCCCGATCGCGGCGCCGCCCAGCGGCGGTCCGACGATCGTGGTCGTCCAGGCGGTGGACTCGAACCGGGCGTTGGCGACGAGCAGGTCCCCGGGCGGCAGCAGCGTCTTCAGGTACGCCCCGGAGGCGGCCCGGAAGGTGATGTCGGCGGCCGCGACGACGACCAGGACCAGCAGGAGCTGGAGGAAGGTGAGCACGCCCAGCGCGAACGCGGCGGGGATCGTCAGGAGGGCCGCGCAGCGCACCAGGTCCATCGCGACCAGCACCGGCCGCTTGCGGCGGAACTCCACCCACGGTCCGAGCGGCACCGCCACCGCCGCGCCCACCGCGGCCCCCACCGAGGAGAGCGCGGCGACCCCGGCCGGTCCGCTGTGCAGCACCCGGATGGCGATCAGCGGGAACGCGCCGAAGGCGAGCCACGTACCGAGGGCACTCGTCCCGTACGCGCCCCAGAGCCACCCGAAGCGGCGCCCCAGCCGAGGAGCCCGCCCCCGTCCGGGCCCGTGCCACGACCGGTGCCCGTTCCCCATGCCCGACACCCCTCGCCCCTCGTCACTCACTCGCACAACCGATTCGCGATCGAGAGCATCAAAGCGGGCATCGTGTCCAGGGATCAAACAACCGCGGGCCCGCGCGCCACAACCAGTGGTTGTGCACGTAGGGTGCGGGCATGGACCTCGACGCCGTCCGGACCTTCGTCGCCGCCGCCGACGCGGGGCAGTTCCAGGAAGCCGCCGCCGAGCTGGGGGTCACCCAGCAGGCGGTCTCGAAGCGCATCGCCGCGCTGGAGCGCAGCCTCGGCGTGCGGCTGTTCACCCGTACCGCGCGTGGTGCCGGGCTCACCATCGACGGCCAGGCGTTCCTGCCCCACGCGCGCGAACTGCTGCGCGTCGCCGAACGCGCCGCCGCGTCCGTGCACACCGGCCGCCGACCGCTGCGCATCGACGTGCTGGCCTCGCGCAGCGCGCAGTCGGGCCTGATGCGCGGCTTCCACCGGGCGCACCCCGAGATCGAGCTCGACGTGGTGATGCTGTTCGACATCGAGACGGCCGTGGCCGCCATCCGGTCCGGTGCGATCGACGCCTCGTTCCGCGCCGTCGCGGTCCCCGGCCGGCCGCTGCCCGAGGACATCGAGTCCGTCCGGGTGCTCGACGAGCCGCTCGAACTCCTCACCGGTCCCGCCCACGTGCTGGCGGGGGCCCGGTCGGTGACCGTCGCCCAGCTCGTCGGGCACCGGATCTGGATGCCCGGCATCGTCCCCGGTACCGAGTGGGCCGCCTACTACGACGACCTCGTCGCCGAGTTCGGCCTCACCATCGAGGCGACCGGCCCCAACTTCGGCTCGGACGCGCTCCTCGACACCATCGCCGACACCCCGGCCCTGGCCACCTTCATGGGAGGGCGGAGCAGGCTGGTCTGGCCCGCCGGCCACGGCCTGCGCCGCATCCCGGTGACCGACCCGATGCCCGTCTACCCGCACTCGCTGCTGTGGCACCGCGACAACCCCCACCCGGCGCTGGTCACCCTGCGCGCCCACCTCGCCGCCACGGCGGCCGGCCACGGCGCCGCCGGGACGTGGGCGCCGGGCTGGGTCCTTCCGCGCTGACCGCCCGGGCACCCGCGATCGTGCGGTCCGCCGGGTGCGGCGCGTCCACCCCGTCCGGCGCTGCCGTCACAGGCTCAGCACCAGGTCCCGGACGGCGGCGGGCCGGGACAGGAACGGGTGGTGACCGGTGTCGAGTTCGACGACGGCGCCGGCCCGGCGGGCGAACTCGTGCTGCAGGTGCCGCGGGGTGCCCCGGTCCTCGCCGCAGACGAGATACGTCGAGGCCACCTGCCGCCATGCGGCCGCCCGGACGCGCTGCCCGGTCACCCGCACGCTCTGGCGGGCGAGGTGGCCCGGCGCCTGCGACCGGACCTCGGGGTCGCAGTCCTGCAGGAAGGTGTCCACGAGCAGCTCGGGGCGGACCCCGAAGGTGCCGCCGTCGGGGTCGACGTCGAGGAACGGGGCGGGGCTGCCGTCGCCGAAGTCCGACAGGCTCTGCCCGACCTCGGGCAGGTAGCTGGAGACCAGCAGCAGATGGCGCACCGAGTCGACGCCCGCGGCGGCCTCCGCGGTGACGATGCCGCCGTAGCTGTGGGCGACCACCACGGTCGGCTCGTCGCCGGCCAGCAGCGCCCGCCGCACCGCCGCGACGTCCTCGGGCAGGCCCGGACCGTCGCTGGCCGCGGCTTGGCCCGCCTCGCCGCAGCTCGGCAGCGCCGGGGCCACGCTCGGCACACCCCGCTCCCGCAGCAGGTCGGCGGTGCGGTGCCACCACCACGATCCGTCCCGGACGCACGCCCCGTGCACGAACACGACCCTCATCGCTGCCTCCACGCCGTTGTGACCTGCCCTGTGGCCAACGGTAGACGTAGCGGTTGTTACGCGAAAAGATGTCGCCATGGGCAGACGACCGCAGCCGGAGATCAAGGACAGGTTGCTCGACGCCTGCGCCGATCACGCCCTCGCGCACGGCCTCCCCGACCGGCTCGAACCGCTGGCCACGGCCACCGGCACCTCGGCCCGCATGCTGATCTACCACTTCGGCACCCGCGACGCCCTCCTGCGGGCCGTCCTCGGGCGCGCGCGCCAACGCCAGATCGACACCTTCGGCGAGCTCCTGCGCGTGCGACCCGACGAGCCCTGGACCGTCACCCTGGACCGCGCCTGGACCGCGATCACCGGCGCGGACGGACTGCCCTACCTGCGGATGTTCGGTCGGCTGCGCGAGAGCGCGGACCAGCGGCTGTGGCCGGACTTCCGGCGCGCCGCCACGACCGACTGGCTCGGGCCGCTGGAGGAGGGCCTGCGCAGCATCGGCCGGCCCGAGCTGGCCACGCTCGTCCTCGCCGTGATCCGCGGCCTCCTCATGGATCTCGACGCCACCGCCGACACCGCCCGCACCGACCGGGCCTTCCGTGACTTCCTCGCCGCGGTCGAGCACATGGCCGACGGATTCCCGGCCGGCACCGGTGCCACCGGCACCACCGAAGCACCGGGCGGGGTGACGGCCGATTGACCAAGATTTTGCGGAACCCATGACTCCGCTTGTGCGAGGCACTCATAGGCTTCCCGGCGATGACCAGCCATCAGGACGGTCGCACGTCGAGGAGCATCATGAACAACCGCCGCCGGGAGCAACTGCTCAAGGCCTCCGCACCGCTGCTGACCGCCGGTGAGCAGGTCGAGTTCGCCACGCTGACCAAGGTGGGCACGGTCTCCGCCGGCCGCCGGCTGGCCACCACCGCCGTGGTGGGCGTGCTGACGGCCGGTACGGTGACGGCGATCGCCACCCCGCGCCCGGTGTATCTCGCCCTGACCGACCGGCGGCTGCTCTTCTTCGGCGTCGACCAGCTCGGCGGCAAGCCCACCAAGCTGCTCATGGCGCTCCCGCGCGAGGCCGTCACCGCGTCCCCCGCCGCGAAGGCCGCGTTCGGGCTGCTGCTCACCACACGCCTCTCGGTCGCGGGCGAGGAGCGGGATCTGAAGCTGACCTTCGCCACCGCCGTCCGCGCGGACGGCCGCGAGCTGCTGAGCCGCCTGCCCGTCACCGCCTGACACGCCGTCCGACACGCCGGCCGGCCGGCCCGGCCCCGGGCTGCGAGGTGCGGGCCCGGGGCCGGGCGTGCGGAGGCCGGCCCCGGGCGCGTTCCGGGTTCAGTCCTGGAACGTCCGTTCGTCCAGCACGTCGAGGTTGCGGAACACCGGCGGCCCGTCGCACAACGTCGCGATCTGCGCGGCAAACTCGGCCGTCTCCGGACGGTTGGAGTTGTCCATCGCCTGCTCGTAGCCCGGGAACTCCACGATGTTCAGGTACACGTTCTCCTTGTCGCGGTCGCGCGTCTGCAGGGCCCGTGTCGCCAGGCTCCTGCCCGCGTTCTTCTCGACCCAGGTGTCCAGCAGGGCGTTGAACTCGTCGATGCGACTCGTCCTGTATTCGATGATCTGAACGAACCTCACGGTCCAGCCTCCTCGATTCAGCGGCACGGCAGCCGGCTGCTCCCCCCAGCCTCGGTCGGACGCGGGTGGAAGGCGAGGAGCCTCGCCGGGGCGCGCCGGTCTCCCCATCCGAACCCCACCGCCCGGCCCCGCCACCCGTGGCCTGTGCCGGCACCGCGATCGCGCGCATCCGCGATCAGGAGGGCATCCGGGTCACCAGGCGATTGCGGCGGCCACCGGCAGGTGGTCGCTGCCGTTGGCCGGGAGCACCCGGGAGCTCTCCGCCTGCACGCCGCGGACGAGGATCTGGTCGATCCGGGCCACCGGGAAGGCCGCCGGCCAGGTGAACCCGAAGCCGTCTCCGGCCACGTCCTGGGCCGAGCGCATCCGTGCGGTGACGGCGGCGAACGCGCGGTCGTCCGTGGTGCCGTTCAGGTCGCCGAGCAGCACCACCCGCGGGCTCGGATCGGCGGCGACGGCCTTGCCGAGCGCCTGCGAACCGATGTCCCGCGAGGCCGTCCGGAAACCTCCCCGGGCGTCACCCGGACGGACCCCAGGTGGGCCACGTACACCGTCAGCGGCCCGTGGTCCGTGGTCACCGTGGTGCGCAGCGCCCGGTTCGGGGCGAGCTTCCTGTCGAGCGGCATGGTCCGCGCCAGCGGGCCGTAGTCCACGACGTCGATCGGCCGGGTGTCCGACAGCGGGAGCGTGCTCCACAGCCCGACCGTGCCCTGCACCGTGTGGTAGCGGTACGCCTTCGCGAGCCCCTCCTCGAAGATGCCCGTGGTCTGCGGGGTCAGCTCCACCAGGGCCAGCACGTCCGGGGCGGAGGCGGCCAGGCTGCGTGCGGTGCGGGCCGGGTCGGGGTTGCCGGCGCTGACGTTCTCACCGGCCACGGTGAGGTCGCCGCCCCGGTCGGACTTGTCGCCGAGCAGCCCGCCGAAGAGGTTCAGCCACACCGCGACCGGGAGCAGCAGCGCGACCACGGCAGAGGCGGAGCGGCGCCACAGGGCCCCGGCCAGCAGCACCGGGACGAACAGGCCGAACCACGGCAGGAAGGTCTCCACCAGGCTGCCGAGGTTGCCGAGACCCCGGTTCGGAATCCGTGCGTGCAGCATCATGAGCAGCCCGAGCAGCAGGGCCAGGGCAGCGAGCACCGGGCCGCGCTTCCAGAGGTCCGGCCGGGAGGCGGCGTCCAGCGCCCGGCGTCGGCGACTCCCGGGGCTCGTCGTCCGCACCGATGGCGGGGTGTTGTCCATGCCGCCAGTCAAGGCGGCGTCGTGTTGCCGGCGTGTATGGGAATTCGGATACGCGGACGATATGCCCCGGCTCGTAGCATCTGGAGCATGCGTGTGCTGATCGTCGAGGACGAGCCCTTTCTGGCGGGCGCCATCCGTGACGGCCTGCGCCTGGAGGCGATCGCGGCCGACATCGCAGGTGACGGGGACACCGCTCTGGAACTGCTGGGCGTCAACGCCTACGACATCGCCGTCCTCGACCGCGACATCCCCGGGCCGTCCGGTGACGAGGTCGCCGAGCGCATCGTCGCCTCCGGCAGCGGCACGCCGATCCTCATGCTCACCGCCGCCGACCGCCTCGACGACAAGGTCTCCGGGTTCGGACTCGGCGCCGACGACTACCTCACCAAGCCGTTCGACCTGCGGGAGCTCGTGCTGCGGCTCCGGGCCCTCGACCGCAGGCGGGCTCACCTCAGGCCGCCCATGCGGGAGATCGCAGGCCTGCGGCTGGATCCGTTCCGCCGGGAGGTCCACCGCGACGGCCGATACGTCGCGCTGACCCGCAAGCAGTTCGCCGTGCTGGAGGTCCTCGTCGCCGCCGCGGGCGGTGTCGTCAGCGCCGAAGAACTCCTGGAACGCGCGTGGGACGGGAACGCCGACCCCTTCACCAACGCCGTGCGCATCACCGTCTCGGCCCTGCGCAAGCGGCTCGGCGAACCCTGGATCATCGCCACCGTGCCGGGCGTCGGCTACCGCATCGAAGCTCAGCCGGAGGCCGGACCGGAGGCAGGTGCGCGTGGATAGGGCGCCCAGGACGAGCGTCGACAGGGCGCCCGGGACGAGCGTCGACAGGGCGCCCGGGATGAGCGTCCGCCTCAAGCTCACCCTCAGCTACACCGGATTCCTGCTGCTGGCCGGCGTCCTGCTGCTCGGGGCGGTGTGGGTCTTCCTGCTGCGGTACGTCCCCGACAGTGCGCTCCTCGTCAGCGGCACCCTGACGGACGGTGTCTTTCCCGTCCGGTCCAACCTCCTGCACGTCTTCGCTCCGCGGGCAGCCGCCGTGCTGGCATTCCTACTGGTGCTCGGCCTGGTCGGAGGGTGGATCCTCGCCGGGCGGATCCTCGCCCCGCTCTCCCGGATCACCGACGCCACCCGCCTGGCGTCCGCCGGATCGCTCTCCCACCGGATCCGGCTGCCGGGCCGCAAGGACGAGTTCCGCGAACTCGCCGACGCCTTCGACACGATGCTGGCCCGGCTCGAGGACCACGTCGCCGAACAGCAGAGGTTCGCAGCCAACGCCTCGCACGAGCTGCGCACCCCGCTGGCGATCTCGAAGGCGCTGATCGAGGTGGCCCGCACCGATCCGGACCACGACATCGGCCAGGCCCTCGACCGCCTGCACGCCGTCAACACCCGGGCGATCGACCTCACCGAGGCACTGCTTCTGCTCGGCCGTGCCGAGCAGCGGTCCTTCATCCGGGAACCCGTCGACCTGTCCCTCCTGGCGGAGGAAGCCACCGAAACCCTCCTGCCCCTCGCGGAAGGGCAGGGCGTCACCGTCGAGACCCGCGGCGACATCACCCCCGTGTACGGGTCGCCGGCACTCCTGCTGCAACTGACCACGAACCTCGTGCACAACGCGATCGTCCACAACCTGCCGGGAAGGGGCACCGTGCGGGTGACCACCGGCGTCCACCGCGGGACTGCCGTGCTCACCGTCGAGAACTCCGGCGAGCGGCTCACCCCGGAGCTGGTCTCCACGTTCACCGAACCGTTCATGCGCGGCACCGAACGCGTCCGCACCGACCACGCGGGCGTCGGCCTCGGCCTGGCGATCGTCACGACCATCACCCGCGCCCACGGGGGAACGCTCACGCTCACCCCGCGGCCCGAGGGCGGGCTCCGGATCACGGTGGAGCTTCCGGCGCAGGAGACGCACGCCGACTGCTGACGCACCACCGGGCCTCGCCGCAGCGTGTGCGCGGCCACCGGGGCGCGTCGCCCGCGCCCCGGGCCGTGCGGTCGTCCGGTCGTTCAGGATCCGTGACCGGTGCCGGTGCACCGCTCGGGTGCGGCGACCTGCAGATACTCGTGCTTGACCAGGTTGGCGACGTTGTACGTCTCGGCGTCGGCGAAGTCGGCGGGCTTGAGGGCGGGGTCCAGCCACTGCTGGGTGCCGAACCCCGGCTGGGCGAAGCCGGCGGCGATGTGTCCGGCCTCGACGCGGAAGTCACGGTTGACCACGTAGCAGTGGTAGCCGTACCCGTCGCCGTTGAGCGAGTCCGGCGGCAGGGCGCGCTTGGCGTACGGCGTCCCGCCGGTTGCCAGGTACTTGCCGGTGTCCGCTCCGAAGCGGTCCAGGAGGCCGCCGGGTTCCATCGTCTGCAGGTGCATGTCGAGGATGCCGTTCACCTCCGCGAAGCCCCGGTTGTCGGGGTACTTCCACAGGTCGCCGCTGCGGTACCAGTCGAGGAACTGGGTCGGCTGCAGACCGCCGAGACGGCGGTAGCCCCGCAGCAGCGTCGAGACCGGCCCCGTCGTCGGCAGCACGGCCGGGCCGAGCTCCTGACGGCCGCAGTAGTAGACGGCCGGGTCGCCGGGCGGCAGGAGATCCGGACAGTCCGCGGGCAGGCTCCGCTGGGACGAGGCCGCGCGGACCGGCGCGGCGGCGGCCGCGCTGCCGGCTGCCGCGAGAAGCGTCAGCGGAAGCGCGGCGACCATGGACATCGAGACGAGGGTGCGGGAACGCATGGGCAGGCTCCAGTGAACCGGGGACGGGGGTGACGCGCGTGCGAACGGCGCAGTGGTCGCGCGTCACCGCCATTGCACAGGCAAGCCGGTTCGTAAGCGACGAACCCTGACGATGGCGGAGGGGACAGCACGCCATTGGGCTAATCGGCATGACGATCCATCACACTGCGCCGCCTCACGCTCCGTCACGTCGTGGCGGTCCCGGTCGCACCGGAAGTCGCGTGTGGGTCCCCGTCGATGGCCGGCGGCCGCGCCGCGGTGGGACGATGCCCGGATGGAATCGATCACGCGTGCGGCCGGTGCGCTCCTGGGGACCCGTCTGTCCGACCCCGTCGACCTCGGCGGCAGCAGACGGAGCACCGTCCTCAGGTGCGCCACCGCGGACGGGGGCAGCGTGATCGTCAAGGCGTTCACCGACGAGCCGGCGGCGCTGCGCGCCTTCACGGCCGAGGCCGCCGGTCTCTCCCTCGCGCTGGCCGGACCCGAGCTGTTGGCCGTGGCCGCCGACCCGCCGCTCCTCGTGATGGCCGATCTCGGCAGCGCGCCCACGCTCGCTGACGTCCTGCTCGGTCCGGACGCCGCGGCCGCCGAGCGGGGGCTGTCCGCCTGGGCACGCGGGCTCGGCCGGCTGGGCGCCGGGTCGGTGCACCGGCGCGCGGACCTCGCGGCCCTGTGGGCCAGGTACGACAAGGGCATGCCCAGCTGGGACGACGAGCCGTGGATTCCGGCGAACGCGGCCGCCCTGCCCGGGGTGATCGAGGCGGCGGGCAGCACCGTCCCACCCGGACTGGAGGCCGACCTCGCCCGCATCGGCACCGCCGGAGGCGGGCAGTACCCGGCCTTCACCCCGGGCGACACCTGCCCGGACAACAACCTGATCACTCCGCAGGGACTGCGGCTGATCGACTTCGAGGCGGCCTGCTTCCAGTCGGTGTTCCTGACGGCGGCGTACTGCTCGATGCCGTTCTCCACCTGCTGGTGCGTCTTCCGGCTGCCCACCGGCATGGGGGAGGCCCTGGAGGAGATCTACCGGCAGGAGGCGGTCGCCGCCTACCCTGCGCTGGCCGAGGACGCGGTGTGGCGGGCGGGGATGCGGCAGGCCGCGGCGGTGTGGACGGTGGACGCCACCGTCCGGCTGCTGCCCCGGGCAACGCAGGCGGACACCCCGATGCACCGTACCCGGCGACCCGTGCCGACCGTGCGTCAAGTCCTGCTCCACCGCTGGGAGAGGGCCGCTGGGCTCACCGAGTTCCCCGCCTTCGCGGACACCTTCCGACGCCTGCTCAGGCAGACTGCCGCCGGGTGGGACGTGCCCCCGCTGCCGCCCTACCCCGCGTTCACGGCTCCCGCCCCGGGCACCCCCACCGGCCGCCCCCTGCTCGGCGACACAGCCCGCTGACCGGGCCCGAAGCCGCCGTCGATCCGCGGGACCGGCGCTGCCCGGGTGGACGGACCCGGTCCGGCGGGGCCGGTGGTCGCGTCGTCAGCCGGTGCGGGGGTGGGCATCCGGAGTTCGGCGACCGCGCCGCCCTCGGGATGGTTCCGCAGATGCACGGTGACGCCGATGGCCTCGGCGTGGCCCTGGGCGATCGTCAGGCCCAGGCCGTGGCCTTGGCCGCGTTCCCGCGCGCCGGTGCGGAAGCGCTGCGGGCCGTCGCGCAGGACGGACTCCGGATAACCCGGGCCGTGGTCGCGGACGGTGACCACCGATCCGTCGACCCGGACCGACACCGGTGGTGCGCCGTGCCGGTGGGCGTTGGCCACCAGGTTGGCCAGCACCCGGTCGAAGCGCCGCGGATCGGTGCTGACCGTCGCGTCGGCCGACACCACGAGCTCGACCGGCCGTCCGACGGCGGTCGCCGTCCGGGCCACCAGGTGCGCCAGCGGCAGGTCGGCCAGGTCGGCCGGCTCGGCGCGGGCGTCCAGCCGGGAGACCTCCAGCAGGTCCTCGGTCAGGTCGCGCAGCGCCCGCACCCGGTTCTGCACCAGTTCGGTGGGCCGGCCCTCCGGCAGCAGTTCGGAGGCGGTCAGCAGACCCGTCAGCGGGGTGCGCAACTCGTGCGCGACATCGGCGGTGAACCGCTGCTCGTTCTCCAGCCGGCTGCGCAGCGCGGCGGCCATCGAGTCGACGGCCGTGGCCAGTTCGGACACCTCGTCGCGGCGGCGCCCGAGCGGCCCGATCCGCGCGTCGAGGTCGCCGGCCGCGATGGTGCGGGCGGTGCGGGCGGCCGTCCGCAGCCGGTGGCTGATCCGGTCGGCGGCCAGCACTCCGGCCAGGACGGTCACGGCGACGGACAGCGCCGCGGCGATCTGCACCGCCCGGTCGAGGTCCGCCACCGCCTGCTCGTCGCCCGCGAAGTCGAGCCGCACCGAGACGACCCTGCCCCCGGTGCCGGCCGCCGCCCACATCGCGGTGCCGTCCGGCCCGTGGCCGAGGACGGAGCCCTGCCGCCCGCGTGCGGCCAGCGCGCGCAGCCCGGCCGGGACCGCCGGGTCGTCCACGGCCGCGTGCCAGCCGCCGACCAGCTCGCCGGTGCGGTCGTACCCGGCGAGCACGGCGTCCAGCGCGGCCTCCGCGGAGGCCCGGGCCTGGTCCGTGTGCTGACCCACCGACGCCCGGTGGACGAGCACGGCGACGGTGCACGCGACCAGGCAGGAGACCAGGGCGATGACGGCGGCGATCTGCCCGCGGAGGGTCACCGGATGCGCCGCAGGCGGTAGCCGAAACCCCGGACGGTCTCGATCCGGCCCGCACCGATCTTGGCGCGGAGCCGCTGCACATGGACGTCCACCACCCGGCTGTCGGCGTCCCAGGAGTAGTCCCACACCCGGGAGAGCAGCGTCTGGCGCTCCATCACCACACCCGGCGCGGCCGTGAACTCCAGCAGCAGCCGCAGCTCCGTCGGGGTGAGCGGTACCGGTTCGCCCGCCACCGTCACCTCCATCGCCTCGGTGTCCACCGTCAGGTCGTCGATCACCCGCACCGCGGACGGGCCGGCCTGCGCCGGCCCCGCCGGGCCGCCTGCACCGCTTGCGCCCGATGGGCCGCCCGCGCCCGACGGGCCGTGGGGCGCGGGGGCGGACACCGGCCCGGTGCGCCGCAGCACGGTGCGGATCCGGGCGACCAGGACGGCGATCTCGAAGGGCTTCACCACGTAGTCGTCGGCCCCGGCCTCCAGCCCGGAGACGACGTCGACCGTCTGGCCGCGGGCCGACATCATCAGGATCGGCAGGTTGCTCTCCTCGCGGACGCGCCGGCACAGGCCGACCCCGTCCAGCAGCGGCAGCATCACGTCGATCAGCATCAGGTCCGGCCGCCGGGCCCGGAACCCTTCCAGCCCCTGGAGGCCGTCGGCGGCGGTGTCGACCGGGAAGCCGTACCGTTCGAGCGCCATCTGGGTCGCCTCCCGGATGACCTCGTCGTCCTCGACGAGCAGGATCCGCGGCATGGGCGGCGGAGGCGGGAGGGGGACGGTCATCGCTGCCTCGTCGGGGAGGTCGGGGCGGGGGAGGGGGTGGCCGAACGGGCTACCGACCGGCCGTCCGGGGCGATGACGGCACCGCCCGGCCGGGTGGGCCGGGGGCCGGGACGCTGGGTTCCGGGGTCGGGCACCCGGCCGCGCCGTCGGCGGGCCCCGTGTAGACGGTCTGCCGGTCGACGAAGGCCATCCGGACCGCGTTCCAGCGGTAGGTGCTGCTGGTGCGCGCCGTCGGCCCGTCCGGCTCGTGCAGGACGAGGTCCCGCCCGACGGTGTCGGCCGTGAACGCCGCGTTCGCGGCGACCGCCAGCACCGGCACGACCTTCCCGTCCCGCTCGCCGTACACGTGCAGCACCGCCCGCCCGTCGGCCTGCGCCGTCAGCACGGCGGTGATCAGCTCGGGCCGGCCGTCCCCGCTGAGGTCCCGGTACTGCGCGGGCTGCACCGCGCAGCCGGTGCAGTCCCCGGACAGCGCCCGGTGCTCCAGGTCGGTCAGCGCCGGGTCGTGGAGCAGGACGGACCTGGCGTCCAGCTGCGCCAGCCCGCCGGCCGGTGCGGCCAGCCCGGGCAGCGGGGAGGGCGGCGGCGCGTCCGACTCGGCGCGCGATGGCGCCGGTGCCGAGGTCGCCGCGGCCGGCCACAGCGGCTGCGGGCTGGGGTGCTCCGCGACCTGCCGGGCCGGCCCGGCGTCGTGCAGGGCGTCCGGATTGTCGCAGCCGGTGAGCGCGAGGACCGCCGCCACGGCGACCGCGACCGCCGCCACGGCACGAACGGCCGCCCCGGCGCGGGCAGGTGCGCCTGTCCACTTCTTCACGTGCTGCGGTGCCTTTCCCGACGATCGTGCAGGGATCATGACGAGGCCAGCCAGTCTGCCCCATGCCCGGCGACGGCCCGCGGCCGCCTGCACGCCGCCCGCCGGGCCGCCCGGCCGGCGGACCGCCCGTGCCGCCCGTGCCGCCCGCGTGCCGGGGTCACGGACCGTCGGCCAGGTCGGCGAGGACGACGATGTTGTCGCTGTAGTGCCCGTCGCGGCCGATGGTGCCGCCGCAGGTGACCAGCCGCAGCTGCGCGTCGGGGGTGTCGCCGTACACCAGGTCGGTCGGGAACCCGGACTTCCGGTACTGGTGGATCGCCCGCACCCGGTACGTCACCGTCCGGCCGTCCTCCCGCCGCACCTGGACGGTGTCGCCCGGGCGCAGCGTCGGCAGCCGCTGGAAGACCGCGGCGCCCTTGCGGGTCCGGTAGTGGCCGAGCAGGACGGCCGGTCCGGGCCGGCCCGGTGCCGCACCGTCGCGGTACCAGCCCACCCGGCCGGGCTGGTCCAGCGGCGGTACCTCCACCGTCCCGTCGCCGTTCAGCCCGACCGGGCCGACCGGGGCGTCCACCCCGATCCGGGGGATCAGCAGCCGCACCGGTGGCGAGGCCGGCAGCCCGGCCGCCGGCGCAGATCCTGCGGAGCCCGCTACGGCGGCGCCGGCGGCCGGCGGGCCGTGCGTCGGCGCCGCCGCGTCGGGGCCGGTGTACGCGATCCGCACCGGCTTCCCGCCGGGCGTGAGCCCGTACGCCACCGTGCCGAGCCCCAGTGCGAGGACGAGCGCGCCGGCCGACGCGGCCGGCACCCACGAGGGGTGCCGGCCGCGCCGGTTGCGGCTACGCCTGCGCGCCGGCACGGCGCCGACGGACGACGGCGGTGCCGATCCCGGCCGCACCGGCCAGCGCCAGCGCGGAACCGACGACGACGGCGGCCGGCGAGGTGCCGGCGTCCGCCTCCCCGGTCTGGGCTCCGCCCCTCGGCGTGGTGCCGACCCGGCGGCCGTCCGGCCCGACCGACGGCAGGGTGGGGACGGCACTGGGCCGCGCACTCGGCGCGGCCGGGGCGGTGGGCCGGGCGCTGGGCGTGGCCGACGGCACCGGGGCCGGCGCCGGCGAGGCCGCGTCGGCGGCCGCGGCGCCCGCGGACAGCAGCACGGCGGCCCCGGCCCCGGCACAGAGCAGAGCGGACCGCACCGAGCGGCGAACGGTCGAGGGACGTGACATGAGGACTCCTTCTGCATGCTCACCACTCCCGTTCGGAGGAACGCGAGTTGGTGACGCACACGCTAGGAACCGCTCCTCACGGACTCCCGCCGACCGTGTAACGGCCACCGCGCGGATCGGTAACAGACCCGGGCACGCAGGCGGCGGCGCCCGGTCCGCGGGCGCAGTGGCTGGCGTGAGCCCGGTCCGCGGACGTCCCGCCGAACGGTCCTCAGCGCCCGACGCCGCGGTCGGGTGCGCTCATGTCCCCCGTCCGGGGTGTGCCCTCGGCGAGCCCGTAGCGCAGGTACACGGTGCCCGTCGGGCCGGCTGCCGGCGGTTCGAGGAGGGTGAGGTTCGTGGGCACCGCGCCACCGTCGAACACCTTCTTCCCCACGCCGAGCACGATCGGGTGCACCCAGAGGTCGAGGCGGTCGAAGAGCTTCTCCCGCAGGAGCGTCTGGACGAGGTTCAGGCTCCCGACCACCTTCACGTGCTCGTGCCGGTCACGGATCTCGCGCACCGCGGCGCCCAGATCCGGGCCGAGCCGGGTGGACCCGGCCCACGAGAGGTCGGGCCTGCCGCGGGAGGCCACGTACTTCGGGACGCCGTTGAAGAGCGTGGCGATGCCGTTGTCCTCGCCGCCCTCCTGGTGGGGCCAGTAGGCGGCGAAGAGGTCGTACGTCCGTCGGCCGAGCAGGAGGGCGTCCGTGCCCTCGTACGCGGCACCGATCTGCGCCCCGGCGACCTCGTCCAGGAGGGGCGCCTGCCAGCCGCCGAACGGGAATCCCACCGGGTCCTCGTCGGGGCCGCCGGGTGCCTGCCCGACGAGGTCGAGGGTGGCGAACAGTTCGATGTGGATGAGGCCCACGCCTTGCTCCCCGTGAGTCGGTCGTCCCGGTCGGGACGCGGACGGCTTTCGCCGGCACGTGGCACTCACCCTAGGTCGACGCCGCGTCCGGACCGGCCGGCCGGCGGGCCGTGTCGCCGGTTTCACCCTGTCCAGTACTGGGCGAGGGCTCCTTCCCGGTACGGGGCGGGGCTGACGCTGAGGTCACCGGAGAAGGGGCGGTCCAGGACGAAGACCAGCAGCAGGCTGAAGCCGACGAGCCCGGCGACCGAGCCGACGAACAGCATCTGGACCCGCAGTTTGCGCAGACCGTAGAGGAACGTGAGCGGGATCAGGACGAGTGCGCCGCCGAAGGCCAGCGCCTGCAGCAGTGGGGGAGTTCCTGGCGTGCCATGGTGATGCGGGCGCGGCGCTGGGAGGCGACGTCGTCGAGGTGGTCGACGGCCTGCTGGTAGAAGACCTGCTCCGCCTGGCCCTTCGGGTCGTACGCCTGGAGCACCTGGAACGCCGTCTGCAGGTGGGTCTCCGTGGCCCCGTAGCTGGGGTTCCCCGCGCGCATCAGGGGCCACTGCTCCTCGACGACCGTGTGGACGTAGCCGCTCATGGCCGCGTCGAGATCGGTGCGCACGGACGCCGGGAACGCGGTGGCGTCACGCGTGATGAGCGCCGCGTCGGAGGCCTCGGAGGCGACGATGGTCTGGGAGGCCTCCAGCTGCGTCCACAGGGTGACGATCACGAACGCGAGGATGATCCCGTAGATCGCACCGAACATCCCCAGCGTCACGCCGACCATGTCGTTGTGTTCCCCGCGGGCCAGCGACGGATACCGGCGGCGCAGCAGCACGCTGCCGGCGACAGCCAGGAGAACCGTCCCGCCGACGGCGACGACGGCCAGGGTGAAGGTGCTGAAATGGTTGAGCAGCCAGAGCGAGAGCGACATGTGTGCGGAGTCTAGGCCGGGCACAACAGCCCGGAACCGCCGGTTTCATGCGCCCCTACGGGCCCCCGCGAAGAAGTTCACACCACCGGGTGACGGCCCGATCCGTCGAACCCCCGGTGTGGTCACTCCCTCGCCGGGCACCCTCCGCAGCACCGCCCCGGCCCGGCCCTCAGTCCGAGAAGTCCTGGGTCATCCACACCGTGCCCGAGGAGTCGCGCAGCAGCTGGATCCCGATGTGGTGGAAGGCCGGGTTGAGGATGTTCCGGCGGTGGCCGTCGTTGGGCGCCTGCTCGGCGAGCATGTCGTTGGTGAGGCCCACCGCCATACCGGCTATCGCGTCCGTGGTGTTGGCCATCGGGCCGCCCTCGCCGATGTTCTCGCCCGCCGTTCCCCACTGCACGCCGGCGGCGTGCTCGCGGTCCCCGAAGGCGGCCTCGCCCGGGCACTGGTGCGAGAGTCCGCAGCCGGCCGCCATGGTGTGGTTGTGCGCGTTCGCGCTGGTCTGCAGGCCGGCGACCATCTGCAGCGGGGCGACGCCCTGGGCGGCACGCGCCTGGTTGATCACCGCGAGCACCTGGCTCGCCGCCGCGTCCAGGCCGGTGCCCGAGCCGGCCGTGGCGGTGGCCCGCGGGGTCGACCGCGCGGGCGCCGGAACGGCCGCGAGCGGGCTGGTCGGTGCCGCCGCGGACGTGGCGGGCCGCTGCACCGGCACGGTGCTGGTGGAAGCGCTGGGCAGCCGGGTCGGTCCGGTGCTCTGCGGGGACGGCGTCGTCGACGCCGCGATTGACCCGCTCGGCGTCACCGGCGTGATGCCGTTCGCCAGCGACGGTTCCGGTGCGGCCGCCGTTCTGTCGTCCTGCGGGCCGGAGGTGAACATGACCTTGCTTCCGACCACCGCGCCGGCCGCCGTCGCCGCCACCGCGACCACGGTCAGCAGCGGCTTGGCGGCGGACCTGGACCTGGCCCGGTGCTTGCCGTTGCCGGCCCGCCGGTGCGATCCGCCGCCGGCCCGGTGCGTGGACGTGTCCGGCCCGTAGCGGTCCGCCTGCACGTCGGTCGTGTGCTCCGTCATCTCTTCTCCTCCGGTCGACTGCCCTTCGAGACAGGAGACCCCCATGCGCGCGGCGGATAACGAAAATCGCGCGAATGTTCACGGAAGCTGCCGACGGTACCGTACCGCCGGGAATTCCGGTCGTGTACGGATGCACCGGTGACAGGCCCACGGTCGGTTGCCCGACCCCTGGCTGCTGCTCCTCGGTGCAGCGACTGAAACTTGCTGAAAGATATTGCTGTCATTTCGTGCAGCGGCCCGACCGTCACCGGCGACGGCACCGGCAGGGCCACCGTCAACGCCGGCGACGCGGTCGCGCTCTACGCCGCGACCACCGGCACCGCCGGCCCGAGCCGGTCCGCCTCGTCGAGCCCGGGCCCGTCCTCCTCGCCTTCGTCCTCCCCGAGCCCGTCCTCCAGCCCGTCCAGCGGCACCGTCACCGAGACGTTCAACGAGAACAAGACCACCGTGCTGGGCCAGAACGTCTTCGTCGTCGGCTCCCTCGCCCAGCTGGGCAACTGGGCCCCGGCGCGGCTGTCCCGCTCTCGTCGGCCGGCTACCCGGTGTGGAACGCCGGCGTGCAGCTCCCGGCGAACACCGCCTTCGAGTACAAGTACATCGTCAAGGACGCCGCCGGGAACGTCACCTGGGAGAGCGGGGCCAACCACACGGCCGACACCGGATCGTCCGGGGGCACCCTGAACGACACCTGGGGCGTCACCGGCGGCACCACCGGCCAGGTCACCGTCAACTTCTCCGAGAACAGGACGACCGTCCTCGGCCAGAACGTCTACCTCGTCGGCTCCATCGCCCAACTCGGCAGCTGGAACACCGGCTCCGCCCTGAAGCTGTCCTCGGCCTCGTACCCGAACTGGACGATCTCCCTCACGCTCCCGGCGAAGACCGCCTTCGAGTACAAGTACATCGTCAAGGACGCCGCCGGGAACGTCACCTGGGAGAGCGGGGCGAACCGTACCTGCACCACCGGTGCATCCGGCACCTCGACGATCACCGACAGCTGGAAGTAGCAGCACCGCACCACGGGCCGGCCGCCGCCGCGAGGCAGGGGCCGGCCCGTGGTGCCGCCCCCGGAGCTGACGGCGGCACAGCAGAAAGGGCAGGAGCCGCGGGCCGCCCGTCGGTTACGCTGGCGGGCTGCCCCGCGAAGAGGAGAGACCGGATCCATGAGCACGGTTTCGCTGCCCGTCACCACCGAGCGACTCGTCGTGCGCCTGTTCACGCAGGACGACCTCGATGACCTGTACGCGTACCAGAGCCTCCCCGACGTGGCCCGGTACCTCTACCGGCCGCCGCTCACCCGCGAGCAGTGCGCAGAGAGCCTGGCCCGGCGCGTCGGCGGCACGCCGTGGGCCGAGGACGGTGACAGCCTGGCGCTCGCGGTCTGCCGGGCCGACGACGCAGGCGTCCTCGGCGAGGTCGTCCTCAAGCTGGCGAGCGCGCGGGCCCGCCAGGCCGAGATCGGCTGGGTGTTCAACCCCGCCCACGGCGGCCGTGGTTACGCGATCGAGGCGGCGCGCGCGGCCGCCGCGCTGGCCTTCGACGAGCTGGGTGCGCACCGGCTCTTCGCCCGCCTCGACGTCCTGAACACCGGGTCGGTGCGCGTGTGCGAGCGCCTCGGCATGCGGCGGGAGGCGCATCTCGTGGAGAACGACCTCGACGGTGAACGCTGGGGCAGCGAGTACGTCTACGCGATGCTCGCCCGCGAACGGCAGGCCGACCGGGCCTGACCGGAGGCCCGGCGGCGGAACTCTCGCGCACCGCCACCTCGTGGCGCAGCGCGCCGAGCGTTCCGGTGGCCAGCAGGTGGCATTCAGCTGCCGTACACACTGGCTCAAGGTTCGGCCACGAGAGTTCCGCCTCGTGCCTACCTCACACTCCCGTACCGGCGTCGCCTCCGTATGCGCCGCAGCTCTGACGTTCTCCGGACTGGTCGCCACCGGACTGCTCGCCGCGCAGCCCGCGGCCGCCGCGGACCCGGCCGGCTACCAGAACGTTCGGATCAACGAGGTCACCTCGTCGAACAACGACACCGTGGAGCTGTACAACACCGGCTCGACCGCGGTGAGCATCAGCGGCTGGAAGATGTCCGACGACAGCTTCTCCCCGCAGTCTTTCAGCCCGTCCGCCGGCACGATCCCCGCCGGCGGCTTCGTCACCTTCAACTCGCCCAAGGGGTTGGGCGACTCCGACAAGGTGGTGATCTACACGGCCGACGGCACGGTGGTCGACCGCGTCGACTGGGCCACCAACGCGGCGAAGCCGGCGATGGCGCGCTGCGGCGGCGACGGCACCGGCGCGTGGGTGACCACGACCACGGCGACCACGTTCGGCGCCGCGAACGCCTCCGGGTGCCCCTCGTCGATCCCGGCGGCGAGCCGGGTGCGGATCAACGAGGTCACCTCGGACGGCGCGGACACCGTGGAGCTGTACAACGGCGGCACGAGCGCGGTCAGCATCGGGTCGTGGAAGTACGTCGACAACGACACCACCCACTCCGCCGTCTCGATCTCGTCCTCCTCGCCGAGCGCGACCAGCATCCCGGCCGGCGGCTACGTCACGTTCAACTCCACCCTCGGCCTGGGTGCCAACGACTCGGTCTTCCTCGTCGACAACAACGGCAGCACCGTCGACTCGGTGACCTGGGCGGCCGCGGGCGCCTCGCCGTCGGACGAGCGCTGCGCCGACGGCACCGGCTGGTTCCGGACCGCCGTGACCGCGACGCCCGGCAGCGCGAACTCCTGCTCGGGCAGCGGCGGCGGTGGCGGCGGTGGGCAGACCGGCCAGCTACTGGGCGGTGGCGGCGCGCTCACCAGCGGCTGCACCCCCGAGGCGCCCGGCGGTACGGGCTCCAACCCGGTAGGCACCCTGGCGTGGCCGGGCGGCGCGGACGTCACGATCGCGGACAACGTCTGCGCGTTCACCACGTCCACCGGCCCCGAGGGGCGTGACGTGAGCGGTCTGGCGTTCGACCCGGCGAACCCGTCGGTGCTGTGGGCCGCCAAGAACAAGAACTGGCTGTACAAGCTGGTCAAGAGCAGCGGCAAGTGGATCCCGGACGCGTCCTGGAGCGCGACCGGCAAGCAGATCCGCTTCGCGGGCGGCTCCGGCGAGCCGGACTCCGAGGGCCTGACGGTCGGCGGCAACGGCCACCTCTACGTGACCTCCGAGCGCGACAACACCAACAACACCGTCCCCAAGGACACGATCATGGAGTTCGACCCGGCCGCGACCGGATCGACGCTCACCCCGATCCACCAGTGGGACATGACCTCGCAGTTCCCGCAGCTCAACACCGGCAGCAAGGACGACGCCAACCTGGGCTTCGAGGGCGTCGGGTACGTGCCGGACAGCTGGCTGACCGCCAACGGCTGGGTCGACCCGCTGACCGGCGCGGCCTACAACCCGGCGAACTACCCGCTGCACGGTGCGGGCCTGTACTTCGCCGGCCTGGAGTGGGACGGCACGCTGCACGTCTACGGCCTGAACTCCGACGGCACCTTCACCACGTTCGGTTCGATCGCGACCGGCAAGGTCTCCGTGATGGACGTGACGTTCGATGCCGGAACCCAGCGCATCGTCGCGACCTGCGACAACACCTGCGGTGAGACGCACACCCTGCTGAAGGTCAACACCAGCGGCGCGATCGTTCCGGACACCACCTACGCGAACCCGGCCGTCATGCCGGTCGACAACCTGGAGGGCTTCGCGCTCGCGCCGACCTCGACCTGCGTCAACGGCTTCCGCGAGGCGGTCTGGAGCGACGACGGCATCTACGGCTTCGGCACCGGCACCTCCTCCTACGGCCACGCCCTCTACAGCGGCACCTTCCCTGCTGATCGCCCGACCGCAGGCGGCGGCGCACCAAGGCCGGTGAGGCCGCCGCGCAGAGCACGACGACCAAGCTCCCGGCCGACCGGGTGGTCACGACCACGACCACCCCGTCGGCCGGGAGCGGCCTTTGACGGGGTGAGCGCCCCTGACGGCCTCTCGGCGGCTTCCCGGCGGGTTCGGCGCGTGCGGCGGCGGCGGTCCGTGGAGCTGACCTGCTCGCTTATCCGCTGTGTATGCGGGCGGACGAGCATGGTGACCGAGGCGGCTGCCACAGCCGGCGGGGCGGGGAGACGGCTGCGGACATCCGGTCTCCGGCGGCCGGCGGCAGCGCCGACGTGAGCGGCACGGGCGAAGGAGCCATGCATGATCGGGTACGAGATCGAGATCAGCCTTCCCGTCACCGATGCGGCGGGGGCGAAGATCCCGGGAGACGCCAAGCTGGCGGAGACCACGGCACGACACCCGGCCGTTCCCACCGGGAAACCCCTCTTCCGGGTGGTCTCGGACTCCCGGAGCCTGCCGGGCGGCAGGGGAAGTACTCCAACCTGGAGTTCGTCACCAAGCCCTGGTCCGTCGTCGGCGACGGGTACACGAGCGGGCCGGCGGCCCTCCTGGACACCCTCCGGCGGATCAGGACGGTCCGCGACGCGTTCTACCAGGCCGGGGCCGGGACGCTGGCCGGCTCGACCCATGCCCTCCTGACGGTGCTGACCGCCGGCAACGGCGCCCGGTTCGCCCCCGGCAACGGGTACACCGAGCACGCCGGGACGCCCGGCAACGGCGACGGCCTGTTCGTCCACTACTCGGTCGGCGTGCCGCTCGGCGGCATGGCGACCTTCTTCGACCGGCTGCGCTCGGCCGCCCCGCTGCGCGAGGGCGTCTACCTGCCCGAGGCGCGGCACCGCCTGCAGCAGGCGCACGCCTTCGCGGAGGAGGCCGCCGAACGGTTCGTCCGCCGTGACACCGCCGACCCGGCAGGGCGGCGGGACCACGCGTTCAGCGCGCAGGCGAAGCGCCGCCGGGAGGTGGTCGGCTACCTCCAGCTGTTGTTCATGCAGGTCACCGCGTTCGCCGACCACGCCGACGAGGTCGAGAACGGCGGGAGGGACACGGGCATCAAGAACCGGACGGTGGTGCTGAGCCGGTCGAGGCTCGCCGACGTGTACGGCCGGCTCGACCCCCTGGTGCAGACCTACCTCCGCAACAACCAGGACGACCTCGTCACGCTGCTCGCCGACGAGTACCACGAGACGGGCTTCGAGGGCGAGGACATGACCTTCTACGAGAAGGCCGTGCGCGAGATCGTGACCGGCCAGCCCGTGAAGCTGCTCGCCTATACGAAGGCGGCCTTCACCGGGCAGGGCTCGATCTCCCAGCAGCGTGTGTTCGGCGGCATGCGGGAGATCGCGCCGCACGTCGAGGAGGAGGCGGTGATGATCCCGTTCGAGATCCGCACCTTCGGCCGGGCGATGAAGACCTGGGCCGAGGTGGAGGCGGACCTCACCGACCTCTGCGGCTGGGTGCAGAGCTCCTACGAGCTCGGCATGGCCTGACGACGACGGGGGAGGGACGCGCCGGTGCCCCCCGTCCGATGGCGGTGAGGTCAGCGTTCGACGACCGATTCTGAACACGGTCGCTCCGGTACCGGGCACCGGTCGGTGCGGACCCGTCGTCACCGCGCCGCCGGCGCGCGGGTGCAGCGCCTGCACCCGCGCGCCGCGCCGGACCGCCGCCCCCGGCGAGGGGGCGGGCGGGCGGGGTCAGGCGGTGGCACCCCAGGTGTGGGCGACGTCGATGACGAGGCGGTTGTCGAGCTGGAAGACCCGGAACGGGAGGCGGGCGCGGACCCCGAGTCCGATCTGGGTCTCGCCCTCGAAACTGCCGGCGAAGCGGGTGTCCGCGAAGGTGCGGTAGCCGTTCAGGTCGACACCGGGCAGCGGCTCGCCGGCCCGCCCCGGGTAGACCACCTGCCAGGTCGCGGGGTCGTACGTGGTCGCGCCGACGACGATCTCCAGCACGGCGCCGCCGCGCACCGGGATCGGTGTGCCGCTGCCGGCCTGCTGGACGGCATTGCCGGTGACGTAGTGCACCTGGTAGGCGAGCGGGTTGGCGGGTGTCGTGCCGGGGACGTCCAGCACCAGCCGGTCGAAGCACTCCTGAGCGCCGGTGCGGATGTTGGTGAGTGCCTGCGGCTGGTACGGGTCCTTCCGGTCCTGCCGGTCGAGGCTGCCCCAGCCGGTCGGGCAGGCCGTGGCGGCGGATGCGGCCGCGGCCGTCGGAATGGTGGTCGCCGCCGCCCCCGCGGCGAGTATCACGGCAGCCAGCGCAGTGGTCCACCGTCGCATGTCGTTCCCCTTGATCTGTGCCGGCCCCTTCGACCGGCCCCACAGTGATTCACGCTCCGGCACGTGGAAAGGTCGCGGATGATTTCGGACGACCGCTGACGGCCGGCCGCTGACCGCCGACCCGCCCGTCCCGAGTCGGCCGGCGCCGTCGGTGCCGCGCGGGCCCGCCCCCGCCGTCCGGGAGCGTACGTCAGGTGCTAGAAATCCCTGGTGGACGTTCCCCCGAGCCCTCGACCCGGCGAGTCTTCGTGGCCCTGGCCCCGCCCGACGAGGCCAAGGACGAGCTGGCCCGCGTCCTGCAGCCCAGCTACGCCAGGTACCCGCAGTTGCGGTGGAACCGGATCGAGGACTGGCACATCACCCTGGCCTTCCTCGGGGAGCTTCCCTCCACGGCAGTGCCGTTGCTCCGGTCGGTGCTGGCCGGCCGGGCGGCTTCGCACCCCGCCCTGCACCTCGGCCTGCGCGGGGGCGGCGCCTTCGACGGGCGCCTGCTGTGGAGCGGGATCGACGGGGACCTGGCGGGACTGCACCTGCTCGCCGCCGACGTCCGGGAACTCGTCAGGTCCTGCGGGATCGAGTTCACGGAGCGCCCGCTGCGTCCCCATCTGACGCTGGCGAGGTCCCGTCGCGACGATCCCCTCAGCGTGCCGGAGGCCGCGGCCGGGCTCGCCGGGTTCGTCGGCCGGCCGTGGCGCGCCGAGCGGCTCCACCTGGTCGGCAGCAACATCAGCCGGGGGCCCGGGCCGATCCGCTACCGCGACATCGAGGCGTGGCGGTTCGGCGCGGCGGTCGGGGCCCCCGGCGGCGACGGCGCTCCCGCCGAGCCGTAGCCGACGGGAGCGCGCGGCCTCGCGGTCGGGCGATCGGGTGGTGCCCGACACCGTCCGCGGTCAGTGCAGGGGGACGGCGTTCCAGGTCAGTTCACGCTGGTAGCCGTGGCGCCAGCCGCGGGTGTGGACGGCGTCGGTGCGCGCGACGTCCTGGTCACCGGGGGACTTCGCGTCGACGTTCTGGCCGCTGTCCCAGAAGGACTGGAGGGCGAAGGACCCCCAGTTCTCCTCGCCGCCCCACGACCAGAGCTCGCCGTTCGCGCCGAGCGGCGAGGTGTCGGAGTCCTCCATCACCACGACTCCTTCGTTGCCGCCGGTGTACGCCATGACCTGGTCCTTGGCGGCGTTGTACAGCGTGAACCGGGAGTTGTCGCCGAACTGCTTCCACTCGCAGAAGGGGTCGGTGACGTTGACGGGCCGGAGCCGCACCAGCTGGTCGGTGGGGCCGGCGCAGAGCTTGTAGTCCCGGAAGGCGCCGCTCTGGATCATCACCTTCGGGCTTGCGGCCGAGGCCGGGGCGGCGGGCAGCCCGGCGAGGCACACGCCGGCCAGGGCGGCCGCGGCGAGGCCGGCGCGCACACGGCGCGCCCGGCGGGAGGCGATGGTGGACCGAGTCATCTGAGAACCCCTCATTCGTGGTCCTCCGCGGGCGGTCGAGCCCGTGGAGTCGTGCACGTCGGCCGGGCCCGGAGGGGTCGTGCTTCCGGTGACCGGCTCGCCCCATCGTGCTCGGCGCCGCAGAGGGGAGCCACGGGTTTCGAGCACGCTCGAAACCGGGACGGAACGACGTCCGGGCGGGCGTCCGGCACGGTCCGGACGCATATGCCCTCCTTCTTGCGCGGGCCCTTTCCGGCGCGCAGTATTGACGCGCACATGCCAGTTCTCGGAACCCGGGCCCTCCGAGTCCGGCAGCGTGCGCTGATCGCACCGATCGACTGGGGGTTGATGCTTCGTCTTCACTTCACCGCTGCCGACCTGCAGCGGATCCGCTGGGCACCGCATCCGGAGCCGCTGATGGAGACGGTGCTGAGTCTCCAGTTCCTTCAGCAGCCGCAGGCGTACAGCGAACCGTTCACCCGCTGGTCCGCCCAGGTCCGCGCCGGTATCGGCCGGCGCGGCATGCCGCTGTTCGACCTCGCGGCACCGGAGGACGGCGCCGTGCTGGAGCTCCTGATGGCCCCGACGGGGGCCACGACCCTGCGCGACGGGCTCGCGGCGGTGCGGTCCCTGCCCAAGGACCGGGCCATCTCCGATCTCGCCTCGGCGCGCAGCATGCGCCCCGGGCTGCCGCAGTGGGTCGTCGACGTCCACCACCGGCAGCCGGAGGCGACCGAGCGGCTGGTCCGGCTGCTCGACGCGTACCACCGCCTGGCGATCGCGCCGACCTGGCCGTACGTGGAACGCGCCGTCCGGGCCGCGTCCGACGCCTCGGCGGCCGGACCCGGGGTCGTGCTGAGCCGCCTGCACCCCTCCATCGGCTGGGAGTTCCCCGTCCTCACCGTTCCGTGCCACATCCCGCACGACGTTGACCTCCGCCTCGACGGCCGGGGACTCCTCCTGGTGCCCGTGTTCTTCCTGCGCACCCCCACGGCCCGCCTCGACAACCACGACGAGCAGGCACCCGTCGAGGTCTACTTCCCGGTGCACCACGACCGGGCCGTCCTCGCGCAGCACGAGACCCGCATCGACCCCGGCCTGACCCGCCTGCTGGGCCGCACCCGTGCCGCCGTCCTCACGGCTCTCACGGTCGTCCGCAGCACGACCGAACTGGCGAGCAGGGTCGACATCTCCGCCGCGACGGCCAGCCACCACCTCAACGCGCTGCGCGCGGGCGGCCTGATCACCACGACGCGCGAGCACGGCACCGCCCGCCACCGGGTCACCCATCTCGGCCGGCGCCTCCTCCAGGCGCCCACGCCCCCGCCCGACCCCGCGCATCCGTGCTGAACGCGCCGGACGAGGTGCCTGCCGGGGTCCGCCGGCGGCTCCTCGCAGGACCCGGGTGTCCCGTGCCGGGGTCGGCGCGTACCTGCGGGTGGCGGTGCGGGAGGGAACAGCCTGTGCGAGCCCCGGCGGTCCCTCGTCGCGTCCTCAGCGCAGGCCGTCGTAGGCGGCCATCACGATCTCCATGCCGCGGTTGTCCTCCTGCCGGTCCCGGTCGATCATCTGGTTCATGACGTAGGCCACCGTCATGCGCGAACCGGGATCGCTCACGACCAGCGAGCCGCCCCAGCCGCCCCAGCCGAAGGTGCTGCCGAACCTGCCGAAGCCCGCCGTCCAGGACATCGGCGTCCCCAGCACGCGGTCGTCCCCGCGGAACACCTCCTGCCACGCGGGCTCGCACCCCCGGGGGACAGCAGCCGCACCCCGCCGGCCGAACCCCGGTTCGCCAGGACGGACTGCACCAGGGCGACCGAGCGGGCGTTGCCGAAACCGCTCACCGCCGGGATCTGCGCACGGCGCCACGCCGTCGAGTTCGCATCCCTGACCCGGATCGCGGCTCCGGTGTTCTCCCGGCGCGTGCCGTCCGGTCCCGGCGGAGCACTGGCGGCGTACTCGTCGGTGAGTGACGGCGGCGGGATGAGCGGGGCGACGCGGTGGTCGTGCTCGCTGGAGAGCCCGATGTGGAAGTCGGCGCCGAGCGGTTCGGCCACCTCCTCGGCAAAGAATTCCCCGAGACTGCGGCCGGTGAGGCGGCGGACGATCTCGCCCACGAGGAAGCCGAAGGTGAGCGCGTGATAACCGGCGGCCGTTCCCGGCTCCCATGCGGGCGCCTGCGCCGCCAGCCCGGCCGTCACACCCTCCCAGTCGTACAGCTTCTCGACCGCCGTCAGCCCGGCCAGGTCCGGGAGCCCCGCGGTGTGCGACAGCACGTGCCGAACCAGCACGTTCTCCTTGCCGGCCGCGGCGAACTCGGGCCAGTAGGCGGCGACCGGCGCGGACAGATCGAGCTCGCCCCGGTCGGCCAGGATCAGGGCGCACAGGGCGGTCATGTTCTTGGTCGTCGAGTTCACGCCGACGAGGGTGTCGCGCTCCCAGCGGACGGAGCGGTCCGCATCGGCGTACCCGCCCCAGAGGTCGACCACCTGTTCGCCGTCGAGGCAGACGGCCGCCGAGGCACCCACGTCGTCCTTGCCGAGCACCATGGCAAGAGCCTCACGGACGGCGTCGAACCGAGGCTCGCAGATTCCCTTAATATCGGTCATGGCGGCAAGCCTCCGGCATTGCCGGGCATTCCTGCCCGACAATTCCCGCGCCGGTTCTGTCGGGCGCAGCACGGTCATTTCTTCTCCACTTGTGCAAGGCGGCCCGACGGAAGGACGGATACGCGTGCTGGAGCGGCTGAATCAGGCGCTGGACCACTTGGAGGCCTGCCTCGACCAGGAGGTCGACATGGCCGAGTTGGCCCGGATCGCCGCGGTCTCCGAGTACCACTTCCGGCGGTTGTTCTCGGCGCTCGCCGGGATGCCGCTCCCGGTCTACGTGCGGCGCCGGCGGATGACGCTCGCCGGGGCCGAGGTGCTGGCCGGGAGCTGACGCTGCTCGATGTCGCGGTGCGGTACGGGTACGGCTCGGGCGAGGCGTTCGCCCGGGCGTTCCGGTCGGTGCACGGCATCGGGCCGGGCGAGGCCCGGCGCACGGGCGCGGTGCTCACGGCGCAGCCGCGCATGTCCTTCCGGGTGGTCGTCGAGGGGAGTGCGACCATGCGGTACCGGATCGTGGAGAAGGAGTCTTTTCGGGTCGTCGGCAGGAAGGCCCGGCTCCCGCTCGTGCGCGAAGGGGTGAACGAGGCCGCCGCGGCACACGTGCGGGGCCTGGACGAGCGGGCGATCGTACGGATGAAGGCGTTGGCGGGTCAGGAGCCGGCGGGGATCCTGTCGGCGGTGGTGTACCTGACCGACAGTCGGGAGGACGGCGCCGAGGCGGACTACTGGGTCGGTGCGGTGACCGGTCCCGAGGCGACCGCCGAGGAGCTCGACGCCCTCGACGTGCCGGCCGGGACGTGGGCGGTCTTCGACAACCACGGGCCCTACCCGAGTGCCCTCCAGGAGCTGTGGCGCGACGTGTTCACGCAGTGGTTCCCCTCGAACCCGTACACGAGCCGGCCGGGTCCGGAACTCCTGCGGACGCGGCCGGTGGAGATCGGCGCGGAGACCGACTCCCAGCTGTGGATCCCGGTCGAACGAGGCAGGTGGACCGCCGGGGCGTGAGCACCGCCACGTGTCCCCGGAGTCCAGGCTCGGGCTGCACCCGCGGTCGCATCGACTCCGCGACGACCGCGCATCCTCGTTCCCGGTCGGGCCGGAGGCGAGTCCCGTTTCTAGACTGTCCCGGGACGAAGGGCCGGGAAGGGCACGGCGATCAGATGGGGTCGACGATGGACGTGGTGCAGATCGAGCGGTTGGCCGACCTGAATCCGGTTCACCAGCGTCAGGCCGCCGCTCTGGCCCTGTGGCGGTGGCGTGCGCCGGTGCTCGCGTTCGACATGGATGCGGAATGGGGCGTCGATCCGACGGTGCTGGCATTGCTGTTCCGACTGGCAGCAGAACCCGCCGGGGAGCAGTCGAATCACGCATACGGTCAGGCAGTCGCCGAGATGTCCACGGCCCCCTCTTCGAGTCCGAGGTCGACCCGGACACCGTCCAGCTCGTTCAATTGGAAACCATCGGGGGCCTGTTGGCCTTCGGCGAGTTGCTGGACAAGCCGGCCCTGGACACCGTCGAGCGAGTGGTCGACGTGTCGTCCGGCCTGGCGAATTGCCTCGACGCTCTCGTCGATGCCTCGTTCTACTCCCACCCCTCGGAGGAAGCGCACAACCGGTACCTTGCCGACCTGGGAGACCGGACGAGTGGCTGGGGCTACTTCGCCTCACGCAACTTGGTTGTCGAGTCCGCCTGCCTTGGGGCCCTCCGGACCTTCCCCGGCTCCGAAGGGCTGCTCGACTCGTCGACGGGTCGCGAGCTGCTCGCACTCTGCGAGGACTTCGGCGAAGAGCTCGCCGCAACGCTGCGGTGGCTTCGCAGGACGGGCCATTAGCGACCACGCGCTCCGGCGAGGTTCAGCGTCCGCCGTATCGACCCACCTCGGACCGGTGGTGTGCAGCCGTGGGCGAGTCCTGCATGCCCGAGATTGAGCACGCCGTCGTGACCAGGACGTTGACGTCGTGCGGGGCGGACATCGAGGGACACTGGGGCTTGCGGTCGCCCACCCGGGCAGCCCAGGAGGGCCGAGCCGCGCGACCGGCCCGAACCACCCGAACCCACACGATCAAGCGACCACAAGAACGTTCTACCGGCTGAGGACGCCCTCTCGGACGGCCGTTCGCTCCTTGCGCCAGCGGGCCCGGTGGAAGATCGGCTCGACGGCGACGACGCAGAACGCGTGCATGGGCCGGTTCGTGCTCCTGGGGTCGAAGAAGCGGACCATGTCACCGAGAAAGCTCTCCCCGTGCTGATGGACATGGCGGTCCTGGGCGACGGTGTCGCCGGCGGCCGTGAGCCAGTCACCGATCCAGAACAGGAGTTCGGCGCGGGCGGTGATCACGATCGTCTCGGCGTGCTCCGCGTAGCGCGCGGGGCGGCGATCGGCCCGGCGGCGGACGTCGTCGGGCCGCCAGGGAGATCGCGCCGCAGGGGCGGTCACCGTCAGGGGCAGCGACGCGCGGCGCATCCCGTGCCGCAGATCCGGCCAGTCGGAGGGCCGCAGCCCCGTGTCCTCACGGGCCAGGAGCATCGGCATGGGAGGGGTGCTGCCGTGGACGGAGGCCATCGGACGGGCGTCCGCTGGGACGGGGATGTGGACGGCGCTGTGCGGGCTCGTCGCGGCGACGCGGAACAGGGCGCCGATCCGAAGGAGGTCTGCGCGGCATGCGTTCAGGTACGCGACTTGGTACTTGGGCGGGTGGACCGAGGTGTTGCGGAGCATGGGGCCGGCGCTCAGGATCCGGCTGGGCCCGGATCCGGGAGCGGCACCGGGATGGGACGTCACTCGCAACCGCATCCGACCGTCGCCATTCGCCATGGGGCCATTGCACCACGCATGCCAGTGGCCTCGAACGCATTTTCGGTGCCCGGGAAAGCTCTCCGTGCCGTGCGGAGCACGACTGCCGCGGGGTCGGCCGTCAGCGCGGGTCGACGATCTCCGCGGCGAAGACGGTGCTCAGCGGTTCGGGGCCGATGTACTGCTGGCAGTTGCACGGCCGGGCCTCGTACTGGACGGGCTTGCGGTCGGCGTCCCAGGCGGTCGGTGCCTCGACGACCTCGTGGCACTTGCCCTGCTGGTCGTGCTTGGCGAGGTGGTGGGTGCAGCCGCAGACCGGCTCCGGCGGCCGGTTCGCCGCTTCCAGTGCGAGCCGGTGGCGTTCGGCGGCCTGGTGCAGTTCGAGCTTCCGCTCATGACGTGTCTTCAGGGCCCGCCGGGCGTTCTCACTGACCCAGCCCCCACCGACCATGACGGCCGGGATCACCGCCCACAACCAGCCACCCATGTCGCATTCCCCCTTGTTCGACCGAGTGCACAGCTTACGGCCATACGGCCCCGGCGCAGGACGGCTGTCCCGTCGTGGCGCAGGACGGCCGTCCGGCCGTGGCGGGGCGGCCGGGGAGTTCGCACGGCGCCGTGCACGACCTTTGCCGCTCGGGAACCAGGGCCAACGGACCGTCCCGAGGCGGTGGTTCACCGGACGCGCCGGGGATGAGGAACGGCACCGACCGTGTCCGCAGTGGTCTCGACCACCAATGTGTGTCATCCCTCTTGTCGAACGGAGGGTCGGTCGACATGCTGCATGCATGACATTTCTCATGGCGCGGCCTGTGCGCCGCGCGTGGAAGAGAGCGCTCTCACTGGTTCCCGTTGTCGCGGTCACGGTGGCGGCCACCGTCGTTGCGACATCGAACGCCGAGGCGGCGGTGCCCCCGACGCCGTCGGGCTTCTCGCTCACCTGGAGCGACGACTTCAACGGAGCGTCCGGGACGGGCATCGATCAGAGTCTGTGGAAGTACGACACCGGGCCGGGAAGCAACTTCGGCACCGGTGAGATCGAGACCATGACCAGCAGCACGTCGAACGTCTACTACGACGGCCAGGGTCATCTGGTGCTCCAGGCCCTGCACTCCGGTTCCGATCCGCGGGGCGGCTGGACCTCCGGACGCGTGGAGACCCAGTCGGCGTCCTTCGGTGCCCCGGCGGGCGGCGTCGTCCGCATCGAGTCCGTCCTGCAGCAGCCCAATGTCACGACCGCCAACGGCGCGGGCTACTGGCCGGCGTTCTGGATGCTCGGGGCACCGCTGCGCTCCGGTGTGACCTGGCCGAAGTCCGGCGAGATCGACATCATGGAGGACATCAACGGCCGCAGCTCGGACTTCAGCACCATCCACTGCGGCGTGAACCCGGGCGGTCCGTGCAACGAGTCGACCGGCATCGGCTCGGGCGAGCGCGCCTGTTCGGGCTGTCAGACCGGCTTCCACGACTACGCCACGGAGATCGACCGCTCGGTGTCGCCGGAGCAGATCCGGTTCTATCTCGACGGGAACAACTTCTTCACCGTCAACGCCAACCAGGTGGACGCGACGACCTGGTCGGACGCGATCGACCACCCGTTCTTCATCATCTACGACCTCGCGATGGGCGGCGGATTCCCGGACGCCTTCGGCGGCGGCCCGAACGCGGCCACGGTCTCCGGCGGCAAGCTGGTCATCGACTCGTTGGCCGTGTACAACAAGGGCCCCGGCTCCGGTGGCGGGGGCGGGGGCGGCGGTTCGGTGACGGGCCAGACGATCACCGGTCCCGGTGGCAAGTGCGTGGACGTGGCAGGTGACGACACCGGCGGCGACGGCACCGCCGTCCAGCTGTGGGACTGCCAGTCGGGTGCCAAGGACCAGCACTGGACCTGGAGCGGCCAGACCCTGCAGACCCTCGGCAAGTGCCTGGACATCGCCGGCGGCAACAGCGCCGCGGGTACCAAGCTGCAACTCGCGACGTGCAACAGCGGCGGCTACCAGAACTGGGTGCGGCAGACCGACGGATCTCTGCGGAACCCGACCAGCGGCCGGTGCATCGACTCCCCGTCGGGCGCCACCGCGAACGGCACGCAGCTGCAGATCTGGGACTGCAACGGCTCCGGCGCCCAGAAGTTCGCCATCGGCACCCCGATCTACGGTCCGGGCGGCAAGTGCGTGGACGTGGCCGGTGACGACAACGGCGGCGATGGCACCGCCGTCCAGCTCTGGGACTGCCAGCAGGCGACCGCGCTCGACCAGAAGTGGACCTGGAGCGGCCAGACCCTGCAGACCCTCGGCAAGTGCCTGGACATCGCCGGCGGTGTCAACGCGGCCGGTACCAAGCTCCAGTTGGCCACCTGCAACGGCGGCGGCTACCAGAACTGGGTGGCCAACACCGACGGCTCGCTGTCGAACCCGACCACGGGCCGGTGCGTCGACTCGCCGTCAGGTGCCACCGCGAACGGCACCCGGCTGCAGATCTGGGACTGCAACGGCTCCGGCGCCCAGAAGTTCGCCCTGGCCTGAGCGCGAGCAGGACTCTGCCGTGAACGTCGAGGGGTCCCACCGTCCGCGGTGGGGCCCCTCGACGTCGTGTCCGGCGAGTGGGTGTGCGAGGGCCCGGCGCGGATGACGCACCCGGGCGGAGCGGTTCACTCGTCCGTGGGTACTTGCGCATGGCGGTCGAGGTGCGCGGGCCGGGGTAGCAGTCCTGGTGTGAACCTGGTACGCCGGGGGCGGACGCTTCCGGTGACGCACCCGGGCGTGCTCATGGCACCGCCCGGCTTCGCACGTGCACGCCCGCTGGGCGTGTCCACGGAGGCCCGATGAATCCTGAGTTCGTCGTCTCGATCGGTGATCGGAGCTTCGATCCGCTGCAGGCCCAGTCCGACGACGAACCCGACGCCGGACCGCCCAAGGCATGGATCGTGCAGGTCGCGCGGCCGTTGACGGCCGACCAGGTCACCCGTCTGCGCAGCACGTTCGACCTCCGGCTCACCGAATACGTTCCGAACCTGGCCTACATCGAGCGCCTCTCGCCGGACACGGTGCCGGAGCTGCGCGAGGACCCGGCGATCCGGGCGGTCGTCCCCTTCGACGGCGGCCTGAGCGTGTCACCGCAAGCGCACACGACGCCCAGGGACGACGACGACATCGCCGGCTTCACCATCCTCGCCTTCCCCGACACCGACCTGGATGCCGCCCGCAGCGCCCTGGCCGACCTGGGCGGCGAGCAGATCACCGCGCTGGACGCGACCATGAGCGGTGGCGCGAAGTCGATTCGGCTCAACCTCTCCGTGGACAGGCTCGAAGCGGTCGGCGCGCTGCCGTTCGTGCTGTGGGTCGAACCGGTGCCGACCATCGTCGACGACCACCCCGAGGGTGGGGCGGCGCTGCAGCCGGGAACCGCCGGAATGCTCGCGGGCATCTGGGAGCACGGCCTGCACGGCGAGGAGCAGGTGATCGGGATCCTCGACAACGGGCCCGCGGACCTCCACCACTGCTACTTCGTCGACGGCGAGGGCCTGCCGCCCGGCCCCGGCCACCGCAAGATCATCCAGGTGCGCAACGCGCACAAGCAGGACCCGGGGCCCCACGCGACGTTCGTCGCAGGATGCGCGGCGGGCGACGACGTCGGTGCACCCGGCAGCTCGCCGTGCCGGGGCGGGGCCTACGGTGCCAAGCTCGTCCTGGGCAACCGCATGGACCTGACGATCTTCGACGAGGCGCCGGAGCCGATGGCGTCCACGCTGTTCGCGGAGCTCAGTGCAGCCCACGCGGCGGGCGCGGTCATCCACTCCAACAGCTGGCACGCGACGACACCGGGCGGCGGGCACGCCACCTACGACGTGACGGCCTCGGACGTCGACTCCTTCACCTGGCAGAACGAGGACTGCCTCGTCCTCGGTTCGAGCGGGAACTCCGGTGAGCAGCAGGGCCCTCCCGGCACCGCGAAGAACGCCGTCTGCGTGAGCGCGGCGACGTCCGACCCGGCTGCGCCGGCCCTGGGCGACGGTGCGGCCGGCCCCACGGCCGACGGGCGGGTCAAGCCGGACCTCATGGTCGTCGGGTGCGGGGTCCAGTCGGCGCTGAACGGGACCGACTGCGGCACGGGCCCCCGGGCGGCGTGCGCGAGCAGCTACGCCACCCCGCTGGCCGCCGCTGCGGCGGCCCTCGTGCGGCAGTACTTCACCGAGGGATTCCACCCCACCGGCAGCGCGACCCCCGGCGATCGGCTCGTCCCCTCGGGCGCGCTGCTCAAGGCCGTACTCCTGCACGCCGCCGTCCCGGTCGATCCGGCGGCCGCCTACCCGAGCGACTCCACCGGCTGGGGCGCGGTGCGCCTGGCCGAGTGCCTCGCTCTCGACCCCACGAGCCCGCGCCGGCTGCAGGTCCGGGACCTGCGCAACGCAGCGGGCCTGACCACCGGACAGGAGAGCACCCACCCGGTGGAGGTGCTGGACGGAGCCGACCGGCTCAAGGCGACCCTGGTCTGGACCGAGCCGCCCCCGCGGTGCCGGGCGTCGGGACGGCGACGGTCAACAACCTCGATCTCGTCGTGACCGGACCCGACGGGACCCGCTACCTGGGCAACGTCATGTCCGCGGCCCGGTCCGTCCCCGGTGGCGACGGCCCCGACGCGGTGAACCCGGTGGAGACCGTGATCGTCGATGCCCCCGCCGTCGGACCGTGGACCGTCACCGTCGTGGCGACCCAGGTCAACGTGGGCAACCCCGGCCAAGGCTTCGCGCTCGTTATCAGCGGCGCGATCCCGGCGGAGCCCTCCGCGGGCCCCGGCCGGACGTGACGGCGGGACGCGTCATGGCTTCCCGCACCCGTACGGTGCTCTTCGTCGCTCCGCACCACCGGGCGTCCGGCGAGGTGAGCACGGCTCGTCACGCGGCGCGCGACCTGGCGGCGACGGGCTTCGCGGCGCACCTGCTGGCCGCCCCCCGGCACGCGACCGCATCCGGCACGGACTTCGCCGGGACGCACGCGCTGGGGCCGGACCGGGCGGGCAACACCGCCACGCTGCGCCGGGTCGTCGACGGGGTCTCGCCCGACATCGTGGTGTTCTGCGACGCCGCGCTGGTCGACACGCCGACCGGCAGCCTCCCCGTCGACGTCGCCGACGCGATCGACGTCATCACCGGATCCGGCTGCCGATTGGCCACGTTCGACCACTTGGGGATCCCGCTCTCGGCGGCGTGGCCGCCCGACACGGCGATCCTGCGACCGTGCCCGCTGGGCTCACCCCTGATGGACGGCAGGCCCGGCCTGCCGGTGGCCGTCACCCGTCCGGTCACCGGGCTGGCAGGGATCGACGAGCTGCCCGCACGCGTCCCCGGCGTGCTGCGGATCGTGCACACCGTCGCTCCCTGGGCGATCACCCTCGCGGCCGCCGTGAAGCACCCGCTCCACCAGCACCTCCCGGCGATCCTGGAGTCCTACCTCGCCGACCTCGGCCGTCCCGTGGAGCTGCTCTCCGTCAACAACGGGGCGCTGCTCCCGGCCGCGCCCCGCGGACGGTTGCGCGTGGTCAACCTTCCCCCGCAGCCGGCGGCGGTCTTCGACCGGCTGCTCGCGGACGCCGACCTCGTGCTCACCGAGAACCCGTTCGCCTCCACCATCGGCCGGGCGATCGACCTCGGCACGCCTGCCGTGGCCTGGCAGCACACGCTCGGAATCGTCGACGTGCTGGCCACGTTCGGCAGTCCGGTGGCAGCACCGGTCGCGCGGCTTCTCATGCCGGACCTGAGCCGGGCCCGGCCGTGGATCGCCTTCCCGAACTGGACTCCCGAGGCGATCGGCAACGTCACGGTGCTGAACGACAACCCGGTGACGAGCGCCTTCGCCCGGCTCGAGGTGTTCGGTGGCGCGGCCACTGCCGGCAGGCTCCGGGACATGCTGACCGACTCGCCGTCGCGGCGCGGAGTGCTGGCCGCCCAGGAGCAATTCCGGGCGAGCGTCCAGCGGCTGCCGCGGGTCGGCGAGGCCCTTGTCGCGGCCGCCGTCGACACCGGATGCGTCCACCGGGGAAGCCGTGACCGCGGCGATCGGACTGCTGCCGGCGGCCGGCCGCGGTACGCGCCTGGCAGCGCACTGGCCGAAGGAACTGGCCGAGCTCGGGCCCGGGGCCGGGCGGCCGCTGATCGGGTTCGCCCTGGGCGCGCTGGCGGCCGCGGGCGTGCGCGAATCGGTCGTGGTGGTCTCCCCTGAGAAGGAGCGCCTGCTGCGGGCCCGGCTGGGCTGCGGCAACGAGTTCGGCATGGCCGTGCACTACGCCGTCCAGGAGCGTCCCCTCGGTCTGCCCGACGCCGTGCGGGCGGCCGCCGCCGCCCTCGCCGGGCGCGACGTCGTGCTGGTCCTGCCGGACACGGTGTTCGCCCCGGTCGACGTCGTGGGCCGGCTCCTCGTCCGGGCCGGGACGGCGCGCGCCGACGTCGTGCTCGGCCTGTTCCCGACCGACGATCCCACCCGACTGGCCCCGGTGACGGTCGATCGGGAGGCGAACGTCCTCGCCGTCCGTGACAAGCCGGTGAGCAGTGCCGTGCGCAACACCTGGGGCGTCGTGTGGTGGCGCGCCGCGTTCACGCGGCTGTGCGCGGAGCACGCGGAGGCCGCCCGCGGCGGGGAGCCGACCCTGAGCGACGTCCTCAACGCGGCGGTCCGGTCCGGTCTGCGCGTCAAGGCCGAACTGTTCGACGACGCCGTCTACCGCGATGCGGGCACGCCGGACGGCCTGCGCGCGGCACGGACCCTCGTAGGGCCGTATGCCGGCACTGTCGGGGGCTCGACGCGAAACGATACTGACGCTTCGTAGCGGTTCGGCAACCCTCCGCAATGCTACCGTCGTGGTATGCCTACAAACGACGAAGCCGGGCGGTCACCTGCCGGCGACCCGACGCCCGGACCTCCGATCGACCCGGACACCTTGGCCCAGCAAGCCATCACGTTGGGCAAGATGGCCTCGCACCCCGGATTCCTCGCGATTCTGGACGAGATCGGCCAGGCCCCGGAGGCCGACCGGCTGAAGACCGCGGAGCGGCTCGCCACGGTGGACAACCTGCGGAGCAAGGGGGTGCCGATTCCCGACGACTTCCGCCTGACGACGCGATTCTTCGAGAATCCCCAGAACGCCCTGGTGAGCAGTGCCAAGATCGACACCGTGAGCCCTCCCGGTGCGGACGACGAGGACTTCGCCTCCGGGCTGACGGTCTGCGGGTCGGTCGGCTACATCGTCTGCGGCTCCGTCGGCGGACAGACCCTGGCGGCAGAATGACCGGGACCGATGAGCTCGCGGCGTCGACCTCCGACGCGGATGTCGAGGTCGAACGGGCGGTGCGTGCTGCCATGCAGGATGTCGCACGTTTCGCGAATTCGCCCGAATTCCGTTCCGTGCTGAGCGAGATGTGGGCCGTCGCCCCGGAGCGGCGCGCCGGCTTCGTGGTCGACGTCCTGCTCGATCCGGAGGAACTGGCGGCGCGGGGGTTTTCGTCCCCGCCGGCCTGACGATCCAGCGGTCGACGTTCCGCGACGACCGTCCGACGCTGTTCTGCATCGTCAAGCACCTGCCGCACGGGCTGCTGTGGGAGAAGGTGACCGTCACGTTCGACAATCCGTCGGGTGGGCCGGCCCTGTTCTACAAGGACATGGTCCGCGGCGTCAGGTCCACGGCGGACATGATCTGAGGCCCGGCCCCTCGGTCGTCCGCGGCGCCGGACGAGGGCGGCCGAGAGGCGCCGGCAGGGTTTCGCCGTGGCTACGCCACGGGGGCGGTGGCGTCGTGCGGACTGAAGGTGCGGCGGTAGGCGGCGGGTGAGACGCCGAAGGCCGTCCGCATGTGGGTGCGCAGGGAGTTCCCTGAGCCGAGGCCGGCCCGGTGGGCCACCAGGTCGATCGCCAGGTCGGTGGTCTCCAGCAGGTGCTTGGCCATCTCCAGGCGCTGGGCGGTGAGCCACTGCACCGGGGTCATGCCGACCTCGTCGCGGAAGCGCCGGGTGAAGGAGCGCAGACTCATGCGGGCATGCTCGGCGAGCCGGTCCAGCGGCAGTGGTTCGCCGAGGTGCTCCAGGGCCCAGGCACGGGTGGCGGTGGTGCTGGCCACGGTGGGCTCCGGGACGGGGCGGTCGATGTACTGCGCCTGCCCGCCGTCCCGCCAGGGCGGGACGACGCACATCCGGGCGGCCCGGTTGGCGACGGCCGCACCGTGGTCACGGCGGATGATGTGCAGGCACAGGTCCACCCCGGCGGCCACGCCCGCGGAGGTCAGCACGTCGCCGTCGTCGACGAACAGGACGTCCTCGTCGAGCTTGACCCGGGGGTAGGCGCGGCGGAACTCCGGGGCGAGGTTCCAGTGGGTGGTGGCCGGCCTGCCGTCGAGCAGTCCGGCCGCGGCGAGCACGTAGGAGCCGGTGCAGATCGACACCAGCCGGGTGCCGGGCCGGATCCCGGCGATGGCCGCGGCGACCTCGGGCGGCAGGGGGCCGCCGCGGCCCAGCTCGGGCATGGCGTGCGTGGGCGGGACGATCACGGTGTCCGCGGCGGCCAGGGCGCTCGGGCCGGCCGCGGGCTGCACGGTGAACCCGGCGTCGCTGAGGACGGGGGCGCCGTCCGCGGTGCAGACCGTGACCTCGTAGAGGGGGCGCCCCTCGGCGTCCTCGGCGCTGCCGAAGACCCGGGACGGGATGCCGAGCTCGAAGGGCGGGACCCCTGGCAGGGCGAGCACGGCGATCCGGTGCCGCCCGACCGGTGCACCCGGTGTCCGGCCCTGCTCGCTCGTCGTCGTCTCCGCCTGCGTCCTGTCCATGGCCAGATCCTGTCACATAGTGGCCAAACGGCCAACACCGTGCCGCCCCGCCGTGTCGGATCGTGGACTGCGTCGCCGGGGGATCCCGGCGCACAGGGATCTAAGCGAAGGACGAGGCGGAGAACATGCGCGCAGTGGTCGTGGAGCAGTGGGGCGGGCCGGAGAACCTGGTCGAGCGCGAGATCGAGCGGCCCGAGCCCGGCCTGAACGAAGTCCTGGTGCGGGTGCACGCGGCCGGAGTGAACCCGGTGGACTGGAAGACCCGCGCCGGCGGCGCCCTCATCGAGTGGGGCGCCGTGCCCGCGGTCGGCTGGGACGTCTCCGGCACCGTCGAGGCCGTCGGCCCCGGCGTCGGCGTCTTCCGCCCCGGCGACGAGGTCTTCGGCATGCCGCTGTTCCCGCGCCAGGCCGGCGGATACGCCGAGTACGTTGTCGCCCCGGCCCGGCACTTCGCGCCCAAGCCGGCCGGCCTGACCCACGTGGAGGCGGCGGCGCTGCCGCTGGCCGCGCTCACCGCCTGGCAGGCCCTGGTCGACGCGGCCGACGTCCGGCCCGGGGAGCGCGTGCTGGTGCACGCGGCGGCGGGCGGCGTCGGCCACTTCGCCGTGCAGATCGCCAAGGCCCGCGGCGCCTACGTCATCGGCACCGCGAGTGCCGGCAAGCACGACCTGGTGCGGGAGTTGGGCGCTGACGAGGTCGTCGACTACCGGGCGGTCCGGTTCGAGGACGTGGTGTCCGACATCGACGTGGTGCTGGACGGCCTCGGTGGGGAGACCGCCGAGCGCTCCCTGCAGGTGCTCCGCTCCGGCGGCCGGCTGATCACCCTGCCCGGCCCGGACGATGTCCCCGCCGCCCGGGACGGCGTGCGGGCGGCCTGGGTCCTGGTAGAGCCCGACCATCTGGGCCTGCGCGAGATCGCCGCCCTGGTGGAGCGCGGCGCGCTGAAGCCCGTCGTCGAGACCGTGCTGCCGCTGGCCGAGGCCGCGAAGGCGCACGAGATCGGTGAGCTGGGCCGTACCACCGGCAAGATCGTCCTCACGGTCGACTGAGAGCCGGGCGCCCGGCGGGCCGCTTCCCGACGGAGGCCCGGTACGTGGCACCGCGGGCTCGGTCAGGCCTCCAGCGCCGCGCGGATGAGATCGCGCAGCTCGTCGTCGGTGATGCCGTCCGCGTCCCGGGGCCGCAGCCGGATGGTCGCCCGCCCGCTGACGAGAGCGGGGTGCCGGGAGCTGAATCCGCCGTCACGGTCCGTCCCCCAGCCGTAGATCGAGACGCCGTGCTGCCAGACGCCGACATGGAGCCTTCGCTTGCCGACCCGGAAGGTCGGCATCCCGTAGGAGAGCGACGGGCTCGCCTCCGGGAAGGCCTCCAGGATCAGGCCGCTCACCCGGTCGAACAGGGGGCGGTGTTCTGCGGCGATCGCGTCGACGTACTCCTGCACGGCATCCATGCGGCCCATTGTGGGAGAAAGCCGGGCCGCCGGCCGGGGAACCGGGCCGATGTCGGGTCCGTCCGCGTCGGGCCGCTGCCGCGTGCCCTCGTTCGCGTCGGCGAGCTCGCTCAGCAGGCCGACGAGAGCCGTGACGGCGGGTGACGGCCCGGTGCTCGGCCACAGCACGCCGTAGTCGAGGGTCGGTCCGTCGTCAAAGGGGACGAACGCGATGCCGGGCCGGCCGTGGTACGTGGCCGCGCGGGTGGCCACGATCGAGACGCCGAGGCCCGCGGCGATCAGGGCGGGGACCTCGGTCCAGAACGTGTAGGCGGGGCCGCGGGGGACGGGGCGCCCGGAAGGGGTGCGGACGGGCAGGTGGAAGTCCAACAGGGCTTTCGGGACGGTGCCGCGCGGGGTGATCAGCGAGGCGTCGGCCAGGTCCTCCAGCGACACGCTCCGGCGGGCGGCCAGCGCGTGGCCGGCCGGCACCATCAGGGCCCGTGGCTCGCGGAACAGCACCGGTCCGCCGGTGATGCCGGGCTCGTCCACGGGGACTTCGCTCACCTGCACGTCCAGCTCGCCGCGCCGCAGCGGGCCGAGCGGGTCGTCGAACTGGATCTCGTGGATCTGCACGGTGCACCCGGTGTGCCGGCCGCGGAAGATCTCGGCCGCGCGGAGGACCAGATCGGCGCACCAAGGAGTGGAGTAGCCGATCCGCAGCGGACCGGTGATGCCGCGCGCCTCGGCGATCGCCCGGTCGAGGGCCTGCTGGATCTGCAGCTGCGCGGGCAGCAGGTCCTCGCGCAGTTGTGCGCCGAGCGCCGTGAGGCGGACCGTGCGGGAGGTGCGCTCGAACAGCGGCGCTCCGATGCGCCGCTCCTGCTTCTTGATGGCGTGGCTGACCCGGGACGGAGTGATGTGCAGCCGCTCGGCGGTGCGTCCGAAGTGCAGTTCCTCGGCCAGCGCCAGGAAGATCTCGATGTCGCGCAGTTCCATGCCCGCCCTCCGGATCATGAACCTAGCGGTCAGTACTGCGTTGACACAACGCGCATCGATGACCTGTCGGACAACGCGGCCTTGCCGACTTCGCCGTTGTCCGCACCATGACGACGCGTCAGGCTGGAGATCGGCGCCCGAGGGGCGGCGACCGGGCCCGCCGCCCCGATCGCGGCGTGGAGCCCGTCGGTCCCGCGCAGGCGGCCGCGTGGCGTGCACACTGCACGACCCGCACGACCCGCACGTCCCAGGATGCGGCGCTCGGATCGAACGTCGAAGGCAAGGAGATCCATGATGGGACAGCGCAACGGCGGCTTCTCCGCGGCAGGGCTGCGCAGGATCCGCGACGTGCTGGAGCGGCACGTCGACTCGGGGAGGATCCCCGGACTCGTCGCCCTGGTCGGCCGCGGGGACGAGACGCACGTCGAGGCGCTCGGGACGATGAACCACGGCGGTGGCGCGCCCATGCGCCGGGACACCATCTTCCGGATGGCCTCCACGTCCAAGCCGGTCACCATGGCCGCGGCGGCGGTCCTGCTGGACGAGTGCCGGCTGCGCCTGGACGACCTGGTCGAGCCCTGGCTGCCGGAGCTCGCCGACCGCCGGGTGCTGAAGCAGATCGACGGCCCGCTGGACGACACCGTGCCCGCCGGGCGGCCCGTCACCGTGCGGGACGTGCTGACGTCGACGTTCGGTCTGGGTATGGACATGACCGTGCTGGGGACCCCGATCATGGGCGCGGTCTTCGAACGGGGGCTCACACCCGACCTGCCGACCCCGATGCCCGAGCCGGACGAGTGGATGCGCCGCCTCGGCGAGCTCCCGCTGATGCACCAGCCCGGTGAGCGCTGGCAGTACCACATCGCCAGCGACCTCCTCGGCGTCCTCGTCGCCAGGGTCACCGGCCGGTCCTTCGAGTCCTTCCTGCAGGAACGCGTCCTCGAACCCCTGGGGATGGCGGACACCGGCTTCCACATACCCGCCGACAAGGCCGATCGGATGCCGACCCTCTACGCCCCCGACCCGCAGACCGGAGAGTTCCACGTGTGGGACGAGGCGGCGGACGGGCGGTGGAGCAAGCCCCGGCGTTCCCCGGCGGCGGTGGCGGGCTGGTCTCCACCGTGGACGACTACCACGCCTACTTCCGGATGCTGCTGAACGGCGGCCGCCACGAGGGCGGGCGGATCCTGTCCCGGCCCGCCGTCGAGCTGATGACCACCAACCGCCTCACCGCCGAACAGAACGCCGCCCGCACCGTCATGGCCCGCGACAACGTCCACGTCTCGTACGGCCAGGGCCAGCACGGCGGTTGGGGGCTCGGGATGGCGGTGCGCACCTATCGCGGCGACTATGCGCCCGTCGGCCAGTTCGGCTGGGACGGCGGCAGCGGCACCTCCACCTACGCCGACCCGCAGCACGGGGTCACCGGGATCCTGCTCACCCAGGTCGGCATGTCCGTCCCCGACGCGGCCCGCCTCATCCACGACTTCTGGACCACCGTCTACCAGGCCCTCGACGACTGACACCGGCTGGCACCGGCCGACACCGGCTGGCACCGGCCGACACCGGCCCGGTGTCCGGTCGGCGCGCCCGATCCGTCGTTCGTCGGATCCGTCCCTCCCACCGGTCGGACGGCGATGCCGAAGGTCGACAGGATCGGGCCGTCAGGCCGTCCAGGCCTTGAGCTGTACGGCGACCTCGCGTACCGGCAGCCCGTCGCGGGCCGCGCGCGCCAGCGACAGGACGCCGTCGAGGCCCGGACTCACGGGAAGCCCGCAGGCGGCCAGGTAGGCGGCGGTCACCGTAGCCGCGTACAGCAGGTTGCGGGCCTCCAGGCTCGGGTTGCGCGCGAGCTCGCACAGCAGCGCCGCCGCCTTGTGGTGGGCCTGCGGATACACCTCCTGGTCCAGGAGCTCGGCCCGGTGCCGCGCCTCGGCCGCGATCGGCACCCCGTAGTCCACCACCTGCGGGTCCCCGGGGATCTGCTGTGCGACCGCGAGGATCCACGCGAGGTCGATCTTCAGGTTCACGCGGCGTCCCGCGACGCGCTGCGGGTGGTGTCCGCGGGCAGGCCCGGGTAGCGGTCCTCCCCGAATTCCTCCTCGAAAGCGGTGGCGTAGGAGGCGATGAACGCCTGGGCGCCGGCCATGAACGCGGCCCGGGACTCGTTCACGTCCTGCTCGATCAGATCGGCGAGGTAGCCCTGCAGGCTCAGCCCCCGCCGCTTGGCACGCTCCTCGGCCGCCGCACGGATCCCGTCGTCCAGCCGGATGTTCGTCTGCTTCGCCATACCTCGATGCTAGCAGTCGATACCAGTGGATAGCGCCGGGTCCGGCACCGTCTTCCAGGGGCGGGTGCCCCGGGGTGCGGGCGGGACGGGGGCGATCCGCCACGCTTCGAGGGCGCGTCTCGGGACCGGTCAGGAATGGAGAAGCGTGGGCGGCCGGGTGCCTCGTAGCGTGGTGGTCATGGCAAACACCACTCCCACCGCAGTCGCCCTGTCCCTCGGTTCCGTCACCGTCGAGGTGGCCGATGTCGAGGCCGCCGGCCGTTTCTACCGCGCTTTCGGCGTGGACACCCGGATCCGTCTGCGGGCGGCCGAGGCGCCCTCGGCCGGATTCCGCGGGTTCACCCTGGCGCTCACGGTGTCCGGTCCGGCCACCGTCGACGGCTTCGTCGGCGCGGCCGTGGCGGCCGGCGCCACGGTGCTCAAGCCCGCCGCGAAGTCGCTGTGGGGCTACGGCGGCGTCGTCCAGGCCCCGGACGGCACGATCTGGAAGATCGCGACCTCGGCCAAGAAGGACACCGGCCCCGCCACCCGCGAGATCGACGACGTCGTCCTGCTGCTCGGCGTCGAGGACATGAAGGCCACCAAGCAGTTCTACGTCGGCCGGGGCCTGGCCGTGGCCAAGAGCTTCGGCAGCAAGTACACCGAGTTCGCCCCCGGGCGGGCCGGCTCCGTCAAGCTGGCGCTCTACAAGCGCCGGGCCCTGGCCAAGGACCTCGGCGTGCCCGCCGACGGCACCGGCGCGCACCGCATCGTCCTCGGCGGCACCGCCGACACCTTCACCGACCCGGACGGCTTCGCCTGGGAGCCCGCCCCGGCACAGCCCTGACGACCTGCCGCCCACCTGGGACGAGGCCGGGGCACGCTTCCACTGCCTTCAGAACCGCCGACCGTCCGACGAGCAAATTGGCCTCCCGGGCCCGTATGGGCGTGCTGCAGCGGCGGCGCAGCCATCGAAGGCTGCGAGGTCGAGGGCCCGGCCGAGGCGATCAACCCGGTCGGCCACGGCACCGTTTCCGCACTGGTGCTGGGCGAGGGACCCTCCACCACCTGCTACCTCCCTGAACGGCGAGCCTTCGCACGCAGGCTCGCCGCCGACTCCGTGATCGCCGGATCGTCGTCATGACCCGCCGGGTCGGGAAGGGGCGGCCCGAGCCGGCGGAGCCGGACATCTGGACGAGTGCCCGATGCGTCGCCCGACAAGCGGGCTGCCGCGCGCCGGGCTCCGTACCGACTGTCGCCCTCCGCTTCCCGTCGGGCACCCGATCGGACGACCGGTGCCAGCATCGACTGGCCGGCACCGAACCGCGATGCCGGGCCGACAGACGGGGGACACCCATGCGCGGAACACGCCGCCTCGCAGCAGCAGGCGCCTTCATCCTCGCCCTCTCCGGCGGGGCAACCGTGGCGACCACCCAGTCGGCCTCGGCCGGCGGCTGGGGCTGCACGGGCACGGAGGTCAGCGGCTCACCCTTCCCGGAGACCAACTTCTACGTCAACAGCCCGATCTACGGCTACATCCACATCTACTACGACGCGTCAACCGGCTACAACTGCGCCGTCAACGTGAAGACGGGGAGTGGCTACGGCGTCCCGACCGACACCGAGATCGAACTCCAGGAGTGCGCGCAGGACGTCCCCGGCACCTGCACCGTCATCAACGATCAGTGGGACCCGCCGGTGAACTCGACGGCGCTCTACACGTACTACGCCGGCCCGGTGCGGGTGTACGGCAAGGGGCACTGCATCAGCTACTACGGCCTCGCCTTCGCCCCCGACGGAACGTACGGCATGGCCGGGAACGCCCAGGGCACCCACTGCTGACGGGCCGGTTCGACACGCCGTGGTGCTCCCCGTGGGACCAGGGGAGCACCACGTGGGCGCTGCGAGGGGATCGCGCCGGACTGGCACAGGTGCCGTCAACTCCGCCAAGTGCCACCTGCATCCGCGGCGGGCCCGCTAGCCTGACGGCCAGTCGAACGGGCGTGGGGTTCGCCCGCGGGCCTGTGGGGGTGGGGTATGGAGATCGGTCTGGCGGATGCCGTCGACGCCGTGCGCAAGGAACTGCTGGAGGCGGCCGCCCGGGGAGCAGGACAGTCGCTCTCCTTTGAGGTCGGCCCGATCGAGATGGAATTCGAGATCGAGCTGCGCGCCGAGGCGAAGGCGGGCGGCAAGTTCAAAGCCTGGGTCGTCTCCGCGGAGACCGAGGCCGGCGTCGCCCGCGGCCGCACCCACCGCGTGGCGTTCACGCTGACCCCGCGCGCCGGTGGGCCCGCCGGCCCCGGCCCGGCTGCCGACGGCGTCGCACCGCGGACGAGCTGGACCATCGACGACCACGTGGACGGCGACGACGTCGAGGACGTCACCGACCGCCTGCCGCACTGACCGGATCCTCGCGCGTCCGCCGTTGCACGACCACCACACGAGGGGCAACCGATGGACGAGTCGCGTCTGGTCGCCGTGCAGAACGGGACCAGCAGGAGCAGCGGATACGCGATCGGTCCGCGCCTCGTGCTGGCCTCCGCCCACGGCGTCGGCCCGGTGGGACAGACCGTGCGGGTCTGGCGGCCCGGCCGGCAACCGCACCACGACGCGCGCGTGGTGTGGCGCGGCAGGCCCGAGGGCCGTGACGACGCGGCACTGCTGCACATCGAGGACCCCGCGTGGCAGGAGCCCGCAGGCCGGGCCGAGTCGTGGGGGCGGATGGCGACGATGCGCCCCGGGCAACGGTGCGAGACCTGGGGTGTCCCGCGCGCCATCCAGATCCCGGGACGGCCGCAGCAACGGCGCGTCCCCGCCGAGACCATGCACCTGGTGGGCACCGTCAACCCGGGTACCGGCTACGTCGGGAACCGCTACTTCCTCGCCCTCTCCGATCATCCGCCGCTCCCCGGCGGCGACGGCGAACTGCCGTGGGCCGGACTGTCCGGCGCGGCCGTGACGAGCGGCGGACTGCTCGTCGGCGTCGTCAAGGCGGAGGCCCCCGAGTTCGGCCACGGCCTGCTGGAGATCGTCCCGGCCTACGTGCTGCACGCGGACACGACCTTCCTTCAGGCCCTGGAGGACCACGGGGCCGACTCCTCCGTCCTCGGCGACGCCGAGTTCGACCGGCTGCTGCGGCGCACCGACACCCCCGGACCGTCGATCGGGCCGCTGCCGCCCGCCGGCCTGCTGCGGACCAGCCGGGAGGCCGTGGGCTTCCACGGCCGTGCGGAGATCCTCGAACACCTCCGTCGGTGGTGCGAACCCCCGGGCTTCGGCGTCCGTCTGATCCACGGGCCGGGCGGCCAGGGCAAGACCCGCCTGGCGGCCCGCCTGGCGGAACTCCTGCCGGAGGACGACCCGCACTGGAGGGTCCTGTGGCCGAGTCCGGCCGCCCGCTCGGAAGAGCTGTCGTCCGAGCTGCAGCACGCGGTGAAGCCCATGCTGGTGGTCCTCGACTACGCCGAAGCGAGGCGGGACCAACTGTCGGGCCTGCTGGAGGCCGGGCGGCTCCACCGCGGCCACGTGCCCCTCAAGGTGCTGCTCCTCGCCCGTACGGCGGGCGGCTGGTGGGGCAGTGCGAAGGACGCGCGTGACGGCGCCGCGCTGCGCCGGGCGCGGGTCGACGAACTCCCGGTGCTCGCAACCGACCGGGCGACGCGCGAACTCCTCTACCGGCAGGCACTGACCGCCTTCGCCGGGCGCCTGGTCGACCCGGAGCGAACGCCGGCTGAGGAGACCTGGTCGGCTCGTGCGAACGCCCTTCCCGTGCCCTCACCGCGGACATTGACGTCCGGCAACGTGCTGACACTGCACATGACGGCACTGGCCGACCTCCTGGACTCCGCCCCCGGCGCCTCGGACCGCGCCGAGACGGGTGCCGACCCGGCGGAGAAGGACCCGGCGGAGAAGGACGCGGAGGAGAAGGACGCGGAGGACCGCATCCTGGACCACGAACGGCTCTACTGGTCCCAGGTCGAACAGGAGCGGCCCCTTCCGTTCCAGCTCGGTGCCAGCAGCGCGCCCGCCGACGCGCTCGCCACCGTCGCCCTCCTCGGAGGGACGCCGCTCGGCGGGCAGGCGCGGGACGCGCTGCTGCGCCGGGCCCCGGTCCTGGCAGAGTTGCGTGCCCACGAGATGCGGCCCGTCCGGGACTGGGTGAACACCGTCTACCCGGTGGCGTTCACGGAGCCGTGGGAGGTGCTGCAGCCGGACCGGCTGGCCGAGCGCTTCGTCGGGCGGCACGTCACGACCGATCCCGAATTCGTGGACAGCCTGCTGGCCGAGGCGGAGTCCGGGCGGATGTCGGTCCGGGCGCTCACGGTCCTTGCCCGGGCGGCCGCCCATCCGCCGCTGCTCGGCACGCTCGACGACCTGATCACCGATCTGTGCACCCGTCACGCCGGCCGGCTCGGGACGGCCACCATCGAGGTCGCCACCCAGGTGGAGCGGCCGCAGCCGTTGGTCGACGCACTGTGGACACGTGTCGAGGACCCGGCGACGACGCTCGCCGAGCTGTCGGACCTGGCCGAGCGGTTGCCGAGGGCGTCGCGCGTTCTGGCCGACTGGGCGCTGCGGCTGACGGAGCGGCTGGTCGAACTCCGACGGGACGGCGGAACGGACACCGTCCAGGGGCGGATCGACCTCGGGGTCGAGTACCGCCGCCTGGGCAAGCGGCTCTCGGACGTCGGCCGGCCGGCCGACGCCCTCACGGCCGCAGAACAGGCGGTGGAATTGCTGAGGCCCCTGCTGGACAGCGAGCCGGCGGCCGTCCGGTTCCACCTGGCCGCCGCGCTGAACAACCGCTCCGTGTGCCTGGTCACGCTGGGCAGGCGCAGTGAGGCCCTCGAACCGGCCGAGCGGGCGGTGGAGCAGTATCGCGTTGTCGTCGGAACCGAGCCCGTCCCCGAGGAGGCCGACGGTCACCTGGTGCGTGCGCTGAGCAGCCTCTCGGCCGTGCAGAGCCAGCTCGGCCACCACGAGGATGCGCTCCGCACCGTGGTCGAGGCGGTCGAGGCCCAGCGGAAGCTGCTGCCGGACGGCGGGCCCGAGGCGGCGATCGGACTCGTCTCGCAGCTCAACAACCTCTCCATCCGTCACACCGAGGCGGGCGACTACCGGGCGGCGTTCGAGGCGGCTGCCGAAGCGGTGGCGCTGTGCGAACCGATCGCCGAACAGTACCCGGACGCCTACTTGCCGGACCTGGCCCTGGTGCTGGGCACCCTGTCCAGCTGCTACGGCGACCTCGGGGACCACGACAGGAGTCTGGAGCTGGCGCGTCGGTGCGTGGCGCTCCGCGAGGACCTCTACCGGGAACGACCCGACGCCCACCGGCACAGTCTGGCCCTGGCGCTCAACTCACTGGCGAGCGACCTCGGAACGGAGGGTCACGCCGTCGAGGCGGTCGCGACGGCCGAGCGGTCGGTGATGCTGTACCGCGAGGTGGCCGCGTCGCGTGCGGACGGCAGCCGGGCCGAACTGGCGATGGCGCTCAACACGCTGGCGAACCAGCAGGGTGACATCGACGACGACGGCGCGCTGGCCGCGGCCGAGGAGGCCTGCCGCATCTACACCGACCTCGACGAGGAGCTCCCCGGGGTGTTCGCGGCGGACCGCGCCATGAGCCTGGCCACCGTGGCGGGCTGCCTCACCGCGCTGGGACGCAGGGACGAGGCGATCGAGCGCTCCTTCGATGCTGTGACGATCTTCCGGCGGCTCGCCGAGTCGAATCCGGCCCCGATCGCCAGGCACTTTTCGTCCGCCCTGCACAATCTGCGCCTCCACCTCCAGGCCGCGGACCGTATTGACGAGGCCATGGACCTCATCGACGAGGCGCTCAGCACCTATGCCGACCCGGACGGCCCCCGGGCGGACGCCATGCGCCCGGTCACGCTGAAGCTGATGGTCGGGCGCACCATGTGCCTCCAGGCGACGGGGCGCTGGGACGAGGCCGTCGAGACGGTGCGGCGGGCGGTGGAGGTCGCGAGGCGGGAGGCCGCCCGGCCCTCCGGGTCCGGGCCGGCCGAACTGGTCCAGCAGCTCGGGTTCTTCGCCGCGGTCGCCTTCAGGGCCGGCCGGTCCGGCGATGCCGCCGACGCGCTGGTGGAGCAGGCCGAGACCCTGGGGCGGCTCGCAGTGGACGATCCGCTGCGGTACGACGGTGCCCTCGCCGACAAACTCGGGACCGCCCAGACCCTGCTCTATTTGGTGGACCGCTTCGAAGAGGCCGAGGAAGTGGCCCGCCGGGCGGTCGAGGTCCGGGGCAGGCTTGCCGAGCGGGACGGAACCGCCGAGCGGGTCCGGCTCGTCATGCAGTTGGCCGGGCTGGCCGAGGTCTTGACGGCGCGCGCGAGGGCGTCCGAGGCACTGGCGACCCTCGACCTGGTGCGGCAGGAGGAGCGGAAGCTCTCGGCCGAGGAGGTGGCCGCCCACCGGGTGACGCTCGTTCAGGCCCACCGTCTGCGGGGCCAGCTCCTGTACGCCGTCGGGCGCAGGGACGAGGCACTCTCGTTCGCCCGGGAGTCCCTGCTCGCCGCCGAAGAGCTCGCCGAGGCCGCTCCGGACCAGACACCCGCCCTCACAGGGGTCCTGCTCACGACCGGGTCCATGCTGGTCGACGAGGAGCAGCGCGACGAGGCGCTGGCCTGCCTCCGGCGGGCGGTCGCGCTGTGCCGGCCCTACGCGGAGGCTCCGGAGCCCCGGAACGAGATCCTCATGGCCAGCTGCCTGGGCGCTCTGGGCGCAGCGCTGGCACTCGAACCGGCCGATCCGCAACGGGCGTTGGAGGCGACCGCCGAAGCGCTGGCCATCTGTCGGCGGCTCTGGACGGCGGACCCGGTGCGCGGGCGGTCCGGCCTGTCCCGCGCGGCGGCTCAGCACGGCATGCGTCTCGCCGAGGCCGGCCGCGCCGAGCAGGGCCTCCCGCTCGTCGAGGAGGCCCTGCTGCTGGCCCGGGAGTCCGCCGGTACCGACCGGCACGTCAACCTGTACGGGCTCGCCGAGGCACTCTGCGCCTCCGCGGATGTCCGGGCGCGCGCGGGCGGGCAGCCGGCGGCTGCGGCGGCCGCACTGGACGATCTGACCGAACTCCTGGGACTCGTACGGGAGGAACAGCCCCGCTTGGTGGAGCAGTACACCGCCAGGATCGCCGCGATCCGCAAGCGCCTGCCCGGCTGACCGCCGAGCACCGGTGACCGGGGCGCGCCTGCCGAATTCAGGACCGGCCCTCGGTGCAGCGCTCCCCGCCCGTGGGCCGCCCGCCGCCCGGCCGCCGCACTTCCCCCCGCGTGCCACTCCTGTGCTGCCATATTCAGATGACGGACACTCAGTTCCCCCGACTGAAGCACGGATCCGATGCCTGGCTCGCGGCCCGGGACAGCATGGTCGAGATCATCAAGGGCTGGGCGGCCGACGGCAGGACCGACTACTACGGCACGCTGAGCGAGGCGCTGAGGGAGGCAGGCTTCTCGGTCCCGCCCCGGGGCACGCTGATGAGCAACCTCCTGGAGGCCGTGTGCCGGGTCGAGGCCGACCGAGGCGCCCCGGTGATGCTGACCGCCATCGTGGTGAACAAGCGGACCAAGCGGCCGTCCGGCCAGTTCGAGGTACTCGCCGGGACGACGCCGTTCCGGCGCGGGGACGAACCGGGCTGGACCTGGGAGACGGAGAAGAACCGGGTGTTCGCCCACTACCGCTGATGCCCAGGGCCCACCGCCACCGCCGACGGCCTCGTGGAGGCTCCGGATCGGCCGTCGGGCGCCGTTGTCAGTGCTGTGGTGCCGTCGTGGGCCGGAAAGCGGTGGTGAGGGCCTGGACGAGGGCGTCGACCAGCGGGTCGGTGCACTCCGTGGGGCGGGCGGCGACGATCCGGCTGGGCGGGTGGCCGTCGACCGGGACGAAGGCGATGCCTTCGCGTACGTGCCGGACGGCGGCTCCGGCCGGCAGCAGACCCACCGCGTTCTCCCACAGCACGCTGTGCAGGCATTCCTCGACCGATGCCACCACCGGGCCGGGTGCGTCGTCCTCGGCGGCGAGCCAGTAGGCGCGCCACTGGGCGTCCGTCCTGGCCGGCAGCCGGAACCGCGGCCGGCCAGCCAGCTCCGTCAGGTGGATCCGGTCGCGGCGCGCGAGCGGATCGTCGGCCGGCACGGTTGCCACGACGGGCTCCGCCGCGAGCGGGCGGACGGTCAGACCGGCGGTGTCGAACGGGAGTCGGGTCAGGGCCAGGTCCACCCGTCGCTCCCGCAGCCCGGCACTCGGGTCGGTGACCGGGGCCTCCCGCAGCCGTACCCGCAGACCGGGGTGGCTGCGCCGCAGTGCGGCCAGGGCCGCCGGGCCGGCGTCCAGGCCCGCACCGGCGACGACGCCGATGACGAGCACCCGGTCGGCCCCGACGCCGCGTACCCGCTCCCGGGCGCGTTCGGCCCGCTCCAGGAGGTCGTGGGCCTCCGCCAGTAGTACTTCACCGGCCGGGGTGAGCCGCGCGCCGGTCGGGATCCGGTCGAACAGCCGGCAGCCGAGATCCGCCTCCAGATCCCGGATCCGGCGGCTGAGCGGAGGCTGGGCGAGGTGCAGCCGGGCCGCGGCACGGCCGAAGTGGCCCTCCTCGGCCACCGCGACGAAACAGCGCAACGCTCGCAGGTCCATGACCGGCCACGATACCGAGAACGGAACCGGACCTTCGAAACCGGTCTTGGACGGGCCCCGCCCGCGTGCGCTGGGGTGGTGTCGGGCGCCGGACAGCAGCGTCCGCGGCCACCGTCGAACGAGGAGTCCAACCGTGTACGAGCACCCCGATGACCTGCACCGCGCCCGCTCGGTGGGCCGCGCCGCCCCGGCGGAGTTCGCCGCCTGGCTCGCCTTCCAGGAGGCGGTCGACCGGGAGGACGGCGCGGTGCCGCGGCACTACCGCGAACTGATCTCGGTGGCCGTCGCCCTCGTCACCCAGTGCTCGTACTGCCTGGACGTGCACACCGCGGCCGCCCGCCGACACGGGGTGAGCGCCGAGGAACTCGCCGAGACCGCGTTCGTGGCCGCCTCGGTCCGGGCGGGCGGCACGCTCGCGCACGCCCTGCTCGCCGACCGCCTCTACGAGCAGCACGGCCGGGCCGAAGCGCCGGGCGCGCACGACCACGCCGGGACGCCCCTGCACGGCTGAGCGGGCGCCGCCCCGGGCCCTGGCCCCGCGAAGGGATGCCGGGGTGTGCGGGCGGCGGCCACGGCGAGTTCCGCGGCCAGGGCTACCACCCGGAGCCGGTGTGCGTCAGCTCCAGAATGCGTTGCCGGTCTCCAGGTCCGTGACGCATTCGTCCAGGTCGGTGACCTTCTCGCCGACGATCCTGAACATGATCCCGCCGTCGGCGTCCAGCTGCTTGCCGCCTCGTTCGGCGGTGGCGCGGTGCACCGACATGACGTGGCCCCGGCCGTCGACGAAGAGGTTCTGCAGCTCGACCCTGAAGGAGCCGGCACTCTCGGTGGCGAGCTTCCGGTAGTACTCCAGGACCTCGTTCAGCCCCTTGTAATCGCCGGAGAGGGGGTGGTCGCCGGGAACGTGATGGGTCACGTCCTTGGCGAGGATCTCGGACAGGGTGGTCATGTCCCCGCGGGAGAACGCTTCGTATCCCTTGCGTACCAGCGCGATGTGTGGGTGCTCGGTCATGATGGATCACCTCTCTGGCCTCGACGCCATGCTTCCAGCCTGTCACTGCCTCGGTGGCACGACGACTCGGCGATGCCCGGGGCCGGGCCGGTCGTGGCCCCCGAGCGCGGCTGCGTACTGGCCCGGACCGGCCGATGACCGAGGAGGGCGATCCGAAGGAGAGGGCTCCGCGGGTCTGCGGCACGTCCTTTCGCAAGCCTGCCCGGCGCTCCACCGTCCCGAGCGCATGTACTCGTGGATGAACGACTACGGCAGGCTCCGACGCTGCACGGGGAAGAACGGCAACGTCGTGGACGTCCACCTCCACCTCGCCGCCGCTCTCGCCACGCTCCGTATGCATGGGCGGCCCCACCGGGTACGACCGGGTGGGGCCGCCGTCGTTCAGACCGACTCTTGATCGCCGGTGCGTAGTACGGCGGGGCGACCACCACCCAAGCGGGGTCGACCGGAATCCCGCGACCGTCGAGGGTGACGGTTGCGGTGACCGGACCGTCGCCGGTGTCGTCGTGCCAACCGTCATTGTTGGCGAAGGTGCTGATCGGCCGGTAGTCCCAGGAGGCGGCGCGCCGAAACCGCCGAGGACCAGCAGGCGCCCGTCCTCGTCGGTGCGCAGTTCGCCGAGATGGACCTCCGTGCTCATGAACGTGCCATTGCGGAACTGGTAGTCCGGGCCGGCCGTGCTGCGCCCGGTGATCGCGATCGGGCCCGCATCGATGACCAGATCCTGGCGGCCCTCCCCGGTGATCCGCGTTGCGCAGCGCGGACGGCTTTCGAAACCGCGCCGCCTCGCGTTTGATCGCGCCCGCCGGGCGTCCCACTCGACGCCCTCCGATGGTCTGGGCCCCTGCGCTGCCGACCGGCAGCGCTGCCTCACCGCCGCCCGCACCCTCCAACCCCATACGGCCGCCCGTGGCGGCCCCGGCAGGGCAGTGGCCCGGAACGCTTCGTGCGCGCCCACCCGGCCGCGTGCGGCCGGGCGCGCCGGACGTCGGAGCCGTCCCCGCGGCAACCCGCCGCCGTGGACGGCCGCCGGTGCGGCCCGCGGTCGCGGTCACGTGGACCGCAGCGCCCCCGGAGGCACGCCTGAATTCCGGCTGCCGACTGCCGACGATCCCCGGCACCGGCCCGGTCGATGCGGCTCGACGGCAAGGTGCGCAGGTGATCCGCGGTCAGCGGCGGCCGGTGGCCAGGATGACGAGGAACTGGCCGCCGCCCGCCTCGATGTCGGCGGTCACCGGCAGCCCCGGCACCAGTCGGGAGAACCGGTCCACCAGCCAATCCGCCGTCTCCTGGGCGTCCTGCCTGGTCGGACAACGGCCCACCATCTCGCGGCCCCCTTGCGCTCCAGTCTCGCGGCCACGGTGATCAGCGGCGCGGGCTCGACCACGTACAGGCGCTCCGGCCAGGCGATGACCACCTTGACCGCGCCCTTGCGGGTGTTGCAGGCACGGTGCGCGAGCCGCTCGGCGACCTTGGCCTTCCGGTCCGCCGTCCGGCTGTCGACACTCGGCCCCCGCGGGTCGTTCACCGACTTGTCGGGGTCGACCGGTTCGTCGCACACCCAGCATCGCCAGCCGTCGCGCTCAGCCACATCATCGAGGAGACTCACCCGGTCAAACTAGCCTGCCCGGCCGTCACCGTGCGCACCAGGTCCTCGGCAACCGGGTGAGCGGTGGTCCGTGATCCTCCGGGATCGGGGGACAACGCTGCCGCGGAACGGCCGGACCGGACGGCGACGGTGCGAGGCTGGTCCCTCAGGACGGTTCGGCCGGACGGCAGTAGCGGCGGACGAGCTCCCCGTGCTCCGGGAAGCGCGCCAGCAGGTCGTCGACCCGGCCGAGCGTCATGTCGGCGTAGTCGAAGCCGGGCGCGACCGCCTCGCTGATGAGCCCGTGGTCACCGGCCGTCAGGTGTGAGGCCTTCCAGACGCCTCCGGGTACGGCGAGCACGAGCACCTGACCCCGCTCCGGCGCCTGGCCGAGGACCGCGGCCTCGTACCGGCCGTCCGGGTGGATCAGGTGGTAGGTGATCGGGTCGCCGTGGTGGTGGAAGTGCAGGATGTCGGACCGGTTGAGGTGCCAGTGCCCGATCGGCGACCACCGGGTCAGCAGGTAGTGGATGGACGTCAGTGTGTAGCGCTGCCCCACCGGCGTCCGGACCCGGGGACGGTGGTCCGCCTGGAAGGTCCGCCGGAAGTAGCCGCCTTCCACGTGCGGTTCCAGACCCAACAGGTCGATCCACTGCTGCGCCGTGGGCATGTCCGCCTCCTTCGTCGTCGGTGCTCCGATTGTGGCGCGCCGGGCGGCGCCGACACGGGACGGCGCGGCCGGTCCCGCTGCGGAGGCCGAGACCTTCGACAGGGGCGATGACCGGGCCGATGGGGAGCGGACCTCGCCGACCTCGGCGGCTGGCTGCCGGGCTCGTCCGAGTTCGGCATGGCCTGACGACGACGGGGGCGGGTCGTCGTCCCGGTGGGCGCTCGGCGGTTGCTTCCGGTGCGCTACTTCGGCTTCTTCCCGTGCCGGCCGCCCTTTCGAATCTGTCCCTGCTCCCCGTCACCGGCGGGCTGCTTCGTGGCGGGTGCAGTGGCCGCAGGACCGCGGGCCTGCGGCCCGTCGGCGGGCGTGGGCGGAGGGATGACGGGTACCGCGAGGGCCGGCAGCTGACGGCCCGGGGTCGGTGTGGCGTTCGACGGCGCCGCGGTCGGCGTCGTGGTGGGCAGGGCGGCCGGACGGTGACCTGTTGCGGGGCCGTCGTCGAGGGCGGCGCTGCCGCCCAGACCGGTGAGGACGAGGAGTGAGGCCGCGGCCAGGAGCGGTTTCCGGGGCCGCGGTCGTGGGAGAACGGCCCGCGTGTGACGCCGAGGCCGGCCGACGGCGGCCGCCGCCCCGTTTTCGGCCGGTTCCGGGGAGCCCAGGAGCCGGGCACAGGAGTCCGCGGGCGGGCGGCGTTCCGGGTCCATGTCGGTCATCCGGCGCAGGGTCGTCGTCAGGCCACCGGGCAGGGAAGGGGGACGAACGGCGGGCGGTGCAGGCGCGCCGCCGCTGCCTCTATGGGGGCTCCGGTGTACTCGCGGTGCCCCGTCAGGCATTCGATCAGCAGGAGACCCAGGGCGTACACGTCGGCCGGGGCCAGCGCACCCTGGCCCCGGATCTGTTCCGGGGCGAGGTAGGCCGGGGTGCCGACGATCAGGCCGGTGCCGGTGAGTGCTTCGTCGTCGGGCGCGGAGGACTCGCCGAGGAGGCGAGCGGCGCCGAAATCGGCGAGCCTGGCGCGGCCGTCGGTACCGATCAGGACATTGGAAGGCTTGACGTCCCGGTGGACGACCCCGTGGGAGTGGACGAACGCCAGGGCCGCCGCCAGGTCGCATCCGAGCCGGCGGACCTGGTGGGCCTGCAGCGGTTCGGACCGCAGCACTGCGGCCAGCGTGAGGCCCCGCACCAGTTCCAGGGCGAGGTAGGGCCGGTCCGCGACAACGCCGTAGTCGTAGACCTCGATCAGACCCGGGTGGCGGAGCCGGGCCAGCAGCCGCGCCTCCGTGCCGAACCGCCGGGCGGTGTCCGCACTCGCGTCGGGCCGGAAGACTTTGAGGGCCACCTCGCGGTCCAGCCGCTCGTCCACGGCGTGCAGGACGTCGGCCCCGCCGCCCCGCCCCAGCAGCGCGCACACGCGGTACCGCTGCGCGAACAGTGCTGTCACTGGGCTGTTTTCGGCGGTCACGGTCATGCGGGTCTCCCGAGGCCGGAGGTTGCGGGCCGTCTGCGCGCTGGTGGAACGCGGGCGAACGGCCGCCTACCCCGCGATCCCCCGGAACACGCTCCGGACGTCGACGGGGGTCGTCGGTCCCTGACACCGCAGGGACCGACCGGGGGTCGGGCGGCGACCGCGACTGTGAAGATCCCCTCCCCGTCCGTGGCGACCGCGCACACAATCCCGGTGCGGGCCGGCTCCCGGAGGCTCCGTCATGTCCGCTGTGTAAAAGGTTGGTCTACTGAGCGGTCGAGATGGCCATCGCTCTTGCCCGGCTCATGACAGTTCGTCATTCTTACTGCCACCCCCGTACGCCGCCCCCACACGCGGCCGGGGTTGATGTGTGTGCCTCCTGATCGCCCCCCACAAAGGAGCCAGCGTGCGCCGATTCCTCATACGCGTCGCCACCCTCGCGGCAGCAGCCACCACTCTCGCCGTGCCCGTCGCACCGACCGCCGCGACGGCCGCCCCGGGACTCTCGTTCCGCCCCCTGCAGTACAACACCAACGGCTACAACTGGGGTGGCTACGCCGCCACGGGCAGCGGTTTCACCTCCGTGTCGGCGACATGGACCGAGGCGAAGGCGACCTGCAAGTCCACCAACGACCTCTACGCCCCCTGGGTCGGCATCGACGGGTACGGCTCGTCCACCGTCGAGCAGACCGGCGTGGCGACGGACTGCTCCAGCGGCAGCCCCGTGCACCAGGCCTGGTACGAGATGTACCCGGCGAACCCGGTCTACCTGAGCCTCAGCTCGTACCCCGTGTCGGCGGGTGACGTCGTCAACGCCTCGGTGACCTACGCCGGGAGCAACAAGTACACCCTGAAGCTGACCGACTCCACGCGGGGCTGGACCTTCACGACGACCAAGACCCTCTCCGCGAGCCGCACCAGCGGCGAGGTCATCATCGAGTCGCCGACCGGTTCCTACCCGAACTTCGGTACGCTGAGCTTCACCTCGGCCACCATCAACGGCAAGTCCCTCAGCTCGTTCGGCCCGGTTGCGCTCGATCCGAGCGCGAACGGCACCTACGAGGCCCGCACCAGCGCGCTCGGCTCCGGCGGTACCAGCTTCACAGAAACGTTCCTGCACGCGTAGCCGCACGTGCGCCGGGGCGTCCTACGACCGCCCCGGCGCACGCGGTCCCCTCCGGGCCGGGTCCGTGTCGCCCGGAGACGCAGCCGCTCACCCTTCGGGCAAGCCCCTCAGGACCCGATCCAGTGCCGACCGGCCTGCGGGCCCCCAGTGCGGCTTGCCGCCGGGCAGGCCGCGGTCCCCGTTACGGCCCATCAGCATCAGGAACAGGCACTTCATCGCGGCCAGCCCGCGCGCCCGTCGGACCGTCGCCTCGTCCGCTCCTGCGTAGCTGCTGAAGAACCGTGAGGCGCCGCCCGCGGGGAGCAGCAGCCAGGCGGCCGCAAGGTCCCACGCGGGGTCGCCGGCGAAGACTGCGCCGAAGTCGACGACGCCCGCCAGTGTGCCGTCCGCGACCACGACGTTCGCGGGATGCAGGTCGCCGTGGACCCACACCCGCGGGCCCTCCCACGCGGGAGCCGCGACCGCGTCCTGCCACACGGTCCGAATGTCGTTCTCGGCGAAGCACCCGAGGTCCACGGCCTGCAGGAAGTGCTCGAAGCCGTCCGTGCCCTCGTCCGGGTGGGCGCCGAAGTCCGAGGCGTCCGGCGCGTCGGCGGGCGCCTTCGCATGCAGCGCCGTGAGGAAGGCCGCCAGCGTGTCGGCCGCGTGGTCGCCGCGGGTGATCGAGCCGTGGTCCAGCGGCGTGCCCTCGACCCAGGTCATGACGGTCCAGATCTTGGGGAAGCGCTCGGACGGTGCACCGCTCCGTACCGGGGTCGGGATCGGAAGCGGGAGGCGCGGGGCCAGTACCGGCAGCCAGCGGCGCTCCTTGAGCTGCAGATCGGGGAGGGTGTCCATCCGCTGCATCCGGACGGCCAACTCGTCCCCGAGGCGCCACATCTGATTGCCCCAGCCGCCCTCCACCTCGCGGATGGGCAGCTCGGACAGGTCCGGATGCTGGTCGCGCAGCAGGTCGCGGACCAGATCCTCGCTGATCTCGATCTCGGGTTCGATCATGGGGAGTCACAGTACGTGAGGCGGGCGGAGCCGGCCCGGCTCTCAGGGAGATCCGTCTCGCCGGCCTGGTGTCCCGCTCGTCGCCGCCGGCCTGGTGATCCGCTTCGTCCGTCTGCGCCGGCGTGGCTCAGCCCGGTCCGAGCCGGTCGGCCCCGCCCCCACCTCGACCGGTGTCGAAGGCCGACGTGCCGCTGGGGAGCGGATCGGCGAGGTAGTGCTGGATGGTGGGGGTGAGGAGGTCGGTGACGGCGTCGGGGAGAGGGCCGCGATGTCGCCGACCTGCCAGATGTAGCGGTTCATGACCATGCCGACCATCTGCGTCGAGATGAGGCTGGCTCGCAGGCTGCGTTCGGCGTCGGGCAGGCTGTGGGAGACGACCGACAGGACGAGCTCGGTGAACAGCTGCCGCAACCGCTCCATGGCGGAGGGTTCCTGAGACGCCGTCAGAATGATGGAGCGCAGGATCTCGGCGGAGGCCGGATCCTCCCACAGGCCCATGGTGGCCTGTACGAATGCGCGTCCGCGCTCCGGCAGCGGGTGTTCGGCGGCGGCGGCCACGGCCGCGCCGAAATTCTCGGGAGGCTGCATGACCGCTTCCAGCAGCCCGGCCTTGTTGCGGAAGTAGTAGAGCACCAGGCCGGGATCGACCCCGGCGTCCTGGGCGACCGATCGCAGTGAGGTCGCGGCGTAGCCGCGGGTGGCGAAGGTACGACGGGCGGTGGCGAGGATCCTGTCCGCCTGCTCTCCGCGTTCACCCCGGGGGCCTCGCCCAGTCACACCGCATCACCTTCCACAGCCGATCGAGGAGGGGACTTCCCGTCCCGCGAATTTCATCATACGCTGAAACTAGTTTCCACAAGTGAGGAAATTAGGAGTTCGCCATGCACACGCTCAAAGATGAATGGATCACGGCATCCGACGGTGCCCGGATCTGCGTCGATGTCCACCTGCCCGACGGGGACGGCCCCTTCCCGTCGCTGTACGCCGTGGCGCCGTACCAGAAGGACCTGCTGCACCTGCCGCCGGTGTCGGCGTTCCGGTTCATCGAGACCGGCCCGATCGACTACTGGACGGGCCACGGCTACGCGGTCGTGGTCGGCGACCAGCGCGGCACCGGAAAGTCCGAGGGGAGTTCGAGCTGTTCGGACCGGCCGAGCAGCGCGACTTCCACGACACCGTCGAATGGATCGCCGCCCGCCCCTGGTCGACCGGCAAGGTGTCGATGCTCGGCGAGAGCGCGTACGGCGTGAACCAGTGGCTCGCCGCCGCGCAGCGCCCGCCGCACCTCACCTGCGCGCTGATCTACAACGGCTTCACCGACCTCTACCGCGACGCGGTCTACCACGGCGGGATCTACTCGATGGGGTTCCTCACCTTCTGGTCGACCGACAACCTCCGGGCCGCCGCCACCATCGGCGGCGGCGCCCGCCCGCCCCGGCGGCGTCGGCGCCGACATCGTCGGCATGACCCTGGACCGGCCCGTCGCCGACGACTGGTGGGAACAGCGGGCGGTGAGGGTGGAGGACATCGACATCCCCGTGCTCAACGTCGCCTGGTGGTCCGCCGTCGGGCTGCACCTGCGCGGCCAGCTCGACGGCCACGAGCGGCTCAAGGGCACCGACAAGCGGCTGCTCGTCCTCGCCGGCACCGACAGCCACGAGCGCTACTACGACCCCGACTTCCTCGACACCTACATCCGCCCCTGGTACGACCACTGGCTCAAGGGCATCGACAACGGCGTCATGGAGAGCCCGCCGGTCCGTCTCCAGGTCGCCAACTCCGGCCGCCGGCCACGCGCAGAAGCGGAATGGCCGCCCCGGCGGGCCGTGCCGACCAGGCTCTACCTGACCCCGGAGCCCGCACACGCCGTCCACTCACTCAACGACGGCAGCCTCCGCACCACCCCACCCGCCGAGCCGGCCGGGCGGCCGACCGGCTACGCCTACCCCGACCCCGCGTGGACGGTGGGCACCACCGTCATTACCGAGGGAATCCCCCAGCCCACCCGCGGCATCCTCACCTTCACCACCCCACCCCTGAACGAGGACGTCGAGGTCACCGGGAAGATCACCCTGGTGCTGTACGCCGAGTCGGACCAGGCCGACACGGACTTCCACGTCAAGCTCTCCGAGCAGCAGGCCGTCCCGAGGCTCAGGAACGCCCTGATGCGCAGGTTCGCCAAGCACGTACCCCCGCCCTCGGCGATGGTCACCCGCGGCTGGCTGAAGGCCTCCCACCGCGTCCACCCGCCCCGGCCGATCGAACCGGGCGCCGTCGTCCGCTACGAGATCGAGGTCTGGCCGACCTCCTACCTGTTCCGCCGGGGCAGCCGCATCCGCCTGGAGATCGCCAACGGCGACTCCGCGGTCGCCGACGGGCTGTTCCACCACTACTACGGCCACCAGGTGGGCCACGGCCTCATCCACCACGACGCCGAACACCCCTCCCACCTCGTCCTGCCCGTCGTCCACTGACCCGCGACATCGCATCGGAGCACCCACCATGGCCGCCACGCCGTCCGAACCGAGCCCCTCCATCCTGCGCCCCACCGCCGCCCCGAGCCGACTGGTGCGACCGACCGCCATCTGCATCGGCCTCCTGGCGAACCTCCTGTACATGCTCGTCCTCAAGGCGGCCTTCGGTTACGACCTGAAGACGCCCGCCGAGTTCGGCCAACCGACCCACTCCGTCCTGGTCGGCCTGGTCAGCGCCTCCTCCGTCGTGCCGACCCTGCTCGGCTGGGCCCTGCTCGCACTGCTGGAACGGTTCGTCCCACGGCGGGCCACCGTCGTCTGGACGGTGCTCGCGGTCGTCACGCTCATCGGCAGCCTCCCCTACAACGGAGCCGGAGTGACCGTCACCGACCAGCTCCTGCTGACCCAGATGCACCTGATCGTCGGCGCGGCCGTGATCCCCACCTTCATCATCACCTCCCTGCGCCGATCCTGACGCAGCCCCCGGTCCGCACGGGCCACCGCACGCCACACGCCCCGCACACCTGCACGCCGCACACCCCGCATTCACACCACTGCACGCCGCCCACCCCGGAGACCGCCGTGACCATGCCCTACCTCGCCCAGCCCGATCAGCAGCAGACCCTCGAATGGATCGGCGGTGGACACTTCACGGTCCTCCTCGACAGCGCGGCCACCGAAGGCCAGCTCTCCGTCGGACGGTTCGACCTCCAGAAGGGCGAGGCGCCGCCCATCCACCTCCACACCCGCGAGGACGAGATGTTCCTCCTCCTCAAGGGAGAGGCCCTGGTCTGGGTCGGGGACGAGCGTCACGAACTCTCCGAAGGCGGCGTCGTCTATCTGCCCCGCAACATCCCCCACGGCTACCGCATCACGTCCGACCGCGCCGACCTCCTGCTCATGACCACCCCGGCCGGCATCGAGGAGATGTTCCGGCACGCCGGACGCGACGTCACCACCCCGCGCCCCGAGGGATTCGAGATCACCAAGGACCTGCTGGCCGAAGCCGCCGCCCTGCGCGGCAACGTCATCCTCGGGCCGCCCCGATGATCCCCGCCCTCGCCGCACCGCCCACCCGGCCCCCCGACCGAGAAGGAACCCCTTGACCAACCTCGCCACCCTGCTGACGGACTCCGCGTGGGTCCACGGCGATCGGACCGCCGTCCGCGACGGGAACTCCGCGCTGACGTACGCCCGCCTGGACGACCTGAGCGCACGGGCCGCCGCGCTGCTGCGGGACCGGGGCGTCCGCCCCGGTGACCGGGTCGCCGTGATCATGCCGAACGTGCTGCACTTCCCCGTCGTCTACTACGCCGTCCTGCGGCTGGGTGCCGTGGTCGTGCCGATGAACCCGCTGCTCAAGGCGGGTGAGATCGCCTTCACCCTGCGCGATTCCGGCGCCCGGACGCTCCTGGCCTCACCCATGGCGGCCACCGAGGCGGCCGAAGCGTCCGCCGCCACCGGGACCGACTTCCTGGTCGTCGAACCGGCCGGCTTCGACGCACTCCTCGACCGCACCGAACCGCTGCCCGGCGTCGCCGACGCCCGGGGCAGCGACCTCGCCGTGATCCTCTACACCTCCGGCACCACCGGTACGCCGAAGGGCGCCGAACTGACGCACCGCAACCTTCTCGGCAACACCGCCACCGTCGTGCAGACCCTGTTCCATGTCACCCCGGGCGACGTGCTCTTCGGCGGCCTGCCGCTGTTCCACGCCTTCGGCCAGACCTGCGGCCTCAACGCGGCCGTGGCCGCGGGCGCCACGCTGACCCTGCTCACCCGGTTCGATCCGGCGGCCGCACTGGAGACGATCCGCCGGGACGCCGTCACCGTCCTGCTCGGCGTCCCGACCATGTACGCGGCACTGCTGCACGCCGAACTCCCCGACGGGTTCGACGCCCCTCGTCTTCGTCTCGCCGTCTCCGGTGGTGCGTCCCTCCCCGTCGAGGTGCTGCACGGCTTCGAGAAGCGCTTCGGCGTCGACGTGCTCGAAGGCTACGGCCTGTCCGAGACGTCGCCGGTGGCCGCCTTCAATCCGCCGCACCGCCCTCGCAAACCCGGCTCCATCGGCCTTCCCGTCCGTGGTGTGGAACTGCGGCTGGTCAGGACGGACGGGACGACCGCCGGTCCCGGTGAGATCGGCGAGATCGCGATCCGGGGCGAGAACGTGATGGCCGGCTACCACAACCGTCCGCAGGCCACCGCCGAAGCGATCCGCGACGGGTGGTTCCACACCGGTGACCTCGCCCGCGTCGACGAGGACGGCTACCACTTCATCGTCGACCGCACCAAGGACCTGATCATCCGCGGCGGCTGCAACGTCTACCCGCGCGAGATCGAGGAGGTCCTGTACGCGCATCCTGCGGTCGCCGAGGCCGCCGTCGTCGGCATACCGGACCGGCTGCTCGGGGAGGAGGTCGCCGCGGTGGTGGTCCTCAGGGCCGACGCCCGGGCGACTGCGCCGGAGATCCGCGACCATGTGAAGGCGGAGGTCGCCGCCTACAAGTACCCGCGCGTCGTCACCTTCGCCGAAGCCCTCCCCAAGGGGCCGACCGGCAAGATCCTCAAGCGCGAGATCGTCGTCGCCCGGGCTCCGGCCCCGGTCGAGTCCCGAGCCGGGTCCTGACCGGACCGGACCGGGCCTGCGCCCCCCGACCCCGCGCCGAACGCCGGGACGCCGTCCGAGGCGGGGCCGGCCTCCGGGGTCACGGCACGCTCGCGTCAGCCGGTCGTGCGGGTCAGCGCGACCACGGGGATCCGGCGCCCGGCGCTCTCCTGGAATCCGGCGAAGTAGGGCGTGTGCTCCAGCTGTCGGCCCCAGAGCCGTGCACGCTCCGCGCCCTCGACCTCGGTCGCCGTCACCTCGTACGTCTCGGTGCCCACCTCGACACCGGCCGCCGGATCGGCCAACAGGTTGTGGTACCAGCCGGGATGGCTCTCCCTGCCGCCGTTGGCGGCGAAGACCACGAGCCGCTCCCCGTCCCGCAGGTAGGTCATGGGCATCGTCCGTGACTGCCCGCTGCGGGCCCCGACGGTCGTCAACAGCAGGAGGGGAACCCCCGCGAAGTCACCGCCGACGACTCCGCCGGCGGACCGGAACTCGTCGATCACCAACTGATTGCGCCGCAAACGTTCCGACATGGATGTCAGTCCTTTCCGAGCACCGTGGGTCCCTCGCCCGAACGGCCGGGTGGCCGAAGTCCAGCCGGAGGAACGCCGCTCGTCAAGACCGGCCGCGACCGACCCGACCGGTGGCGGCCGGGGCGGGGCCGATCCGCCAGGGTCCGAGCTTCTCGGGGTTGCGCACGGCCCAGATGTTCCTGATCCGGTCCCCCGCGATCCCGAACGCGAACACGGTCACGGTGGTGCCGTCCTGCTGCGCCGCCAGGCCGGGCAGACCGTTGACCGTGCACTCCAGGAAGGTCGTCCGGTCGCCCGAGACACGCGCGATCTCGGCGTAGGCACGGGCGATCCGCCCACCGCCCATGATCGGGCGCAGGTGGGTGACGGCCAGCCCGCCGCCGTCGGCGGTCGCGGTGGCATCGGGGGCGAGCAGACCGATCAGGGCGTCGATGTCCTTGGCCTCCCATGCCGTTCTGAACCTCCTGACGATGGCGGCCTGCCCGGCGTTCGGGCCCGCCGGGACCTCTGCCGTGCGGATGCGGCGGCGGGCGGACGAGGCCAGTTGGCGGCACGCCGCCGGGGTGCGGCCCATGATCGCGGCGACCTCGCCGAACGGGTAGCGGAACACGTCGTGCAGGACGAACGCGACCCGCTCGGCCGGTGTCATCGCGTCCAGGACGACCAGGAAGGCCATCGTCACCGACTCGTCGAGGGTGACCCGGTCCGCCGGGTCCGTCCCGCCGACGCCGGAGCGCCCGGTGATCCACTCCGTGGGCTCGGGCAGCGGCTCCGGGATCCAGTCGCCCACGTACGTCTCCCGTCTGGCCCGCGCCGAGCCGAGCAGGTTCAGGCAGATGCGGGCGGCGACCGTCACCAGCCAACCGCCGGGCGACTCGATGGCGCGCTGCTGCTCCGAGGACATGGCGTACCAGCGGGCGTAGGTCTCCTGCACGACGTCCTCGGCATCGGTGACGGATCCGAGGAGCCGATAGGCGAGGTTGATCAGCCGGTGCCGCTCGCTCATGATCGCGCCGAGGCCCGGATCGTCCCGATCGTCACCGGGCCCTTCCGCTCTGGTCGTCATGGTCCGGCCCTCTCCCTGGATCGCCTCGGTGTCTCCACCCGTCACCCCGTACGACAGCGCAGCCCCCGGAATGTGAGGCCGACGCACGCCTCACATTCCGCGGCGCTGCGCTGTCGTACCGGTGAGGACGACAACACGCTGGAGAGGGGACTGTGATGAACGACTTCCAGGCCATCGCGGACCGTGTCGAGATCGAAGCGCTGCGCGGCGAGTTCACCGATGCCGCAATGATGCGCGACCGGCCCCGCCTGGCATCGCTGTTCACACCGGACGGTGTGCTGCGGATACCCGACATCCCCGCCGAGCAGGTCGGCCGCGAAGAGATCCGGACCGGTGGCGAGCGGCTGCAGAGCCAGTGGGACTTCTTCGTCCAGACCACGCACCCGGGCACCATCCTGCTCGACGGCGACACCGCGACCGGCCGCGCCTACATCCAGGAACTCGCGCGCACCCTCGACGGACGCCAGGGCCTGAACTACGCCGTCTACCACGACCGTTACCGGCGCACGGCGGAGGGCTGGAAGTTCGCCGAGCGGGTGTACGAGGTCAGGTACCTCGACACCTCCCCGCTGGCGGGCACGGCGCCCCGCGCGGCCCGGGGCGCCGAGGACGACGCGACGGACGCCACAGCGACCCCGGTGGACGCCACGGCCGCCCCGGCTCCGGCCGTGTCCTTCACCGATCCGGCATCGGCCGAACGGCTGGAGCGAGCGGCCGCCGCGCTGCGCGCCAACGGCTTCGCCGCCGAGATCCTCGACGACGCCGCGGCCGCGCGGGCCCGCATCGGGGAACTGATCCCCGAGGGCGCCGGCGTGCTCACCGGGGCCAGCGAAACCCTGCGCCTGTCCGGGATCGACGAGGACATCAACGCCGGCGGCCGGTACGACGCCGTCAAGCCGCGCGTCCTGGCCATCGACCGTGCCACCGGCGCCGACGAGATCCGAAGGCTGATGGCCGGCCCCGACTTCGTCGTCAACAGCGTCGCCGCCGCCACCGAGACCGGCTCGCTCGTTCTCGCCTCGGGCAGCGGCAGCCAACTGCCGGCCAACGCGGGCGGTGCCGGCCACGCGGTCTGGATCGTCGGCGCCCAGAAGGTGGTGCCCGACCTGAGCACGGCGCTGCGCCGCGTCGAGGAGCACGTCCTCCCGCTGGAGAACGTCCGCGCCCAGGCGGCGTACGGTATGCCCAGCGCGGTCAACCGCCTGCTCGTCCTGAACGCGGAACCCCGTCCGGGGCGCGGCACCGTGCTGCTTCTCCGCGAGGCCATCGGCTATTGACAGGTCCGGGTGAGCCCCGGGTCTCGTTGGGCGGGCCGCGTGGCCTGCGTGGCCCGCGTGCGCAAAGGCCGAAGGGCCCGGCGGTGTGCCGGGCCCTTCGGGTGCCGCGGTGGTCCGGGTGTGGTGTGCCGGGTCGCGGGGTGCCCCGGGTGGTCCCTGTCCGACCGTCCCGGGGCCGGGGGTGGTCGTGTGCGGGTGGGGGCGGTCGGGGCGCGGCAGGTGCTGCCGCGCCGGCCGGTGCCGCCGGTGGGGGCTGGTTCTTAGTACCAGTGGTGGTTCTGCCAGAACGACCAGGCGGCGTTCGGGCTGCCGTAGCGGGAGTTCATGTAGTCGTAGGCCCACTTGATCTGGGTCTTCGGGTTGGTCTTCCAGTCCGCACCGGCGGAGGCCATCTTGGACCCCGGCAGGGCCTGGCCCAGGCCGTAGGCGCCGGAGGAGGCGTTGGTGGCGTGCGTGTTCCAACCGGACTCGTGCGAGATGATCTGGTTGAAGGACGCCAGCTGGTTCGCGGGCACGACCTGGGCGGCGATGGCCTGCGGGGAGAGGGTGGCGGCGGAGGCCGTGGCCGGCATGAGGCCGGCACCCAGGGCGGTGGCTGCGGCGGCGCCGGTGAGAAGAACGGCCGAGGTGCGCATACGAAGCTTAAAAGCGGGCATGAAGAACAGGACCTCAATCGGGTTGGCCGGGTCCCGCCCGCTGACGACCACGGGCCGGACAGGGGCCACGGGTTCGAGTGCGGGACTCGGCGAGGAGCCACGGACCGGCGGGACAGGTGCCGGATGCGGCTGGCGACGAGAGCCATTGTTGGCAGAGTGCCCCCGGCGCTGCCAAGGCCCCCGGCTACGACCCGGCGTCGTAGCGAGGGGAGGATGCGCCGACCGGAATACCGTCGGCGTTCGTCCCGCGGTGGGCGGGCGCCGCGCCGGTGTCGCAACGGCACGGCGCCCGCCCGGACTGCCCGTGGCCCAGGCCGGTCGGGTCTCCTATGTGTCGTCGTAGTGGCCTGTGGCGTGTGAGGACCCTCACCGGCCGCACCCGGTCGCCCGTCACCGAGAAGCCGGACGGGCCGCACGCTCCGTGGCGGCCGCGGCGGCCACCGTGCGAGCGGCGTCACATCCGACCGGCCCGCCGGCGGTCCGCCCCCGGCGCCGGCCGTCACGCGCTGTCGCCGCACCACGCCGCACCGCCCCCGACAGTGGCCGACCTGGCGGTCCTCGACGGCATCGAGCGTGGACCTGCGGCCGAGCCCTGCCCAGGCCGCGGCACGGAACGGCGCCGCTGCCACGACCGGCCCGGTGTCCCCCTTCCGGCGATGTCCTCAGGTGAAGTACAGCGAGGCCTTCTCCAGTACGTGTCCCGTGAACATCCCGCCCCAGGCGACCCGGCCCCGGTACATGGTGATCCGGGCAGCGGCCGGAGTCGGCGCCTCCACCGTGATCGGCCGGCCGACCAGGGAGGTGCCGAGCGTCCGGGCGTCCGCGGCGGCCCACTCCCTCGCGGACTGCTCGACCCGGCCGCCGACCAGGGCGGGCAGGATCATCGCCGCGTTACGGGCACCGGGCAGGCCGCCGCTGCGCAGGTGCTTGCTGTAATCCATTGCCCATCCGGTGAACTCGTGCAGCGAGGCCCGGTCGACCTCGGGAACGGCGGTGGCGAGGACGAACAGCTCGACCTTGGTGCCGAACCACTGCACCTTGCGGTCCGACCGGCTGCCGATCACCACCCGGCGATCACGCCAGGTGGTCGTGGTCACCACACAGCCATCGGCCCTCAGCCGCTCACCGAGCCCCTCCAGGTAGGCGGTGGTGCCGTCGGCCGGCGCTGCTCCGTCGATCTGTCGCTCCGTCATGTACGCCATCCTGCCCCGGGGGTACGACATCGGGAAGGCGGGCGTGACGCTGCCTCCCGACGCCTGGGTCTGATCGCCGCGCCCTCCGGAACCCGCAGTGCGGCGACACCACAGGTCCGTTCGCCGGGTGAAGGCAGCGACGGCCGGAGAGGCTGTGCGTACTCTCGCCCTGTGAATGATCAGGAGCAGTACGTCAGGTATCGCGAGGACTCGAAGGTGCTGGCGGCCATCGGCGTGTGCGTCGACGCTCAGGTCGGCCCGGTCACCGTGCGCCTGCCGAAGGCTTTGGCCGAGGCCGCGGTGGCGGCGTGGGACCGTGACGAGGTGGGTGGGCTGGGTGAGGAGACGTACGAGCAGTACGCCCTGCGGGACTGCGCCGCCGAGCTCGCGTTCATCGGTCTTGCGATCACGCGGCACGGACGCACGGACGGCGAAGAGGTCGTCGTGGACCTGAACGTGGCCTCCGCCGGGGCCGCTGTCCGTGCGTCGCAGTAGGCGGGCTGTGGCCGGGCTGCGCAGGCGCCCCGCGCGCAATGGCCTCGCCAGTGCCGACGGGGAAGGCCACGGGGTCAGTGGGGAGCTCAGGGAGCGAGGACGACGGTCGGGCGGAGTCGGGCGGCCCGGTCGGTCGCGAGGCGGTGGATGAGGACGAACATCACCGGGACCAGCAGTGCCCACGACGACCACACGCCCAGCATGACCGGATGCCAGACCGGCAGTTGGTAGGGGTACCGCCATGCCCCCAGGCAGGTGGCGATGTTCTCGGCGAGCCAGAGGAGGAAGCCGATCAGGGCGAAGGCGAGCGCCAGCGGCATCCGGTGCCGGATCCTGCCGACGGTGAAATGGACCATGCTGCCCGCCGACACCCAGAACAGGGTCAGGGCGAGCACCCACCGCAGATCCGGCAGCCAGTGGTCGGTGAGGAAGTCCAGGTAGGCGCCGGCGGAGACGGCGGTGACCACGCCGGGCCGGTATCGGCTGACCTGCACCTCCAGGATCCGCCAGGCGGAGCAGACGTAGCTGCCGACGGCGGCGTACATGAAGCCGCTGTAGAGGGGCACGCCGGCGACCTTGGTCAGCGCCGCCTCGGGGTAGCTCCAGGAGCCGACGCCGACCTTCACCAACTCCAGCACCAGGCCGAGCAGATGGCACACCGCGATGGCCGCGACGTCACGTCGGGACTCCCAGCCGACGAGCCAGGACAGCGCCGTGAGCGACACCCCGTAGACCAGCAGGAGGTCATAGGGCGGGATCGGGCCGGCCGGCAGCAGTCGCACCGACGCCATCCCGGCGAACAGCGCGACGGCGAAGGCGCAGCTCCGGGCCTGGAGCCAACCGAGGCGCAGCAGTTGTCCGCCGAAGAGGAGGCTGCCGCGCACGAGTGTCGGACGCATGTGCTGATGGACGCATCGTCGGACGCGTCGGGTTCCCTTCCGGACGGGCCCGGATCCCGGCGCACGAGCCGTCGCGACGCCGTGTCGATTCCAGCGATCGGGTTGCACCGTGGGACCGCGCGGGCACGGTGGCACTGCGACCCTCCGGCAATCCCTGCGCTCCGCGACAGCCGCTGGCGTCGGGTTCAGGCGAGGACCTGGGCAAGGACGGCCGTGATGGCGGTGGCCAGGGTGAGGACACCGGCGAAGGCGGTCGCGGCGCGCATCAGGGCGGTCGGGTGGGTGGCTCCGTCGAGACGGGCCAGTACACAGGCGGCGGCGGCCGCCAGAAGTGCGAACACGACGACGAGGGCTGCGGTCAGAAGGACGACGGCGAGGCGATTCACGGCGATCTCCCCAGGGAGGACGGAGGTTGACGCGTTCGACTTTCGCGGAACCGGTGTCGGCCAGGGGCGATCTGGACAAAGCTGGACACCGGTGGACACGCAGGGCTGGGGAGCATGTGAGCACGGAGAGCCATGAGCCTGAGGCGGCACTGGTCGAGCTGCGCAAACGGCTGGACGACGGCCTGGCCGGAACGGGGCTCACCAAGACCATGATCGCCCGACGGGCGGAGCTGAGCCGGGCCACCGTCCAGGCGGCCTTCAGGCCCGGCGGGGCCGCTCCCAGCGCCGCGACGGTCAGCGCGCTGGCCCGCGCCTTGGGCCTGCCGGATGCGGAGCTGCTGCACCTGCGGCGGGCTGCGGTGGCGCACCCGGGTGGCCCGGCGCCGGTGCGGGGGTCGGATCCGGGGAGGCCGATCGCTGCATGGGACCCGCTCGACCTGGAGGTCCACCCCGCCGACACCGCCGGGACGCGGCGGGTGCTGCCCGGCTACGTGTCGCGCCGCCACGACCAGGTCCTCGCCGACGCCGTACGCGAAGCCGCGGACGGCAGGAGCCGGATGCTGGTGCTGGTCGGCTCCTCGTCGACGGGGAAGACCCGGGCGTGCTGGGAAGCCGTCCAACCACTCGCCGCCGGCGGCTGGCTCCTGTGGCACCCGTACGACCCGACGCGGGCCGAGGCCGCGCTCGCCGGGCTCCCGTGCGTCGGGCCGCGCACGGTGGTGTGGCTGAACGAGACCCAGCACTACCTCGGTGACCCGCAGCACGGAGAACGCGTCGCGGCCGCCCTCCACTCCCTCCTCACCGACTCCGCCCGCGGCCCGGTCCTGGTCCTGGGCACCCTGTGGCCCGAGTTCGCCGACCGGTTCGCCGACCTGCCGGGGAGCCGTCGCCTGCCCGCGCACAGCCGGGTCCGGGAGCTCATGGCCGGCCGCACCCTGGGGGTCCCCGACACGTTCGACCGCGAGGCCCTGCGCACCGCCGCCGCCCTCGCCGCCGCCGGGGACAGGGCGCTCGCGGCCGCCCTCACCCGTTCCCGCACCGACGGACGGGTCACCCAGGACCTCGCCGGCGCCCCCGAACTCCTGCGCCGCTATGAGCACGGCACCCCTGCCGTGCGGGCCCTGGTCGCGGCGGCGATGGACGCCCGACGCCTCGGCGTCGGTCCCCTGCTTTCGCCGGCGTTCCTCGCCGACGCCGCCTCCGACTACCTCACCGATCACGATCACGGCCGGCTCGACGACGACTGGGCCGAAGCCGCCCTCGCCGACCTCGCCCGTCCGGTGCACGGCAGGCAGGCCCCCTGGTCTCCGTCAGGCCGCGCCCCTCGCTCCGGCCCCCGGGCGTGCCCGAGCCGGCGGCGATGTTCCGCCCGGGCCCGGAGCCGCTTCTCCGCCTCGCCGACTTCCTCGAACAGCACGGCAGTACGACGCGTCGCAGGCTGTGCCCGCCCGCGTCGTTCTGGCACTCCGCCCACACGCACCTCGTGCACCCGTACGACCTCGCCGCTCTCGCCACCGCGGCCGAGGACCGGCACCGTCTGCAGTGGGCCCACCACCTCCGCCTCCGTGCCGCCGATGCCGGTCATCCGGGTGCCCTGGTCCGACTGGCGCGCGGGCGGGAGCAGGATGGGGACCACGACGGCGCCGAGGCCCTCTACCTGCGGGCCGCCGATCTCGGTGACGTCCGCGCGCTGGCCGTCCTGCTGCGGAGGCGGGAGGACGCCGGAGACCGTGCGGGTGTCGACAGCCTGTGCCGCCAGGCGGCCGACACCGGTGACGCCCACCTGCTGGCGGATCTCGCAGCCCTGCGGCAGACGGCCGGGGACACGCAACGTGCCGAAGCCCTGTACCGGCAGGCCGCCGAGTGCGGCGCCGATCCGCAGATTCTTGCGCTCATGGCACACCTGCACAGCGAGGACACCCGCAGGCAGCTCGAAGCATTTGATCGCAGACTCGCGGCCTATCGGCAGCCTGCAGACCGCCGACAGTCCGCGAGCGGTCGCCTGTACGCCCAGACCGCCCTGACGATGATGCGGGAGAAGCCCGGCGGGTACGAGACCATCGACGACCTCGAGCGGCTGGCCGACGCGGGGGACCCGCACGTCATGGCAGGCCTGGCGATGGTGCGGGAAAGGGATGGGGACGGGGCGGGCGCCGAGGCGCTGGTTCGCCGGGCCGCCGACGGCGGGTACGCCTTCGCGCTGGCCGGCCTGGCCGAGATGCGCGAGGAGGCCGGGGACGTGACGAGTGCCGGCGACCTCTACCGGGAAGCGGCCGACGCCGGGCAGCGCTCCCGCTACCTGGCGAGGACACTGCCCTACGGCCTGGACCCCGACGGCTCGCCCACCCCGGCCTGGAGCTGAACAGGAGGCGGTGGCACCCGGCTCGCGGGGCCGGCGCAGCGGTGCTGCGGCGCGGTCCGGGTGTTCTCGGGGCCTCGGTGGTCGGAGGATGGGGAGGACGTGCCGCCGGATCCGTCCCAGGACATCGGCGGCCACCACCGGACGGGCGAGGAAGCAGGAGAACGGCATGGCGATTCAGCGGATGGACAACGTGGGCATCGTCGTGGAGGACATGGAGGCCGCCATCGCGTTCTTCGTGGAACTCGGCATGGAGCTGGAGGGCAGGGCGGAGGTCGAGGGCGCCTTCGCCGACCGGTGCACCGGACTCGACGGCGTCCGGTGCGACATCGCGATGGTCCGGACCCCGGACGGTCACAGCCGGCTGGAGCTGGCGAAGTACCGCAGCCCCGCGGTGATCGGCGCCGGGCCGCGCAACCGTCCGCACAACATCCTGGGCACGCACCGCGTCATGTTCGCCGTCGACGACATCGAGGACACCGTCGCCCGCCTGCGCCCGCACGGCGCCGAACTCGTCGGGGAGATCGCCCGGTTCGAGGACAGCCATCTCCTCTGCTACCTCCGCGGCCCGGAGGGCATCATCGTCGGACTGGCCGAGCAACTGAACTGAACAGGGGAACGGTCACCCCGGGGCGGGCACCCGCCTTCGCCGCCGCCACCAGCTGCAGAAGGCTCCGGCCTTCCGGCCCGGGGGACGGGCCGGAGCAGCCGTCACCGCAGGCCCCGGAGACCGTCGCGCAGGCGCCGGGCGTCCCGCAGACGCTTCTCGTAACCCGCACCGAGGACCAGCAGGAGCAGCCCGGCCGCGGCCAGCGGAACCCAGCGCGGCAGCAGTCCCACCACCTGGACCACCGTCGGCGCCAGCTCGTGACCCGCCGTCACCAGCAGGGCACCCCCGCCCAGCACCACCGGCGCCTGCAGACGGAACCGCACGCCGAGCACGGTCACCCCGAGCGCGGCGGCGCCCAGCAGCAGCGGACGGAGCCAGCTCCCGTCCGACCCCAGCGCGAGGACACTCGGCGCAAGCCCGAGGCCCAGCCCCGGTCCGTACGCCGCCCAGGAGGACAGCGCCGCGTCACGGCGGTGCCGCAGGTGGCCGACCGCCAGCGCCGCACCGGCCGTGCTCAGGGTGTACGCCTCGGGCGTGACCACCCCGAGGAGCGCCAGACGCACCCAGGACGAGGCCAGCAGCAGAACGGTCGCCGCGATCCCGGCCGGCACCCGCCGGTCGGCGCGCAGCGCGACCGTGGCGGCCCCCACGCCGGCCGCCGCCAGTCCGAACCCCAGCACCCCCGGGTGCGCGGCCATCAGCCCGAGCGCCACCGCTGCCAGCGCGTATCCGGTACCCTCCACCGCCCCGGCCACCTGCCGGAGGCTCGCGGGGACGCCCCTCGCGGCACCGGACGGCTCCTCCCGCGCGCCCGCGGCGGACGCCGCGCCGGAGGCGGGTTCGCCCCGCCCGGCCCTGCGGGCGAGCAGGGCGGCCACCGGCGCGGTGGCGGCGGCGGCGCCGAGGACCGCCAGCGCAAGGGACGGTTGCGTCAGGCCGACCGTGTCGGCGATCGCCGCGGTCTCCAGGCCGAGGAGGAGCACGGCACCGGCCGCCGCCACGGCAGCGGCCGACCCCAGGGGCCGCCCCGGGCCACGGCCCGCCGGGCAGTCTCGGCCGCGAGCGCCGCGCAGGTGCCCAGAGCGATCACGGTGGCCGTTCGGTCCGCCGACGCCCAGACGAGCGCGAGCCCGCCCGCGACCACGAGTGCGGCCCACGCCGCCCTCCGCTGCGGCCGCACCCGGACCGCCGCGTCCGTCACCGCCGCGAGCAGCAGGGCCCAGCCCACCGACACCCCGTACGGCAGGCCGACGGCCGGCACCGCCAGGGCCACCACGGGAAGACCCACCGCCACGGCCCCGGACACCAGGACCCCGGCCGGCAGCCGGACGGACTTCAGCGCGGCCACCGCGCCCAGCGCCACTGCGGCCAGTGCGAGCCCGATCAGCGCGGAGCCCGGCACCTCCCAGTGCGCCCGCCCGTCCCACGCCGTCCCGTCGCCCCATCCCCAGGCGGCGGGCGCGTGACCGAGCGGTACAAGGGCGGCGGCCAGCACCTGCGGCACCGTCCCCAGCGAGGCCGTCCCGAGCACCCCGGACGCCGCGTACAGGACACCGGCCCAGGCCGTCCGAGCGACGGGTTCCGAAGCCGGTACCCGGGCCGCACCGGCCCCCGCGGCCGTCCCCTGCCCGGCCTCCGTCCCCTGTCCCGCCGCCCTGCCCTGTCCCGCGTCCGGCCGGTGCCGCAGCAGCACGCCCGCGCCCACCACGAGCAGCATCGCGGGCAGTCCGTACGCCACCGCCGTCCAGTCCCACGGCAACAGCCGGCGCAGCGTGCCACCGGCCGCGGCGAGGACCGCCACGGCCGCACCGGCCGCAAGCGCCCGCCGGGCGCCGTGCGGCAGACCGGACAGCCGGAGCGCCGACCCCATCCCCAGGGCCGCCAGCACACCCAATGGCCCCCAGGCCGCAAGGGCTTCCCCGAACCCGACCGACAGCACCGACCCGAATACCGCGACGACGCCGCCGAGCAGCGCCCACCCCGTCGCGAAGCCCGCCCCGACCCGTCGGAACGTCACCTCGCCGGGCCGTCCCGGCGACACCGCGCGGGCGAGCCGACCCCGCGCACGCCGCTCCGCACGCGCCAGCAGCACCACGTCCAGGACCGTCGCCCCGACCATCGCCGCCGCGTACGCCTCCACCCGCTCCACCCCGGCCGCCGCCAGGGCCAGCAGCGCAGGCACCCGCATCAGCAGGAAGCCCGCCGCGAGCGGGAACCGCAGCCGCTGCCCATGGCCGTGGGCGAGGGACCCGGCGGCCAGGAGTGCGGTGGCACCGGCCCAGTAGCCCAGCCCACCGATGCCGTCGAGCCCGGCGAGACCGGCGGCCCGGGCCGCGTAGCAGTCCAGGACCAGGAGGCCCAATCCGACGGCGGCCGCCGCCTCCGCGGTCGAGGTGAGTCGGCGGCGGCGCAGCGGGGACGGGAGGGCCAGCGCGACGGCCGTGACGGCGAACAGGACGGCGCTGCGCCCGGCGAGGCCCAACCGTCCCCAGCTGACCACGGTGAACACCAGGGCGGCGACGCTCACCAGCAGACCGCCGAGCACCAGCAGCACGGTCTGCGCGGAGCGGCCGGAGACCTCGGCCGGGCCGCCGGCGCCGGCCGTCGGCCGCAGGCCGGGAGGCGGGGCACGACCGGGGAGCGCCGGTCGGTGCGGCCCACGCCGGGGCGGTGTCGGGCGCGTCGCGGCGGGCGCGGAGTCCGGCGAGCAGGTGGTCCCGGTGGCGCACCATCGCCCCGCGCTGCTCGTCCAGCCCCCGCAGCGCCATGACGACCTGCCACAGTGCGGCGGCGTCGGCACCGGTGAGCGGCAGCCGACAGTGCGGGCACCGGACGTGCCGGCCGGTGCCGAGGTCGGCGCCGAGGTCGGCGCCGCAGTCGGGGCAGGGCGCGGTGTGGGGGCTGGTCATGCGCAGAGTGTGCCGGGCCGCTCGTCCCGTGTGCATGAGTACGACGACTCACTTCGGGAGGTATCGGGGGCGCAGGCGCACCTGCCGTACCTGCCCGTCCGCCGCGACCCGGGCGGTCCCGCCGAATGCGGCGGCCACCGACGGCGGTGTCAGCCCTCGTTCCGGGCTTCGCGGCCCGGTGCACTCATGCTGCCGGTGGCGGGGATGCCGTCGGCCGATCCGTAGCGCAGGAAGACGGCGCCCCGGGGGCCCGCGACGGGCGGTTCGAGCAGGGTGACATTGGCAGGGACCGCGCCGGACTCGAACACCTTCTTCCCGGTGCCGAGGATGATCGGGTGGACCCACAGGTCGAGGCGGTCGAACAGCCTCTCGCGCAGGAGGGTCTGCACCAGGTTCAGACTGCCGACGACCTTCACGTGCTCGTGCCGGTCGCGGATCTCCCGCACCGCGCCGGGCAGGTCGGGCCCGAGGTGGCTGGAGCCCGCCCAGGAGAGGTCGGGCCTGCCGCGCGAGGCCACGTACTTCGGGATGCTGTTGAACAGCGCGGCGAAGGGGCTGTCCCCGGCCTGCGGCCAGTAGGCGGCGAAGATGTCGTACGTCCGCCGCCCGAGCAGGAGGGCATCGGCCCCCTCGTACGCTGCGTCGACCTGTGCCCCGGCGACCTCGTCCATCAGGGGGACCTGCCAGCCGCCGAAGGGAAACCCCACCGGGTCCTCGTCGGGACCGCCGGGCGCCTGCCCGACGAGGTCGAGAGTGGTGAACAACTCGATATGGATGAGGCCCATGGCGTGCTCCCGACGCGTCGAATGTCCTGTCAGAAATCTAGAGCGACCGGGACGTGCAGACCCGTCAGTCCGCTCTTCGACCGGACGGAACGCTCAGCCGGCGGCCGCTTCGCGCAGGATGCGGTCGCGCGAGGCCGCCGCCGCGGCGCGCAGCGCGGGCAGGTCCACGTCGGTCGGTCGGCCGGCCCATGTGCGGACCTGCCCGGCGACCAGGACGGTGTCGACGTTGCGGGTGTCGAAAGCAGCGCGCGCATCTGGGAGACCCTCAGCCTCAACAGCGCCCCGACCAGCAACTGGTGATCTACCAGGCGATCCACGGCAGTCCGTCCGCCGCGCGCCTGGCCCTCCTGCCGACACCGGTCGCAGGAGGAGCACCGCCACCACAGGCACAGCCACGGCCACGGCCATAGCCACGGCCACAGCGACCGTCACCCCTGTCAGCCGAGGGCCGGGGCGGCGGCGTACTCCTCGTCGGTGACGGGGGTGAGCCAGTGGACGACGTCGTGGTCGGCGTCGCCCTCGTTGATGGCCAGGTGGACCATCAGGCGGTTCGGCGCGGCGCCGTGCCAGTGCTCCTCGCCGGCCTCGAACAGGACCCGGTCGCCGGGGCGGATGACCTCGACAGGTCCGCCGCGGCGCTGGCACAGGCCGATGCCCTCGGTGACGAAGACGGTCTGGCCGAGCGGGTGGCGGTGCCAGTGGGTGCGGGCGCCGGGCATGAAGTGCACCAGGTTGGCGGTGACCCGGGACGGGGACGGGGCTGCGGCGACGGCGTCGATGTAGACGTCGCCGGTGAACCAGTCGGCCGGGCCCTTGACGGTGTCGATCGAGCTGCGGGTGATCTGCACGGGAGTGCCTTCCGGGAGGGGGTCAGGGCTTGAGCAGGGTCTTGATCGCGCGGCGCTCGTCCATCGCCCGGTAGCCGTCGGCGACCTGCTCCAGCGGCAGGGTGAGGTCGAAGACCTTGCCGGGGTCGATCCGGCCGGACAGGACGCGATCGATCAGGTCGGGCAGGTAGCGGCGGACGGGTGCGGGGCCGCCGCGCAGGCCGACGTGGGAGTAGAAGAGCTCCTGGCCGTCGACGGCGACCTCGTGGGGAACGCCGACGAATCCGACGCTGCCACCGGGCCGGGCCGAGCGCAGGGCCTGCTGCATGGACTCGGCGGTGCCGACGCACTCCAGGACGCTGTCGGCGCCGATCCCGCCGGTCAGCTCCTTGATCCGGGCGACGCCGTCCTCGCCGCGCTCGGTGACGATGTCGGTGGCGCCGAATTCGAGGGCGAGCCGCTGGCGGCTCCGGTGGCGGCTCATCGCGATGATCCGCTCCGCGCCCATCTCCTTCGCGGCGATCACCGCACACAGTCCGACCGCGCCGTCACCGACGACCACGGCGGTGGACCCGGGCCGGACGTCGGCGGCGTCGGCGGCGTACCAGCCGGTCCCCAGCACGTCGGACACGGCCAGCAAGCCGGGCCAGAACTCCTCGCCGGGCGTGCCGTCGGTGGCGACCAGGGTTCCCTGGGCGTTGGGAATGCGCACGTACTCGGCCTGGCAGGTGCTCATGAACTCGCGGTCCAGGCAGTTCGACTGCCACCCGTTCCGGCAGTTGGCACAGGTGTTGTCCGAGGTCGCGAACGAGCCGACGACGAACTGGCCGGGCCGCAGGCCGGTGACCTCGGCTCCCACCTCCTCGACGAAGCCGACGTACTCGTGCCCCATCGGGTGGGCCTCGTCGGTCGCGTCCAGGCCCCGCCAGGGCCACAGGTCGGAGCCGCACACACAGGTGACGGCCGTCCGGATGACCGCATCGGTGGGCTTGAGGATCCTGGGGTCGTCCAGGGTTTCGAAACGTACGTCGCCGGGGGCGTGGATCACTGCTCCGCGCATGGGAAGTCCTCACGTCAGGGGGAGGGGCCGGGCCGGGGCGGTGTCGCCCGAGGCGCCTCCATTCCAGGTAACCGCACCTCCCGGCGGCGAGCGAGGCACCGGCGAGGGGTGTACCGGCAGGACATCCCTCCCGCGGCCGCCAGGCCGTACGGTCGAGGACATGGACAACCGCGAGGAGGTCCGCGAGTTCCTCACCTCGCGGCGAGCGAAGATCAGCCCGGAGCGGGCCGGCCTGCCCGCCGGGCCCCGGCGGCGCGTGCCCGGGCTGCGCCGGAGCGAAGTCGCCGCACTCGCCGACATGAGCGTCGAGTACTACGCGAAACTCGAACGGGGCAGCCTCGCCGGCGCCTCCCCGGCCGTCCTCGAAGCCGTCGCCCGCGCCCTGCAGCTCGACGACGCCGAACGCGCCCACCTCCTGCACCTGGCCCGGGCCGCCGACGGCTCCGACGCCCTCACCCGGCCCCGCCGCCGCACCACCACCCGGCCGTGGACCCCGCACCGCAGCCTGCAATGGACCCTCGACGCGATCACCGCCGGGCCCGCGGTCGTGACCAACGGCCGCACCGACGTCCTGGCCGCCAACCCGCTCGCCCGCGCCTTCTACACCGACCTGTCCGCCAACCCGGACAACCGGCGCAACCTGGCACGCTTCAACTTCCTCGACCCGGCCTCCCGCCGGTTCTACCCCGACTGGGAGCTGTTCGCCGACATGGCGGTCGCCATGCTGCGCCGCGAGGCCGGCCGCGACCCCCACGACAAGGACCTGCACGACCTCATCGGCGAGCTGTCCACCCGCAGCTACGCGTTCCGCACCCGCTGGGGCACCCACGACGTCCGCCGCCACGGCACCGGCACCAAGCGGTTCCACCACCCCGCCGTCGGCGACCTCACCCTCGCCTACGAGTCCCTCGACCTGGCCGCCGAGCCCGGACTCCACATGACCGTCTACACCGCCGAACCCGGCTCCGCCTCCGAGGAGGGGCTGCGCCTGCTCGCCTCCCTGGCCGCCACCGAGAACGCCGCTCCGGCGGTCCGGCACCCGGCCGGCTGAAGCCCGCGATCACCCGGCCGGCGATACGAGTGCGGCGCTGAGTGCGGCGAATGCGGCGGCGCGGCCGGGTGACGGGTGATCGCGGGCGCGGCTCGGTCGGCCAGCCTCAGCGCCGCGGGTCCGCCAGCACCTCGGACGCCGGGGCCCACTGGTGCGGCACCGGCGGGAGGGACGACAGCGTGCTCGCCCCGTCCTGCTGGAGCGAGACGGTGCGGGTGGGCGCGGGGATCGAGATGCCCTCCGTCCGGTACCGCTGATGCAGGCGCTTGATGAACTCGTGCTTGATCCGGTACTGGTCGCTGAACTCGCCGACGCCCAGGATCACCGTGAAGTTGATCCGGGAGTCGGCGAAGGTGTGGAAGCGGACGGCCGCCTCGTGGTCGGGCACGCCACCGCTGATGTCGGCCATCACGCTGTCGACGACGTCGAGGGTGACCCGCTCCACGTGCTCCAGGTCGCTGTCGTAGCCGACCCCGACCTGGACCAGGATCGACAGCTTCTGCTCGGGCTGGGAGTAGTTCGTCATGTTCGTCCGCGCCAGGCGGCCGTTGGGGATGATCACCAGGTTGTTCGACAGGTTGCGCACCACGCTGTTGCGCCAGTTGATGTCGACGACGTACCCCTCCTCCCCGCTGGTGAGCCGGATGTAGTCGCCCGGCTGGACGGTCTTCGAGGCGAGGATGTGCACACCCGCGAAGAGGTTGGCGAGGGTGTCCTGCAATGCCAGCGCCACCGCGAGACCGCCCACCCCGAAGGCGGTGACCAGCGGAGCGATCGACACCCCGAGGGTCTCCAGGGCCACCAGGACCCCCATCGACAGCACCACGATGCGGGTGATGTTGACGAAGATGGTCGCGGACGCCGCGACACCCGTGCGTGACGCGGCCATCGACTGCACCAGCCCGGCCACCACCCGGACGGCGCTGAGCGTCGCGATGACGATGAGCACGGCCGTCAGCGACCGGTCGACCAGCCCCCGACCCGCGCGGTGAGCGGCAGGGCCGAAGCGGCCACCGCCACCCCGGCGATCACGGCCGCCCAGGGGACGACGGTGCGCAGCGCGTCGACGATGATGTCGTCCCCGCTCCACCGGGTCCTGAGCGCGTGCTTGCCCAGCCACTTCATCACGGCCCGCAGCACCAGACCGGCCACACAGCCGCAGGCCAGCGCGATGCCGGCCACCACCCAGTCGTGCAGGACCAGATCCCGGGTCACCGTCCCGCTCCCGCCGCGTGGAGGGCGAGGGGACGGCCCGCCGCGGGCCGCCGTATGTCCTGTGTCGTCACCGTGTCGCCTGTCAGGTCGTCTTGTCCGCACTTGTGTTGGAGCGGGGGTACACACTCCGAACGGACTGCCATCCTGCCCCATGGCCCGGCCGCCACCACAACCGGACCCCGGCGCTCCGGCCACCGCCTGTGCCGATTTCCCGGGACAGTCGGACTCTCGCCCGGTCGGGTGCCCCGGGCCGACGTGTCGGTGCCGGGTGGTGTGGGGGCGGTGACCGGGCCTCTCTAGGATGCGGGCCATGACGAGACGTAGCCTGACCTTGGCTCTTGCGATATCCCTGTGTTCGGTGGTGGGTGCCGGTGCGGCGCACGCGGACGGCTGTCCTGCGGCGGGGCCGGGGACGTACCGGATCGACGGTGTGACCGGCACGGTGCCCAAGGTGCGCATGGGCGGCTCGCTGACGATCGACAACAGGATGCATCTCGATGCCCCGGATCAGAGTGCCGCTGCGTTCGAGACGATGGTCGTCCCGGTGCGTCAGACGGGCGGCTACACACCGGGCCGGGCGCCGTCGGTGTCGCTGAGTGTGGACGGCGGCCCCTCGCACCACTTCTCGTTCACTTGGCGGCCGGGCGGCCAGGGCGGGAACCTCGGCACCTGGATCTCCAACCGCGTTCAGTTCGGCAGCATCTCGCGCGGCGACCACGTGCTGCACGAGACCCTGTCGATGCCCCCGGGCAGCCCGGACGACCTGTACGAGCTGGGCGCGTACGCCTACATGGACGGGCCGTGCGGGATGGTCACGGGCACCAGGATGGGTTCCGTGACCTACGAGTTCACCGGCGGCGCCCCCGCGCACACGCCCACACCCGCCGCCCCTACGCGCGCCGGTGCGAGCGATACGCCGAGCCCGCGGACGGCTGCGACCGGCACGCCGCAGCCGGTCACGTCGGTGAACGCGTCGTCCGGCCCGTCGGCGCTGTCGGGGGTGCCGTCGCCGGGTGTGAGTGGGACGCCGGCGGGGAGCCCGGCGCCGTCGGAGTCGGAGTCGGACTCGCCGGCCGCCGTGCCGCTGTCGGCCACGCCCGTCGCGAACGGCGGCTCCGCGCTGCCGTGGGGGCTGGGAGCGCTGGCGGCGTCGGCCGCGCTGTCGATCGGCGGGGCGGTGGCACTGCGTCGGCGCCGGGCAACCGGCGGCGGGTGAGGCCGACCCACGGTGCACCGCTCCCTGCTGCTCCGGCGCCGCCCGCTGTGGAGATCGGTGCCGACGGGCGCTCCCGGCACCTGCCGGGAGCGCCCGGGTTGCTGCACCGGGGGAGCGCCCGCGACTACTGGCAGAACTCCTCGAACGCGTTGGTGAGGTCGGCGGCCACCTGCCGGGCGTCGCGGCCCTCGATGCGGTGGCGCGGGATGAAGTGGACGAGCTCGCCGTCCTTGAAGAGGGCGAAGGACGGGTCGGACGGCGGGATGTCGGGGAAGTGGTTGCGCATCCTCGCGGTGGCCTCCAAGTCCTGCTCGGCGAAGACCGTGTAGAGGCGGTCGGGGTGCTTGCCGTCGCTTTCCAGGGCGAGGCGGACGCCCGGGCGGGCCATGCCCGCCGCGCAGCCGCTGACGCTGTTGATGGCCACCAGGGTGACGCCGGTGGTCGCACCGTCCATCGCGGCGTCGACCTCGGCCGCGGTCAGCAGTTCCTTGAACCCGATCGACGTCAGTTCTTCCTTCATGGGCTTGACCAGCAGCGGCGAGTACGGCATCGGAGCTCCTCACTGAACGGAATGGTTCGGACGCAAAGCGTATTCGCCGTGGTGCGGAAGACGCCGCAGCCATGACCGGCGCGGCGGCGGTGGATGCCGCGGATCCGGTCGCTGCGTCGGGCTGCCGCTGCGGTGCTGTTGGTCGCCCTCCGGCCCGCCCGCTCCGTGCCGCTCCGCTGATCGGCCACGAACCACCGCTCCGTGGCGATGTGCCGCCGCCCCTCGGCGCTCGGCAGCTCCGGGCCGGCCGTGCTGCCGCAGGCGGCGGGTTCTGCCGTGTGGTGGGCTCCGAACGGTCGGTGGGCCGGGCCTCGCGGGTCAGAGGCGGCAGGGCGACCAGGAGTGGACGTCGCGGATGGCCGTGGTGCCGGTGGCGGGCCGGTTCACCCCGCAGGCTGTCGAGTGCCGGCCGTCGACCGCGCAGCCCCACTCGATCGTCACCGACATGGTCGAGGTCGGCGCCCGGGAGAACGCAAAGCTGCGCGGTCCGGGTCATGCCGCCGCGGCTCCAGGGCCCGTCGCCGTGCTGCGCGCGACGCTCCGCTGCGCGCTCGGCAGGGTCTGCGGGGGGGGGGGGGGGGGGTCGGTGGCGTCCGCCCCGGCCGACGGGGGCCGGGGCGGACGGGCGGGTCAGGAGGGGGTACCGACGGGCGCCTCGGTGCCGCGGACGGTGACGAGCCGGGCGGTTCCGTCGACGAGCCGGTAGGAGAGGCCGACCACAGCGGCGGTGCCGGCGTCGACGGCGTCGGCGAGGACGCGGGAGCGGTCCAGCAGCAGGTCCACCGTGTGCTGTATGTGGGTGTCGATGAAGTCGCTGTCGTCGGTGTGGCCGGCGGCGCGGGCTGCGAGGACGCTCGGGGTGACGCGTTCGATCACGTCGCGCACGTAGCCGGTGGCGGTCGTGCCGTCCTGGACGGCGGCGCGGGTGGCGGCGACGGCACCGCAGGAGTCGTGGCCGAGGACGACGACCAGCGGGCTGCCGAGCACGCTGACGCCGTACTCGATGCTGCCGAGCACCTCCGGGCCGAGGACGTGGCCGGCGGTGCGGACCACGAACAGGTCGCCCAGGCCGCGGTCGAAGATGATCTCCGCGGCCAGACGGGAGTCGGAGCAGCCGAACAGGACCGCGAACGGGCTCTGGGACGGCACGATGGCGGCGCGGCGTGCGGCGTCCTGGTTCGGGTGCTCGGGGCTGCCGGCGATGAAACGCCGGTTGCCTGCCAGCAGTGTCTCCAGCGCGGCGTGGACAGTCATTCGATCACCGGTCATGACGGCAGCCTACGGGGCGTCCCGACTGGACGGGTCACCGGCATCGGTTCGTCGGCGGAATCGCAGCGGTCGGTGCCCACAACGCGGGCTGCAGTGCGGACGGAATCCGAGGAGAGCGGAATCGACCGGCTGCGGTCACCGGCTGCTCCGAGTGGTCTGCCTTCGCCATCGTTCCGGGTACCGAAGGCGAAGACGGGGAAGAAGTCGGCATGGACGCGCACGTACGGGTGCGGGCGGCCGAGGCGCCCTCGGTCGGATACCGCGGGTTCACCCTGGCGCTCACGGTGTCCGGTCCGGCCACCGTCGAGGGCTCCGTCGGCGCGGCCGTACAGGCCGGTGCCACGGTGCTGAAGCCCGCCGCGAAGTCCTTGTGGGGCTACGGGGGCGTCGCCCGGCCTCGGACGGCACGATCTGGAAGATCGCGATCTCGGGGAGGAGGGACACCGACCCTGCGGCCCGTGAGATCGACGGGTTCGTCCGGCTGCTCGGTGTGGAGGGCTGAGGGCCACCGAGCAGTGCCATCCCGACCAGGCATGGCCGTGGCCGTGGGTCTCGGCGGCAACTGCACCTCGTTCGCCCCGGGGAGGCAGGCTCCGTCAAGCCGACGCTGTGAAGATGCCGGGCGCTCGGCGGAGCGGCGCGGGGTGCCCTCGCCGGCCGCCACGGGACCGTGCGGCCCGACGCCTGTCGATCGAAGTCGTCCCCGAGCGAGGTTCCCGGACGTCTTCGACCGGGGCAGCGCGGGCGGCGGCGGTGCTGGAGGGGCGCCCAGCCGTGCCGGTGGCGGCACCAGCGGGTCAGGGTGCCCCGAGCGCTGCAGCCCAGGACTCATGACGATGCCGGACTGGCCCGGGGGACTCCGGGAGCGTCCTCCGCGCGACAGGGCTTCCGCGGCCCGCCGACCGTCGGGCCGGGTCGGCGTCCCGCGGCCCCTTCGGGACCGTCCTCGGCGTCGAAGCCCCGTGGTCGGAGAAGCCCGAACGCCCGGTGTCCCGCCGACCTTCACAGTCCGGCGGCACACCGGGCGCACCTTCGGGCTCCGGTGGCGTCGTCAGCCGCCCGAGCTGTACAGCGTGGCGACGTCGGTGGCGGGCAGAGCGCGGTTCCAGACGTGCACCTGATCGACGCTGCCCGGCCAGAAGTCGCTGTTGCGACCGCCGGAGTAGGCGCGGCCGAGGGCGAACGGGCCGGGGGCGGGATCGCCCGTCGGCTGGTGCCAGACCGTCGCCTGCGCCTTGCCGTCGACGTACAGCGTGTAAGTGCCGGCGTCGGCGTCGTGCACGCCGACCACCTGGTACCACTGACCGGCCGCCGGGGCCTGGTCGGACAGTGCACGGCCCTCGCCGGTCGAGAAGGCAAGGCGGTTGTCCGCGGCCGAGTACTGCAGGAAGAAGCCACTGGTGGTGGTGCCGTCCTGGCTCACGGCCGTGGCCCACGACCCGGTGCGGTCGATGCGGACCCGCGCGGCGACGGTGAAGTTCCCGACCGTGTCGAGGACCGGTCCGGCGGACTGCCCGTACTGGGTGGCGCCGCCGTTGAACTGCAGGGCGGTTCCCGAGGCGCCGGGCACCCAGGACGGGGTGCCGCTGAGCTGGATGTCGTCGGTGCCGGAGCTGTCATGGGCCACGGTGCCGGCGCCCTCGTCCAGCGACCAGGTGCCGAGCGGATCCCGCTGCCCCGGGGGAAGGAGACGACGAGGTTCTGGAGCGTGTGCGTGGTGCGGGTGGTGCCCGTGGCGCCGCTCGACGAGCGGTACGACGCGGTCGCCGTCAGGGCTGCCGAGCTGCCCGGCGCCTCCCCGGCCGCGGGGCTGATCGTGAACCGCCACACCGCCGAGCCGCGCGGCTCGATCGACCTGGGGCCGGCCGCCGCCGGCCGGGCCGTCCAGCCGTCCGGTAGCCCGAGGGCGACGGAGGCGGCGTCGAGCCGGTGGCCGGTGTCGTTGTGCACGGAGACGTCGACCGTGGTGGAACTGCCGACCGTGACCACGCCGTTGGCGTTGACCGGACCGACGGTGACGCTTGCGTCGCGGCTGGAGGGTGCCAGCGACTCGAACTCGGACACGCCGACATAGGCGCCCGCCGGGTTGGTGAAGAGCAGTCGTACCTGCGTGGTCGTGATCGCCGGGAAGGTGATCCGGTTGAGGCCGTTGCCCACCGGCGCCGCGGAGCTGCGGGTCTGGTCCGGAACGTCCTGCCAGGCGGTCCCGTCCCAGTACTGCAGGCGGTAGTCGGCCGCCGGACGCACGCCGCCCCCGTCGTCGTATCCGTACCAGCGGATGTCGCTGACGGCGGTCGGCGCGCCGAAGTCGACGCCGTAGTAGTCGTTCCCGTGCGGCGAGCTGTAGTTGGTCCACCGGGTGTTCTCGGGAACCTCGTTGAACCACACCTTGCCGTCCAGGGCGTTCCACGCGTCGTCGGAGCGCCAGGTGTAGGACGTGATCGGCTTGGGGTAGCCCTGGCGCAGCGGGTTCGTGGCGTCGTCGACCAGGTCGCTCTGCGCGCCGGCGCGGGCGGCTCCGACGCCGACCGTCAGGTCCCGGAGGGTGGGCGAGGTGCGGCTGAGGCGGCCGTCGACGTAGACGCGCATGCCGGCGCCCTGTCCGTAGTGGGTGCCGTCGCGGTCCCAGAGCAGGGTGACGTTGTGGCCGTGGTAGGGCACGTTCTCGGCGGCGAAGTGGTCCCAGCCGGCCGGGACGAGCGGCTGGATGCGCAGGTTGCCGCCCGTCTGCGGGCGCAGTCCCAGCAGACCGGACAGGACGAGGTCGTTGAAGGTGGAGTGGTTGTAGTCCTCGCTGTGGTTGTTGCCGTCGTAGATCCACTGGTTGAGGTCCGGGTCGTGGCCCTCGGCGACGTACGGCTTCCCGTTGCGCATCTGGGTGGCGGCGTAGGTCTGCAGCGCCTGGGCGTAGTCGGCCTTGGTGATCGCGGTCTGCGACGGGTAGTCGTCGAGGAGGGTGGCGAGCCCGGTGAGCGTCTGACTCGTCGAGAACGGCCAGCTCGGACCGTCCCAGCGGCAGCACCCGCCGGCCTCGTGCATGAACCACGGGCTGCGGCGCTCCGCCGTCGTCGGTCCGTAGGCAGCGGCGAAGCCCTGGGGGTCGAGCAGTTGGGACCAGGCCGAGGCGTCGTCCGATTCGGCCGCCCCGAACATCCACGGCAGGTAGCCGATTTCCTCGCGGGTGTCGGACAGCTTGTGGTCCGGGTTGTTGTCGCGAGCCATGGTGTAGTAGAACTTCCGGCCGGAGTCCCACAGCCACTTCTGCATGGCCGACTTGAGGCCGGCGGCGCGAGCCGCGTACTCGCTGGCGAGCGCGTGGTCGCCGACCAGGTCCGCGATCGCGCTGATCGCGGTGGCGTCCCCGTACTGGTAGGAGTTGAGGGTCGGCCGGTATCCCGCTCCGCCGTGATACGGGTCGTCGGAGGCGTAGGACGATGCCGACAGCTCCATGGCGTCCCATACCGGAACGGACCAGTACAGGCCCAGCTGCGGGTTCAACTGCTTGTCCCAGCCGCGGTACTGGCGGACCAGTGCCGGGAGGAGGGTGCGCACCTGCGAGAAGTCCCCGGTCGCCTGGGCCTGGCCGTAGGCGGCCGAGGCGAGCCAGACGCTGTACTCGTGCGCCCAGTCGGTGGTGTCGGCGTTCACGCCGTCCGTGGCCGGCTTGGCGCCGGCACCCGGGCCGGTGAGCCAGAAGCGGACGTAGTCGTCGACGTAGCTCTGGTCGCGGACCCAGCGCCCTTCGGTGACCTGGTGGGCCGCGGCGGCGTTGATCGCCTGGTAGGGGGCGGCGTAGCCGCAGCAGTCGAGGAACTCGGTCGAGATCCAGCCGTCACGGGGGTTGGTGTAGCGCAGGTGCTCCTTCCAGGTCCGCCAGCGGTAGTAGTAGACGCTCTGCACCGTCGGGTCCGGCAGGTCCACGAACGGGATGTTCGCCTGGTACCACGCGGGGTCGTTGAAGCCGGACAGGTACGAGGAGTCGTCGAGGAAGTGCGTACCGGCGCCCACGGAGGGATAGGTGTCGGCCGCGGACGCCGACACGGTGCTCTCTGCTGCCCGGGCGGGTACGGCCGCGCCGGGAACGGTCGTTGCGACCGTCGTGATCGCGGCCGCGGCGACGAGAATCCTGCGGGCGGCTCTGCGCAGGGTGTGCCACGTGGCTCGGTCGCGGCCCACGGGTTCGGGCATCGGGCATCCTCCATCGGTCGGTGCGGACAGGAAGTCCGTCGTCGTGGCGACCCGGGCGCCTCCCGTGCGCCCCGGTCACTCGACGACGGCGGGTGTACTACGTGCCGGGGCTCAGCAGGGCGAAGACGCCGCCGACCACCGGGAGCAGGAAGGGCACACCGCCGACCTGCGCGACGCAGGTCATGGCGGTGGTCCGTCCGCTCCGGAACGAGGACCAGGTCCCGGCGAGATTGTCGGACTGCAGCCAGGGACGGCCGTGCTGACGGTCAATCATGTATATCTCCACGACTGCTCGCGGGAGTGGTGGTGGCAGGGGAAGGGGAGACTGGGTGGACGCCTGCGGGAGGGGCGGGACGGAACTCGGCCTCATGGATCACAACGTTGGAAATCCGGGCAGGAGAATGACAGCACGGTGTCGGTGGCGTGTCCACCCCTTGCCCCCAACTCCGCTCCGTGCGGGACCGTATGGGAGCCCTGATCTGCTGCTTCGATGCGCTCCGTGCGGCTTCCGAAGCGTTGCGCACGCGTGAACCAGGTCGGGAGCAAGCATTTCTGGCGTCCCGTGCGCAATGTTCTCGACTCAAGTCTGCTGTCAGGCCTCGACGCGAGTCTTGACACGCTCGCTGCCGATGGTCCACTGTCTTCTACATCGTTAGAAATTCAATCCTGCGCCGTTGCTGTCCCGCCCTCACCCGCAAGGCGCCGAGGCCCCGGTCGTCGGACCCGCTGCTGCGAACGCCTGGACCAAGGGACACAGGTGTGGGGCCCGTGCTCGCGCACAGGCCCCACACCTCGATCAGGATCGGTCGGTGCACCAGGACGTTGTCGACGTAGGCGCTGCCGTAGCCGGTGCTGTTGGCGTAGAACGCCATGCCGGCGATGCTCGGGGCGCTCACCCGCAGGGGTGCGGCGGTCAGCGCGTGGGTGGTGCCGATGTAGCGGGTCGTAGGTCTGGGTGGCGGTGCTGGGGTTGGCGACCACGTTGACCTGGTGTCCGGTCGAGGCCACCGTCCAACCGTCGGTCCCGGTGGCGAGAGCCCCGAGGGGCAGGGCGTCGAATGTGTCACCGAAGACCGTGCCCGTGCCCGTGCCGGTGCTGGACCGCGCCTCGGTCCACGGGATTGCCAGCCGGCCGGACATCACCCTGGGCATGTGCGGCTTCCTGACCGCATACGACCCGATCCGGCGCGTCGGCCCCGACCACTGACCCCGACCGTCCGCCCAGGTCCGCGGCCGGTGCCGGCTCCGACGGTTGAGCGGATAACGGCTCGTTCGCCGTCGTAGGACAGGTGTAGCGTCACGGTCCGTACAGCTCATAAACAGGGGGATCCCATGCGTCACACCCGTACTCTGACCGCCGCCGCCACCGTCCTTGCCGTGGCCGGACTGTCCGCATGCAACGGTCCCAAGAACGCCCCTGACGCCTCCGGCGCCACGAAGGCCGTCTCCGTGCCGATGGTCACCGTTGCCGACGCCATGACGCAGAGCACCAAGGCCACCTCGCAGTACACCTCGGCCAAGATCAAGATGTCCGAGCACGTCCACGTCAAGGGGCAGGACGTCAGCACCACCGGCTCCGGCGCCATGTCCTGGAAGCCGATCGCGATGGACATGACGATGACCATGCCGCAGCTGGCCGCGCAGCTCGGCGGCGACGGCTCGATGCGCGTGCTGATGAGCGGCACCACCACCTACACGAACATGGGCGATGCAGCGGCCACCAACTTCGGTGGCAAGCACTGGCTGAAGATGGACCTCTCCTCGCTCGGCGCCTCCGGCCAGGCGATGGCCAACCAGATGAACAGCAACTCCAGCAACGACCCGGCGACGCAGTTGAAGCTGTTCACCTCCTCGGCCGACATCAAGCGCGCGGGCCAGGAGACCGTGGACGGTGTCCAGACGACGCACTACTCCGGCACCGTGGACTTTGCCAGGCTCGCGGCCGGGCAGGACCCGTCGCTCAAGTCCCTGCTCGCGCAGTCCACCAAGCTCGGCCTCACCACGATGAACGTCGACCTGTGGGTCAACGGCCAGGGCCTCCCGGTCCGCGTGCACGAGTCCACGCCGTCGACGGCCGCCACGCAGTTCGACGTGACGGTCGACTACTCCGACTACGGCACCACTCCCGTCACCGTCACCGCGCCCCCTGCCAGTGACACCAACGACCTCGCCGGCATGCTGAACGGCGCCTCCGGCTCCGTCGGCGGCACCAGCTGACACCAGCCCGAAGGAGCCGTTCTCCGCTGCGTCTTCGGCGGGTCGCACCGGCAGGAACCAGGCCCTTCACTGCTCCTCGCCCAGCGGTCCTCGTCGCACCCACCGAGGCTCGTCGCGCCGACCGAGGAGCGTGTCGATCGCGGGGGTGACGTTTCGTCGACGGTGGCGGGACGAATGCGGCATCAGTGAACCGCGCCGAACCGGACGGTGGCCGCAGAGCCGGCTGCCCGGTGACGACCGGCACCGCCACGGCCCGCCGTCACCCCGACCGGGCCGCCGGCGCTGCGGCATGGCGTTCGTCCGACCCGCCTGCGGCAGGCGCGCCGTTCCGGTGCCGGTTGCCGCGGACGATGGTGCGTTCACAACGGGAAGGTGTGCGGGGTGAGGTTCTCCGGAGAAGCGGCGAAGTACCTGGTGATCAACGCGGCGGTGTGGCTGGTGGTGTCCCGGATGGACATCGTGCCGTTCACCGAGGGCTCGGTCTACGACCTGCTGTTCTCGATGTCGCTCTGCTTCGGCGGCCCCGCCCTGCTGGTCATCGCCTTCGCCAACCTGTCGGCGCCGAGAGCCGCGTGGGATCCGTTGCGCCTCTGGCTGGCGCTCGGACTCGCGGTTACGGCGATGCCCTTCCTGCTGGCGATCTCGCCCACGCCGTTGTACGTCCAGCTGATCGTTCAGGGCTTGTATCTCCTGGTCGCCCGGCGCGCATGGGTGTGACCTCGCCGTGCACGTCCGGGCGGGACGGGACAGGCCACTGCCGCTCGGGCGCACCGAGCCGCGCCTGCGCGGGCTGCGTCGTTCCATCCGTCCGGCGCATTACCGCGCCCTGGGGGTGGCGGCCGTTCCTTCGGGGACGGAATAATCCGCGGTATGACCGACCCGCAGACCGTCCTCGAACAGGCCCGCCAAGGCGTCGCGCCGGCGAGCTGGCGGGTCTACACCAAGAGGCGTGGGAAGGTGTCCGGCTTCCTGCGCGGTTCCTCGCACGACCCCGACCCCTTGCTGGTCATCACCCCCGACGGCACCGTCGAATACCGGGACGACCGTACGCCGCTGGACATCGTCAGGTTCGACGACCTCGCCGGGGTGGAGCTGCAGGTCCGGGGTCAGAGCTTCTCCGACAGCACCAGGGTGAACATCTCCGCCTGGCTGGACCTGCGGCTCCGCAACGGAGAAAAGGGGAAGTGGCGCTCCGCGTCCTTCGGTGACGACGTGCAGGTGATCCAGGGATTCCTGGAGGCGTACGGCGCCCACAAGGCCCTGCGCGGCGTGTGACCGGGCAACGGGCGGCCCATGGTCCGTTCACCGTGAGACCGCCCGGCGCCGCACTGCGGCCCGATTCCATCGGCGCCCCGGCCTGAACTCCAGGACAAGGCGCTGTATCGCAGCTTCACCGTTGCCGACATGCTCGCCTTCGGCCGCCACACCAACCGCGTGTGGGACCAGCGGCGGGCGCTGGGATGGCTGGAGCGGTTCACCGTCCCGCTGGACCGGCGGTGCGACCGGCTCTCCGGTGGCCGGCAGGCGCAGGTCGCGCTCGCCGTCGCCCTCGGCGCGTGCCCGTCCCTGCTGCTGCTCGACGAGCCGCTGGCCAACCTGGACCCGGTCGCACGCAGGGCGGTGACCGGCGAACTGCTCGCCGAGGTCGCCGAGACCGGAATGACGGTGATGCTCTCCACTCACGTCGTGGCCGAACTCGATTGCGTGAGCGACCACTTGTTGCTGCTCTCCCACGGCCGCACCCTGCTGGACAGCAACGTCGATGACCTCCTGGCCCACCATGTGCGCGTCACCGGCCCGCGCGCGGACCGGCCGCCCGTCGAAGGCCAGGTCGTCCACGCCACCCACACCGCCCGGCAGTCCACCTTCATCGTCCGTGCCCTGCTCGGCCCGGCGACCGCCATGGACGCGCCCGGCTGGAGCGGCCATCCACTCGCCACGGAGGACATCGTGCTCGCCCATCTCAGGACCTCGATCGCGGAGACCGGGCAGTGAGCGCCACCGCGACCGCCGCCCCCGCCCGCCCGGCCGCCTAACGCCGCGGCTTCGAGTGGCGCGGCATGCTCTGGCTCACCTGGCGCCAGCACCGGTGGCCGCTCCTGATCGCTACCGCCGTCACTGCCGGGATGCCGATCTGGATGGCGGTGAACGCCGCCTCCCTCCAGCAGGCCCTCGACCTGTGCTCCGGCCCGAACTGCACCCGGGCGGCTGCCTTCGACCGCACCAGTCGGCTCGGCCACGGCTCGACCATCGCCAACTACCAGCTGAACACCGTCGTGTTCCTGCCCGTCCTCCTCGGACTCTTCCTCGGCGTGCCCGTCCTGGCCCGAGAGTACGAACAGCGCACCCTCGTCCTCGCCTGGTCGCAGGACATCAGCCCGCTGCGCTGGCTCACCGGCAAGCTCCTCGTCCTCGGGGGAGCCGTCACCCTGCTCGCCGCCGCCCTGGCGGCCGAAAGCCAGCACGTCGCCGCCCTCGTTCGCCTCGCGGACCGGCGCAGCCTCTTCGAGGGCACGGTCTTCCAGGCGGGCGGCCGGCTTCCCCTGACCCTCGCCCCGGCCTGGCTGATGTTCGGCGTCGCTGCGGGCGCTGTGCTGCGCCGGATGGTGTCGGCCTTCGCGGTCGTGCTGGGCGCCTTCGTCGGCGGGATCGTGCTCATGGCGCAGTGGCGTCCGTACTTCCAGGCGCCGCTGACGGCCACCACGTCGCTGCGCGACCAGACCGGGGCCGAGCCGGCGTCAGGGGCGGCAGTGCCGAACACGCTGAGTCTGGACAACGGTCAGGGCGCGTCCGTCGACTCGGCCGGGCACATCCACCCGTTCCACGAGGTGATGGGCCAGTGGTGCGGGACCATCCCGGACGACAAGCCCGGCGCCTTCCTGTCCTGCCTCCAGCAGCACGACCTGGTCGGCATCCAGCAGCGGTTCCAGCCGGCAGGCCGACTCGGGACCTTCCACCTGATCGAGAACGGCCTCAACCTCACGCTCCTCGTCCTGTCCCTGGCGATCACCTGGTGGTGCGTGTGCAGGGCTCGCACCACGACGTGAACCGGCCCCCTGCAGGGACTCGGGCCCGACTCCGTCCATGGGGCCACGGCAGGGACGGGCCGGGCCCGCCTGCCGGCCGACCGGCCCCTTTCCGGCGGCTCGGACGCGCGAGTACGACGTTCCCTGGTCCGGTCACCGTGTGCCGTCGGCCTGCCGCACGGTGCTGCCCTCGGGGAGGAGGGGCAACGAACGCTCCAACCAGGTCGCCTCGCGGCCGCGTGTCCGGGTTCTCGGTCACCCCCGGTTCGTACCAGCGCGAGCCACCCTCCTCCTGTCGGTCCGCAAAGTCGGACAGGCACGCGAGGGTGTGGGCCGCGTCGCTGCCGCCATGCCGGGGTGAGCCTCGACACACCGGGCCGGGAAGCAGCCGGAACACGCCCCTCAGCCCCGGGCAGGTGCCCCCGAGCGGAGGCGGCGCTATGGACCTTGGCCGGCGACCACTGTGGCGTCGGCGACTCCAGGGGTGGTCGGCTCCGCGGCGGCAGGCGGGGTGCGGTAGGCGCGGAGGGGCCCGTTGATCGCTGCCACGGCGGCGATCGCCAGGACGGCGGACAGTCCGCCGAAGAACAGGGAGAAGGAGGCGGAGGTGGCCGACGCCAGCAGTCCGCCACGGAAGTTGCCGAGTTCGGGGCCTGCGACACCGATGACGTGCTCCATCGAGGAGACCCGCCCCCGGAACGCGTCCGGGGTCTCCAGTTGGACCAGGGCGCTGCGGGTGACGACGGACACGGTGTCGGCCGCGCCCGCCACGGCCAGGCAGCCGAGTGCGAGCCACAACGGCCCCGCCAGGCCGAAACCGGCCAGTGCCAGGCCCCAGACGCAGGCTGCGGACAGCTGCACCAGGCCCGAACGGCGCCGGCGCGTCACCGTGCCGGAGAGCAGGCCGGCCGTGATCCCCCCGACCGCGACGGCCGAGAGGAACAGGCCGAGGGTCTGCGGGTCTCCTCGAAGCGGATCTCGTTGACCAGCGGGAAGAGCGCGATGGGCATGGCGAGCAGTGTTGCCGACAGGTCGGTGGCCATCGAGCCCCACAGCGTCGGGCGGCGAAGGACGATCCGCCAGCCGCCGCGCTCCGGCCGCCGTTTGCCGCCTGCCGTGTCGGCGCCTTCGGGCCGCATGGCCGGCAGGCGGATCACCGTGAGCACCGAGACTGCCATGGCCACGGCCTGGGCGGCGTAGGCGGCAGGGAAGTCCCAGCGGGCGATGATGAGGCCGGCCAGTGCGGGCCCGGCCAGCATCGCCGCCTGGAAGGAGACGTTGGTCAGCGCAAGACCGGCCGCGACCTGGTCGCCCGCCAGCAGGCGGACCGGGAAGGTGCGCCGGGCGGGAGCTCCGAGAGCGCTGCAACTTGTCCCGGCGGCGACGAGGGCGAGCAGCAGCAGCACGTTGCGGTTGTCCGCCAGGGCCTGGGCGCACAGTCCTGCCGCGGCCAGCAGTTGGCCCGCGGTGCTGGCCCGCACCACCGCCCGGCGGTCGAAGGTGTCGGCCAACGTGCCGCCGAGCAGACCGAACAGCACCATCGGCAGGCCGGTGGCGAGCCCGAGGACGCCGGTGCCCACCGGGCTCCTGGTCAGGTCCCAGACCTGGGCCAGCACCGCCACGTTGGCCATCTGCCCGCCGAGTTGAGAGGCGGAGGTGCCGATCCACAGGGTGCGGAACGACCGACTGCTGCGCAGCGGGCGCATGTCGAGGAGCCGGGCACGGGCACGGACACGGACACGGGCACGGACACGGACACGGGCACGGACACCGGCCCGGGCAGGGGCCGGGCACGCCCCGTCATCGCGGTGGTTCGACGAGGTGGTGGAGGACCCGCTCCCGCATCGACCGGCGTGCCAGAGCCCGCCGCACCTCCTCGACCACGGTGGTCATCGCGTACGGGACCTCACTGTCCAGCTCGGCGACCGTCGCGTGGGTGGCGCGCCACTCCGCCTCCAGGAACGGCACCAGCGATCGGCCGCGCTCGGTCAGGTCGATGCGCCGGGTGCGGGCGTCGGGCCCCGGTTCGGAGGTGACGAGATCCTCCTTGCGCATGGCGGCGATGGTCTGGCTGATCGCGGAGTGCGAGCGGTCCAGGGACTTCGCCAGCTCGCGAATGGTCAGCGGCCCGGTGTGGGCGAGCCGGATCAGCGGATAGGCGAACCGGGGCCGAACCCCCTCGATGCCGCGCTCGACGTAGACCTGCTCGATCTCGGCGTCCATGGCTGCCAGCAGCTCGTGCAGGGAGTGCCAGGGATCGGGCAGCGCCGTGGGATCTGAAGATGTCACAGCGCTAATATAACAGCGCTGCGACAATCGAGCCCCTCGACAAGCCCCCTCCGATCACCCTCCGTGGTCGGTGACGGGAAAATCACAGGCCGGTCCGGGTGGAACGCCGCTAGGGTCGGCGGGTGGACGACCTGAACGCCGACCCGGGGACCCCGGACATCCGCAGTGCCTCCCGCTACCTCTGGTGGCTGACCGCCACCCAGAAGCGGCGGGTCGCCATCGGGGCGCTGCTGAGCAGCACCTGGATGCTCATGCTGACCCTGCAGCCGTACCTGCTCTCACGCGCCGTCGACGACGGTCTCAAGGCCGGACGGCCGCGCACCGTGGTCGGCTGGACCGCGCTCATCCTGGTGGCCGGTCTGCTGAACGCCGGAATCAGCATGCTGCGCCACCGGACCATGACCAGGCTGCGGATGGATGCCAGCTTCCGCACCGTCCGGGTCGTGATCCGGCAGTCCGTCCGGCTCGGCTCGGCGCTGCCCCGGCTGGTCACCTCCGGCGAGGTCGTCACCATCGGCATCGGCGACGTGGGCCAGATCGCCCGAACCCTCACCTTCGTCGGCCCCGGCATCGGCTCGCTGGTCGCGATCGGCACCGTGGCGGTCCTGCTGCTTTCCGTCTCCCCGCTGCTCGCCGCCGTCGTGCTGATCGGCGTCCCGCTGGTGAGCGGAGTGGTCGCCCCACTGGTCGGCAGACTCCGCGACGTGGAGGCCCGCTACCGCGAGAAGCAAGGGCGACTGGCCGCCCGGTTCGAGGACATGGTCGGCGGGCTGCGGGTGCTCAACGGCCTCGGCGGCAAGGAGACCTATGCCGAGCGCTACGGGCGGGACTCGCAGGAGCTGCAGGCCGACGGCTACCGGGTCGGCGCCGTCACCAGCTGGCTGCAGTCCTTCGGCGTCGGACTGCCCACGCTCTTCCTCGCCGCCGTCACCTGGCTGGCCGCCCGGATGGCCGCCGACGGCGACATCACGGTGGGCCAGCTCGTCGCCGTCTACGGGTACGTGGCGGTGCTGGTCTTTCCCGTCCAGTTCCTGATCGAGAGCGGACAGGACATCAGCCGCGGGCTTGTCGCCTCCGCCCGGGTGGTGCGCTTCCTCGCCCTCGACCCGGACACCGATACCAACGGCACGGCCGCCCCGACAGGCCCCGCCGTCCTGCGCGACCCCGACTCGGGCGTCGAGGTGGAGCCCGGCCGGCTCACCGTCCTCGCCTCCTCCCGGCCGGAGGACAGTGCCGCGGTGGTCGACCGCCTCGGCCGCTTCGTCGACTCCGCCGCCGAATGGGGCGACCGGCGGATCTCGGCGGTCGCCCTGGCCGCCGTCCGTGCCGACATCCTGGTCGCCGACAACGAGGCCGCCCTCTTCGCCGGCCCGCTGCGCGACCTGCTCTCCGGCCGTCACCACCGCACGGACGCGAGCCTGATCGGCGCCCTGGAGGCCGCTGCCGCCCTCGACGTCCTGCGCGGCCTCCCGGACGGCCTGGACTCCGCGATCGAGGCCGAGGGCCGCAACCTCTCCGGAGGTCAGCGCCAGCGCCTGCGGCTAGCCCGCGCGCTCGCCGCCGACCCCGAGGTGCTGCTCGCCGTCGAACCGACCTCCGCCGTCGACGCCCACACCGAAGCCGCGATGGCCTCCGGGCTCCGCCGCGCCCGAGCCGGACGGACCACCCTCGTCACCGGCGTCTCCCCGCTCCTGCTCGACCAGGCCGACACGGTGATCCACCTGGTCGACGGCAAGGTCGCCGCCACCGGCCGCCACCGCGACCTGCTCCACGACCACCCCGGCTACCGCGCCCTGGTCACCCGTGACGAGGCCGGGGCCACGGCGCCCGCCCCCGCTGCGCCGAGGAGGCCGTCCGATGACCGCCCAGCTCCCCGTCGCCGGCCCCGCCGCCGTGCGCCGCGCCGCGCTCGCACTGGTCCGCCTGGAACGCGGCGCCTTCACCGCCATGCTCGCCCTCAACGCCCTGGCCGCGATCGCCGGACTGACCGGGCCCTGGCTGCTCGGCCGGATCATCGACGCGGTCACCACGGGCACCGGATCCCGCACCGTCGACCGGCTCGCCCTCGCCATCCTGGCCGGCGCCGTTGCCCAACTGCTGCTCTCCCGCCAGGCCCGCTACCTCGCCCACCGCTTCGGCGAACGGGCCTCGGCCCGGATCCGCGAGCAGTACACCGCCCGCGCCCTGGCCCTGCCCGCCGACACGGTGGAGCGCGCGGGCACCGGCGACCTGACCGCCCGTGGAACCACCGACGTCGCCGCCGTCGGCAACGCCCTGCGCGATGCCGCACCGGACGTCTTCATCGCCGTCCTGCAGATCCTCCTGATCGTCGGAGCGATCCTCACCGTCCAGCCCCTGCTCGGCGCCTGCGGCGCGCTCGGCATGGCCGGCATCTGGTCGGGCGCCCGCTGGTACCTGCGCCGGGCCCGCGCCGGCTACCTCGACGAGGGCGCCGCCAACTCCGCGCTGGCCGAGGTCCTCGCCGCCACCGCCTCCGGTGCCCGGACCGTCGAGGCGCTCGGGCTCCAACGGCACCGGACCGCCGTCGGCGAGAGGGCCGTCGAGGAGTGCCGCCGCACCCGCGAACGCACCCTCTTCCTGCGCAACGTCTTCTTCCCGGCCGTCAGCATCTCCTACACCGTGCCCGTCGTGGTGGTCCTGCTGACCGGCGCCCTGCTGCACGCCCACGGCGTGGTCAGCGTCGGCGCCGCCGTCTCCGCCGCCCTGTACGTGCGCCAGCTGGAGGCCCCGCTCGACACCATCGTCGTCTGGACCGACCAACTGCAGAGCGCCGCCGCGTCGTTCGCCCGGGTCGAAGGCCTGGGCGACGCCCCGCAGAACGGCGATTTCGCCGCCGCCGAGCCGACGGACGACCGGATCGAGATCACCGGAGTCCGCTACGCCTACGACAGCGGTGAGGACGTGCTGCACGGCGTCGACCTCACCGTACGGCCCGGCGAGCGACTCGCCGTGGTCGGCCCGTCCGGCTCGGGCAAGACCACCCTCAGCCGGCTACTGGCCGGCATGGAGCACCCGCGCACCGGCACTGTCACGGTCGGCGGCGTCCCGATCGCCGGGCTCGACCCCGAGCGGCTGCGCCGCCAGGTCGTCCTGGTCACCCAGGAGCACCACGTGTTCATCGGCACCCTGCGCGACAACCTGGCGATCGTCGCCCCCGACGCCGGCGATGCCGACCTCCGAGCCGCCCTCACCGCCGTCGGCTGGACCCACGAGTTGCCCGACGGCCTGGACACCGAGCTCGGCGCCGGCGGCCACCGGCTCGACGGTGCCCGGGCCCAGCAGCTCGCGCTCGCCCGGGTCGTCCTCGCTGACCCGCACACGGTGATCCTGGACGAGGCCACCGCACTGCTCGACCCCACGGCCGCCCGCAACACCGAACGGGCGCTGGCCGCCGTCCTCGCCGGCCGCACCGTCATCGCGATCGCCCACCGCCTGCACACCGCCCACGACGCGGACCGGGTCGCCGTCATGGAGAACGGCCGCCTCACCGAGGTCGGCCCCCACCACGAACTGGTCGCCAACAACGGCCCCTACGCCACCCTCTGGCGCACCTGGCAGAGCTGACGGGCAACATGGTTGCCACCTGCCCGACGGCTGCGGTCAGCCCTGACGACCCGTGCCGGCCCGAGCCCTACGAAGGGGTTCGGTGCATGATCGCGACAGGGAACCTGCGGGGAGCAGTGCTCCCCGCCACTCACGCTCCCTGCGGGGACTCGACGGCGTACTCGTCGACGCCGGGGTGGCCGGGGCCGCCGCTGAGGCAGTCGGCAAGGCATCGACGTTCCTGCCGAAGTACTGGCGCCCGGGACTGTCGGAGGCGTCCATGACGACCTGCCAGAACTCGTCCATGTACGGATCCGTGTGCCGTCCAGGACGTACACCGCAGTCGTGATCCGCAGGACACGTCGCCGGACCCGCGAGGAGGCGGTGGCGTCCGCCCCGGTGGCCGTCGTCGTCGGTGTCGTGACGGCCGGGGCGGACGCCCTCGCCGTCAGCCGCCGAAGTTCAGCGCGTAGAGGCTGCGCGCGGAGTCGGCCGTCACGAAGTCCATCGGGACGGTGCCGAGCACCGGGCGGGAGGCGTGGTCGAGTCCGCCGAGGTAGCCGCGGATCTTCGAGGCTGCCGCGTCGGCGGCCTGACGCGGCCACAGGCCCCAGCCGGAGCTGGAGGTGAAAGTGAGAAACAGGCGGTTCGGGTCGCCGGAGGCCGGGCGGCGTCCAGGTGCGAGGAGGCCTCCGGCCACTTGCGGTTGTAGAAGTCGAAGATCGTGCCGATGTCGTAGTCGTCCTCGATGTCGGTGCGGGACCCGCCCCAGCGGATGCCCGGCAGCGCGCCGTTGTCGGCGAGCAGCACGATCCTGCCGCGGACGTCGCCGAGCCGCGGTATGCGGTCCTCGCTCCACATCAGGCCCGGCCAGCGGCGCTGGTAGTCGGCGAAGATCGCTCCGAAGTCGGCGTCGGGGACGCTGGAGTACTCCTGCTTGACCCGCATCACCACGGTCTCGCCCGGGTGGGCGGCGAGGAAGGCGCCGACCTGGTTGAGGACGTCTCCGAAGAAGATGTTCTGGAAGAACTGCGAGTGGTGGATCGCGAACACCCCGTCGACGGCCCGGCACCGGATGTCCAGGAACCTCACTCCGGCCGCCAGTTGGTCCGGGATGCCCAGCGACTGGGTCTGCACCAGGGCACCGCCGTACAGGGCGCAGGTGTCGTGGGTGCCGGGGAGGGTGAGCCGGGACAGCGTGGCGTCGGGGCCGAGGGCACCGAGCCAGTCGGCGCCGCCGGGCACGGCCGCGGCCCGGGCGGTGGCGGAGGCCCGTGGCGCTCCGAGGCCGAGCCCCGTGCCGGCCAGGGCGGCGGCGAGCGCGGAGCGGGCGAAGGTGCGTCTGGTGATCGGAGCGTTGGTCAGGGACAAGGGATCGACCTCCTGCTGACGGACCGACAGGTCATGGACACGTCCATTATTGGCGGCCGCCCGCCTCCGGGCCATACCCGCGTCGGCGCCGCTGTGGGTGGAGGCACGGGGATCCGCCCGGCGCACCTCACCCAGGACCGGCGTGATCACGGTCCATGCCGGAGCACGGGTCGGGGACTTCCCGGCGCATCCTGCCCGCGTCCGGGTCCTCAGCCGGGAGCCCGGGCCGGGAGGATTGGCCGTGGTGGAGATGCTGGTGACTGATCTGCCCACGGGCCGGGGACGTGACGGGCTGCCATCCGGACGGCGAGGTCGTCGGCCCCGTCGACGATCTGCTGTTCCCGATCCACCACGGCATCCTCTACTACCCGGGTATCGACGTACTGCCGCCGTTCGTGCTGTACGGCACCGACCGGATGAGCGACGAGGACTACCTGGGCGTCGCCAAGGCCTGGGAGCAGCGCTTGCTCATACTGGAATCGACCGAGCCGATCGCGTTCCGCCCGCAGAACTTCGGTGACTACGAGATCCCCTCGCTGCACCTGAAGGAGGGACTGGCCCGCAGGCCGCACGGGCTTCGGGCTGCACGTGCGCGGCTGACCACCGGCTCCGGACCAGGCGGGGCCGGCGGCCCGAGAGCAGACCGATGGCAGTGGCAGCCAACCATCCGCTCTCGGCCCCGGCCACCCCGCTCCACACGTCCCGCCCGCACCGGCGCCGAAAGCCGGCGCCAGGACCTCGACGCCGTGACCGCCGGCCTCACCCCGCGCTGGAACAGCGGTCCCGTCAAGGGACACGTCAACCGGATCACGTACCTCACGAGGCAGGGCCACGGGCGCGCGAGCTTTGCCCTGCTGCGTCGACGGATCCTCCTTGCCACTCGAGCTCCCGCGGCCGTGACGATCCGCCGGTGTCCGCGGGCGGGGGCGGAGCGTCGAGCACCTTGCTCAGATCTGTGGCGGTCCCCCGGATCGGGTGGCACCCGTCCGCCTCGCACGATGCGCGGACGGGTCTGGAAGTTCCGAGCTCCCGTGGCGACGTTGGTGGTACGGCCCAGTGTCGCCACCGTCCGCATTCCGCCGGCAAGATCCGGCCTCCCGGGTGTCCGCTCTCCGCGTGCGGACGATGGGAGCGCTCGACCTTACGTCACCCGGCAGACGATCAGCGTCGTTCCGGTGGTCCAGCCGCATCGCGCCCGCGCCGGTCCTGTGACGCAGCCGCGCCGCAGGCCGGGCCGGCGAGGCGGACGGCGCTGTCTCGGGCGGGCGGCTGCGTCGATCACGGCCAGTGCCTGCTGCACCCGACACGCACAATGCGCCCGTCACCGGCGGGCCGACCACGATGCGCCGCACGATCGAGCCGATGTCCCGCTGCGCCGGCACCACACCGGATCCGAGGTGCGGGACAGGGTGGTTTCGGCGCGGTAGTGGGGCGGAATCACCTGGGCCAGGTGCGGATGAGGGCCGCCGCGGCGGCGATGCCCTGGCGGTGGCCAGCTCGGGCGGCGGCCGGACGACGGGCGTTGGCGGTGAGGTCGCGGCCCATCGCGCGGCGGGCTTCGCCGTCCGGGACGACCAGGGTGGTACGGGTGCCGGCCGCACGGAGTTCGGCTGCCTGCCGCTGGGCATCCGGGTGCGGGCCCACGGCGGTGGGAATCGGCGTGACCGCGAGGACCTGCCGTTGGCCGGTGGCCAGTTGGAGGTTGCCGGTGGAGCGGGAGCCGCCGTCGATCCACTGCCGTCCGAGGGCGGTGACGGGCTGCCAGAGCAGCGGTACGGCGCAGCTGGCGGCGACCGCGTCGACGAGGGCGAGCCCGGACCCGGCGTCGAACGCCTCGATCCGTCCGGTGGCGGCATCGACGGCGGTGATCCGCAGGGGGCGATCCGGCCAGGCGGTGAGGTCGCCCAGCATGGTCCGCACGATGTCGTGCAGACCGCGGTCGGGGGCGGGGTGCGCGGTGAGGGCGGCGCGCCCGAGCCGCCGGATCGAGCGTTCCGGGTCCCGGGCAGGAAGAGCCGCCCACAGGAAGCGGGCGGTCTGAGCGAGGGTGACGCGCATCTCGATCCGGTCGAGGTCCGCGAGTTGGCGCTCGTACAGATCTCGGGGGCTCTCGCCGAAGGCGAGCCGGGTGCCGTGGATCGCTCCTGCGGAGGTCCCGATGAGGGTGTCGGCGGCGGCCGGGTCGACACCTGCCTCGACGAGGCCGGCGAGCACGCCGACCATCCAGGCGCCGCCGACGGGTCCGCCGCCGCCGAGCACCAGTGCGGCATCGTTCACGGCACTCCCTTCTCCGCAAGTAAGCTGAAACGGGGACAGCTCCCCATTTCCCTGTGGGACGATAGCACCTGCACCGGGGAGCACTCCCCGTTTTCCGGAGGTGAGCATGGACGCCGCGAGCGGCACGGCACCATCCAAGCGGCGCGACGCCCGGCGCAACCGGGACCTCCTGGTCGACGCGGCCCGCCAGGCCTTCGCCGAACAGGGCATCGACGCCCCGCTCGACGTGATCGCCCGCCGTGCGGGCGTCGGCAACGCCACCCTGTACCGCCACTTCCCGAGCCGGGCGGCGCTGGTCGACGCGGTCTTCGGCGACCTGCTCGCCGCCACCTCGGCCGCCGGTGAGCACGCCCGCTCCGTCGAGGACCCGTGGGAGGCGCTCACCCAGTACCTGGAGCACGTCTTCACCGGCCTCGCCGCCGACCGCGGCAGCAACGACCTCATGACCGCACAGCTGCCGGACAGCCGGGCCCTGCAGGCCGTGCACGAGCACAATCGGCAGACCGTCGACATCCTCTTGGCCCGCGGCCGAGACCGGGGCAGCATCCGCCCGGACCTCGCGCCCGAGGATGTCCTGCTCGCGCTCGCCGCCCTCGGCCGCACCGTCCCCGCCCTCACCGAGGCCGCCGATCCCGACGCCTGGCGCCGTCCTCTGGCCCTCCTTCTCGACAGCTTCCGCGCCTCGCCCGGCCACTCCTCCCTGCCCGCCCCCGCACTGCGCCCCGAGCAGCTCGGCGCCGTCCTCCACCGCCTCGGCCCGCACCGCACCGCCCATTGATCGGCCGCGACCGGATGACCCGCTACGACACCTCGGAGCGGGGAAGCCGGCACGACACCGTCCGCAACCGGCGGCACTCACCGGCCCGACGCGCCGACCTGCTGCCGGGCTCCCGTCGCGCCGACCCCGCGGCCAAGGCCGAGGTGGCAGTCACACCGGCGGATCAGGTGCCGTGGTTCAACCGCGTGGCTCGCGCAGCGTTCGACGAGGTACCCGAGCGCGAAGCGGGCGCCTGCACGGGACAGACTCCGGCGCGAGGAGCGTTCGCCGCCCGCCACCGCTGCTGCGAGGCCCCGCCGACCTTGCAGGCCCTGGGCGCTCGACATGCTGCCGGCGGCGGCAGCGATCAGTGGATCGCGGTCTGCGGTGACGGTGGCCTCGTCGAAGAGGCAACCGGCCGGCCGCTGTGGCACGCCACCGCATCACTGGCCGCTCGCACCGTCCGGCAGGCACTCCTGCACCCCTGACCCGAACCGCTCGGTGCCCATCCTTCTGCCCGGCGGCCCCGGCGGCCCCGGCGGCCCCGGCTGCCCCGCCGCTCCGGGACGGGGCTGTGCCCGTGCCTTGGGCCGTCACAGGGGCTGGTGTTCGGTTTCTGTCAGGCAGTGTCGGCGCCGGGATGGGTTGTCCGGCGCGGCCGGAGGTGGCAGGCGGGCGCTCAGTCATCCGTCGAGGGCGTGGTCGTGCCGGCGGTCAGCCGCCAGAGTCCGGCCACCTCGTAGTAGACGCCGTTGACCAGTTGCAGCAGCACCAGTGTGACGGGCCAGAGCAGTGCGCCCAGGCCGGGGACCAGGTCCATCGGCAGGGTGTAGGCCATCACGATCCGCACGGCGGCGTCGATCAGCATCGCCACTGCCCAGATCGCGGTCGAGACCCGCCAGATCCGCCGGAAGGCCGGCTCGCGTTCCCACAGCACGTCCCACGAGGTGCCGTCGGATCGGAACCGCCCCTCCAGCAGGGGGCGGCCGCCGTGGAAGAGCAGCGGGCGCCTGGCCCTGATCGAGATCAGGAACCAGAGCCCGGCCACGCCGGTCAGCCAGCCGTCCTTGGCCAGCAGGAACCGGGGCTGCCGCCGACCAGCGCGGCTGCGACGCCGAGCAGCATGGTCCCGGCGACGAATCCCGCCATGCCCTCCAGGCTGCGGGTGCGCCGCCACTGCACCGCCGTGGTGAGCGCCGGCAGGAAGGCACCGGCCAGCAGCGCGACGAAGACGCCGACGCCGGCGGAACGCAGGCCGTAGTACAACGCGATCGGGACCACGATGTCCCGGACGACACGGAGCAGCAGACGTCGCCCGCTGGGCCGCGGCGGCGCCTCGGAGGCCGTCACCGCCGAGACACGGCGCGGGGTCATGACGTCCTCCGGTCGCGAGAAGGGCCACGGGGCTGATCCCACAGGCACAGTCGTTTGTTTCCGGGCGAGATGGCTGCGCCATCCGCACGACGACGGCTGTGTCGATCGCAGACTTCAGGCTGATTCCGCGCCGGCCAACGGCTAAACCACGGACCGCAGCCTGGCCGCTCGAGGACGGCGCGGGCGACGCGGGCCTCTGGCAAGACCCCGCCGGCCCAACACTCAACTCGCCAACGGCGGTGCTCAGCCACAAACGCCGCGGTTGCACGCGGTGCTGCACTGGGCGTGCCCCTATGTGGTTGGTCCAGCGACTCGAGGCCGTTCCTCAGCTGTCCGTGGCCGGCTCAGGTCCGGCGTAGGCACAGATGACCGCCACTCCCCAACGCCACTGGAACCCCAGCCACCGGACCACACGCCGATAGCCTGGCGCGGGGTGTCCGCTGAAGAACAGGCGCCGCACTCGCCCTGGCCACAGGGCCGGGTACGGTTGCCGGCACCCGGCGCGGTCGACGTTCCCAGGAGCCGCCCCATCCGCTGCCGATCGGGTGAAAGGCCGTCCCGGCCCACCATGCGGCGCCCAGCGGGGGAGTCGGCCCCCGCGTCGTCAGCCCGCCCTCCACCCTGGTCCTGCAGCGCGCCGACGGCGTCGAGCCCGCCTTCATCCTCGCCATCAACGAAGGCGTGGACATTCCGGATCTCGCCGTCGCGCTGACCGCGAACGCGGACACGATCCTGCGCCGCCTCACGCAGCAACTGGCGCGTCTCCGCCTGACCTGCAGAAATTCAACGGCACGGGCCTGCCCGTGGAGCCCACTCCGCGGGGCCGGACCCGTGCTCGAGCGGTCACAGTCCGGCAACACGTCCACGCCGCCGCCACAGCGCTGGCACCGTGTCCCTCGCTGATCTCCGTGAGCGAAGGACACCCACATGCCCTCACCGACCACTTCGCCGGCCCCCGCCAGGACCGCCGCCGCCCACCGACCCGCCACGAGAACCAGCGCCCGGCTACGCCGTGCAGGCGCCGCGACCACGGCCGCGTTCCTCCTGCTCGCCGCCACTGCCTGCTCCAGCACCTCGAGCAGCAGCAGCGCCTTCCTGAACTGGTGGAACAAGGGCGGGAAGCAGAACCTCAACACGCTTCGGGCCGACGCGCGCGCCCAGGGCCGCGCCCCGGACCTCAACGCGATGTACACCGCGTGCACGGTCATCCCTGGACACATCCAGGCCGCCCGGCAGTACGGCCCCATCCCCGACAAGGCCGCCCAGGACCACTGGTCGAAGTACCTCGACAGCTACGAGGCCGCGGCGAAGGACTGCATCACTGGGACGAAGAACCACGACACCGCGCGGCTGGAAAAGCTCACCAACGAACTCACCGCCGCCCAGGACGAGGAGGATCTGCTCCAGGCCCGAATCGGCGAACTCGGCACCAAGGTGTAGGCACGTCGTTCACCGCCCGCCTGCTGCTGCGACCCACTGTCCCGGTCCGCCGTCCCCTGACTCTGCGTTGTGCCCGGGGCGGCGGCCGGTGCATAGCCACCCGATACGAGAAGACCGCCACCGTCTTCCAGGCCGGGCTCCACGTCGCCAGCATCTTCATCTGGTGCGCCCACTGATCTAAAGGAAAGGACCTAGACCCTCAGGTACTTGCGCAGCGTGATGAGAGCCGCACCTGCCGCCATTGCGGCTCCGGCCACGATGAGCAGCGGAATCACCGTCAGCACGGCGGAGATGCCGACGAAGTGGAAGAACGTGATGCGGCCGCCGATGACGTGGATGACGGCGTAGTGGCCGGCGAGCAGAAATACGGATGCCAGTGTTGCGCCGAGCAGTGCGGCGACCACGGCTTCAGCGATGAAAGGCAGCTGGACGGAGAGGTTGGACGCGCCGACGAGCCGCATGATGCCGGTCTCGCGTCGGCGGCTGTGGGCGGAGACACGGACGGCGTTGACGATCAGCAGGAGCGCGATGGCGAGCATCAGCCCCGTCAGCAGGAGCGCCGCCGTCTGCAGTGCGTTGAGCAGCAGGAACACGTTGTCCATGACCGACCGCTGGTCGTTGACCGAGTGGACTCCGGGCATTCCCGTGAATGCGGATCTGATGATGTCGTACTTGGTCGGGTCCTTCAGCTTCACCTGCCACGACGGCTGTATCGCGTCCGGGCCGACGACGGCCGGAAGCGGGCTGTCCGGGTTCATCTTTCTCCAGAGCTGGTAGCCCTGCGCGGCGCTGACGAAGGTTGAGGACTGCACCATCGGCATCTTGTCGAGTGCGTCCTTGACATCGGCGATCTGCTGGTCGGTGGCGGCGCCGTTCATACAGCGCGGTGTGGTGAGGGCGTCGGCCTTGGTGCAGAAGTAGACGTTCACCTCGGCCTTGTCGTACCAGTACCCCTTCATCGACTCGACCTGGGCGCGGACGACGAAGCTGGCGCCGGCCAGGGTGAGGGCGACTGCCACGCTGGCGACGACGGCGATCGTCATCGTCAGATTGCGGCGCAGGCCGACAGCGATCTCCGACAGGACGGTCTGGGCGCGCATACGTCTCCAACTCCGACTGGCACATTGCGGGTGATGCGACGGACTGAGTGCCTCGGCCGACTCGAGTTGACCGGGGATCAGTCAGATCAGCGGGGTGGCTCTGAGCATCGGCTGCCTGGCTGTGGAGGTCATCCATAGGCCCGCAACTTCCTTGCTTCCGGGCGGCATTCGGTCCTGCGAGCATGCCACCGGTGATCAACATACCCATCTCCACCGGGCATGACCAGGCCGGAGTGCTGGGCGATCTCAACGGCCCTGCGGTCTGTGTCGCGCCGATCGACCCGTTGAGCCCCGATGACACAGTGCGCCGGGAGGCGGCCGGCAGAAAGATCGATGCCGACGGCTGCCAGGCCTTCGGTGCTGTACTCCTGATCGAACTCGCTCACGACGGCACGCTGAAGGCCTGGGAGCGAATCGGAGCGGCCGGAATGCTCGCTGCCTCGGACGGCTATCGGGAGGCTGGTGTCGCCGTCCTGATCGGCCTCGCCGAGGACAGCACCGCCGGCGGCCATCCGCGTGGCCTGGCCGCCAAGGCCGTGTGCGAGGTCGACGGCGGCCGGGATACGGGTGCCGTGCTGCTCGTTCGGCTGGCGGAGGACGGGGCTTTGGACACCTATGGCAGGTGCAGGCCGCCAGGTCGCTCGGCAGGGTGGACGGGTACCGGCACGAGGCCCTTCGTCTCCTGAATGGGCTGCATCTCGTGGTGCAGCGGGAGCACTGGGACAACCCGGTGCCGGCGAGTCTGGTCCGGGGCTACATCGACCGCATGGAGGAGGCGGTGCGGGAAGCGGGGTAGAGCCGGGGCTGCCGGGCGTCGGGTCCGGGTGCTGTCGAGCTGGCGCGGTTTGTGGGCCTGGGTGCCACGGGCCACGGGCCCGCATCGTGGTGGGTGCTGCTCGGGGTGGCCGGGGCGGTGTCGGCGTCGGCGTGGGAGGCGGGGTGAGGGCATCGGTCGCGGCGGGGGCTCTGGGCGGTGGGTGTGGTCGGCGACGGCGGGAAGAACGTCAACGGCCGCAGGCGGAACGCCATCGTGGACGCCTTCGGGCTGCTGCTGACGGTGATGCGCACCCCAGCAACGCTTACGCCGGTCGCCGGCCGGTAGGTCTCATCCTGGCCACACCTGTGTGGACGGGGGTTTTCCGGATGCTCGGGGGTGTTCGCAGGTCAGCTTCGGGCCCGTTCTGGCCGGGGTGGTGGTGGTCGAGCCGGCCGGCTGATTGGTGTTCATCATGGTCTGCCAGGATCGGGCCTGATGTCCCGCGAGCACCGGCCCGCCCGCGGCGTGAGGCCCCGCGTAGCACGGTGGCCGCTATGGGGCCGGCCGGACCTCACCGAGTCCCGGCGGACCGTGTCCGGGTCGTGGGGGAGGCGCCCGCTCCGTGCCTGGCCGGGCGGACAGCCGGTGGTGCCGTCGCCGGTGTCGGCGACTCGGTCGGAACGGCTGGATCAACCGGGCGGTTCACCGAGCGCGGTAGCTGACCACGGCCGTCCTCCGGCGCGTCGGTTCCGAGGTCGCCGGACGTTGCGGGCGGTCTTGACGTGGGCTGTGCGAGGCGGTGCCATGGCTGTGGGGGAGGGAGGGGCCGTGGCACCCGATGAGGGCAGTGATGCCGAGGACCGTGCCGGTGAGGGTGGTGGTGACGGGTTGGACAGTTCATCGGAGCTGCACCGTCCCGGACCCGCGGACCGTTTTTGGGTGGGGGTGCTCGTCCTGATCGTGGTGGTGCTCCTCGTGGCTGTGCTGGTGTCCCACCTGGACTGGAGTCCCGGCAGCCCGGCCTACAACATGCCGCCCTACAAGTGAAGTTTCCGCACGGCATTGGCCTGCGGGCCGGGAAGGGGAGCACGATGCCCGATGGGGACGGAAAAGCCGAGGGTCGCGGCGACGAGAGGGAGCGTGACCGACGCGGGTGCCCGCCACGCCTCTACCGTCCCGGATTCGAGGACACGTTCTGGCTGGCTCTACTCGTGGTGATCGTGGTGATCTGCGGTCTGATCGGCTTCCTGTCCGACGGGGGTCCCGGTCCCGGGGGCCAGAACATCACCGGCTGGCACTGAGCCTCCTTGATCGTGGCTTCTCCCGTGTCTGGTGGGGTGTGGACGGCGGTGATGGTTCGGCTCATGCTGTTGGTCGGGTATCGGGCCCGCCGTGGGGGTCGCCGGGATTTCGGCTGGGCGAAGACGTGTTCGTCTGGGGCCTGTGGGTGCGTCGGCGGGTTTGTGCTCGTTTGCCGGGTCGTGCTCCGCCTCGTCGCACTCGGTTTCGTGGTTGGCCGGAGGCCGCAAGCCCTCCCGACTGACGGCATGTCGGAGCCCCGCCGGTCGGGGGCCCTTGAGGGGTCTTCTGCCCGGCGGGGCTTCGATGTGTATGACTGTTGTGTGGCGTTGGTGGGGGCGGTTGGATCGTTGTGGCCTTCGCACCCCCACGTTCGCCTGCTCGTTCGCCCTGGCCGACGCTGGCCGTTGGTTCGGGTGTGGTGGTGGTTGTTAGAAGTGGAGCATCCACTGGAAGTCGGACTGGGCGCTGCTGACGTGGACGTGGCTGCGGGTGCCGTAGGCGAGGGGGTTGTTCCAGTTGTATTCCTCGACGTCGAAGGAGCCGTCGGAGTAGACGGCGTTGACGTAGGCGACGTGGCCGACCTTGTGGACGTCGTTGACGGCGATGGCGCCGACGGTGGGGGTGGTGTTGACGGTGACGCCGACGCGGCGGGCGGCGTCGTCCCAGGTGCCGGCGTTGCCCCAGGTGGTGCCGCCGTAGGAGTTGCTGAAGTTGGGGACGCCGAGGCGGCTGGCGATGCGGTAGGCGGCGAAGGCGGTGCAGTTGTCGGCGGCGAAGCCGCGGGTGCCGTGGTCGAAGTCGTTGGTGGGGGTCTGGTTGCCGCTGCCGCCGCTGGTGAGGAACTGGTGGGAGGCTTCGTTGTTCTTGAGGGTGGTGTTGAGGTTGCCCTTGGCGCCGGGGGCGAAGTCCTGGCTGGCGCCGCCGTAGTTGCTGTTGAAGTAGACGCGGACGGTGTGGCTGGTGCGGTTCCATACGGATGCGGCGTTGTTCTTGGTGCAGATGCCCTGGCCGGAGCCGGCGCTCTTGAATTCGTAGCAGGTGGGCTGGGTGTCGCCGAGGTCGCTGATGGAGCCGGTGAAGTCGGAGACGGAGCCGGCTTCGTCGCTGTTGTAGTAGTAGCAGAACTCGCCGGAGTCGCAGACTCCGTCGCGGGAGGCGGCGAAGGCGGGGGCGGTGGTGGCGCCGATGAGGGGGACGGCCATGGCGAGTGCGGTGCCGGCGACGGTGAGCATGGTGCGTATGTTCTTCATGGTTGTCTCATTTCGTGACGTGTCATCAACGGATGCTCTGGACGGCGTATTTGGGACGTACTCGGGTCGTGCTTCGGTCGTGCTTCGGTCGTGCTCTGGTCGTGCTCGGGTCGTGCTCGGGAGTTGCCGTGTGCGCGGTCAGTGGGTGCGCTGGTATTCCTCCCAGGTCTGGATGGGGATGCGGGGGCCGTCGTCGGGGGCGTGGTTGGCGAGGCCGTTGAGGCCGAGGTAGTAGTCGCCGGTCTGGTTCTGGGCCTGGGTGGAGAGGTCGGTGTCGTTGATCGCGGCGGCGTGGATGTGCCAGGGCCAGTCGCCCTGGGTGGGGTTGCGGATCCAGGCGGCGAATCCGACCTGTCGCAGTGCCTTGGCGACGGTGGTGCGGGTGGCGGTGGACATGGTGTCGATGTTGATGTCGACGACGCCGCCGCCGTCGTGGGTGCCGGCGGAGGTGGGGTCGCCGCCGGGGTTGTAGGAGCCCTGGGAGAGGGTGAGGTGGAGGCCGGCGAGGCGTTCGGCTTCGGTGAGCATGTTCTGGGTGCGGGTGTCGATGGTGTAGCCGTCGCGTTGGAGCTTGGCGCCGGGGCCGATCTGGTGGGTGATGGTGTATCGGCCCTGGCCGAGTGTGGTGAGGAGGTGGCGCCGGGGAGTCCGTTGGCGGCGAGGCCGGTGTAGCCGAGGGAGCGCTGGTAGGCGGCGTAGGCGGTGATGGTGGTGGTGCCGAAGTAGCCGTCGACCCATTTGGCGTCGAGGAGGCCGCGGGCCTGCAGGGCCCGTTCGACGGCGAGGACGGAGTCCTTGGCGCCCGGGGTGAGTGTGTTGTCGGCGCGTCGGGGGTCGATCTGGGCGGCGAGGACGGTGGCTTCCATGTCCACGACGGGGAGCGTGGTGGTGGTGGCCGCGGGGGCCTGGGTGGGTGGTGGTGGGGTCGCGGCGTGGGCCTGTGCGGCGCTGAGTACGAGGCCGCTCAGGAGGGCGATGGCGGTGAGGAGTCGGGTGGCGGTGTTGCGGGTCTTGGTGGCGGTTGTCATGGGGTGGTTCCTTCCGGTGCGGTGGATGATCGGCCCCGACCGCGTGCCGGTGGCGGGCACCGGTCGGGTGGGGATGGTGACGGGGGCAGCGGTGAGCGGCGCCGCTGGGTCCGTGCGGCCCTCGCCGGCGTAGGTGCTGTGGGGAGGGGTGGTGACGGCTTGCGATCAGTGCTGCTGGGTGGGCTTGACGGGTTTCGGGGGATCCGCCCGACGGGCAGGAGCAGCTCGTCCGGTATCTGGTGCCGGGGTGGCTGGTGTGGTGGGTTGTGTGGTCAGCAGCGGACGTCGGTCTTGACGGCGATGTCGCCCTCGTTGACGTAGGGGATGGGGCCGTAGCCGGTCCAGCCGAGGGCCTGGGTGCACTGGGTGAGGGTGGCGGCGCCGGCGGACCAGATTTCGACGGGGTTGTGGTCGCAGCGGGGGTCCTGGACGTCGTGTCCGTTGTTGGTGACGATGGCCGCGCAGACGTCCCAGCTGCTGTGGGAGGTGCGGTAGCCCTCCCAGACGTACAGGTAGGAGTAGTTCTTTCCGCAGCCCTTGTACTGCTTGACGGATGCCATGGTCTGTCCGCCGACGTTGAGGTAGGCGGTGCTGCCGATCTGCGTGACGCTGGAGCAGCCGGACGGGGTGGTGGCGCTGGCGGTTCCGGGAATGGCGAGGAGCATCGGGACGGCGAGGGCGGCGGCGGCAGCGATCTTGGTGAAGCTGGGCATGGCGAACGGCCTTCTTTCAGGACAAGGGAGGGGTGGAGAGGGGAGGGGTTGCCCCCGGTCGTCGCCAGGGGGTTGAGCAGGCTTCTTCCGCGGGCAGGCCGTACTGCCGTTGCCCGGTGGCGGATTGGCGGGGCGCTGCGGTTCGGGGAGGGCCGTGTGATGCCGGTCGGCCCCGCCGGTACGGCCCGGCCGGTGGTCTCTGGGTGCGCGGGCGCAGGGGTTGTCGTGGCCGGGTGCGACGTCACCCGAGTGGCCGTCATGTGCTGTGCAGTCGGCGGGTGTTCGGGTGAATGCCAGCGGGTGGCGGGCGGTTCCCGGTTCCCGCACGGGACCGCACCCGGGTGGCCGGGTGGTTGGGTGTTCGGAGGGTTGTGGCCCCGCTTTCGTGGGGGTCCTACGTGAGGGCGAGGCTCCAGCCTTGGAGGGCGGGCGCGTGGTGCAGGGCGCGTTCGCAGGCGTGGCGCAGGTTCGCGGTTGCCGCGTCGGGTGTGTCGGCGATGATCGCGGCGGCGATGCAATAGCGATTGAGGTCGATGCGGGAGCGGATGTGTTCCACTCGGTCTTCGGGTCGGCTGTGGACCCAGATCAGATCGGTGACCGCTTCGGCCGTCAGCTGCAATGGCGCCGGGTCGGGACGGATGAGGGTGACGGCGACCAGCTGCACGGGGTCCGGGTCAACTCTGTGCGGGGGTGCGGCGGGAGCGGCGTCCCAGTCGAAGCCCGCCACGGTGGTGGCGTGCTGGACGGCCGGGTGGTCGGTGACGATGCCGCTTGCGGCGGCGGCGCCCAGGCCGACGGTGAATGCGACGATCAGGCCGGTGCACATGATGCGTATCCTGCGGGCCACGACTGTTCTCCCCTGTTTGGTAACCATGCTGTGCCGTTGGGTGGTTCGCGGAATTCGCCCCGGTTGGTGTGGCGTTTTCCGCTGACGAGGAAGAGCTTGCCGTCCACGCAGGGCGATGTCACGGCTACAGAGGTGGCATCAACTCGCTCGGCATCTTGGTGCCAGATCATTTCGTCTCCGGAAGGCATTGCGTCCGCGGCCGCCGCGCACCGATGATGACGATCATCGACATGGGGGTCGGCGCGGTGTTGCACGCACTCGGACTGAACGAACTGACGGAGAGCGTCTACAGGATCCTGTTGGCGGAGCCGGACTGGGGGTCGAGCGGATCGCCGCCGACCTGCACCTGCCGGAGGCACAGGTGCGGGAGGCGCTCGACGAGCTGCTGGAACTGACGCTGCTGCGGCCCGCGGGCGACTCCCGCGGGTTGCGGGCCGTCAGCCCGGAGGTCGGACTGACCAGGCTCCTCGCCCGCAACCAGAACCAACTCCTGTTCCGTCAGCAGCAGTTGGAGAGCGCCCGGTCCGCGATCGCGGCCCTGTCCGCGGAGTTCATCGACCGGCGGCCCGACGACGAGATGGTCGTACGGCTGGACTCCCTCGAGGCCGTCCGTGACCGCCTGGAGGAACTCGCGGCGACCGCGACCGAGGAGTGCCTGTCCCTGATGCGCGGGGAGCGGTCCGCCCCGATTCCATCCAGGCCGGCAAACACCCCAACCAGCTCGCGCTGGAACGCGGAGTGGTCATCCGCAGCATCTTCCAGGACAGCTTCCGCAACGACCCCGACACCCTGCGCTATGCCCGGTGGTTGGCGGATCTGGGTGGTCTGACCCGCACCGTGCCGCTGCTGCCGATGCGGCTGGTGATCGTCGATCGCAGCGTCGCCCTGGTGCCGACCGACCCGAGCGACGGTCGTCGTGGCGCGTTGGAGCTGCACGGTGCGGCCCTGATCCAGCCGTTGTGTGCGCTGTTCGACGAACTGTGGCGCAGCGGTGCGGACTTCGGGCTGCCAGCGGTCCGTGACGATCGGGACCTGACCGGGTCGGAGCGTGCGCTGTTACAGCTGCTGGGCGAGGGTCACACGGACGAGTCCGCCGGCCGCAAGCTGGGCCTGTCCTTGCGGACGGTGCGTCGGATGATGCAGGACCTGATGAATCGTCTGGGCGCCGACAGCCGCTTCCAGGCAGGGGCCCAGGCCGTGCGGAAGGACTGGCTGTGACCCTGCAGCAGCCGTGCCGATGCTGTGGGGGCACATCCAGGGCGTGCCGCGGCCGTCTCGCGTAGTGGATCTCTTTCCCGATGCTCCGGTGGGTTCCGGTTGTGTCCCGGCCTCCTTGGGGATCGCCCACCGGTCGTGTCCGGCCCAAAGCCGGACTCCTCGTCGCCGAACCGCCGGCCGGTGTTGGCCGGTGACAGGACGCCGTCGGTGCCGCGGTCGCCGTTTGCGGGCTCGGTGCACAGATGCCCGAGCGGGATGGGCAGCGCGGCAGCCACGGGCTGCTCCGCGGTCGTGAGGTCTCGGGGCCGATCCCTGGCGGGAGTGTCCGGGATCGCGTCCATGTCTGTGCCGTGATGCGAGATGGCAGTTCGTGGTGGCAGGTTGTGCCGGTGATCGTCGCGGCCGGTTCCGACGGCGACTGTGGGCCTTTCGTGTTTCTCCTCGCTGTCGCCGGCCCCGGCGGCGGTCGCTCGGGTGCCGCGTGAACAGGACCGCGCCACGTTCCGGCTGCTGACCCCGCTGAAGCCGTGAAGGCTCTTCAGCGGAGGAGTACCGACACAGCGATCGCGCCGACCAGGAGTGACGGGCCGAGGGCGAGTTCGGCCTTGCGGTCAGCGCGCCCGCTGGCGATCAGCAGGATGGCGTGTGCGGCGCCGAGGAGCATTCCTGCGCAGATTCCCGAGTAGACGGCTGTCCAGCTGTGCCAGGCCGGCAGGCCGGCCAGGGTGGGGCGAGCTTCGCGTCGCCCAGGCCCATCCCGCCGGTCAGTACGAGGACCAGGAACACCATCGCCACGACTGCGGTTGCGGTGGCCGCCCGCCCCAGGGCCGCCTACTGGCCGCCCGTTGCGGCAGCCGCGACCAGCAGGACCGCGACACCGGCCGCGGCCGCGCCGGCGGTCGGGGAGCCGCCTCACTGTGAGGTCGGTCAGGAGCAGCGCGGTGCCGTGTCCGGCGAGCCACAGTTGGGCGGCGAGGAGCCATCCGGTCGCGCCGCCGGCCGTCACGGCGGCGGCTGCGAGGACGATGAGCGCCTCGGGGATCGGAACCGGTGGGCCGAGCCGCGCCACGCTTCCCGCAGTGGCGGAGCACCAGGTCGACGGCGGCGCGGCCGCGTAGGAGGTGGTGGCCGCTGTCGGGGCAGGCGGTGCGGGAGCCGGTGGGGACGCTGCAGGCGAAGCCCGCGGGCCGGACCAGGAGTGCGCCGGCGGCGAGTCCGGCAGCGGCGGCGAGCGCGGTGTCGGCGGGGCAGGGGGCATGGGGCTCCTGGATCGGGTGTCGGGGAAACGGGAGGCGGGCCGGGCGGACGGTGGCGCTGTCCGGTCGGCGCGCCGATGGGACGCGGTTCTACAGGCCCCGGACGGCGCCGCCGGTGGTGCGGCGTTGGATCGGTCGCGCGGTCGCGTCCTGGAGGCCGTCGAACCGCATCTCGCGGGCCATCTGCCTCGCCTGGTCGGCGACGTTGCGTACCCCGGCCGGGTTGCCGGCGCGGTGCTCGATGCGCATCCATGCCCGGTACAGCACCTCCGCGGCCGGCTCGACGCCCAGGCCGGTGGCGATGGCGGCGCGATCGGCGCCTGGCCGATATCCGTGATCCGCAACGGCCCGAGAACCTGCACCTGCAGCGGCTCCGAGCGACGTGGAGCCCGCGTCCGCTGCATGGAGTGCGGCAGCGGACGCGGGCACTACGGGGGTTCACCCGGGGGCGAGATGCGCGGCCGGGTGGGTTACAGGGTGCTGCACTGGCCCGTGCGGGCGCCGGTGACGGTGTTGGGGTGGCCGTCGTTGGTGGGGGTGGGGTGTTGCCCGAGCAGGCCAGGGAGCCGCCGATGGTGTTGCCTTCGATCTCGGGGCGGTTGTCCTCGGGGAAGGGCCCGGTGCCGGTGTTGTTGGCGACCGCCACGCTTCGGCCGATGTGGTTGCCGACGAGTTCCAGGCCGCCGGTGTTGTTGCTGAGCGCCACCATCTGGTTGATCTGGTTGGCGGCGCAGTGGTCGTCGCCGGGATCGCCGATGACGACGAACTTGCCGGCGCCGTAGACGGCGACGGAGCCGCTGACGGTGGCGCCGCACACGCCGACCAGGGTGCCGCTGAAGGAGGTGATGTCGCCTTGGACGGTGGAGTTGCCGATGAACAGGGCGCTGCCGGCGGCGGCAGCGACGTTGCCGTGGACGGTGGCGTTGAGGACGCAGGTGCTCTCGCCGGTGGCGACGACGCTGGCCACGGAGCCGGTGACGGTCCGGGTGCAGTTGACCGTCTGGGTGGCGCTCTCCGGCGCGGGGGCCGGGTAGATGGCGTCGCCGCTGTACTGGGCGGTCAGGGTGTGGTTGCCGGGCAGCAGGTTCGACCAGGTCAGCAGGGCCTGGGCGCAGTGGTCGCCTCCGCCGGGGGACAGCGGGGCGGTGCCGAGGGTGGCGCCGGCGTCGGTGAAGGTGACGGTGCCCGTCGGGATCGTGGTGGAGCCGCCGTTGGGGCAGACGGTGTCGGTGAGCGTGACCGGGTGCCCGAACAGCGACGGGTTCGGGGAGGTCGTGAGCGTGGTCGTCACGGTGGGCTGGGTGGTGTAGCTGATGGTGACGCTCGCGGCGGCGCTGGTCACCGTGGGGCCGGTGCCGCCGGCGGGGACGAGGGACGAGCCGCCGCCCCCACCGCCTCCACTCCCGGCCGGGGTGACCAGAGGGTTGATGTTGCCTCCGCCGCCTCCGCCGTAGAAGCCTCCGCCGCCTCCGCCGCCCGTGTCCAGGCCGCCGTTGCCGCCGGTGCCGAGCGTGCCGGGCGTACCGGATGGTGTCCCGCCGCCCCCGGCGCCGCCGGCCCCGCCCTGGGTGGCCGTGCCCGTCCCGCCGCCGGTTCCTCCGCCGCAGGCCCCGTCCGCGCCCGGCTGACCGGCATCCCCACCCGGGCTTCCCGGGCAGGGGTTTTGAGCGGCTTCACCGGCTCCACCGCCGCCCGCGGCGACGATGAGACGGGAATCGGTGGTGGTGAGGGGGACGGTGCGGGACTGGGTGCGGATGTCGGAGGCTCCGCCTCCGCCCCCGCCGAAGTGGGTGTTGCCGCCGCCGTTGAAGCCGCCGGTGCACAGCGAGGAGGGGTAACAGGATCCGTTGTTGGTGGCGGTGCCGCCGACTTCGACGTAGAGCGTCTGTCCGCTGGACAGCCCCGTGAGGGTGCCCGACACCTGAGCGCCACGGCCGCCGCTCACGCCACCGAGCCCCTCCAGGCCGCCGTGGCCGCCGATGGCCGTGACGTCGGCTTGCGTGACGCCGTTGGGGACGGTGAACGTCTGCTCGGCGCCGGTGAAGGCGAACGTACAGGTGGTGGTGTTACCGGAGGTCGTGCAGGTGCCCTGGGCATGGGCGGCCCCGGACAGCGCCACCGGGGCGATGGCGGCGGTGCAGAACACGCCGGCCGCGACGGCCAGCGCACGTCCACGGCGGCCTGCCGAACCGGCACGGTACCCGCTCACATCCGAGCCTGGCCGACCACCTGCAACCGACAGTAAGAAAGTCACGATCTACTCCCAGAAAGCGGAAAGGGGAATCCCCCGGCAGGGGACCGTCTTCCGCCACCCTGGATCAGACAGCCCAGCCTCCGCTCGACAACTGATCTGACACACCGCCGAATGGTCCTCCGCCCACCCGGCATGCACGCAAGACCGGAGCGCGAACCCGACCCGCGTCGCCCAGGACGTCACCAGGCCGGGCCCGGCCGGCAGGCGGTGCTGTCGAAACTCGGGCTCTGTCACGAGTTGTGTGGTGGCTCACGCTGAGTGAGTATTGATCTTGTTAGCTGTCCTCGTGAGGTTGCCTGAAAATCGTCAGGCGCCGTCGTGCTGTCGCTGACACTTCTGGCCCGTGAACGATGCGTTGGTCCGGTTAGAGGCGTTGCTGTTTCCGGCAGTCGCGGACCTGAAGGTGCTGTCGGTCGATGTGCACAGTGAGGCGATCCGGGTCGGGGTGAGGTCCACGGCGGTCGGTGCATCGTGCCCGGGCTGTGGAGTCCGGTCGAGGAGAGTGCACGCCTCCTACCTGCGCTCTCCCACGGACATGCCGAGCGCAGGCCGGCGAATGTTGTTGCGGCTGCACGTCCGGCGTTTCGTCTGCGCCGGCACGTCGTGCGAACGGCGGACTTTTGCCGAGCAGGTGCCGGGCCTTACCCGCCGGTACAGTCGGTGGACCGAGCGGTTGCGGATTGCGCTGGCGGGGATCGGGCTGGCGCTGGCTGGCCGTGCTGGCGCCAGGCTGGCTGATGTCCTCGGGGTCTCGATCAGTCGCAGTGCCGTGTTGCGACTGATCCACGCACTGCCCGAACCACAGCCCCCGTCTCCGCGGGTGGTGGGTGTCGACGAGTACGCGATGCGCAAAGGCCGCGTCTACGGCACCGTCCTGATCGACATCGAGGCGCGGCGGCCCGTAGACATGCTGCCGGACCGAGAGGCGGCAACGGTCGCCGCCTGGCTCGCAAAGCATTCCGGCATCGAGGTCGTCTGCCGCGACCGCGCCCCGTTCTTCGCCGAAGGCGCCCGGACCGGCGCCCCGCAGGCTGTCCAAGTCGCAGATCGATGGCATCTCTGGCACAACGTCAGCGAGGCCGCCGAGCGATGCGTCACCCGCCACCGCGCCTGCCTGCGGACTGTCCGTCCCGCGGCCGGATCGCAGCCCGAGCAGGAGACTTCCAACACCGACCAGAATCCCAAGCCGCACTGGCCGACCAGCCACCGCTTCGCCGACCGGACCCGAACCACGCACGCCACCGTCCACGCCTACCTTGCCGCCGGCCACAGCCGACGAGCCATCGCCCGCCAGCTCGGAATGACCTATCAGACCGTCAAACGGTACGCAGACGCCAAGACCCCGGAAGAGCTGTTCCAGGGCCAGTGGCAAGGCAGGCCGAGCAAGCTCGACGAGTTCAAGCCCTACCTCGACGAACGATGGTCCGACGGCTGCACCAACGCCTGGACACTCTGGGAGGAGATCACGGCACGGGCCGCGGCAGCTACCAGACCGTGCGGGCCTACATCTGCCCCAAGCGGACCTCGGCCCAGCCCGTCCAGCCGCGGCCGCCATCACCGCGAACCGTCGCCGGATGGATCCTGCGACACCCCGACAACCTCGCCGAAGCCGACCATCTCCAGCTCAAGGCCGTCCCGGCCCAGTGCCCCGAACTCGACGCCCTCACCAATCACGTCAGGTCCTTCGCCCAGATGCTCACCGGGCGTGAGGGCGAGCGGCGACCACAGTGGCTCGAAGCGGTTCGCCGCGACGATCTCCCCGGTCTCCATGCTCTTGCCGCCGGACTCGAACGCGACCTGGACGCCGTGATCGCCGGCCTGACCCTGCCCTGGAGTTCGGGAGCGGTCGAAGGCCATGTGAACCGCATCAAGATGCTCAAGCGGCAGATGTACGGACGAGCGGGATTCGACCTCCTGCGGAAGCGTGTCCTTCTCGCGGGCTGAACACGTTCTCACCGCCGACTATTTGAGAAGCCTGAAGCCCGGTTGAGCAGCCCAGGCGCGCAAGAATTCGGCCGTGCCGAACACGGTCGGCAACGGGCCGTCCGTCATCGCGAGCACGCCCGGAAGTCCGTCCACGACTGCAACCTGGTCATCCAGTAGCTCAGCGTTGGCAACACCGCCGACTACGTCCATGATGGCAGCCGTCAGCAGGGCCGTGACGAGGTGATCGATCGGTCCGTTGCACCCGGCGATGACGTCCACCGCGTGTGTCGGGCTGAAGCCGATGAGGGGTTCCAGATCGGGGCCGTCCGCGTGCTCGGCCTCGAAGGTCTCCTCGTCCCCGATTCCGGGACCCATGACATAAACCAGAAATGGCCGGCGACCGTCGACTTCACCTGGGTCCGTGGCACCGAGTCGGTCGGCCATCACGTTGAGGTCGTAGCCGCCAGGGCGCTTCTCCTCGAAGAAGGCTGACGATCCCACCAGGACGCCCCGGAGTCGCTCTACAACTGCAGCCGGAACCGCCTCGGCCAACTCAATCACCAACACTGGACCACCCATAGCCGGAGCCTAACCAGCCGAGCGGCATACCCCCAGCGCATTAAGCAACGTGACTGTGTCACACAACTCGTGCCAGAGCCCAAACTCGTGGACGAAGCCGGGCCCGCGCGGAGGTGACGGTGTCAGCCGCCCCAGTTGGTGTCGATGTGCCTGCTCACGGAGTCCTCCCCGGTCGGTTGGTGACTCTAGGCGCGGCAGATGCTCCTGTCATCAGGCTACGCAGGCCCGGGGCCCCCGGGGCCGGGCATCCGGACGGCCCTGGGCCGGTATGGATGCGGCACGTGGCGTCGGACGGGCTGCGGCTCAGGTGCGGAGGAGGTCGCGGAGGTCGGTGACGGTTCTTTCGCCGGTGCGGCTGGCGGGGATGTGGCGCAGGAGGTCGGCTGCTCGTGAGCGTACGAGACCGGTGCGCTGGTCGGTGGGGAGCTCGATGGGTGCGTCGACGGCGCGGCGGCAGCCCTGGGCTTTGTCACCGGCGTGGTGGTCGCACAGGGCTGCGTCCATGCGCATCAGTGCGCGTGCCTGGTAGCTGTTGGGCCCGGACAGCTGCAGGGCGCGGTCCTGGGCGGCTCGGGCCTGCGCGGTGGCGCCGAGGCGGGTGTGGGCGTGCGAGAGGTGGAGTTTCTGTTCGGGCAGGCCCAGCCAGGTGTCGGCGGTGGAGGCGGAGTCCAGCCGGTCCGCGATCTCCTGGGTCCGGGCCAGGGCTGCCCGGGCGGCTTCCCGGTTGCCGGTGACGGCGTGGGCCCGGGCGGAGACCGCGGCGGCGAGGGCGGCCGCGGCCGAGGGGGAGTCGCCGGCGGCGAGCAGGGCCCGGTCGGCGAGGCGGACGGCGTCGCGGGGGACCCCGTAGGTCAGCGGTGTCATCGCCTCCCGGGCGTAGAGCCAGGCGACGAGCTGCCGGGCGCCGGACTCGCCGGCCGCCATCCGGGCGGAGTGGAACCAGCCGCGGGCCTCCCTGGTCTCGCCGAGGTCGTGGAGGACGATCGCGGCCATGCCGGAGAGCTGTCCGACGGTCCGGCACAGGCGGGTGCGGTCCGTCGTGGTCTGTGGCCGGGCGAGGAGGGTGCGCAGTGCGATGACGTCGTCGGCGAGTTCGGCGAGGCGGGCGGTGGGGGCCTGGCCGCCGTAGCCGACGGCGTAGGTGTCGGCGACTTCTTCCCAGAAGTCGAGCTCGGTCGGGGTGGAGTGGCATGCCAGGGCGGCGTCCAGGGTGTGGCGCTCGTCCTGTCCTCGATCCGGATCTCGGCACGCAGGCGGCCGTCCTCGCACAGCTGCTCGGCGAGCGCGGCACGGCGTGCCCCGACCTCCTCGCCCCGCCGTGCGCGCTGGACCGGGACGACCTTCACCCCGGGCTCGCCTCCCAGGGCGAGACACACCTCGCGCACGAGCCTTTCCCAGCTCTCGACGACCTGCACGGCCCGTCCGTCGCCACGGCACAGCGTCTCGTCATCGATGTCGTTGCGGACGGGAACCCACGCTGCGCCCATGTTCTGGAAGCCGTGGCATCCGGGGTCTCTAACCGGTAGTGCCAGCGGGCGGGGTGACTCGGTCGATCGGTCGTGGTCTCCATGTTCCGTTGAGGGCTGCCGACCGGGGCCAGTACAGGCGGAGGATGACGTTGAACGGCCCGTCGGGCGCCGGGAGCCAGTTGGCTTCGCGATCGGGGCCGGGGTGGTCGTGCTGCAGGTGGAGGTCGAGGGAGCCGTCGGGGTTGTACCGGAGGTTGCTGCGGTCGCCGAGGGCGTAGCGGTCGAGGGGGTTGTCGGCGAAGAACTGGCGGTCGTTCATCATCGTGAGCGACCAGAAGCCGTCGACCGGGGGCAGGCTGTCGGCTGGGAAGTGCAGGCGGTAGTGGTGGGCGCCGTGCAGCGGCTGGCCGTCGGCGTCGGTGGTGGTGTGGGGGTAGAGGGCGTCTGCGTCGAGGTTGGCGCCGAAGCCGATCTGGGCGACGCTGGCGCGCAGCGGGTAGTCGGTGCCGTACGAGCCGAGGCCCCGGTTGACGGTCCAGCCGTTGCGACTGGTGCTGGCGGTGCGGGATCGGTAGGCGGCGACTGTGCGCGGTCCGTCTGCAGCGGCCCGGTCGAGCTGTGCCTGAATGTCTTTCGGTAGCTGAGCGGTCTTGTGTCCCGGGTGCAGGCCGAGGGTGGCGATGCGCTGGAGCAGTGGCTCGTCGGCGGCGCCGGGCGGATTGTCCGCCATGAGTTGCAGCATCCGGGTGAAGAAGGATTGGCCGTCCATGCGGTGGACCTGTTCTGTTGGACCGGTGGGATGTCTGGGTCGGCCGTTCCTGGGACTGCGTCGTCGTGACCGGGCGTGGCGTGCTGGCCCGCGCTGGAGCGGGGCCATGCGGACAGCGGGGTGAGGTGAGTGCGGTCCTGGAGGTCGCGGATGGCAGGCAGGTCGTCGGGGCCGTGGAGGGCGTAGCGCCCGATGAGCATGTTCAGGCGGGTGGGTGAGCGCAGCAGTGTGAGGCCGCCCGGCGGTTCGCCTTGCCATCGCGGGCCGGCGATGAGGAACGGTCCGGCTTTGGGGCCGTAGGTGCGCGTGCCGGGCGACGCGATGACGTTCGACCAGGCGTCCAGGATCGGTGTCATCCAGAAGCGGTCGCCGAAGTCCGGCAGGGTCAGCACCATCGGCTCGGCGTCCAGGTCGAGCCAGGCAGTGGCGTAGAGCGTGTCGGTGTTCGGTGAGACCACCTCGGTGAATGTGGCGTCAGGTGGTTTCCGCAGGAAGCGCAAGTGGTTGAACGGGGCCCGGCCGGGGCCGGGGGCGGTCATCACCTGGCAGGTCGTGGCTGCGATGAGGAGGGGGTACCCGTAGATGTACGCGTCGTTGGCGGCGTCGTGCAGCCGCGTGGTTGCCATGCGATACGCCTCCCGTGCCCTCGGGTGTCACGTCAGGGGGCCGGGCCGCGCGCCGCCCGGCTGTCGCGGCGCGCGGGTGACGGCAGCGGTCAGCCGGTGGCCAGGTAGTCGTGGACGGGCTGCATGGGGGCGAGGGTGAGGTCGGCGACGATGTGGCTGGCGGAGATGACCTCGATGACGGGCAGGTCGGCCAGTGGGGCCATGACGTGCGCGAAGAGTTGGAGGCGGGCCGGCCCGGTCCAGGCTTCCTTGACGGTGAGGTCGGTGATCTCGGTTCGGGCGAGGTCGCAGACCCGCAGGTCGCCCCGGTAGCCGGGGATGATCTTGACGGCGTAGGTGGGGACGGCGATCTGGGCGCGGGCCTCGTCGGGGTCGAGGGCCCGCCATTTGTACGCCATCGTCGCGGTGGCGACTCGCTGGCTGCCCCAGTCGAGGGTGCCGACCAGGGCGCCGTTCTCCGCCGTCAGCGTGGGGCTGCCGAGGAGCTTGGGATAGGCACTCAGTTCCCGGCCGGCGGCGGTCGCGCCGAAGTGGTCCAGGTACATGGCGTGCAGGTACTCGCCGTGCTCGCCGTCGTGGGTGACGGGGATGGTCTGCCCGCACTCGGTGTAGGGGCCGAAGCCGTCGACGTCGCCCATCTTCATCACCTCGAACCGCACCAGCGGCTCGTCGATCTGCAGCGGTTCGGGGACGACCGCGCGCAGGGCCCGCGGGTCGGTGCGGTAGACGATGTTGAGGTACGCGCGGTCGGTGAAGCGGTTGGCGCGCAGAGGGTAGAGGGTGCGGTCAGCGGGGTGGTGGCGTGGCGGCGGACGTCAGCGGGGTGCAACGGGATCTCCTTCGAGGTGGCGAGCCGGTCGGCGGCCCGCCTTTGCATACACGGCGTATCGGATACATGATGTATTCGATTGGCCGTGAGAAACAAACCGGGTCCGGGCCGCGGACCGAAGGAGTAAAGACATGGACTTCGTTCTCCCCACGCGCATCGACGCCCGCCCGGTCGCCGTCGTCGGCGCCGGAACCCTGGGCCGGCGGATCGGGCTGATGTTCGCCACCCGTGGCGGACAGGTCCGCATCTACGACCCGTCCGCCGGTGCGGGGGCCGACGCCTGCGCGTACGTCCGCGCCGAGCTGCCGAAGATCGTCGAGTGCATCGACGGCGGAGCGCCGGGCGAGGCGTCCTCGACAACGGACATTGCGGCGGCCGTGGCCGGCGCCTGGCTGGTGGTGGAGGCGGTGCCCGAGCGCCTGGACCTCAAGCGGCAGGTGTTCGCGGATCTGGACCGGCTGGCCGACGCCGACGCGATCTTGGCGAGCAACTCCTCGTCGTATCCAGCGGCGCGGTTCGCCGACGCCGTGGCCCGGCCGCAGAGGCTGGTGAACATGCACTTCTACATGCCGCCCGCGCAGAGCGCCGTTGATCTGATGTCGAGCGGTGCCACCGATCGGGCGGTGCTCGACCTGCTGCTGGCGAAGCTGCCGCGGTTCGGGTTGTTCCCCTTCGAGGCGCGAGCGGAGAGTACGGGGTTCGTTTTCAACCGGATCTGGGCGGCGGTCAAGCGGGAGGCATTGGCGGTGGTCGCCGAGGGCGTGTCGACGCCGCAGGACGTGGACGGGATGTGGCGGGTGAACACGGGTCCGCCGGGGGCCCCTTCCGGATGATGGACCAGGTCGGTCTGGATGTGGTCCTCGACATCGAGAACCACTACGCCGCCGAGCGCACGGGACTTCCCGAGGGGCCGCGGCGGCTGTTGGAGCGCTACGTGGACGCGGGCCGGTTGGGCGTCAAGAGTGGCGCCGGGTTCTACGACGACTACCGCGCCTCCGCCTGAGCCCGCCGGCGGCGTGTTCGCGTAGCCTGCCCTCGTCACATTTCCGCTGCCCAGAGGGGTGAAGGACGTGCCCAAGTCCCCGACCAAGCGTCGTCCGGCGACCGTCGCGGCGCTGACCGGGAGCGCCCAGGAGCTGTTCCTGGAACGCGGCTTCCATGCCACCTCGATCAGTGACATCGTGCAGCGGTCGGGGTTGACCCGGGGGCGTTCTACTCCAACTATCCGGACAAGGAGCACCTGTTCCTGGCCCTGTACGACGCGCACACCGACCGGCTGCTGGGCGAACTGCGTGACGCGACGGCACGGCTGGACGGATGTACGGACCCGCTGGAGCGCCTGCTGGAGCACCTCGCGGGCAGCAGCAGCCGCGAGCGGCAGTGGTTCGTTGTGTCGATGGAGTTCACCCTCCACGCGGCCCGCCACCCCGAGGTGGCCGACGACCTCGCAGTTCGCGAGGAGCGGCTGGTGGAGGGTCTGGCCGAGGTGCTGCTCGACCTGCTCGCCCGCGACGGCCGCCGGCCGGCGCTGCCCGTGGCCGACCTGGCCCGGCTGGTGATGGCGGTGTCCGAGGGCCTCAACGCCCACGCCGTCACGCACCCTCAGGCCGACGCCGCCACCGGCGGACTGGCCAGACGCGTCCTGCCGCCGGTGCTCCGTGCGCTCAGCGACCCGACACCCTGACGGTCGGCGCGTGGATCGGCGGCCGCCCGCCGCTGGGCAGCCTGGCCGCGGCTGTGCCTCGGGAGGGGCCCGTTCGGTCACCCCGCACGAGGGTGTCGTCCTGGAACAGGGTCACGGTCTGCATGCCCTGCATGATTCCGAAGGCGATGTTGTCGCGCTCGAGCCGCTCCAGGAGGTCGTCGAACTTGGCCGGGATCTCGTCGCCGAGCGGGACGAGGCCGGGGGCGGCCGGTTCCATGAAGTCGTCCCAGTGCACGGGGACGACCAGCCGGGGGCGGACGTTGCCGATCGTCTGGTCGTAGAAGGTGTCGGTGTGGCGGCGGTCCACGTGGCCGATCGGGATGACGGACAGGAACATCACGTCCGCGCGTACGTCGTCGAGCACACCGACGACGTAGCTGGGCACCTGGACCAGGATCCTCCGGCCGTGGTGCTCGATCAGGAACGCGAAGCTGCCGCCCTCGACGAAGTCGGCGAAGGCGGCAGGCTGCGCCAGCGGGGCGTCGATGGTCAGATCGCGGTCGTCCGTGAGCGGCGGCGGGTTCTGCGGGTGCCGTCCCGGCAGCACCGTCACCGTGAACTCTCCGACCGTCACCGGCTCCCACAGCCGGTAGCGGTGCAGCTGTGCCTCGGGAACGCCTCCACCGCGGGCGATGTTCAGCGTGGACGGCGAGCCGTGCACCTGCGCGCCCGTACGCCGGGCGATCTCCGCGACGTCGAGCGCGTGGTCGTGGTGGCTGTGGGCAACGAACACCGCGGCGACCGAACGGACCTCCGGGCGCGCCAGCCATGCCTCGACCACTCCAGGGTCGCTCGCGATCGACTTCTCGCCGGTCGCCAGTGAGGTGAGCAGGGTCTGCCTGGTGGGCCGGGTGAGGAAGGCGTCGATCAGAATCTGCGTGCGACCGTCGTCGAACAGCAGGGTGGAGATGCCGTAGAAGGTCACCTTGATCTGCGCGCCTGTGGGAGGAGAGGGGTCGGACACGGGCAGGTAGTGCTGCTGGTGGGTACTGATCCCCGTCTGCGGTGCGGACATCGCGGTGCTCCTTCATCGCGGTGGGGCGCCGGAGCTGTCACCGGGCCGGGTGTCCTACCCTGCCCCCGCAGTCGGTGTCCGACCCGTTCAGCGCATCCGAACGGAGTGGGACAGATGGCCGGACAGGGAACGGGGCCGGCCACAGTCGACGGCCTGGCCGTTGCAGCCGCTGCCGGCGCACCCCGCGCGGCACCGGCAGCGGCTGCAACGGCGCGGCGGGGTGTTCAGGGACGGGCGGGGTGGTTGCCGAGGGCTTCGAAGCCGGCGGTGGTGGTGTAGGTGCCGGAAGGCAGGAACGCGCCCATGACGGTCCGCTCGTCGTCCGGGATTCGGGTGTCCTGCACGGCGTGATCGAAGCCCGGGGACGGCAGCATGTTGCGCAGGATCAGCATCGTGTCGTCCGGATGTCCGGCCCCATCGCCATTGGGGGACAGGCTCAGCCAGGTCACGCCGTTGGCTGCGGTGGCGTTGGCGGGACGGTCCTGCGGCAGGCTCAGCACGATCGTGTACCGGCCGTCCCGATCCGTGACGACCTGCTCGTCGTCGACGCATGCCACCGCGCGGGTGGTGGCGTAGCTCTCGTTGGAGCACAGCGACCAGTAGCGCATGTCCGTGCCTGCCTGCATGCGCGGTGCGCGGTCGTAGGTGGCCGGGGTGGTGGGCAGCTTGCCGCGCAGTACCAGCACGTTCCCGAAGGCGCGGCTGACGTAGGCGGAGACGTACTGGTTGTCGATGTTGGAGTACTGCCCTCCGGTGCGGGCCGGGGTGCCGCCGCACGCGCCCTGGTAGACGCAGGCCAGGCTGAACGCGGGGTTGTAGTAGGCGTGCCACGCCGGCTGCGGGTCGGCCGGGAACCCGGTGGGCCTGCCGGGTTGGTCGCGCAGGGCGTTGTAGGTCGCCGACGGGAGTGCGGTGAGCGGCAGTTGGCCGGTGGCGGCGTGGACAGCCGTGCACACGGCGGGCCCGGAGACGGTGGCACCGTCGGCCAGGTGCAGGGTGGGGCGGGGCAGGCCGACGCCGCCGGTGGCGTCCCGGCCGCGGTCGGGCACGTAGACGCGGTAGATCAGCGCGATGCCCTGCTGGCCGGGGACACCGGCGTACAGGGTGTTCACCGCGCGCTGGGCCGGGTCCGTGGGCGGTGGGGTGGGCCGGAGGGTGAGCCGGTAGGACCGGTGGCTGTTGCCGGCTCGTCGGGCGCCGGGCAGGTAGGGGTCGGCGGAGCCGGGATCGGGGCGGGTGGCGGCGTCGTTCAGCGCGTCGACGGGCGCGTGCGTGGCCAGGTTGTAGCTGTTCAGCGACTGGTAGCGGGCGTGGGCGTACTCGCCGTCGAACGTCAGCGATGATCCGGCGGGCAGGGTCAGCTGCGCCGACCAGTACCGGGCGCCTGAGTCCGGGAAGGCGTAATTCTGGCTGGGGTCGCTCACCACGCCCGCGGGCCCGGACCACAGACACGCCGCGGCCTGGCCGCCCGGGTCACGGTCATGGGGCTCTGCCGTGCCGGCGGCATGGGCAGTGCCGGCGGCGAATGCGGCGCCGGCGACGAGTGCGCTCGCCACGGTGGTGGCGACCAGGCCGCGTCGGCGAGGAAGCAGGTGCACGCGGGTTCTCCTTGAATCGATGGCCCCAGCGGGCGCGGTGGGGTGCGCCAGACGCTAGAAGCAAATGAGACACACGTCAATGGTGTCCCATATCGGTCATGTGTTGAACCTGTGTCGCCCTAGGATGGCGCGGTGACCCCCGCTTCCGAGCCGAACAACCTGCTGCCCCAGGTGCGGCGGCCGAACCGCGAGCTCGCCGTGCAGTACGCGCGGCGCGTGTTCCTGCACGGCGACCGCCTGGACATGCGGACCCTCGCTTCCGCCCTGGACGTGGGACGCAGCACGCTCTACCGGTGGGTCGGCGACCGCGAGACCCTCCTCGCACGGATCCTGGCCGACCTCAGCGCCGAGACCTGGGCACACATCCTGCAAGCCACGCAGGGCGAGGGAACTGCCCCGGTCCTCGCGGACATCCGCCGGTTCATGGAAGTCACCGCCGCGTACGAACCGCTGCGCATGTTCGCCGGGCAGGAACCCACCGTCGCCCTGCGCGTCCTGATGGCCGAGGGCGGCCGGGTCAACACGGCACTGAACCAGGGGATCCGTGCCAGCCTGGCCGAGCACAAGGTGGCCGGCGTCGACGCACGGACCGTGGACATCATGGTGCAACTGGGCACCGCGCTGCAGTGGACACCCATCGTCATCGGCGAAGCGCCGGCCATCGACAGGGCCATCACCTTGATCGACCACCTGCTCGACCGGTCCTGACACGGGGTGAGTTTCAAGGGCCCGGGCCATCGGCGGGGAGTCGGGGCTTGAGCCGGAGCGCATGCCCGTGGGGCAGCTCTGGGGCCTGGTCGCCCGGCGGCCCGCCGGCGGTTCCGCACCGCGGGCAGCCGGCGTCGTCCCGGCGCCTCGTGACCCGGCGGCCGGGGTGACGCGTCAGTCGGCGGACCGTGGATCCGTCGGTCGTCCGCGTGCGCTGCGGCGCTTGCGCTCCAAGTGACCCTCGACCCCGTCCAGGAAGAGCTCCAGGGCGGTTTCGAATGCCGATGTCCCGGCCTGCTCGGCGAGGAGCGACGCGAGGCGGGTGAGGGTGGGGTGGGTGGTGGGGGATACGAGGGCGTGGTCGGCCTCCCATCGGGCGCGATCCGCGTCCCCGATCGGTTGGGGCAGGGCGCTGAAGGCGGCGTCGATCCCGGAGAAGGCCAGAACCAGGTCGGCGTAGGCACGGTACACGGACACCGTCTCGGCGTCGTCGAAGCCTGCGGAGCCGATGACGGCGAGCAGCACTTCGATGATCCGCGACTCGTTGACGCGCCCCGTCGTGCGCGCCGCGACGAGCGCGGCGACGCGGGGCTGCTCAAGGTAGACGCGGTGGACGCGGTGCGCCAGTTCGCGCAAGTCCTCGCGCCAGTCCGGTCCGCGTTCGAAGCCTTCCAGGCTGACGCCGATGAGCCGGTCGGCGACCTCCAGGACAAGGTCGTCCATGTCGGTGAAGTGGCGGTAGATCGCCGTGGGGCTGGCCTCCAGGGCTGCTCCGAGGCGCCGCACGGAGAGCGCGTCGCTGCCGTGCTCGGCGATGAGCCGCAGTGCGGCGTCGGTGATGACCTCGCGGGAGAGCACCAGCCCCGACCGGGTGGCGGTCTGGCGAACGCGCTCCCGGACGATCCTCCGTTGGGTGCCCACAGGCCGTCCCCGCCTTCCTTTTCGCGGCCTCCCCGCGTACGGGGAGCCCTGCCCGCACCCTACGACCTCGCCCGGCTCGGCTTCGAGCCGCACTCCCCAGCGGGCAGCGGACGTCGGTGCGCCGACAGCCACTGCGTGATCGGTGTTGACGCAAGGCGCCCGGGGCGGTTTCATCGTCCTCCAACGCGGCCCGAATCCGTCTTCACGGTCTTCCCCACGGCGCCGCCTGTGTCGGAGGAAGCGCATGCAAGCATCGAGTCCCACCACGCCGCCGCAAGCAGCGCAGCAGCCGGACGTACAGCTGCGCCAGGTGGTCGGCCCGCTCCAGGGCGCCGTCATCGCCATGTCCAGTACCGCGCCGACGCTGAGCATCGGCATCGGGATGGGGGTGATCGCCGCAGTCGTCGGCGGCGCCGTCCCCGCCATGGTGATCCTGGCGTTCCTGCCGATTCTGGGTATCGCCAGTGCCTATGCGCAGCTGAACAGCGTCCAGCGGAACCTGGGTACGGGTTTTGTGTGGGTCCGGCGAGCTTTCGGCGCCAAGGCCGGCTCCTGGCTGGGTTTCCAGAGCGCCTGGGTCACCGTCGTCGGCACCACGATCTACCTTGCCTACGGCAGCCAGGTGTGCGGCGCCATGGTGCTGACCTTCGCGGGCGAGATGCATCTGCACTCCGTGATCGGCCTCGCCCTCGACCCGGGATCGATCGCGCTGACGACCGTCCTCGGCCTGATCGTCCTGGCGCTGCTCACCTGGGGCGCGATCCGCGGCGCCAACGTTGCGGCACGGTTCCAGACCTGGCTGATCCTCTTCGAGTACGCGGTCCTGATCGGATTCTGCGGCTATGCGGTGATCGTCGGCACGCACCCGTTCAGCCTGAGCTGGTTCAACCCGGCTTCGGTGCCGTCGCTCAAGTTGCTGGTCACCGGACTGGTCGTCAGCGTCTACATCTTCTGGGGCTGGGACAGTGTCTACACCGTGACCGAGGAGACCAGGAACCCGCGCGACGCGGCGCGGGCCGGCTTCGGTTCGCTCTGGCTCATGCTGGGGATGTTCCTGCTCGCGGCCCTCGGCTTCGAGCGGCTGTTCAGCGTCCCGCAGATGACCCAGAACGCCTCCAGCCTGCTCCCCTACCTGGGCACAGCGCTGGCAAAGCAGCCGATCGCCGCTCTGCCGCTACTGGCGCTGCTCTTCTCGTCGATCGCATCCCTGCAAGCAGGCGTCCTGCCCATCGCCCGGCAGACCCTGGCCATGGGACGGGAGGGGGCTCTCGGTCCGGTGTGGACGAGGCTGCACCCCAGGTACGCCACCCCGGCCGTTGGCACGCTGCTGCTCTGCTCCATCGCGGCCCTGCTGGCCGTGCTCGCCATCGGCGTGGGAACGCTCAACCAGTTCATCGCTGCGGCGGCCACCGCCGTCGGCATGCTGGTGTCGCTCTACTACGGGCTGGCAGGGCTCGCCTGTGCCCTGCACTTCCGCGACCGGCTGCGGGCCGGCGTGCTCGCCGCCCTGCGGTCCGTCGTCCTCCCGGCCTTGAGCGCGGCGGTGCTGTTCGCGCTGGGCGGCTTCCTCGCCTACACGGACTGGACCTCGGCCTCGTCGTTCGCCTGGAACGCGGCCAACGGCCGCTTCCTGGCCGCGGTCCCGGTCGCGATCGTGCTGGCCGGTGTCGCCTTCTCGGCCTGGGCGAAGTGGGGCCGCAGGTCGGCCTATTTCCAGCCCGAGCCGCTTGCCCCGCAACCGTCCGGAAGCCCAGCCGCCGAGGCAGTTGCGGAACCGGGGGCGTAGCCACAGGAGGAGCCGGGGCGGTGGCCCACCGCCCCGGCTTGCCGGCCCGCACCGATCAGCCGCACCCTCCACGACCGGGTCTCCCAGACCGCACACGCACAGCAAAGGACCACCATGACGTCCCCCGTCGCCGACCTCCTCTTCAGCAACGGTCCCGTGTTCACTCCTCCCGGCCCGCACAGCCCCGGGACGCCGACCTTCGCCCACGACACAGTCGCCGTGCTGGACGGCCGGATCGTGGCCTTCGACGACGAGGCCCGGGCCATGGCCGGCGCGGGAACCCAGGAGATCGACCTCGCCGGAAAGCTGCTCGTCCCGGGATTCCAGGACGCCCACATCCACGCCGTGGCCGGAGGCCTGGAACTGGGCCAGTGCGACCTCACGGGCGTCGTCGACCAGGACGCACTGCTGGCACGCATCGCCGCCTACGCCTCCGCCAACCCGCACACGGAGTGGATCACGGGAGCCGGCTGGTCGCTGGAGACCTTCGAGGGCGGCCTGCCAACCCGCCGGCTGCTCGACTCCGTCGTCCCCGACCGGCCCGCCCTGTTGTACAACCGCGACCACCACGGCGCCTGGACCAACACCCGCGCCCTGGAACTGGCCGGCATCACAGCGTCCAGCCCCGATCCGGTCGACGGCCGCATCGAGCGCGACGCCGACGGCCACCCGACGGGCATGCTCCAGGAAGGAGCCGTCCTCCTGGTCGCCAGGCACATCCCGGAGCCCTCCCAGGCAGACCTCGACACCGCCCTGCTCCGCGCCCAGCAGTACCTTCACTCCCTCGGGATCACCGGCTGGCAGGACGCCATCGTCGGAACGGGCATGGGGCTGGCGGACAACCTCCCCGTGTACGTCCGCGCCGCTCGGTCCGGCGCGCTGACGGCGCGGGTCCGCGGCGCCCTGTGGTGGGACCGGGAACGCGGCCTCGAGCAGCTCGACGAGCTCCTCATCCGCCGCGAGGCCGGCCGGGTCGGACGGTTCACCGCCGGATCCGTCAAGATCATGCAGGACGGCATCATCGAGAACCGCACGGCCGCACTGACCCAGCCCTATCTCGATGCCTGCGGCTGCTCCACAGGAGAAAGCGGCCTGAGTTTCGTCGACCCGAAGCTGCTGCCCGGCATCGTCACCGAGCTCGACCGGCACGGCTTCCAGGTGCACTTCCACGCGCTCGGTGACCGAGCGGTACGGGAGGCTCTGGACGCGATAGAAGCAGCGCACGCCGCCAACGGGCCGTCGACCAACCGACACCACCTGGCACACCTTCAGGTCGTGCACCCCGACGATGTCGCCCGCTTCGCCCGGATCGGCGCCACCGCCAACATCCAGCCGCTGTGGGCTTCGCACGAGCCGCAAATGGACGGCCTCGCCATCCCGCTACTCGGCGCCCGGCGCACCACGTGGCAGTACCCCTTTGCCTCCCTTGTGCAGAGCGGCACGACACTGGCCGCCGGCAGCGACTGGCCGGTCAGCAGCCCCGACCCGATCGCAGGACTCCACGTTGCGGTCAACCGCGTGCAGCCGGACGGAAACGATGAGCCATTCCTCCCCGTGGAACAGCTCTCGCTCACTCAGGCCCTCACCGCATACACCGCAGGTTCGGCGTGGGTGAACCACCACGACGACACCGGAACCATCCGCCGCGGGGCCAGCGCCGACCTGGTCGTGCTCGACCGCAACCCGTTCGCGTACCCAGCAGCGCAGATCCACCGCACCCGCGTCCTTGCCACCTTCGTCCGCGGCGAACGAGTCTGGGCCCAGCAGGCCTGAGTGAGGTGACCCCGGAAGGCCCGTGGGTTCGGTATGGCCAGGCCCCGACCCTGGCCGCAGGCGACGCCAGGGCCGACGGGCGGGGGCCTGCCGAGCTCGACGCCCCGCCGGGTCGTACGGTCGAAGGGTGCGGGGTTGCCTGCACACCGGTCCGGCCGCCGTATCCCCTCACGGCGGCCGGACCTCGCCTCTGTGACCGCTGCCCGGGCCTGTTCTCGCGCCGACCCGGAGGCCGGGATCCGGCGGGTCTCGCGGTGGATCCGGCTGTTCACCTCCGCCATGAAGTCCTCGCAGGCCTGCTGCAGTTCGGCGAAGTCGCGGTGCTCGGTCCCGGCTGGGTGGGTCTGCGGGGAGATCAGCTGTCCGTCACCGGGGAGTCTGCCGTGTCCGCCGGCAGTCCGGAAATCAGATGGCCGGAGCTGCCATTGTCTTCGACAATGGCGCATGCTGATTGATCACTGGCCTCTGCTGGGACTGCGTCTGAACACTCCCCGCCTGGAACTGCGACTGCCCGGCGACAACGAACTGGCCGAACTGGCCGACCTGGCGGCAGAAGGCATCCACGAGCCGGACCGCATGCCCTTCCTCGTGCCGTGGACCGACCTTCCTGCCGCGGAACGGGCACGCTCGGTGGTGCAGCACCACTGGTTGCGCCGGGGGAACTGGGCACCGGACAACTGGGCGCTGACCCTCGCCGTATTCGAAAGCGGCCAGGTCGTCGGTCTGCAGACCATCGCCGCCCGCGACTTCGCCGTACTGCGGCAGGTCAGCACCGGTTCCTGGCTCGGCGCGCGGTATCAACGACAAGGGATCGGCACCGAGATGCGCGCCGCCGTTCTGCACTTGGCCTTCGAAGGGCTCAAGGCGCTGGAAGCGATGTCGGGCGCTTTCGAGGACAACGCTTCCTCGCTCGCCGTGTCCCAAAAGCACGGATACGAACTCGACGGCATCGACCGTCACGTGGTCCGTGGCCAGCCTACGACGACGAGGCGGCTGAGGCTGACGCGGGTCCGCTGGGAGACGCACCAACACGTCCCCGTCTCGATCAGTGGGCTGGCGCCCTGCTTGCCGATGTTCGGACTGCCGGACGGCGGCTGCACGGATCGCCACGGGTCGGCTTCGTAGCCCGAGCCGGGTGCGGACCACCGCTGCCACACCGCCGGTGATCCGCACCCGGCAGGACCCCGTGCCGCGACTCGCGAACCCCGTCCCCATGGGGAAACGTGACCACGAGGGTGGGGGAATGACGTGACGCTGATCATGCAGATCGTGGGGAATTACGTGACCGCTGCAGCAGTCCGGCGGCCCTGATGTTCCCCCGGGCGGGCTCGGGGGTGGGCGAGGCGCGGTGACCCGTCGCCGAGGTGGAGGGCGACGTCCAGTGGTGGGTGCAGCCGTCGGACGAGCTGCTGTGAGGGGGCGGCCGGTGTGGCGTGTGCGGGAGGTGGCCGGGAGGGCGGCCGCGCCGGGGCGCCCTGGCCGGCGGTCGTGCGCTCGGGGAGGAGGACGGCGACCGCGGCACCGGTGGCGTCGCCGATCCACGCCACGCCACGCCGGGCCAGGTCGGCTCCGCCGTGGATCTGGTCGAGCCGCCGAGATCCGATGCTCCGGCCGTACTTCTGCTGCGGCCACTGCCGCGGTGTCGTCGGCCGGGTGGTGTGCGGTGGTCGGCTGGGGTTGTGGGGCCGGGCTTCGGTGGGGTGGCCGCGGCTGACCGCGCCGGGTCGTCCGTGGCGCTCGCGGTGATCGTCACCCGGGTGCCGGTGGCTGGTCGTGGTCGTCGTGCCGGTGGCGGGGGTCGAGGGCGCGGCGCAGGGCGGGCAGGTCGGTGAGGGTGGCCTGTTCGGCGAAGCGGGCGAGGAGGCGGCGCAGGACGTGTTCGTTGCGGTCGCGGACGGCTTCGGTGAGGGCGGTCAGCAGTGAGGCCCGGGTCCGTGGAGGGTGCGGGGCCGGGGTGCGCACGGGTGTGAGGGCTGTCCGTTCTTCCACTGCCTGCCTCCTCGGGTGCGGCCTGCCGGCCTCCCGGCCGCGTCGGGCTCCTTCTCGCCGTTCTTGCGCGGGCGAAGACTACCGCCCCTCCGGGCGCGGGAAAATCTGTTCCGGCCGGAGTAGACATTGCCCGCCGGTGTGGCTATGGTTTCTCTCGTAGCCAGCAGTCGAGAGGTGCCCGGCAGACACGAACTGCCGGGAGTTGTGCGAGAGGTTCGCAGGTCGGCACGGTTGCGGGGTTCTGAAGCCAGGGATGGTGCAGTACGGCGACGGGATCGGCGGCCGGGCCCGGTGGCCCGCAGGTATCAGGGGCTGCCACCGAGTAGGACCCGCAGTTGCAGTTCGGCGGGCGAAGGTGCAGTACCAGCAGTGGCAGGTTGCGGTATCCCAGTGAAGGCGCCGGGCTGCGGGCGCGCGTGCTGGGAGGTTCGGCCGGTTTGGTTCCGGAATCCGGGCAGGTGACGGGGGAGGGGCCGGCTGTCGGACCGGGCGGTCTTCCCGGCCGCCGGGGCAGTGCAAGAAGTTGGCAGTACCAGGTCGGAGAGAGCCACAGGAGGAACGGAGGGACAGAGCGCCATCAGGATCGCCCGGCCCGTGAGGATTCTTTGTCCGGGCGGACACCGCAGACCCCCGATCACGAAGGACGGTGGTTTCCGGTCACGCATACGCGATCCCCGCACGCCCCATCCCCCGGGACGGTGCGGACCTAAGGAACCCGGCCCAGGGCCGGTAGATGGTGATGTATCCCTTCGGGGCCCCGGAGCCGCAATGGCGCCGGGGCCCCTCGCCGCGTTCCCCCGACCTGCACGAACAGTCCGAATCGCATGTGAAAGAGGTGCAGTGACCACGACCACCGTCCGACCCCACACCCCAGAATCAGGCTCCGGTTCCCGACCGAGCAGCGGCTCCGACACCAGCCCACGCTCCGGTTCGGACTCGTTCGACGACGACGACTATCCCGCCTACACCATGGGCCGAGCCGCAGAGATGACCGGCACCACCGCCGGCTTCCTGCGCGCCATCGGCGAACAGGGACTCATTACCCCTCTGCGCTCCGAGGGCGGGCACCGCCGTTTCTCCCGCTACCAGCTGCGGATCGCGATGCGCGCCCGCGATCTCGTCGACCAGGGCACCCCCATCGAAGCGGCCTGCCGCATCGTCATCCTCGAGGACCAACTGGAAGAGGCTCTGCGCCTCAACCAGGAACTCCGCGACTCCGCCGACGGACCGCCCGCCGCGGACACCTGACGCCCCGGCAAGGGCTGCCGCTGCGCACCGTGGCCGCAAGGGGCGCGATGTGCCGCTACTGTGAGGCACCCGCCGCGCATGCGGGCCGGCGGGTGCACCCGATCCACGGCTGCACCGACGGCCCGCCACGACCGTGGCGCCGGGGATGAACCGATGACCGAGGCCCTGCAGGTCGATCCGCCTTCGTTGCATGTCCGGCTGCGGCCGGGGCGGGCGCCCCGGTCCTGGAAGCAACAGGTGAACTGGACCAGTACACGGGGCCGCTGCTGGACGCGGCCGTCACCGACGCACTGGATGCCGCGGCAGCTGCGGGCGAGCTGGTGCTGGACGTCTCGGGTGTGCACTTCTGCGACTCGGGCGGCCTCAACACGCTCATCCGCACCCACCTGCGTGCCCGCGACGCGGGCGCCGTGCTGCGCCTGGTGTCCCCGACTGCGCAGGTGGCCGGGCTGTTCCGGCGCACCGGAGGGGATCGGCTGCTGCTGCGGTGAACTTCGGAGGCTGCCCGTTCCCGACGCCCGTGCCGCACGGAGGGTGGTGCGGCGAGGGGCGTCCCGATGCCTCTGGTGTTCGCCCGTCGAGCGGCACTGCTGCCAGGACATTGGCCGGCCGTGCCCGCCTACCGGACTGGAGTGGGCCGACTTCTCCGTCTGAGGCCGGTCGCGGGGGCGGGCGCTGCCGCCGCGCCGGGATTCACCACGTCGGATCATTGCGCGGTGCTTCCACCATGGGTGTGCGTCCTGTCCGCGTCGTGCCGCGCCTTCTGTCCGGTCCTGCCGCCCCGCGCCGCGTCACGCCGCTGTGCGGCCGGCCCGGGGTGGTCGTTTCGGCCTGCCTGCGGGGTGCCGGAGCGGGCCCGGTCTGCCGCGGGTTTGCTGCGCCGGGGCGGTCGGCGGGGTGTGCCCGGTGCAGGCGGTGGGCCTCGGTGGCCGGCGCGGGTTGGCGCGGGTTGGCGCGGTGCGACGGCCGAGGGTCACCGGAAGCGGCGGGTGGGGGCCAGGGGTCCGGTCCCGGATGCGTTGCCAGGGCTTCTCCGCGGTGTCGCCGTGGGGGTCAGGCGCGTCGCACCAATACGCAGGCCTCCGATGGACGGCGGGGCCTACGGCGTACCGCCCTGCTGACGGCTCATCCACTCCTCGATTGCCCGCTCGGTCCTGGCGAGTTCCTCGGTCGGGCTGAACTGCAGCAGCTCGGTGCCGGCGTCCGCGTACGGCCTGTGCCCCGGCGGCTGGTAGAACGCGTCACCGGCCTCGTACACCTCCTCCCGGTTCGCGTAGGTGAAGCGCACACGTCCGGCGATGACGTAGCCCCAGTGCGGACACTGGCATGCCCCGCCGGGCAGGGCCTGCAGCGGACCGTCAAGGTCGGCGTCGGCTGCGAAGGACACGAATTCGACGGTGTACCCGTCCAGCTCCTCGCGGCGATCGGTCACCGGTCCGAACACCTGGACCTTCGCCGCGGACAGTTTGGAAACCTTTGGCATCGCTGCGGCTCCTCTCCGTCATGACGCCGCGACTTGCCGTTGTTTCAAGTCGACCACTTCGCGCAGCGGGGTGCATCCGGGGACAACGGCCCGCCTGGCCTTCGAGGACTCGCTGACAGGCGTTGAGGCTGCGCTCCGAGAGTGACCGGGGCTCCGCGGCCGCACCACCACCGTGGCGATCCCAAAGCCGATGGCCACCCGGAATCCAGGTGGCCGGCCGTCCGGCCTGCGGTACTTCAGATCGCTTCCGTGGACGAAGGACACCCCTTCGTCCGGCTTGCCGGGGTTCGCGAAGCATCAGCGAACCGGCGCCGACCTGGTCGCCCGCTAGGTGCGCCGACTGCTGACCCGGCTGGATACGACCGGCCAACAGATCTTCACGCCCGTCGCCCCCGACTCACTGCGGCGCGAGCCGCTGATCGGCCTGAACTCCGGCCACGTCCGCGCGCGCTCGCCGACTTCCCTGCATACGGAGCGGTCGCCTCCTGGCGCGTCCACCGGCACTTGCCGCGAGAGACGAATGCTTGTGCAGGCGGTGCAGGATCTGCGGGGGATGTCCACCGCCGTCACCGCCGCTGGGTGTACTGGTGAGTGAGGGCAACGCCGGCGGTGCCGGTGCCCGGACGCACACCCGGCCGAATCCGACGGGATCGCCCCTCGTGTCTCGACCTCGGCCGGTGGGGTGACGAATCCGTTCGGCTGATCTCGTGCCGGGACGCCCCCACCAGGTCCGGATTCCGCCGCATCGGCTCCGCCGGCGGAAGGGAAATCCCGACCGGCACAGCGCGGGTGGCGGGGCCCAGGGGTGGTGCCCCGCCAAGGAGGTCCGCTGGTCGGGATCGGGTGGGCCGGTCGGCCCTCACGGCCCGATAGCGGGGGAGCCACGCTGGAGCCATGGCGACAACCGGTGGCAGGGACTTCTACGACATCCTGGGCGTGTCCCGCGATGCCGACCCGAAGACGCTGAAACAGGCTTTCCGCGAGCTCGCCCGCCGGTACCACCCGGACCTCAGCACGGACCCCGACGCGCAGGACCGGTTCAAGGAGGTCGCCGAGGCCTACGGTGTGCTGTCGGACCCGCAGCGGCGGGCCGAGTACGACGAGCGGGGCGCGGCCCGGCCGGCGGCCGTGTCCGTCGAGGACCTGCTGGCGGGGCTCGACCTCGGCGACGTGTTCGCAGGCGCCGGGGGCAGGGTCTTCGGACGTGGCGGCGGATTCCTCGGCGGCAGCTTCGACGATCCGTTCGGGGCGCCGTCCGATGTCGGGCGGGGCCCGGTGCGGGGCGCGGACATCGAACTCGACCTGACCGTACCCCTGTCGGCCGTGATCAGCGGGTCCACCGAGACGGTGACCGTCCGCCGGCCCGCCGTCTGCCCGGGGTGCGGTGGGACGGGTGCCGCCCGCGGTGCGCCGCAGCAGTGCCCCCACTGCCGCGGCAGCGGGCAGCAGGTCACCGAGCGCCGCCTCGGCAACACTGTCCTGCAGAAAGTGACGACCTGCCGGACGTGCGGTGGACGGGGCGCCGTGCTCCGGGATCCCTGCGGCACCTGTGCCGGTTCCGGCCGGGCGGTCGTGAACGAACCGGTCAGCTTCCGGATCCCGGCCGGGACCTTGGAGGGAACGGTCTTCCGGCTGCCCGGCAGGGGTACACCGTCGCCCGACGCGCACGGAACGTCCGGCGATGCGTACGTCACCGTGCGGACGGCCACCGATCCGCGTTTCACCCGCCAGGGTGCCGACCTGTGGCACGGGCTGGAGATCCCGGTGCATCAGGCCGTTCTGGGTACGACGCTGAGCGTTCCCGCGCCGGACGGTCCCGTTCCGCTCACCGTCCCTCCAGGTGTCCAGCCCGGGACGGTACTCGACCTGCCGGGCCGGGGCCTGCCCCGCATCGGTGGGCGGGGCCGTGGCAGCCTCCGGGTGTCGATCACCGTCCGCGTCCCGGAGCACCCCTCCGACGAGGAGCAGGCGCTCTACCGCAGCCTCGCCGCCCTCCACGCCGAGCCTCTGCCCGCCACCCGGGGCGAGCCCCCGCAGACCGGCAGGGCTGCGGAACGCACGGGACGGCTCGGGCAGCGACAGCGCTGGTGGACCCGGTGGTGGCGGCGTACGCGGAAGAGCACCCTGTGACCCGTCCCGCGCGCCCACGCGTGCAATCAGCCACCCCCGGCACCTCCACCCGACGGCCCCACGGGTGGTACGCGCGGGCCGGTCGGCCCGGGGAGGGCCCGTGAGGCTCCGATCGGGCCTGCAGGCGGGCGAGGCACAGAGCGGCGCGGCCGGGGCCGGGCACCCGGCCAACGTACCGAGGCGGACACGGAGGACACAGGGGACGACGGAACTGGCGGGGCGCCGCGGATCGTTGTCGGCGTGGACGGCTCACCACTCTCCGAGCAGGCCCTGCGCTGGGCTCTCCGGCAGGCCCGCCTGGTCGGCGGGTGAGACCTGGCTCACGCCTGCACCGGGCGGGGGCGCGACGGCGCGCCCCCGCCCGATCCAGGGCGACGCCCACCCCGCCCGGGCGGCGGACAACCGGGATCGCCCTGATCCGGCCGTGTGACCGTCCGCAACCTGGGCAGCCGATCGGGCGACGGACTCGCCGCGCGGGCAACGGTTGCGCGGCCCACAACACCAAGGAGGGCGTCATGAGCGACGTGATCTGGGAATTCCGCGACGCGGCCGGCCACATCGCCGGCAATGATCTGGCCGGATTCCACGTGGAGGCCACGGACGGCCCGATCGGCACGGTGGACGAGCTGTCCGAGGAGAGCGGCTCCCGGCACCTGGTGATCGACACCGGACCGTGGATCTTCGGCAAGCACGTCCTCCTGCCCGCCGGGACCGTCGCGCGCGTCGAACAGGAGGAGAAGACGGTCTACGTCGACCGCACCAAGGACGAGATCAGGAACAGCCCGGAGTACGACCCCGAGCGGCACGCGCTCGCCGACGACTACCGGGAGGCCTACGCCGCCTACTACGGCACCTACTACGGCGGCCCCGTCTGACCTCCCCGGGCGCCCGCGCCGCCGGGAGGGTCGTTGTCCGCATCGGGTTGCGGCACCCTGCACAGCGGCGGCCTGCCGGGGCGGGGCGGTTCGGGACGTTCGCGGAACCGGCGTCGATCTTCACCGGCTCCCCGCTGGTCGCGCTGCCGTGTCTGTTGCTCGTCGGAGCGGCCGTCGCGGTCCACAGGGCAGTCCTGTCGGAGCGGGAGCTCGTCGTGGGCGACACCACGGCCGCGGCCGATGGGTCCACCTGCCGGCCGTGAGCCGGTAGGAGTTCGGCGAGCGAGGGTGCGGGTTCTCGGTGCGGGCCACAGCGGAGGGTGACTGTCGGCGGCAGGGCCGTCGTCACTAGGCTGCGGGTCCCGGAATGATCACCGTTCCCTCAGAGAAGTGGACCCCGATGCCCGCTGCCGCCCCGGCCACCGCCGACGCGCGTCTGGACCCGCAGGAGATGGTCGTCCTGCACCGCGTCTTCCGCCGCGAGATCTCGCTGTTGGCCACCCTGATCGAGGCCGCTGTCCCCGGCGACCGGCGGCGCACCGACGTGCTCGCCGATCACCTCGACCTGGTCCTCGGTGCCCTGGGCGAACACCACGAGGGCGAGGACGACCTGCTGTGGCCCAAGCTGCGTGAGCGCGCCGCCCCCGATGACAACGTCGTGGCACGGATGGCCGACCAGCACGGGGCCATCGCCGGCGCGCTCGCCGCGGCCAACGAGCTGTCGCGCCGGTGGCGCAGCCGGACTGACAGCGGCACGGCTCTGCGCCTCGCCGAAGCCCTGCGTGCCCTCGACCGGCACGCCACCACCCACATGGACGACGAAGAAGAACACCTCCTGCCCTTGATGGCCGACCACATCTCGCCCCGCGAATGGGCCGAGGTTGGCGAACGCGGACGCCGCAGCGTACCCAAGTCCAAGCTTCTGATCTTCCTGGGCGCGATCCTCGAGGACGCGACCGCGCAGGAACGCCAGCTGTTCCTCTCGCAGATGCCCGCCCCCGCCCGCCTTCTGTGGCACACCCTCGGTGCCCGCCTCTACAAGCGCACCGTCGTCCGCGTCCGCCGGAGCGATGCGGTGGTCCCCCAGGCGTAACGCCCGATCCCACGTGTGGGAGGGCGGAGTTCCAGGCCCTCCGCACAGCACGGGTGGGAAATCGAGGACGTGTCTGAAAGATCGTGTGAGTCCGTGATGCGACATTCCGGCCGGGGGTCGGCCTCGGGCTCGGGCCTCTGGCCGGGCGGAACGGACGGCTCATGACGGAGAAGACGGTGCCGGCTGCTGCGGCGGACGCGGCCGGGGAGGCGCCGGTCGGCGAGGGCGCCGAGCGGTTGACGGACAGTGCGGACGCCTCTGGCGCGGCCCTGCTGGGCGTGGGCGGCCTGCTGACGGAGATCACCCGGGCCGTGCTGGAGCGGGCCATGGAAGCGGGGATGGCGGAGCGCCTCGGCTGCGGGAATCACGGCCCGGCAGGGCGGGGCTCGGGTCACTCACGAACGCGGTGCGCTATCGAACGGTCGCAGGCCTGGGTCTCGGACGTGCTGGACTCCGCGCGGTCGCCGATGCCGATCCCGGAGGACGGCGGGACCGCGCACCCCGCTCGCCGCCACCGCCCGCGCCGCGACCGACTGCCCTCTGGATCCGGCCGCCGATCTCGGGATCGGGCCGACCCCGGGCGGCGGGCGAGGGACGTGAGGGAGGGGCCGCTCTGCTCCGCGCGGCAGTTCCACAGAAGCCGCCCCTCAAGCACTCCCGGTGGATGACCGGCGGGGTCGGGGCTGTCACGGAAGCCGTGGCTGTACGGACCGCGCCGAGCGGGGCGGAGTTCCCACCGCGCCGTGGGCGGCCTGCCTGCCGGAACCTCGTGGCAGGTCTCGGCCGCCCTTCGCATGAGGGTCGCGCGCCCCGCCGCAGTCCGGGACCGGGTGCTCACCGGGGCAGCCCGGCGAGGACGGTGTTGGGGCCGCGCAGGCCGGCGTGAGGACGGTTGTGGGGGAGCTTGCCGAGCATGGCGCCCATGGCGCAGGTGTTGCCGATCGCGGCGCACGCAAGGCCGGCACCGACGGCGGCGGAGGGCCAGCGCGCCCCCGGCAGGGCGAGGTCGGCGCCGACGCCGGCGACGACGAGCGAGCCGGCCGCGGGGCGGACCTGGCGGTCCATGGCCCAGACCGCGCGGGCGCCTTCGGGGCGGTTGAGGGGGCGGCCGTCCTGGGCCCAGGCGGAGGTGCCGCCGACCAGGGGGCGGGCCGTGACACCGGCGGCGGCGAGCTTCTCGCAGGCGCTCCGGGAGCGGGTTCCGGAGGCGCAGACGACGGTGAGTTCGGCCTGCGTGGCGGCTGCGGGGCGGAGCTGCTCGACGGTCAGAGGCGTTGCCATCGGGGGTTGTCACTTCCACCGCGGCAAGTGCCGGACGCCGTTGCGGGCCGCGACCGGAGAAGGGGAGGGGCGGCCGGTCAGGTCAGGGCGTCGACGAGCATCAGCGCGGCAACGGCCATCAGGGCGGCGGCGAACGCGATCTGCAGGGTGCGTCCGCTGAAGCGGTCGGCCAGGCGCTTGCCGTCCCAGGCACCGAGTACGGCGGCGGCGGTGAACGGTGCGATGACGGCCCAGTCGAGGGAGCCGGTTGCGCCGAGCCGGGGCACCAGGGCGGCGAGTGAGTTGGCGGAGATGACCAGCAGGCTGGTGCCGACGGCCTCCGCCATGGTGAAGGCAAGGACGGAGACAAGGGCGGGGACGGCGAGGAAGCCGCCACCGACGCCCAGGAGACCGGTGACCGCGCCGAGGCCGGCGCCGGCGGCGGCCGACCGTCCGGAGCCGCTGTCGGCGGGCCGGTCGGCTGGCGCGGCGTCGGGGCGGCGTCGTGCCGCGTCCTTGGGCTTGCGCGCGGAGGCGAGCATGCGCCAGGCGGCGAACGCCGCCAGCGCCGCGAACGCGAGGGTGAGCAGGGCCGCGGGCAGGTGGGCGGAGAGCGCGCCTGTGGCAGCGGCCAGCGGTAGTCCGGCGGCGGCGAAGAGGGTGCCGGTGCGCCATCGGACGCGCCCGGTCCTGGCGTGGGCGAGGAGTCCGGTGAGCGAGGTGACGGCGACGATGATCAGGCTGGCGGTGCCGGCGTGGGCGGGGGTGAAGCCGAGCAGGTAGATCAGGGCGGGGACGGCGAGCATGCTGCCGCCTCCGCCGAGGCCGCCGAGTGCCAGTCCGACGACGGCGCCGGCGAGGAGGGCGAGGACGAGCGCGGTCATATGACTCGGCCGTTCTGGCCGCCCGTGGTCGTGACAGGCAGGCCGGCCTCGGCCCAGGCCCTCATCCCGCCCGCCACATTGACGGCGTCGACGCCGCGGGCCGTGAGCAGGGCGGCGGCCTGCCGGGAGCGGTTGCCCGAGCGGCAGATCGCCAGTACCTCCCGCCCGGCCGCCGCAGGCGGGAGTCCTCCGCCCGCGGCGAGCGCACCGAGGGGAGTGGGACGGCGCCGGGTGCGTGGCCGGCGGCGAACTCGTCCTCCTCGCGGACGTCCAGCAGCAGTGCCCGGCCGTTGAGGGCGTTGCGGTACGCCTCGGTCGGGGTGGTCTCCTGGGGGATGCCCGGGTGGCGGGACGCGAACATGGCGGGGCCTCCGATGGTTGCGTTGCGAGTTGGTGGCAGCGGTGATCCGGCTGGTATGTCGGTGCCGATCGCGATCTGACCGCGCGGTGCGGAGCTGGTTGTGCGGCGGTGCGTAAGTGCCGCCCTTCTCTCAATAATACCCACGGGGGTATTATTGAGAGCAAGGTATGCCCCACCCCGTATCCATCGGGCGCTGCGGGCGGAGGCGGTCGTCGTCCCCTGCCCTGGGGGCCGTGTCACCGGAACAGGCGATCCACGTGTTCCTCGCCCACTACTACCTCGCCTGCCTCTCCCAGGCCTCGTACCTCATCGCCGACGAGGCCACCGGCCGTGCGGTTGTGGTGGACCCGCGCCCGTGACGTCGATGAGTACGTCGCGGGCGCGGAGGCGCGCGGCTTCACGGTCGAGGCCGTGATCAACATCCGTGACGCCCGCCGAACGTCGTGGTCGACCTGCGCTGGAGCAGACTGTTGTCGGAGCCTCTCGACTCCGGCCGCAGCCTGCTTCCGAGTGCGCGAGCACGTAGGACCGATCGCGTCCCGGACACGCAAGCCCGGAACGCCGGGTTGTGGGCAGCGTGTCCCCCGGCGGCATGAGAGGGGCGCAGGGTCGCTGATTCGTTGCGGAGCCCGTCGGCGCCCGGCGGGGCCTCTCCCACGGCCCGCCCGGTCGTACCGGGTCGCTCGGCGGGCTCGTCAACTACACGGCGGATGCCGCGATTCGCTGACGAACGTCGTCCATGTCGACGGCGCGGATCTGGCGGATCACGTCCTCCAGTGCGGCCTCCGGCAACGCGCCGGGCTGGGCGTAGAGGACGACGCCGTCGCGCACCGCCATCAGGGTCGGGATGGAGGAGATCTGGAATGCGGCCGCGAGCTGTTGCTGGGCCTGGGTGTCGACCTTGCCGAACACGATGTCCGGGTGCTTCTGCGAGACCCGTTCGAAGACGGGTGCGAACATCCGGCACGGACCGCACCAGGCGGCCCAGAAGTCCACGAGCACAATGCCCTTGCCGCCGGCGATCTCGTCGAAGTTCTTGTCGGTCAGCTCGACCGTGGCCATGGCCGCTCTCCTCTCGTTAATACCCCCATGGGTATTTGAACAGTGGAGTGCGGTCGGCCATTCCGTCTCGCCGGGGCGGGCCGCTTCGACGCGAACGGTGGGGGTCTGGCGGAGCGTGTTGTGGACGGCGCAGTGCGAGGCGACGGCGAGCAGTGCGTCCTGCCGGGCGGCGTCCAGGCCCTCCGGCACCTTCGCCACCAGGCACCTGGGCGACCCGGGCGGGGCGGTCCGTCGCCATCGTGAAGCCGGCGTCCACCCGCAGCCCTTTCGGATCGACGCCGTGCCGGGCCAGATGGCGGCCGGCGTAGAAGGCCACGCAGAGGCCAGTGACGCGGCGAAGAGGTCGGTCGGGGTGGGGTCGGCGTCCTGGCCGCCGTCCTCGACCGGCTGGTCCACCACGAGCCGGCGATCCAGTAGCGGTCTGCGGTCAGGTGCTCGATCCGGATCCGAACGGGGTGGAGTGCCGCGTCTGAGTCGGCGGGTGGGGTGTCCTGGGCGGGCGAGGTCGCGGGCTGCTCCTGTCGACGGACCGCGCAGCGGCCGGCGGCGGTCGGGTTCAGGTCCGGTGGAGATCGGTGCCGAGCGGCTGCCGGAGCCGACCGGCCCGGCCCGAGCCCTTGATCCCACCTCCGCCCGATGTATACCCCACGGGGTAAACTGGTGGCAGAACGACACTCTGGAGGTGCGCACGTGCAGGTCGACGACGACTCGGTCGGCGCGGTCCTCAACCGCCTTCGCCGGGCGCAGGGTCAGCTCGCCGGCGTCATTGCGATGATCGAGGCCGGACGCGAGTGCAAGGACATCGTGACGCAACTCGCCGCCGTCTCCCGTGCGCTCGACCGGGCCGGGTTCAAGATCGTGGCCAGTGGCATGCGCCAGTGCATGGCCGTCGCCGACGCCGGCGCGCCGCCGATGAGCGAGGCCGAACTCGAAAGGCTCTTCCTCGCCCTGGCTTGACGACTTGCCTGCTCGGTGGCCGTGTCGGATGGGGCGCTCCTCCGACCTCCCGGACGCCTTCGGGCCGGTGCGGCTGCTCCGGCCATCCGCCGGAGCGCGAGGCCGTGCGACGCGCCCCCACGGCGGAATGCAGCTCATCCTTCGGGGCGTCGACGTACTCTGACATATACCCTGTGGGGTATCAGGTGAGGTGGATCATGGTTCGGGAAGTCGACATCGAGGCGTTCGCCGCCGCACGGAGGGAGGGGGCGTTGGTGCTCGACGTGCGTGAGGCCTTCGAGTTCGCCGCGGGACACGTGCCCGGTGCCCGCTGGGTTCCGCTGGGGATGCTTGCGGGAAACCTGGCTGCCCTGCCCTTCGGCCCCGCCGTCATGGTGATCTGCGCATCCGGCAACCGGAGCCGGATCGGAGCCGAACTGCTGACCCGCGCCGGCTTCGAGGCCGCCTCCGTCCGGGGCGGAACCATCGCGTGGTCGCTGTCGGGTCGAGATCTCGCCGCCGGAACCGCCTGATCCCACATCACGAACGGAGCACAGCATGGACTACGGCATTCCCCTCACCCTCGACCTTCCCTTCGCCGAGGCCGCCGAGCGGGTGCGGGCCGCGCTCGCCGAGCAGGGCTTCGGCATTCTCACCGAGATCGACGTCCAGGCCACCCTGCGGGCCAAGCTCGGCGAGGAGATGGAGGAGTACGTCATCCTCGGCGCCTGCAACCCGGCGCTGGCCCACCGCGCCCTCCAGGCCGACCGGCGCATCGGACTGCTGCTGCCGTGCAACGTGGTCGTCCGCGCGGCCGACGGGCGCACCGTCGTCGAGGTCATGGACCCGCAGCTCATGGTCCGGGTCACCGGGCAGCCGGCACTCGAAGCCGTGGCCGACGAGGCCGCCGGCCGGTTGCGCGCCGCGCTGGAAACCCTCTCCAGCTGACCGTCACGTTCCGGGCCCGCCCCAAGCGGGCCCTTTTATCGGACCTCCATATACCCCCACCCGTATAGCGAGCCCGTCGGGCCGCCCTCGGAACGGAGCACCCCCGTGAACCACCCGGACACCTCCCTCGCGAAGCCCCCCACCCCGGAGCCGCCCGGTCCTCCGGCCCGCGCCGGCCTCCTGGGCCGCCTCGGCGCCTGGTCGGCCGGGCACTTCAAGGCCGTACTCGTGGGATGGCTGCTCGTCGTGATCGGCCTCGGCGCCTTCGCGCCCCAGGTCACCGGCGCCCTGTCCGGCGCCGGATGGCAGGCCGACGGCTCGCAGTCGGTGACGGCCCGGCAACTGGCGGAGCAGCACTTCGCGGGCAACGCGTCCTCCGCCCTGCAGATCGTCGTCGCCGCCGACCGCCCGGTCACCGACCCCGCCGTCCAACAGGTCATCGCCAAGGCCGGAGCCACGGCCGCCGCCGACCCCCGGATCTCCACCGTCGTCCCGCCCCAGCCCGGCGCCACCATCAGCAAGGACGGCCGCACCGCCATCCTGCTCGCCGGCGCCAAGGCCAACCCCGACGACATGGTCCGCGCCGCCGACGACCTCAAAGGTCCGTTGAATGCACTCTCGAAGGACGGGATCAGCGTCCACGCCACCGGCGCGTCCGTCCTGTGGAGCGACTTCAACAAGGCCAACCACGACGCCATGATGAAGTCCGAGATCATGTCCTGGCCGGTCACCCTCGCCATCCTGGTCCTCGCCTTCGGCTCCCTGGTCGCCGCAGGCCTTCCCCTGCTGCTCACCATGGCGGGCCTCGCCGCCTCCGCCGGCTCCCTCGTCCTGATCAGCCATCTCTTCCCGGTCTCCATCTGGGCAATGAACTTCGCCATGATGTTCGCCCTCGCGCTCGGCATCGACTACGCCCTCTTCCTGGTCGTCCGCTTCCGCAGCGCACGGATGGGCAGGTCGCTCAGCAGCGCGGAGGCGGTCGCGGAGACCATGGACACCGCGGGCAAGGCCGTCCTGCTGTCCGGCGCGACCGTCCTGGTCAGCCTCTCCGCCGTCATGCTCGTGCCCTCCCCGGCGTTCCGGTCGATGGCCGGCGGCATCATGCTCGCCGTCCTGTTCGTCCTCGCCGCCACCCTCACCCTGCTGCCCGCCGTTCTCGGCAGGCTCGGCCACCGCGTCGACGCCCTGGCCCTGCCCTGGGTGAAGTCCGGTGCACACCGCTCCTCACGCTTCGCCGCCTGGGGCGAGCGCCTGTGGAAGCACCCCTTCCGGTACGGCGCCGTGGCACTGGCCGTCCTGCTGGCCCTGGCCGCGCCGGTCATCGGCCTGCGGACCGCGATGCCGTCGATCACCGTCGTCCCCGCCCACGACAGCGCCCGTGCCGGCTACACCGCCGTCCAGCGGGCTTTCGGCGCCGGAGCCCCCGGCACTCTGCAGATCATCACCCCCAACGGGCAAGCCGCCTCGGTCGGCGCACAGATTGCCGCCACACCGGGCATTGCCGGCGTCATGCCCGCTCAGCCCTCCGCAGACGGATCCGGCTGGTCGATGATCCAGGCGGTGCCCTCCGTCGACCCCTCCAACCCGCAGCTCTCCTCCACCGTGCACACCCTGCGGGCCGAACTTCCGCACGACACCCTGGTGGGCGGCGCGGCGGTCGAGAACCTCGACCTCCAGCACCTGCTCACCCAGAAGACCCCACTGGTCATCGGCGTCGTCATGGGCCTGGGCTTCCTGCTGCTGCTCGTCGCCCTGCGGGCCCCGCTGATCTCCGCCCTGGGCACCGCCGCCAGCCTGCTCTCCACCGGCGCCGCGTTCGGCGTCGCCCGGCTCGTCTTCCAGGACGGCCACGGCTCCGGCCTGCTCGGCTTCAAGCCCCAGGGGTTCCTGGACGGCTGGGCACCGGTGTTCTTCTTCGCGATGATCTTCGCGATCGCCATGGACTACACGGTCTTTCTGCTCGCCTCCGCCAAGGAGCACTATGAGCGCAGCGGCGACCCGAAGGAGGCGATGGTCGGCTCCCTCGCCCACTCCGGCCGGGTGATCTTCGCGGCCGCCGGCGTCATGGTCGCGGTGTTCTTCACCTTCGCTGTCTCCGGGCCGCTCCCGCCCAAGGAGATGGGCATCGTCCTGGGCGTCGCCGTCCTCCTCGACGCCGCCCTCGTCCGTCTCGTCCTGCTCCCGGTCGTCCTTCGCCTGACCGGCCGCGCCGCCTGGCACACGCCGGCGTGGCTGGACCGGATCCTGCCGAGGATCTCCTTCTCGCACGGCTGAGTCTCCCGACGGCCGGTGGCGGGGCTGCGGAACAGCGACCCCGCCGCCGGCGGTCCCCGCTGTCAGGTGGGACCGTTCGGGCCATCGATGGTCGGCCGGCAGGCGTGAGTGCGACCGTGGAGCTCCACGCAGAGCGTTGCCGCGGTACTGCACGGACCATCGGGCACCCGTCGCCTGCTCGGCGGCGGCCCAGCAGTCCGTCCGGAACGCCTCCGCCCTCGGCCGCGTTCCGGTCACGGCCGGGACGGTCGACCCGGCCACCTCCGGCAGGCATCCGGTCGACGTGGATGCCGCCTGGCCGCGACCGGGTTGATCACCGACAGCGCGGGCTCAACCTGAGGGGCTCTGCGGGAGCAGGACGGTGACCGTGGTTCCGCTGGCCGGGTGGGCGCACTCGACGGCGGTCCACGCGTTGATGCGCTGGTGCGCGCCGTTGGAGCAGATCCGCAGTTCCCCGTGGTGGGTGCGGACGATGGTTTCGACCAGGGAGAGGCCCAGTCCGCTGCCGGGGGTCGTGCGGGCAGTGTCGGCGCGGCTGAAGCGCTCGGTGGCGTGTGGCAGGAAGGTCGGGTCCATGCCGGGGCCGCTGTCGTGCACGCTGACGACGGCCACGCGCTCGGTGGCATGCACGTTCACGGTGACGGGTGTGGCGCCGTGCCGCACAGCGTTGTCCAGGAGGTTGGTGAACACCTGTGTCAGCCGGGCGGGGTCTCCGGCGACGGTCACCTCCGTGTCCGGGCCGACGCCCAGTGCAACGGCCGTGGTGGTGGCGCGGTAGCGGTCGGTGATCCCGGTCAGGAGGTCGCCGAGGTCGACCACCGCTGCGGTGGGGGGCCCCGAGGGCTGCACGCCGACCCTGAGAAGGGTGTCGGTCAGCGCGATGAGGTCGGCCGTGTCGGCGGCTGCGGCCCGGATCGTCGCCTGCAGTTGAGCTGGTGTGCGGGGGCGGCGCATGGCCAGTTCCAGCTCGGCGGAGAGCAGGGTGAGCGGGGTGCTCAGCTCGTGGCTGGCGTCCTGGACGAACCTGCGCTCGCGTTCGAGGGCGGATTCCAGTGCGGCGAGCATGTCGTTGAGCGTGTGGCCGAGGCGGGTCACCTCGTCGTGCGGTGCCTCGGGCACCGCCAGGCGGACCCCGGTGGCGCCCTCGGCGATCCGGGCGGCTTCGGCCCGGTAGCGCTCCACCGGCCTCAGCGCCGCCGATGCGAGCCGGTAGCCGACCAACGAGGCGACGATCAGTGCGGCCAGATTGGCCAGCGCGAGCTGGCCGATCAGTTCGCGCAGGGCTTCGTCGCGCTGGTCCAGACGGACCGCGACGACGACGACCGCAGGCGCCGCGGCCGGCTCACCCGAGCCGGGGGCGATCGGCACCGCGTACAGGCGCAGTCGCCCGGTGCTGATGGGCAGCAGGGCCCCGCGGTCCACACGCAGTGGCCGGCGCAGGGCGGAGGCGAGCTCGGCGGGGTGCAGCAAGGATCCGTCGGCGCTGCCCGCGCTGCGCTCGAGGACGTGGCTGCCCGGGCCGATGACCTGGTAGACCGTGCCCGGGAACACGAGCGCGGGCAGGCCGGTCTGGTGCGGCGCGCGGACGTCGGCGGTGACCTGTGCGGACTGCGCGACGAGGTCCTCGTTGAGGCGCAGGTCCAGGGCGTACTGCACCCGCAGGTAGACGAATGCCCCGGCCGCGGTCAGCACCAGGACGATCGCGGCCTCGAATCCGGCCACCAGTCGGACCCGCAGCGGCAGTCGCCGCCAGGTGGCGCGGAGCCGGCGGGAGGAGCCGGGCCGGTCGTGCGGGGACCGACGCCGCCTGCGGAACGGGGGAGCGCGTCAGCCACCGTTGGGGTCCAGGCGGTAGCCGGCGCCGCGCAGGGTCTCGATCGCGCGCCGCCCGAACGGCTTGTCGACCTTGGCTCGCAGGCCCGCGATGTGGACGTCGATGACGTTGGAGCGCAGATCGGTCTCCCCGTCCCAGACCTCGTCGAGGATGTGATAGCGGGTGACGCAGTGGCCGGCCCGGCTGAGCATCAGGGCCAGGATGTCGAACTCCCGGGCGGACAGCTCAATCTCGACTCCGCCGCGGAACGCCCGCCGCCGCCCCCGGTCCACGAGCAGGTCCCCGGCACGCAGCTCGCCGGCACCGGTGTCCGCCGTGCGCCGGTTCAGCGCTCGCAGCCGCGCCAGCAGCTCGTCGAAGGAGAAGGGCTTGGGCAGGTAGTCGTCCGCGCCGGCATCCAGGCCGGCGACCCGGTCGCGTACGTCCCCCAGCGCCGTCAGCATCAGCACGGGGACGGTGCTGCCCCGGCCGCGCAGTTCCGTGCAGACGGCGACGCCGTCCAGGCCGGGCAGCAGCCGGTCGAGCACCACGCAGTCGTAGCCGCCGCCCAGGGCCGCCCGCAGTCCCTCGGGACCGCTGTGCCGCACGTCGACGTCGTGCCCGGCCTCACTCAGACCCCGGGCCAGCAGCCCGGCCAGGCGACGCTCGTCCTCGACCACGAGAACCCGCAAGGACCGCTCCCCTCCGCGAAGCTCCGGCGCGGTCGACCGACCGGGCGCAGGTCATTCAATCACCCGATTGCGCCCCTCCCGGGCCACTGCTCCGGCCCGGATACGCGGCTGCCAGGGTGCCGGCGGGCTTCATCGCAGCTTCATGTGGGATCTCTAGCGTCCGGGCCCATGAGCGAACCACTGGCGGTCCATGCCGTCGACCTCACCAAAACCTACGGTCCGCTGACGGCCGTCGATTCCATCACCGTCCAGGTCGCCCAAGGCGAGGTCTACGGTGTCCTGGGCCCCAACGGCGCGGGCAAGACCACGTTCCTGCGCATGCTGTTCGGACTCGTCCGACCCGACAGCGGCACCTTGGAGGTCTTCGGCCGGTCCTGGCAGCGCGACGGCGTCGGCGTGCTGGACGGGGTCGCCGGGTTCATCGAGAGCCCCAAGTTCTACCCCGGGCTGACCGGCCGCAGGAACCTGCAGCTCCTCGCGGGCCTCGACGGCGCAGGCACCGACCGCATCGACGAGGTCCTGGACATCGTCGACCTCGCCGACCGGCACGGCGACAAGGTCGGCGGCTACTCGTTCGGCATGCGCCAGCGCCTCGGCGTCGCCGCGTCCCTGCTGCGCGACCCCAGGCTCCTCGTCCTGGACGAGCCCGCCAACGGCCTGGACCCGGCGGGCATCCGCGACATGCGCGCCTTGGTCAAGCGGCTGGCGGACAGCGGTCTGACCGTCCTCCTCAGCAGCCACGACATGGGCGAGGTCGAGCAGATCTGCGACGACGTCACCATCATGCGCACCGGGTCGGTCGTGTACCACGGCCCCATCGCCGCGCTGCGTGAACAGGCGCCCGCCCAGGCGCACCGGATCACCACCACCGACAACGCCGCCGCAGAGCTCCTCGCCCGGGCCCAGGGTCTCGAAGTCGCCCGCGTCGAGGACGCGCTGGCCGTGCGCGGCTCCCAGGAGCGCATCGACGCCCTGGTGGCCGCACTGGTCGGCGCCGGCATCGCCCTGCGCGGCCTGAGCCTGGACGAAGCGCCCCTGGAAGCGCTGTTCTTCATGCTCACCGAGTCGGCACCGCCCACCCCCATCCGCGAGCTCGACACCCCAGCCACCAGCGGAGCGCACCAGTGACCGTCCCCGCCACCATCCCCGCCGCCACCCACCCGTCCGGCGCAGCGTCACCCGCGCAGACCCGACGTCCGGGCACCGGAACCGCCTTGCGCTGGGAAATGGCGAAACTCGCGGCCCAGGCTCGCAGCCGTTACACCCTGCTGGGCTGCGCCCTCGCGCCGATCGCCATCGTGCTGGTCTTCAACGGCCAGCAGCAGACACCCAGCGACACCATCTACGGCAGGCAGATCCACACCAGTGGCTTCGCGATGCCGCTGTTCATCCTCGCCTTCGCCGCCCAGTGGATCTTCCCGCTGCTGGCCTCCGTCGTCGCCGGCGACATCTTCGCCAACGAGGACCAGCACGGCACCTGGAAGACCATCCTGACCCGCTCGGTCAGCCGCGGCCAGGTCTTCCGGGCCAAGACCGCGACCGCCACGCTGTTCACCGTCCTCGCGACAGCCGTTCTCGCCGTCAGCACCGTCGGCACCAGCATGCTGCTCATCGGGACCCAGCCGCTGACGGGACTCACCGGGCAGCTCATCGGATCCGGCGACGCCCTCATGCTGGTCCTCGCCAGCTGGGCGAGCGTCCTGCCCGCCATGGTCGGCTTCACCGCACTGGCCATCCTGGTGTCGGTCAAGACCCGCAACCCAGCGGCCGGCGTCGCCGCCCCCGTCGTTCTCGGGTTGATCATGACGCTGCTCGGAAGCATCGGCGGAATCGACCTGCTGCGCCGCTTCCTGCTGAGCACACCGCTGGAGTCCTGGTACGGGCTGCTCACCCAGCAGCACTTCTACGGGCCGCTCACCTTCGGCCTGGCCGTCAGCGCCGGATGGACCGTCATCTGCCTGACCGTCGCCTACTTCTCGCTGCAGCGCCGCGACATCACCGGAGGCTGACCCCATGAACCGCACCCGCCTGATCATCCGCGGCGCGACCCTCGCCGCCGCGGCGGCCGCCGTCGCCGCGACCGCCGCCCTCAGCAGCACCCAGGACGTCACCAGGTTCCGCGTCGAGCACTCACTCGCCGCGACGTTCGCGAACCTCTACGTCCAGCAGGCCGCCATCCTGGGCGTCCCCGGCATCACCGACGGCGGCATCGCCGCATCCGCAACCTGCGACCGCGGCGGCCCGAAGGTCGCGGACGTCGGCCCGGGCGCCGACTGGATCTGCATGGTGACCTTCCACGACGAGCACCACCAGGTCCAGACCGGCAAGTTCGAACTGCAGGTCAAGGCGAACTCCACCTACGTCGCCGGAGGCCCGTCCAAGCTCGTAGGCCTGGCCACCATCACCGACCGGACCGGACGCGACGTCCCCAACCCGGTGTTCGAATTCGACGGCGCCTTCGACCCGAACAACTGACATCCGGCACAAATGCATGCCTGCGCCCGGTGCGGCACCCGCCGTACCGGGCGCAGCGGCGAGGGCCGGTGACCGCGCCGACGTCGGTGAGCACGGTCCTGGGCGAGGTCCCGTTGCGGAATTGCCCGAGCCGTGATCTACCGGGTCGTGTTTCTCGCAGCCGAAGTGCTCCGCCATCTCGGCTTCCAGCGCAACCGCTCGACGCTCTCGCCGACCGACACCTCCCCGGCCGCTGCAGCAGTAGCCGGCACCGCTTTCTCCGTCATGACTCGTCCGTTCCGCCTGGCCCGAGGCCCGAGGCCCGAGGCCGAGCCTCCGGCCAGACCGTCACATCACGGACTTTCACGATCTTTCAGACACCTCCGCGGAGTCGCGTTCAGGACGGGCATGTGCGCGACCGCATGCAAGTCGAGGGGTCTGTCGAAAGCTCAGCCGTCCTGGAAAGGCGCGGGGGTCACCGCTCGGAGGGGGTTCAGAGCGCGATGGCGCCGTCGGCGAGCAGGAGGGCGCCGATCAGGGCGAGGACGAGGGAGGTCACGGCGGCGTTGGTGGTCTCCAGCCAGGTGCGGGCGCTGCCGAGCGGTGCGGGGATCCGCGTCCCCAGGGCGAGGTGGAGCAGGAGACCGCGCCGGATGCCGCCGACCTCGATCCGGCCTGGCGGGCCGTCGTCGACCGGCTGACCGCCGGTGGTCGGCCGCTCGTCCTGGTCGCGCTCGGCACCTTCCTGTCGGCCCGACACGATGTCCTGCGGGTCGCCGTCGAGGGGATCCTCCAGCACACCGACGCATCCGTGATCGTGGCGGCGGGGGAGCGGGTCACCGACCTCAGCCAGGAGCCGGTGCCCGGCAGCGCTCCGGCCGACCGGATCCACGTTACGGACGTCGTCCCGCCGGTGTACCCGCGCTCCTCCTGCCCTTCTCCAGCGACCAGTTCGCCATCGCCCACGATGCCGAGCGCGCCGGTGTCGGCCGCAGCCTCGATCCCAACATCCTCGACGCGCCGTCCGCCGGTGCCGCCGTCCGGGCGCTGCTGGCCGGGAGCCGCACGCAAAGCGACGCCCTGCGCGACGAAGTCCGGGCCCGCGGCCCGCACTGGGCCGCCACAGAACTGCTCCGGCTCGTGCCCGACCGCCCCATGCCCGCAAGCTGACCCGTCCCCGACCCGGCAGTCGGGCTGTGCAGGCACAGCGTCCTCACGATGTCCCGGTCCATGATCGCAACGGACGCCGATCCTGACCCAGCCCCTGTACTCGCGAACGCCCTGTCACACCAGCCAGGGCCCGCCGATCTCGAACAGTGCGGCGGCAGCGAACAGGGCGGTGGAGCGGACGGCGGTCCTGAACGCGGACCCTACCGGTGGGCCGACGGGGTGATCTCCAGCGAGTCCGGGCTGCCCGGGCAGCGGCACCCGCCGCCTCCGCAGGCCGAAGAGCCGCAGCCGTGGGCGGCCCGGCGGCGGGTCATCCACCGGGTGCCGGCCGCGAGCACCGCCAGGGCGGCGGCGAGGGCGGGCAGCCGGCCGACCACCACCCCGGCTCCGGCCCCGACGACTCCAGCGGCGATCAGGGCGGGCAGCGCGCAGCATGCCACGCAGGCCAGGGCGGCGAGGGCGCCCAGAACCTTGGGGGTGCGGGTGGTTGGCCGGTCAGCAGCAGGGGCCGGCATGGCGGGTCTCCTCGGCGAGGTCGGTGAAGGGGATGGGGCAGCACGGGCTGCCGGCGCACCGGGTGAGGTCGTCGCAGCCGGCGTCCAAGGCGGTGGTCAGGGTTTCGCGGATGGTGGTCAGGTCGGCGATCCTCTGCTCGACCTCGGCGAGTTTGGCCCGGGCGCGTTCCTGGAGGCCGGGGACGGTGCGGCCGTGGCGGTGGCGGCCGCTCTCCAGCAGTTCGGCAACTTCGTCCAGGGTGAAGCCGAGGCGCTGGGCGGCCTTGATGACGCGCAGCACGGTGACGGCCTGGTCGTCGTAGAGGCGGTGGCCGCCCGGGCTGCGGTCGGGTTCCGGGAGCAGGCCGCGGCGTTCGTAGTAGCGCAGGGTCTGGGTGTTCACCCCGGCGGCCTCGGCGACCTGCGAGGTGCGCAGGTGCTCGCTCACTGCGTGCTCCCGGCCGCAGTGACCCGGCGCTGAAGCGCGTCCAGTACAGCCGTGTGCACCGTGTCCACGGTGATGTCGAGCGTCACCGCGTTCGGGTCGGCGGTGACGGCGAAGGTGAAGAACGAGCAGCAGCCGCCCTCCCGCTCGGCCAGGTCGTGCACCCGCTCCTCGACGCCGTCACCGCCGCGCAGCTCCAGGTGCACCCGAAGTGGCTCGGGCCGCGAGATCCGCTCCAGCCGTTCGGTGAACAGCGCGTCCCACTCCGCCACCCGCAGTGGCCGTTCCTCGATGGGCAGCGTGCACGAGGTGGGCACCCAGTCCAAACCGTTCATTCCGGTCACTCCCGTCGCCTGGTCCCCGGTCGGGGACGTCTTCGACGGTAGACCTGTACCTGGGTACCGGATGCAAGTGGACCTTGGGGGTACCGCAGCAGCGGCCCCGGCAGACGGTGACGGTGCAGCGGGCCGCCGCCGCCGCGGTGGAGGCGGCGGCGGCCGGCTCGCGAGTGCGCCGGCTCACTTGTGGCCCTCGGTGCGGGCCCGGGTCCAGGCGGCCTCACGCAGCAGGCGCAGGCCGTTGAGGCCGACGATGACGGTGGAGCCCTCGTGACCGAGGACGCCGAGCGGCAGCGGCAGGGTGGCGACCAGGTCCCAGACCACCAGGGCGGCGATGAACACCGAGGCGATCACCAGGTTCTGCACCACCAGGGAGCGGGCACGGCGGGAGAGGGAGACGACGGCGGGGACGGTGGCGAGTTCGTCGCGCACGATCACGGCGTCGGCGGTCTCCAACGCGAGGTCGGAGCCGGCTCGGCCCATGGCGATGCCGGTGTGGGCGGCGGCCAGGGCGGGGGCGTCGTTGACGCCGTCGCCGATCACCAACACCTTTCGCCCGGCCTGTTCCTGTTCCTTGACGGCGGTGACCTTGTCCTCGGGCAGCAGTCCGGCGCGGACGTCGGTGATTGCGACCTCGGCGGCCAGGCGGGCGGCGGCGCGCGGGTTGTCACCGGTGACCAGCATCGGCCCGGCACCGGTCAGGGCGGTCAACGCGGTGACGGTGGCGGCGGCGTCCGGACGCAGGCGGTCGGCGATGCCGAGCACGCCGACCGGCACGCCGTCGGCCTCGACCAGGACGGCGGTACGCCCGCCGTCCTCCAACTCGCCGGTCACAGCGGCGGCGCGTACGGAGAGCGCGTCGTCGGCGTCGTTCAGCAGCCGAGCGGGGGCGCCGACCGCGACGGCCCGGCCGTTCACGGTGGCGCTCACCCCGATGCCGGGCGCGGAGGCGAAGTCCTCGGCCGCAGCGAGAGCCAGGCCGCCGGCGCGGGCGGCGTCAACAACGGCGCGGGCGAGCGGATGCTCGCTGGGGTGCTCTGCAGCCGCGGCCAGCGCCAGCAGCTCCTCCGCGGTCAGGCCGGAGCCCGCGAGGGGGCGGATGTCGGTGACGCGGGGGTGCCCTCCGTGAGGGTGCCGGTCTTGTCGAGCGCGACGGCGTCGATCTGGCCGAGCTGCTCCATGACGACGGCGGACTTCACCAGGACGCCGTGGCGTCCGGCGTTGGCCATCGCGGACAGCAGGGGCGGCATGGTGGCGAGCACCACGGCGCACGGGGAGGCGACGATCATGAAGGTCATCGCCCGCAGCAGCGATCCGGTGAACGCGGCGCCGAACGCCAACGGGACCGCGAAGACGGCGAGGGTGGCGATGACCATGCCGATCGAGTAGCGCTGCTCGACCTTCTCGATGAACAGCTGGGTCGGCGCCTTGGTCCCGGAGGCTTCCTCGACCATCTTCACGATCCGGGCGATCACCGAGTCGGAGGCGTCGCGCTCGACCTTGATCCGCAGCGCGCCGGTGCCGTTCAGGGTGCCGGCGAACACCTCGTCCCCGCTGACCTTGGCGACGGGCAGGGGCTCGCCGGTGATCGTGGCCTGGCCGACGTCGCTCGCGCCGTCCAGGACACGGCCGTCGGCGCCGATCCGCTCGCCCGGGCGGACCAGTACGGTGTCGCCAACCTCGAGGGCCTCGGTCGGCACGGTCTCCTCGGCGCCGTCGTCGAGCAACCGGGTGGCGGTGGCGGGGGCGAGGTCGAGCAGGCCGTGCACCGAGTCCGCGGTGCGGGCGGTGGCGATCGCCTCCAGGGCGCCTGAGGTGGCGAAGATGACGATCAGCAGGGCGCCGTCCATCACCTGCCCGACCGCGGCGGCGCCCAAGGCGGCGACGATCATCAGCAGGTCGACGTCCAGCGTCTTCTCCCGCAGCGACTGCAGCCCGGCCCAGGCAGGCTCCCAGCCACCCGTGGCGTACGCGAGGGCGTACAGCGGCCCCCAGACCCAGGCCGGGGCGCCGGTCAGCTGGAGCGGCAGCGCGATCAGGAACAGCGCCGTCGAGGCCGCCGCCCAGCGGGCCTCGGGCAGCGCCACGATCCGCGTGCGCCGCCGCGGGGCGGCGCCGGCGGACGCGGCGGCCATCTCGGGCGCGGGCCGCTCGATCAGGGCGGAGGAAGGCATGGCAAGCGGACCCTTCGCTCAGGTCAGGGCAGAACGGACGACTCCGTCCAACATACAGGAACGTATGAACAGTCCTTCATGCGTCATCTGTAGTATTGGCCCATGGGTCATGGAGCCGCCTCCGAGAAGAACACCGCCCCGCGCATCCGCCTCGACGCGGACAATGCCGCCCGCGTGGCGACCACCCTGCAGGCTCTCGCGACGCCGTCCCGGCTGCTGATCCTCGCCCGCCTGCGCGAAGGGCCCTGCGCAGCCACCGAACTCGCCTACGCCGTCGGCATGGAACAGTCCGCCTGCTCCCACCAGCTGCGGCTCCTGCGCAACCTCGGCCTGGTCGTCGGCACCCGCCAGGGCCGCTCGGTGGTCTACGCGCTGTACGACAACCACGTCGCCGAACTCCTCGACCAGGCCGTCTACCACACCGAGCACCTGCGGCTCGGACTCAGCGACGCCGCCGGCGCCGAGGGCGCCGACCTCGCGGACGACCTGGCGGCTCAGCCGGCGCCCTGACCGGCCACCCGGGGCCGTCGGTCGTCCCACCAGTGGTCGCCGTGAGCGCCGGAGGTCCGGGTCCTCGACGTTGACGCGAGACGGCGGTGGCCACCCCGTCACGCCGGGGCGGCCACCGTTGCGGAGCGGGGCAAGGATCAGTGGCTGCCGGCGAGGTCGCCGCTGAGCCTGCCGTGGAGGCCGGCGCTGGGGTCGTTGAGCCCCGTGATCTCCACCGTCTTGCCGCGCTGGGCGTACTTGGTCTCGACGGCGTCGAGCTCCGTTCGCTTGCCAAGCCGCCCTGGCAGCCGCCCTCCTGGGCGTTCGGCGTCGTGCGGACTCTGCTGTACGCCTCCATCGCCTGGGCCGCGGGCCGGGCCCTGACCGCCGCGTCCGGCCGCGATCGGCGCGCTCTGGCGGTCTCCCTCGGTGTCGACCTCTCGCTCAACGCTGCCTGGAACTGGCTGTGCTTCCAGTGCCGCAGCCCGGCGGCCGCTCTGGCGGGCAGTGCCCTGCTCGACCTCAGCAACGCCGACCTTGTCCGGCGCGCCGCCCGTACCAACCCCACCGCCGCCGCTCTGACTCCCTACGCCGCCTGGTGCGCCTTCGCCACCGCACTCAATGCCGACATCGCCCGCCGCAACTTGGGCTGATCGCACCTCCGGTGCGCCGTGGAGCCCACGTGGTGCGGCCAGATCGCTCACTGCCGTGCCCGGTCACCCGGACGGCCGGTACGAGCAGGATTGCCGCGGTCGGCTGCTGCGCCCGCACGGCCCCATCGGTGCAGCAACGCTGCGAGGGGTGGTCCCCATTCTGCCCGCCAACAATAAGGGCAAATCGTCCGATAAGGCGGCAAGTGCTCCGTGTGGAGACGGCCTTGCTCAGCCGTTGTGACTCCGGAGGGTCTCGTGGATCTCGACCTCTTCCGTCCGCTCTACACCGCGTCCGATCTCGTTGTGTCGGTGCATCTGGACACCAGTCGGGAGGACCAGGACGCGGATCACCGGGTGGCGACCGGTTGGCGTGCCCTGCGCCGGGATCTGGAGCAGCAGGGCGCGGACGAGCCCACCCTGCTGGTGCTGGACGGTGCGGTCGGGGGATCGCCGCACTTGGTGGGTCCGCAGGGCGAGTCTCTGTTCGCTGCCGACGGCCGGATGCTCGGTGCGTTCACACTCGCGCGTCCGCCGGCCCGCGACCGGGCTGTCGTGGGTCCGGTCGCCGATCCGCTGGAAACAGCGTTCGACCTCGATCACCAGCTTCCCTACGTGATGGTTGCCCTCGATCGGGAGGGCGCGGACGTCGACGCCTTCCCGGCAGGCGCCCTCGATCCGGCCACCAGCCGCACCTTCAGTGGCAGCACGCTGCACATCACCCGGGTGCGGGCCGGCGGCGCGAACATGGCCTCCTACCACCGCCGGACCGTCAACGTGTGGACCAGGAACGCCGCCGGTGTCGCCACCGAGATCGCCGAGGCGTGCGAGGCGGTCGGTGCCGCCTTGGTCTTCGTGGGCGGTGACCCGAAGGCGACCGCGATCCTGCGCGAGGAACTCGCCGGCTGGCGGGGCCACGCCGAGGTGGTCGAGGTGCCGGGCGGCCGCGGGGAGAGGACGCCCTCGCCGTCCTGCGCGAGGCGGTCGACAAGGCACTCCGAGCGGCGTCCGAGCGCAGCCACGCCGCCGCGGCGGCCGAGTTCGAGAGCGCCCGGGCCCAGGGCATGGCGGTGCACGGCATGCCGGCCGTCAGCACGGCCCTGGCCGAAGGGCGGGTGGCCACGCTGCTGCTGAGTGAGGACCGCACCGCCGACCCGCTCAAGTGGTCGGCCGGCGCCAACCCCCTGCTGGTCGACAGCGCACCCGAGGCCCTCGACAATGCTGCGGCCGCCGTCCAGGCCCTGGCCGCACCCCTACTGCTGCGGGCCGCGACGATGGGCGGCGCCTCCTTCTCGGAGATTCCCGAGGGCATGGCCGACGACGGCTGCGCGGCCGTTCTGCGTTTCGCCCCGGCATGAGCGCAGAACCCGCTCCCCGAGTCAGCCGGCACACCGTCTTGGAGACTGAGGATGATCATGACTGATGCGACAACAGTGCCGTTCGGTGTCCACTCGGAGGTCGGCCGGCTGCGCAAGGTCCTGGTGTGCGCGCCGGGCCTGGCCCATCGCCGGCTCACCCCGACCAACTCCGACGACCTGCTGTTCGACGACGTGATGTGGGTGGAGAACGCCCAGCGCGACCACGCCGACTTCGTCAACAAGCTCCGCACCCGCGGCGTCGAGGTGGTCGAACTGCACGACCTCCTCGCGCAGACCGTCGCCCTCCCCGAGGCCCGCGGCTGGCTGCTCGACCGGAAGATCACCGCCAACGAGGTCGGCCTCGGTCTGATCGACGGCACCCGGGCGTACCTGGAGACGCTGGCCCCGCGCGAACTCGCGGAGTACCTGATCGGCGGCCTGGCCACCACGGACCTGCCCGAGGACTTCCGCACCGGCCACCTGGCCCTCGCCAGGAGGCGACCGGCACCCGCGAGTACCTGATGCCGCCGCTGCCGAACACCCTCTACACCCGCGACACCACCTGCTGGCTCTACGGCGGACTCACCCTCAACCCGCTCTACTGGCCGGCCCGCCACGACGAGACCCTGCTGATGAAGGCGGTCTACTCCTTCCACCCCGACTACCGCACCTCCACCGTCTGGTGGGGCGACCCCGAGCGGGAGTGGGGCCAGGCCACCTTCGAGGGCGGCGACATCATGCCGGTCGGAAACGGCGTCGTCCTGATGGGCATGAGCGAGCGCACCTCCCGGCAGGCGATCACCCAGGTCGCCGCCGCACTCTTCGCCCGGGGCGCCGCCCGGCAGGTGGTGGTGGCCGGAATGCCCCGGCTGCGCGCCGCCATGCACCTCGACACGGTGTTCACCTTCGCCGACCGCGACATCGTCACCCAGCACCCGGCCATCATGAACGCGGTGCACACCTTCTCGCTGCGCCCCGTGGATAAGGCACCAGGCGTGGAGGTGACCGACGAGGGCGACCGGGCGTTCACCGACATCGTCGCCGAGGCCCTGGGCATCAGCGGCGGTCTGCGCGTGATCGAGACCGGCGGCGACGTCTATGCCTCCGAGCGCCAGCAGTGGGACAGCGGCAACAACGCCGTCGCCGTCGAACCCGGCGTCGTCTTCACCTACGACCGCAACACCCAGACCAACACCCTGCTGCGCAAGGCCGGCGTCGAGGTGATCACCATCGTCGGCGCCGAGCTCGGGCGCGGCCGCGGCGGCGGACACTGCATGACCTGCCCCCTCACCCGCGACCCCGTCGACTACTGACGCGCACCCTCACACCCGGGAGGCACCCGTGTCGGAGTTCCACTGGGGCCACGCCCTACTGCTGTTCCTGGCCCTGTTCGCGCTCTACAGCCCGATCGCCGCCCTCTCCTCCTACCTGCCCTACATGGAGGGCTACACCCCGAAGGAACAGCGCCAACTGTCGTTCGGCCTGTTCCGCAACGTCACCATCCTCATGCTGCTGGCGCTGTGGGTGGGGGAGCCACTGCTGGAACTGCTCGGAATCAGCACCGCCGCGCTCTCGGCCACGGGTGGCATCGCGCTGATCCTGGCCGCCGTGCCGATGATGACCGGCTCCGGATCCTCCCCGCGGGCCCCCGACGACACGGCGGCGGCCAGAGGCCCGAAAGCGCCGTGGCGGTCCATCGTGTTCACCCCGCTCACGTTCCCGCTCACCTTCGGCGGCACCACCTTCGGCTTCTTCGTCGCCTACCGCGCGGATGTGTCCGGCTGGAAGGCCGGCATCGCCATGACCGTCGCGGGCCTGGCCTACGCCGCGGTCACCGGCATCACCCTCTACCTCTCCGGCCACCTCGTGCGCCGCGTCTCCCCGAGCACCGCGGCCATCCTGGACCGGGTCGCCGGGATCCTGCTCACCGCCATCGCGGTCACCCTGATCGCCAGCGGCGGCACCCGCCTGGTCGACGACGTCCTGAACTCCCTGTGACCGTGCCCTCAACAACCCTCCACCCCGGCAGGCACCGCCGCCTGCACATGCTTCGCAACCGGTCCCATGCCGCCGGTCGGCACGCGACCGAGCCGGACCGGCAGCGGCGGTCAGCCCGCGTCCTGGGCCTGGCCCTGGACGCGGGCGAGCTGCTGCTCGCCGACGGCCAGGGCACCGAGGACGTCGAGGCCGCGATGCGCACAGTCGCCCGCACCTACGGCCTGGACGGCGAGCCGCAGGTCACGTTCACCATGATCTCCATCAGCCACCGCCCTTCGGCGGACCACGGCGCGATGATCCTGGACCGCACCGTGTGGCGGCGCGCTCCCAACTACACGCGACTGTCGGCGACCTACACATTCGTGACGCAGGTTGCCGAAGGCCGCCTCGGCCTGGAGCAGGCCCGCCGGCGGCTGGCCGCGATCCGCCGCCGCAGCCCTCCGTACCCCGGCTGGCTGATCTCCCTGGTCGCGGGTTCGCTCGCGGCCAGCGCCACCGTCCTGGTCGGCGGCAGCGCCGACACCAAGGCCGCGCTCACCTTCTCGGCTGCCTTCGTCGCCTCCTTCATCGGCGACCGCCTCGCCGGCATGTTCTACGACCGCGGCGTGCCGGAGTTCTACCAGTACGCCGTCGCGGCCGCCCCCGCCTCCGTCGTCGGTGTCGTCCTCGCCCTGGCCGGCGCCGGCCTGCGCGGATCCCAGGTCATCACCGGCGGCCTCTTCGCCCTCCTGCCCGGCCGCGCCCTGGTTGCTGCCGTCCAGGACGGCCTCACCGGCTTCTATCTCACCGCGGCCGCCCGCCTGGTCGAACTCCTCTACCTCATCACCGGCGTCATCCTCGGTGTCCTCGCCGTCCTGCCCATCGGCCAACTCCTCGGCGCACACCTGCGCCCCGAAGACCCCCTGGTACGCAGCTCCGCGCCCGCGCTGCAGCTGCTCGCCGCCGCGGGTCTCACCATCTCCCTCGCCGTTCTCCTGCAGACCCCCCGCCACACGCTGCTGTTCGTCACACTCAACGGTGCCGTCGCCTGGACCGTGTTCGGCGTCCTCACCCGCCAAGTGGACATGAGCCCGATCGCCGCGACCGGCATCGCCGCAGCCACCGCCGCCCTCTTCGCCCACACCGTCTCCCGCCAGCAGAAACTGCAACCCCTGCCGCACATCAGTGCGGCCCTCGGCCCCCTCCTGCCCGGCTCCCTCACGTACACCGGCGTCCTCGCCTTCATCCAAGGACGCCCCGCCGACGGCCTCGGCGACCTCAGCCGTGCCGCAGCCATCGCCCTGGCGCTGGCCATCGGCGTCAGCATCGGCGGTGAAATCACCCGTCAACTACGCCGCGTCCCCTCCCTGCACCGCCTCGCCGCCGAACGCACCCGCGGATACTGACGGGCAGGCGTGGCAGGCCAGTTGGCTCCGCTGATCTGCTCCAGGAGACCTGAAAGCGCCGCGCATCTCCACGACCACGCTGCCGCCCTCCCGAACCCCGAGGCCTGGAACGACTGATCAGCAGCGCGCGGGCGTTGCCACGGTGCCTTCCCTGGTCCTCCACGGCCTTCGAGCGGGCTGAGCCGGGCGTGACAGCTGACCCGGTGCGGCTCCGTGCACGGCTGCGACGGCGGCCGCGACGCACGAACGCGCCGGCGCTGTGCCCGCTCCCCGCCTGCTCATGCCTGCCCGGTTGCCCATCAATGGACGGGCACACTCTGCCGTCACGCTGAGGGTTCGATCCGACGCTCGGCTTCGGCGAGAAGGTTGCGTAGCCGCACTGCGTCCCGGGCGTGGTCCGGTTCGCGTCGGTTGGTGGGCATCGTCAGGGAGACCACTGGGTGGGGCCGCGCGGTGCGCAGGTCCCGCAGGAGGTCGGCGGTCAACGCGTCGTGCTGATCGACGCGACCCGTCCCGGATGGATGGGGACGGACCTCCAGCCGGGCGGTCTGGCCGAGAAGCCCGGCCGGCGACCCGCCGGGCCGGCGAACTGGCCCGAGAGTCCTTCACGACGGCCACCTCGGTGGTGTCGATGTGTGCCGTTGCCCCCGCGGTCGCCTCCAGTGAGCTCCGGCAGTTGGCGCGTCGGCGACTTCGCCGAGCAGCTGCCTGGGCGGCGGCGCGCTCACGGGTGTCCGCGCGAGTTTCCGGCCCAGGGCTACCCCGGTTGTGGTGCGGCGTTCTCGCGCCATGGTTCGTTTGTGGGCCGGCGCAACTGTGGGCACCTGCCTCTTCGCTGCGTAAGCAGTGCAACCGGCGCCACCCGCCGGACGCGCAAAGAGTGGGAGCACAGTCCCCTCCACGAGGAGTTGCAATCATGATGATCGTCCGCAAGCTGCACGACGCCGGAGTGGCCAGCGAGCACGCGTACGCGGCTGCTTTTGGGTCGATCGGCCTTTCGCTGCTCAGTTGGATGACTTCGCTGAAGGCCGAACAGGCTGGGCTCGAGCGCGCCGACCGTTGGGGCATCTTCATCGGCGAGTGGGCGCCGACCTTCTTCGCGCTGGGCCTGGCCCTTGCCACCTACGAGGAACGTTCGCCCAACTCTTCGAGCCCGTCGGATCAGATTCCCGGCTCGGCAAGCGCACCCAAGCCGTTCCGGACGTCGTCCTAGCGCGTCGGATTGCACGCGTTCCGTCCGGCCGAGCTGAAGACGGGGGCCTTCCGGTGCCGAGAGGAGAGCCCCCGTCGGCCGAGCGGTCATGCCGCACCCGCTTCGCCCTCAGGGCCTCGCAGGAGAGGGTGAAGAAGTCGGTGCCGGTGAGCCGATGGGAGAGGGCGCGGCTCTCGGTGTGGGTGTCCGCGGTGGGGGTGCGGTGTTGCTCGGCGGGGAGCTTGTTCGCCTTTCGCGGTGGCGTGACGGCCTGGCCCGGGTGATCCCGATGAAGAGCAAAGCAGCCCTCATCAAGGAGGACTTGGATGCCGGAGAACTGGCGGAAGAGGGCGTCGCTGCCCTCGGCGCCGGGGCATCGTGCTGCGCCCCGGTCCGCAGGGTCCGGCCTTCCTCGTCCCCCATGGGCGTTCTGCTTGTTCATACCGGACACGAACGCCCGTCACCCGCCACGGTGGGCGGCCGGGCCACGGACCGGGACCTCGGTGGCGCGCAGCCGCAGGACGAGGCCTTCGGCTGCGCGCAGGCGATCGGGTCCGCCGGGGTCCGCAGCCGGATCCCGGGCCGGTCGGGGACCGAGAAGCGGTGGCGCGCGAGCAGGGCGTGTATCTCGGCTCAGCACCCGACAGCTCTCCGGATGCGTGCCGGCTCACGCTTCGACCCGTGCGTTGGATCAGTCCAGGGCGCCGTTGATCGTCGCCTGCGCGATCGCGATGCCGGGCAGATGCCGGGCGGCCAAGATCTTGCCGTATGTGCCGTCGTCCATCAGGGACTGCAAGGCGCCCTGGACGGCCTCCTTGAGGCCGGAGGCACTCTTCGAGACGCCGATTCCGATGGGGGAGGCGCTGGTCTCGCCGACCGCCTCCCGGCCGGTCACGGCGTCGAAGACGGTGCCTCCCTCCGCGGTCTCGGAAACGTAGACCGCCGTCACCTCGTCGAGGAAGTCCGCCACCACCTTCCCGCTGCGCAGGGCGAGCTGCGCCTCGGAGTCCTTCGGGAAGGCCATCACGGTGATCGGAGGCTTGCCCTGGGACTTGCAGAGCTCCTGGCGCTGGTCGAGGATCTTCTGGTGGTTGGTGCCGGTCTGCACCGAGACGGCCTTGCCGCACACGTCGGTGACGACCTTGATCCCGTCCGGGTTGCCCTTCTTGACGAGCCATCCAGGGCCGGCGTTGATGTAGTCGACGAAGTCCACGGCCTTCTCGCGTTCCTTCTTGTCGGTCATGGCCGACATGACAGCGTCGAATTTCCCGGCCTGGATCGCCGGGAGGATCCCGTCGAACTTCTGGGCCTGGAAGTCGAACCTGATGCCGAGGCGGGCTCCGACGGCGGCGCCGAGATCGACGTCGATGCCGACGATCTTCTTGCTGCCCTCGCTCTCGTACATCTCGAACGGCGGGTAGGGGATGTCCGAGGCCACCCGGATGACGGCCGCCTTCCTGATGTCGGCCGGCAGCTTGGCGGCGAGCTCGGGCGAGGCGCTGATCGCGATGCCCTGGACGGACACGGGGGCAGATGATGCGGGAGCTGGGTCCGAGCCGGTTCTCGCAGTGCTTTCGCATGCGCTGAGGAGCGGGCTGCAGAGGGCTGCGGTGGCCGTGATCACGGCGATTCTGGTCATGGTCGAGCGGTTCGCGGGCATGGGGGCCTTCCAGAGCTGCAGGAGGTGAGCGGCGAGCGCGACGAGCCGGCGTGAACAGAAATTACAGGCAGTCCAAGTCGGACGTGAATGTATTGAAGATTACATTCCGGCAACGTGCGGTCGGCGTCGGTACGGAGGGGCCCTGCGGAGGCGATGCCCGTGCCGCCCATGTCCCGGGAAGCGTTCAACGCAGGGATGAACACGATCCGCTGCGGCGCCCCACTCTCGCCAAGGGCGGCTAGGTGCGCTCCTGCGCGCAGCGTGCCGGTTCTGGCGATCGGTCACGTCAAGGCCATCGAGTAGCCGAAGCGGCGATCCTCGGCAGGGGCGCAGGCCGGGGGCTGTCGGTCGGGCTTCGAGATCCTCTCCGATCTCGGGCCGGCACCGCGATGCGTCAGTAGGCGGGGGAGTGGGTGGGCGGGTTGGCGAAGGGGGCGGTGCAAGCCGCTCCTCGAGGCCGGGTGGCCGGCGCGTCCTTGTCGGCTCAGGGGCAGGGGTCCGACGAGCTGTCCTGGAACGTGCCGGGCGTGCCCCTGGGGGAGTGCTGCTTCGCGGCACCATGTGAACGGACCGCACAGATGAGTTGCTTCCGGTGGCAGAGCCGTCGACCTCGACAGCCGAAGCACGGTGGCAGCCGACACCACGCGCAACCGGTCGTCAGCACATGGACGACCGCGGCGAACACCGCCTCGTCGTCCAGGTTCGCCGTCCCACCACCGTGCGGCCGCACCCGAGCAGCCGGCCGGACGGCTCCATCACATCCCACAAGCCATCAGGAACTCACCCCCACCCACCGCTCCCCATGAGCGATCCAGCGACCCGGCCACCACGGAGGACCCGCTGTCAGAGCGATCCGGCGGCGCGTCACCGGGCCGTCGCCAGGGAGCCGAAGAAGCGGCGCATGCGGTCCCGGTCCTCCGGAAAGGCGGACGCCCAGGCGCTGTCGAGAGCGAACCAGGCGGCGGGCTGACCGGGCTCGCACCGCAGGGGCTGCCGCGGGTCGACGACCGCCGCGTACGACAGGCCGAGCGTGGTCGCCGCCGAGTCCGCACGGAAGCGCCGCACGAAAGCCATCGCCGGCCTGTTCAGCAGCACGGCGGACAGACCCGTCTCCTCGAGAAGCTCCCTGGCCGCCGCCCGGCGCGGCGTCTCGCCGGCATCGACCTTCCCGCCCGGCGGCACAAGCCCACGCCACGGGTGTTCCTCCAGCAGGATCCTGCGGCCCCGGACATCGAAGACCCAGACCTCGGCCACCAACGGACCGCTGTGCTCGGCGGTCCCGGCTCCGTCCAGCCATCCGGCGGCGCCGGGGAGCCGGACTGCAGCCGCGGCCACGTCCTGCCGCGCGGCCCGGACAACGGTGGGCGACAGGGTGCCGCGGCCGCCGGTTTCCCGGCCGCCGTCCTCCCCGGCCCGCTGCCGCCGCCTCTCCCGTTCGTCCATGCCGCCCCACACCCCGTGGGCCTAGCCCGTGGTCATCGCTGTTTCCGCGCATGTCGCTATGACCGGGCAGTGGGCGCAGACGGCTTTGGCGCGCCGGGTCTGTGTGATCCCGGGTCTCTCATTGCTGATGGGGAAGAACAGTTCCGGATCCTCGGAGACGCAGGCGGCCGCCTGCCGCCAGTGCGGGAGAGGGTTGCTGTTCCCGGGAGAGTGCGGCACGGGGTGGTTGCCGGTCCGGTTCGGGTCGCCGCACATGGATCGATGCCTTCCGCTGCGTGCCGCCCACGGGCGGGGCCGGGAGCGGAGCGTTCATGGGAATGGTGGAAGCATCACTGGCCGGTCACGGCCGATTCCACTTGCATCATTCGCGCATCGTCTGTGCCATCCGGTCGCCCGCCGCTGCCCCACGCGTCCGAACGCGGCCCGCTTCGTGTTCGTCGGGCATGGGAGCGCCTTGCGTACGTTGCTGGAGGGCCTGCGCAGGGGGCAGGCCGTCGTCCTCGTGGCGGGCGCGGCGAGGATCGGGAAGTCCGGTAGTGGGGGCCTCCGACGACAGCGGTGTGCAGGGGGTGTCCGGCCGCCACGGCCGCCTCGACGCGTCGCCCCGGGCCGCCGGGCGCGGGCTCGTTCGGGATGATCGCCGGTCTCGAGCCGTCCCAGGAAGCCCTCGCGGCTCGGCTGCGCTGATCGTGGAGCGCAGCCGGGGGGTTCTGGGTGTGTGGGTGTGGGTGGTGTTCTGCTGGTCTGGTCGGCGTGGTTGGTCGGGCTGGTCTGGTCGGCGTGGTTGGTCGGGCTGTGTTGTCCGGTGTTGGTGGGTGGTGGTCATGTCGGGTGGCTGTTGAACGGCATGGGTGGCTGTTGGGGGTGGTACGGGCCGGGTGGTCGGCTGGTTGTCGTCCGTGGGGGTGTCGCGGTGGTGTCGGTCAGGCTGCGGAGTGGTTGTGGGGTGTTTGGTGTCTCTCGCCGGGGGTGGTGTCCAGGTGTGTCCGGAGGGCTGTGAGTCCGGTGGCCAGGGCACGGCGTTCGGTGGGGGGCATGCTGTTGATGGCCTGGTGGAGCATGGTGTCGCGTTGTTCGCGGATGCGTTGCAGGTGTTCTTTGCCGGCGCGGGTGAGTTGCAGGGTGATCTCGCGGCCGTCGTCGGGGCAGGGCAGTCGTTGGAGGAAGCCGATGGCCTGCAGCCGGTCGCACATGCGGGTCACCGTCGGGGGAGCGGAGGCGAGGCGTTGGCATACGGTGCGCATCCGTATGCCGTTTTCGCGGTCGACGACGTACATCAGGCGCAGCTGGGAGGTGGAGCTGGGGGCGGTGGTGCCGGTGGTGGAGTGTCTGGCGTGCTCCCACATGACGTCGAGGAGTTCGGTGATGGTGCTGGCGGACCGGGTTGCTTCGTGCCAGGTGGTGTGGGGGGTGGCGTCTGGTGCGGTCACGGTTTCCCCGTCGGTGGGTGCTTGTGCCAGGTGGAGGGCCGGCAGTGGTTCAGGTGGTTCCGTCCGGTCCGGTGGGGCGGGCCGGTAGGGCGCTGTCCTGGGTCGCCGGGGTTTTTGCGGCACCGATGGGGTGGGGATGAGTGAGGTGTTCGCGGGTTCCGGTGAGGTCCAGGAGCCGGTCCAGCTTGGCAGGTCTGTCGTCCAGGTGCAGACGTACGCCTGCCGCGGTGGTGCGGCGGCCGATCATCAGCAGGGCCGACAGGCCCATGGGGTCGACCGTGCCGAGGTCCGCGCAGTGCAGATGCAGGTCGGTCAGGGCGGTCCGCCGCGCGAGTTGCGCGGTGACCTCGTCGAGGAGGAGGTCGGCGCTGGTGTGGTCGAGGTCGCCGTGGAGCTCCATGCGGATGCTGTCCTGGGTGTCGACCGTGGTCAGCTGCAGGTGGCGGGGGTGTGTGGTCATGCGGTGTTCCCGGCGGCGGTGGGGTGGGCGGTGGTGAGGGTGTGCGTGGCGGCCTTGAGGATGCGGGTGGCCCGGGGGAAGTCGTGGAGTTCACGGGCGAGGAGATCCAGGGCGGGGGGCAGGCTGTGGGGGTACGCCTCGTGCCGCGAGGATCTGCGCGGTCCAGGTGATGAACCGGGTGAAGAGTTCGTCGTCGTCGAGGTAGAGGGCGGTGGCGAGGAACTCCACGATGTGCGCGAGGTCTTCTGCGGTGCGTTCACGCTGGGCGTCGTTGTGGGCGCGCAGGGCGGGGACGGTGTCCTGCAACGCGGTGAGGACGGTCCCCACGAGGGTGGCGCTGTGACGGGCGACCGTGGTGTATTCCTGGTCGGCCAGGTGCGGCAGGTCGTCGAATTGCTGGTGGTCGGGTTGCGGTCGCGGCAGCGGACTTCTGGCGAGGTGGTCGGCGGCGGCGCGGGCCTCCGGTGCCCAGGCGTCGGCGCCCAGCAGTCGCGCGTACCGGCCCCGGGGGCCGAAGGCGGCACCGCCGACGATGACGGGGACCCCGACGGCCTGGCAGGCGGTGATCGCCGCGTGCGCGGTCGGCAGCCTGGTGGCGATGGAGCCGGAGAGCGCGACCGCGTCCGCTCGGGTGTGGTGGAGGTGGGCGATGAGATGCGGGGTGGGTACCTGGGCGCCCAGGTAGTCGACGTGCCAGCCCCGCAGTTTCAGGACCTCTGCGAGCAGGCGGGCCGGCAGGGCGTGCCATTCGCCGTCCACGCAGGCCACCGTGATCCGGCCCCGGGTGGCGGTGGTGCGGGCGGTGGGGTGCATGCTCACCGCGGTGACGGCACGGTCGTTGATGGCGGTCGCCGCGTGTTCCTGGGCGACGCTGATCCGGTCGGCCGCCCATTCCTCACCGACGCGGCTCTGCACCACGGCGATCACATCGAGCAGGACGTCCTCCGGGGCGGTTCCCTCGTCCAGCATGCGCAGTACGAGTTCGGTGGCCGCGTACTCGTCCATGGCCGAGACGGCGTGCCACACCTGCTCGGCGGGCTCTTTCGCGTGGCCGGGGTGCCGCACCTGCTCGGCGGGCTCTTTCGCGTGGCCGGGGTGCCGCACCTGCTCGGCGGGCTCTTTCGCGTGGCCGGCGTGGGGAGGACGGGGCGGGGAGGACGTGCTCATGCGGTGAACCTGCCTCGGGTGTGTCCGTTCACCGCGCTGAGGTGGTGGGTGCGGGGGCGGAGATCACGACGACGGCCATGTCGTCGTGGGGACGGTTGCCGAGCCATTGGGCGGCCAGCATCTGTACGTGTTCCGCGATCCCCTCGGCGGGCATGCCCGCGCATCCGGACAGGGCGCGCTTGAGGCGTTCCTCACCGAACAGATCGCCGCCCAGCGGCCCGCCCTTGGCTTCGGTGATGCCGTCGGTGTAGAGGACGCACGACTCGCCGGGCGCCAGGGAGACGGCGGCGGTGGTGGCGGAGATGTTCGGGATGGCTCCGATCAGGGTGCCGTGGGTGTCGGCTTCCTCGACGGTGCCGTTCGCGCGGATGATCAGCGGGCTGGGGTGGCCGCCGCTGGTGAGAGTGAGGTCCACCATGTTCCCGCGTCGTACGGCGGAGGCCAGGACCATGGTGGCGAAGCGGGTGTGGTGGGAGCTGAGCAGCGCCGTGTTCAGCAGGTTGAGCATCCGCTGGTGGTCGCCGGACAGGGGCAGCAGGGCGTGCAGGGTGTTACGGATCTTGCCCGTCAGTACGGCGGCTTCCAGGCCCTTGCCGCACACGTCCCCGAGGGAGACCAGGGAGGCCTCGCCCTCGACGGCCGCGGGGTGCACGTCGTAGAAGTCGCCCCCGATGCGTTCGTGGTCCGCGGACGGCCGGTAGCGGCCGGCGAAGTCCACCCCGGAGATCTGGTGCAGGACCGGCGGCATGAGCTCACGCATCAGCACGTCGGTGATCGCGCTCTGCTCCGCGTACAGGCGGGCGGCCGACATCGCGGCCCCGGCACGGGCGGCGAACAGCCGGCAGAAGACCTCCTCCTCGTCGCTGAAGGTTGCGGTTTCCGCCTTGCGCAGCAGGATGAGCGCTCCGGCCGGCACACCGTGCCCGGGCAGCGGGGTGATCACGATCGAGCCGACCGGCCCCAGCCCCTGGGGCAGCATCCACTCGGGAGCCGTGGACGGGTCGATCCACCGCGAGGGCACCGGCGGGAATCCGCGCAGCGCCTCGCCCAGACCCGGTACGTCGTCGGGGTCCACCGTCACGGTGGACTGGGTGGGAGTGCCGCCGCGCAGGCAGGTCACCACCGGCATCCGGCGCCCGGGAACCGCCGCGACGGCCAGCGCGGCGTCCGCGAGGCTTTCGGCGGCCATCTGCGCGGCCACGTCCATGCAGCGTCCCAGGTTGAGGGAGGAGAGCAGGACACTGGACGCCTTCGCGAGGAACGCGGCCCGCTCCTGCTCCATGCGCAGAGCCTCCCGCACGAGCTGGTGGTCGGTGTCGTCCACCAGCCACCACGCCACCCGGCCGTCGCCCCGCACACTGGGGTGCGCCCGGAAACGCCGTCCGCCGATGCCTCCGCGCGGCGGCTCTTCGGTGTCCGGGGCCGCGTGCGGACCGGGGGAGCCCGGCGCGGCGTGCGGACCGGGGGAGCCCAGCGCGGCGTGCGCGGCACAGAGCCAGGCCGGGGCCACGTCCGCCAGAGGTGCCCCGGGCGCCGCGGCGGGCAGGAGAAGACCTGCGGCGTCATTGCAGTGCACCACAGCGCCCCGGGCATCGGCGACCAGCACCGGGTACGGGGCCCCCACCCAGTCGAGGTCCGGTCCCGCGTCCGAAGGAGTGCGCGCTTGAGTGGAAACCAAATATCGAGGATTCGCTGGGCGAATCCCTCACCTCATCACCTAGATGTTTGCCTGGAGGCAACCATCTCCGGTGCTGCCCCTGATTGGCAACCTGCTCCCTGCCCCGTGCGGGCTTCTCGCAAAGGAGCTGCCGTTTCTCCACATGAGGACCACACCCCCGGGTGATTTCGAGGTCAGCGGTCGCGGTCGGCGGTGGGGCCGTGCCAGTCCAGGCACATCACCAGGGAGTCGTCCGCCGCCGGGCCGGACCCGCGGTGGCCCGTCAGCTCCTGCAGCATCACTCTCGGCACCTGCGAGGCGGGCAGGAGACGGGTGCCGCTGATCGAGGCGGCCAGCGCGCGGAGGCTGTACTTCTCACCGCCCGGCGACAGCGCGTCGAAGACGCCGTCGCTGATGAAGAGCAGGCGGTCTCCGGGTTCGACCCGCAAGTGCTGCGGCAGGTAGGAAGTGTCCTCGTACATGCCCAGGGGCATCTGCGCCTCCAGCTCGATCGGCTCGATCACCCCGCTGCGCACACGCCAGACCTTCGGGGAGCCGGCATCGACAATCTCCACCTGTCCGGTCGGAAGATGGAAACGGAACAACAGTGCCGACACGTACTGGCTTCCCCCGTGCTGTCCGTACACGGCCTGATCGGCGAGATAGGCCTGATCGCTCAGGCTCAGGCCGGCGCGGCGGGCATTGCGCAGGGCGTTGATGGCGAGGTTCGTCAGCAACGCGGCGTCGATGCCCTCGCCCATGCCGTTGCTCACGGTCACATACAGGTCGTCGGCCGACGCCGACCAGTCGAAGCAGTCACCGAAGATCGCGTAGGCGGGCTCCAACTGGGCGCCCAGGCTGTACTCCGGCCGGGAACAGGAGCGCCCGGGCAGCAACTGCCACTGCATCTCGGCGGCCAGTGTCAGCCGCTCCGCCCGACGCGCCTGCAGGAAGAGATCCGTGTCCCGCTCCGCGACCACCACCTCGTGCGCCAGCGCGTCGGCGCACTCCTGCAGGTCCGCCAGCACGGCGGCGGCCGGCTCGCCGTCCCCCGGCAGGGTGACGCCGAGGACACCCAGCCGGTCGCCCCGGACACTGACCGGCAGGTACACCGTCACCTCGGACGCCGATCGGTCATGCACGCAATGCGGTTCCTGGGCGCCGAACGCACGGCCCGGAGCACTGTCGTTCACCGATACCGGCGGACGGGTGTGCGGCAGCACCCCGACGGGCTGCAACCTCGTCATGGCGTAGTCGACCAGCAGCAGGTCCACCGCCGAGGCACGATGGCGGCGCACGATCGCGGAGCGGACCACGTCGAAAATCTCGTGGGGCGCGGCCTCGCGCAGAGACCGCTCGACCGAACGAGGTCTGTCCATGGACACCACAACCGCCTTCTTCCGCGAATCTCCATCAAAACGACTGCGACATCGACCAGCCGACCGGCCGACCGGCCGAACGGCACGAAATCCCATCCGGGAGTGTCACATGCGCGAGGCCCCGCGCCCGGCCGACCCACGTGCGCCGGGCCACTTCCCGCGAATCATCCGATCGTTGGCCGATGCGCAACGCCGACCGATGAGCAGCGGGCGCGGACGGAGCCGTCGCTGCCGGAACGGACGCCGCGCAGGGCCGGGAGACTGTGAACTCCGGGCTCTGCAGCGGGGCCGGGGGCCGGGGGCGGGGGGCCGGGGGGTCGGGGCCCGCGGTCGGCTCGTTTCGGTGAGTCCGGCGGGAACGTCCGGCCCCGCCATCGAGTCCGGAGGGTTGCTGTCCCGGTCGGGCCTTCGTCCACGAGGGCGGCCCGACCGGCCCGGAACCGCCGACCTCGTCGATGCCCGGGATCCGCGTGGGCGTCCCGGGAATCCCACGGCACCACGCACGCCACTCCACGCCGTGCCCGGCGAGCCGCGCGCTGTCCGGGAGCGATTTTTTCCGGCTCAGGGCCGGCCGGTGTGAGCCGGGCCGATCGGTTTCGGTGGCCGGCCGTTCCCGCGCTCCACGCCGCCGGCGGGGCCGGCCCGGATGCGGCCGTCACTCCGTGCACCCCGGACGAGCCGGGGCATGCCGGCTTGCGGGCGTGCGGTTCGGTACTGGCCAGGTACCCGCCTGTCCCGGGCAGTTATTTCGCGGCCGGATGCCATGGACAAGGGAGCCGGCGGCTCGAGGCTAGCGCGTGCTTGTGACAGTGGCGAGCGTGTGTTTCCGGGTTGGTTTGGTTCCCGCCCTGTTGTCTCGCGCCCGCTGCTACGGTTCGAACCCAGAAGGAAGCCGCCTCATGGCTAACAGTCCTTCTGTACAAGTTTTTTGATGGCCAATCATCTCTGCTGTGTGTGCGGGGGCAGCTTGACGTGACCCGCGGGGCACGCGTCGCTTCGGCGGGCCAGTCCCTCTGCACCGATTGGAAAGGACTCGCAGGAACAATGCCTTCGAATGCTGGCGCAGGACCGGGCGGGGTGGCTGCCGGTCCGCTGCTGGGGGAGCCTCCCCGGCCGATGGCGCAGTGGATCGTCGCGGAGACGACGCGGCGGACCATCACCGCCCAGACCACTGACGGAGCTCGCCGTTACGAGCTCTCGTACGACTCGGAATCTCCGGGGCGAGGACGGGTGAGCATCATCGGCTGCGACACGGACGGGGAGGTCGTTGCGGAACTGCGGGGCGACGTCGTCACCGCTGACCTCCCGCTGATCGCTCGCCTGCTGACAGCTGCCGCAGGTCCGGGCGGCACAGGCGACAGGGTGACCGCAACGGGTCCGCGGACACCCCACCGGCCTCCTCGCACCGGGGAACTGTGGAGTGGCGAGGAGGAGGACCGCCTGGCTGCCCTCCACGGTGAGGGCAGCGATCCGGCCGACATTGCGCAGCACCTCGGACGCTCCGAGAACTCGGTCCGCTGGAAGCTTCACTCCCTTCGCCTGGCCGCCCGCCCCGACGACCTGGTACCGGCTCCCCGCCCCGCCCTGCCCGAGCCTCCCAAGGCCTACACGGTGGAGGAGAAGCGCCGCGAACACCCCAACGCCTACAAGCGCTGGACGGCGGAGGAGGACGCGGACCTCCTCGACCGCTGCGCCAACGGGGTGTCATTGGCCGAACTCGCCGAGGAGTTCGGCCGCTACGAGGGGGCTATCGCCTCGCGCCTGCTCAAGCTCGACGCACAGGGGCCGGCCGTCGGGGAGGCCGAGGAGTTCGGAGGGTGACAGCGGCCGGCCTGCAGCGCCTCGGGGCGGCGTCCGCTGTGGCGGCGCCGACGTTCCCTCGCGGGCCGGGCCCCGGCCCGCGCCCTGAAACCCCTCTGCCGGGTTGATACACACCCTGTTGTTGTGAACCGAGAACCGGATCCGTCACCGACCGCCGTTCGAACGAGGAACCACCGTGAACCCGACCGGCCTTCTCGACGACAAGAGCTCCGCCCTGCGGGCCTTCTTCGACGACGAGTTCCCTGCCCTCCGCGCGCTGCGGGCCTCTTACCGGGCGGCTCTGTCCCCCCGTCTTCCGGCCCAGCGGCCCGCGCCGCCAGTCGGGAGCGCGCCGCGGTGGGGCACCATCGGCGCGGCGATCGACCGTCGCCTGCGCTGGTCGCTGCGCTCGGTTCAGCCGCGCGGCCGCTCGGTGGAGGCGGGGATTGCGATCTCGGCCGAATACGCCCCCGTCTTGAGGCTGGTCGGCGCTGAACTGCTCGACACGATCGACGACCTCATTGCTCGCGAGCGGCTCGACGGCCGCGTACTGCCCGTCGCCCGGGCGTCCGAGACGGAGGATCGCCTCGCGCGCCTCGCCTGGGCCGCGGCACTGTTCGAGGAGGTCTTCCGCACCGGAAGGGTCTGGCCCGCCATGCCGCTGGCCGAGGCCGACGGTTCTCTCACCCTGGAGACCTTGATGCGGGCCGTGCCCGACCATGAGGTGCGGGACATCGCTGCGATGGTGGAACGGGCCTGCCACGGGGCCTGGAGGCGCTGCGCGCGGCGACTGCACCCGACCAGGTCGTCCTCGCTCCGACTTTCGCGGCAGCGCCGATGTGGGAGGCGCGGACGCCGATTGGATCGCCTACCGCACTCTCGTCGACGTCAAGGCGACGACCTCCCCGGACAAGCTTCCGGGGAGGGACATCCACCAGCTCGCCGGCTACCTGCTCCTGGACTACGACGACGTCTACCGCATTGAGCGTCTTGGCTGGTACCAGGCTCGGACGGGGTCGCTCACCACTTGGGACACCGCGGAGTTCCTCGCCCTCCTGGGATCGCGGGATCCGTTGCCGCGGTTGCGCGGTCGGCTGCGGGCGGCCCTGGCTTCCCGCACTGCCGTTCTGCGCTGAATCCCGTCCGGCCGGGCATCGGCTCGCCGCGATACCGGCGCCCGCGACGCCGACCGGGAGTGCGGCGTTGTCCGGCCACAGGCGCCACGATGGGCGCCCGGTGAGAGAGGACCTGCGATGTCCCTGAAGCGACCCGGGTGCTTCGGTGACCTGTCGTGGTGGACAGGCGCCGTGGGGGTGGAGGTGGCGCGCAATGTCCGGCCGTTCGGCATCGATGAGCACGACGTGCTGCAGGTCGCCTGCCGCTCCGCGGCCTGGCGACTGCAGGCCGCTGTCCTGGCACCGCAGTTGCTGGCCGTGGCCGGCCGCAGGCTGCCGTCCGGAGCTGTGGTCGCGGCGCTGGCCGCCGACCCCTGGCAGCAGGCCCCGGTGCCCGGCGTGCCGCCGGGCACCGGGGCGCAATACCACCGGTGCCGGGCGCGGTGAGACACCCAGGGTGGGCCGGGACGGCGAGCCGTCCCGGCCCACCCGGCATTCAGAACGCGGTCACCCGCGCCGCCCCCGGCCCGAGTCGGGTGACGGACGGCCGCCGCCGGCCGGCGCATCCCCTCGTTCGTCGAAGGCCCGGACGATCGCCTCGACCACGGCCCGGATCCCGCTCCGGTCGTCGTCGGCGCTCTTTCCCCGGCTGTCGTGCGAGCGACCTTCGCGGTTGCCGTTGACCACGGCCCACGAGTAGCCCACCATCCGACCGTCCTCGGGTGCGGCGCGGCGTCCGGCTTTGGGGGCGAGGCCCGCCCGGCCGCTGCGGGCCGGTGCGGACGGGTCAGCAGAGGGTGTCCTGCTCGTGGTCGGCGAGGTCGACGTGGGTGATGCGTGCGGGGTCGAGGCTGGCCGCGGCCAGCTCGCGCGCTTCCCGGGCGTTTCGTGCGAAGACCCGCATGGTGAGCAGCTGGGGCAGTGGGCGACGAGCGCGGGGCAGGGCCGGACGATGCCGTAGATGCCGCGCCGGCTGCCGGCGGTCCGGGCGGGCCAGCCGTAGGCGAACTGCGGCGCGATCTCGCCGAGTGCGGTCCCGGCCCGGGCGGTCATCTCCTTCCAGGCCTGCCGGTTCACCGCGGCGGCCAGTCCCTCCCGCTGGGCCGGGGTGAGGCGGGTCCACCAGCTCCTGGCGACGGCGAGTTCGGCGGCCTGCGCGGCCTGGTACTGCCGTTCGGCTTCCTGCTCGGCGAGCTCGCGTTCGCGGCGCAGCGCCTGGTCCTTGTCCTGCGACATGTGATCCTGACCGTTCGACAAGCGATCTCGACCGCTGAATTTCCTTCAGGGCGGGTCTCTACAAGACGGAGTAGGTCTGGTACTTGCCCTGCAGGGACGAGGCGGCTGCGCCGGCCACGTCGGCCCGGGGCCGGCGGCGCATCCCTGGAGGAACTCCCCGACCCGGGAACCGGTCCATCCCGCTGCGGCGGCAGCGGCCCGGAACCGGGCGCCGTCGTGGGGGGCCAGAGGGTCGAGGAAGTCGAGGACGTAGTCGATCGTGGCCGTGTCCAGGGGGAGTCGCTGCATGGCGACGGCGCGCAGGGCACCGTCGGCAAGCATCGGGGTACCGGCCTCCAGGCACCATCGCAGGGGATGGGCCGTGTCCTGTGGAGTGCTCAGCCGGATGATGGCATCGCCGAGCGCGACGTACACCATGGTCGCCTCGAAGGGGCGCTGGGCGAGTTCCCGGATCAGACCGAGGGCAGGCCGGTGGCCACATGCCCCGAGGGCCATGACCATCTGGTATTGGGTTTCCCATGTACGGGTGTCGCGGACCTCCCGCTGGAGGGCGTCCAGCAGCGACGGACCCGCAGCGGGATCGGCAAGCCGGCGCAGGCGTGCAGCAGCTGAACGCCGCTTGGGGGAAAGCCGGTGGCCGAGCTGCGCCACGGCTTCGTCCAAGGTCAGTGCCATCTCGAATCCCGTCCGGTCGGTTCCATGCCGGCAACGGTAGGCCCCCGCGCTGACACGGCAGTTCGCGGCTCCACGGCGCCGGAAGCCCCTGCCACTGATCAGGATCGAGTGGCATGCGATTTCTCAGCGTGGTGTCAGTGGTGATGAGAGTCGGTTGTGCTGTAGGGCATGAGGGCCAGGCTTCTGCTGGTCAAGGTGTCTTTGGTGTGGGTGAGCGGCTGGCGGGCTGACTGTCACGTGGCGAGAGGTTGGCGGTTGGGTTTGCTGTCGTGGGGCTTTATCGCACCGCCGGTAGTGCTGTCATGGGTTCGACAGATCTGATGCCGGTGCTGGTGGTGTGCGGGTTTGATCCCCGGTATGGGAGATGACGGCGCCGGTGGACGTTCGGGGCGGGTGCTGCCGCGTGCGTTGGTGGTACGGCGTCTGGTGGAGCGGCAGGTGGCCGGGGAGTTGACGTCGTTGCATGTGCGGGCGGTGGCTGACACGGTGGGTGTGTCGGTGCGCACGGTGTGGCGGTGGCTGGCGGAAGCGAAGGCAACTGGTGAGGTCGTCAGGAAGCCTGCGCGCCAGGGCTACGCAATGCCGGACGAGACATGGGCACTGCTGGCGGAAGTGGGCGGGAACGTCGCGGAACTGCGGCGCCGTATGCTCGCTGCCGCCGCCGGCTCGAGCACCGCCGTGCCGACTTTGGGAACGTTGCACCGGGTGGTGCGCCGTGACCGCCTGGCGGGGCGGTTGCTGGTCGTCGAGCGGGAACCGAGTCTTGCCGAGCCGCTGCGCCCGGATCCGCTGAGCGAGTTGGGCCTGGGCACGGTCAGCGGCGCGGGTCTGGGCGGTCGGGTGTTCCTGCGCGAGCAGACCCGCCTGGCCAAGGTGCCGGTTCTGGTGCCCGGCGCGCGGGTCGTTGCCACCCCCTCGGTCGCCTCGGTGGTGCAGTGCGTCGCGCACGCTACGGCGGTGGGTGCGGTGGCGTGCCTGTACGGGGATGCCGGCCACGGCAAGACGGTGGCCCTGCAGTACGCCCTGTCCCAGCTGCCGGAACCGGTCCGGGTCCGCCGGGTCCATGTCGGGGTGCACCCATCGGTGCCGGAACTGCGCCGGGTGCTGGCCGACGCCCTGGAGCTGAAACGGCTGCCGCACGCCACCGGCGCGGCGGACCTGATGCTCCTGGACGCGCTGCGCCAGCCCAGGGTCCTGGTCCTGGACGAGGCGCAGCGTCTGCCTGTTCCGGCGCTGGAGTTCCTGCGGCAGTTGTGGGACCACCCGGACACGGACGTCGCGCTGCTCCTCGCTGGCGCGGGGGCCGAGCGCGCCCTGCGCAGGGTGCCGGCGCTGGCATCACGGGTGCTGACCTGGGAGCTGGTGCCGCGCCTGGGCCAGGCCGCGGTCAGGCCGGTGATGGAGGCGTTCCACCCGCTGTGGGGACAGGTGGCACCCGTGGACATGGCGTGGGTGGAGGAGCACGTCGGGCACGGCAATTTCCGGACCTGGGCGAAGGTCACCTCGCATCTGACTGCGGAGGTCTACGGCCAGGCCCGCGCGGTGGTCGACCGCCCGCTCCTGGAGAGAGTCTGCGCCCGCCTCACCGGACCGGTGTGACGGCCGCCGCCCCCGTGACGAAACCGGCAGCGACAGCTGGCCGGCACCGGAACGCCGGATGGCCACCGCGCGGTGGTGCCAACGGCCCGAGGAAGGCAGGAGAACATGATCGATCCACCAGAGCCCGTACCTGTACCCGAGGACACCGTCGCCGCCGACTGGCCGGCCGATGCCGTCCTGCCAGAGGCATCTCTGGCCGCGTTGCGCGGGCCGGCACTGCGCCGCCTGCTGGCGCTGCGGGAGGAGGGCGCCCTGACGACGGGGCAGGTTCGGACGGTCGCGCAGTGCCTGGAGGTGACGGAGCGCACGGTGTGGCGGTGGCTGGCCGCCGCCGGACGGGATCCGGCCGCGGCCCGTGAACCCGGCTCCCGTGCCCAGAGCAGCACCCGGTTCACCATCACGCCAGAGGTCCGCCACCTGCTGGCCCTCTGGAAAGGCAATGTCGCCGCGGTGCACCGCGAGCTCGCCGCCAGGGCCGCCCGACAGCAGCCTCCCGCCGCACCCCCGTCGCTGCCGACCCTGCACCGGGCGATCCAGCGGGACCTGAGCGCGGGGGAGCGGGCGGGGCTGACGGCGGGGGAGCGCGCGGCCCGCAAGCACGATGTGTTCCTGACCCGGCCTCGCGGGCACCGCAATCAGGTGTGGGAAGCGGACCACGTGCAGGCCCCCGTTCTCGTGCTCGTGGACGGACAGGAGCGCAGGCCATGGATCACCTGGTTCGTCGACTGCGCGACGGACGCGATCGCGGGCGTGGCGGTCACCCCGGGCTATCCCTCCCGTGAGTCGGTCCTCGTGGCCCTGCGTTCGGCGGTGCTGCGCACCAGCCCTTACGGGCCGGTGGGTGGCCTGCCGGAGAAGGTGCGGATCGACCGAGGCAAGGACTTCCTCTCCCGTACGGTGACGGCGGCGTTCGGCGCCCTGGCCGTCACCGTCGAGCCCCTGCCCGCCTACACGCCCCACCTGAAGGGCACGGTGGAGGGGCTGAACCGCTCGGTGGAACGGATGCACCTGGCCGCGCTGCCCGGCTACGCCCACCAGCCCCGCCCGGGACGCCGACCGCAGCCGGTCGACCGAAGCGCTCTGCTGTCGTTCGAGGAGTTCACCGCGGGCCTGCTCACCTGGGTGACCTGGTGGAACACCGAACACCGCCCGGCCCCGCTGCGCGGCAGGACCCCGCTTGAGGCGTGGCAGGAGGACCCCACACCGATACGGGACATCCCGCCAGCCGATCTGTGGTCCTTTACCCTCGAGGACGATCGGGCCGGGTCCCGCCTGGTCACCACCCGCGGGGTGAAGTTCAAGGGCCGCTTCTACGTCTCCCCGTGGATGACCGGCCGCGCCGGAACCAGGGTGAGCGTGCGGTACATGCCCCACCACCGGCACGAGATCGAACTCTTCGACCCCACTACCGGCCGCCACCTGACCACCGCCCACCTCGCCGACGAAGCCACCCGCGAGCAGATCGCGGCAGTGCGCCGCGCCCGCGCCGCCCGTACCCGCCGCCTTGCTAAGGACCTCGAGAACGCCCAGCGCGCCCGCAACGAGCGTCATGGCGCCACCACCGAGCCCTCGGCGCCCCGACCGATCGACCCGCTGACCGCCGCCGAGGCCGGCCGCGAACTGGCCGCCTCCACCCACACCGACCTGACTGCCCTCGCCCGACCCGACCTCATCCCACCCACCGCCCCACCCGCGCACTGGAACACCCCGCCCGGCCTACTCACCGCCAGCCCCGCCGCCGACCCGACCGGAAAGAAGACCCCGTGACCGGACTCCTGCCACCCCAGGCCAGCGACCAGTACCTGCGCCTGCCCGGCGCCCAGGTCGTCACCACCCGCGCCCTGCTCGCCGCCCGCGACAACCTCGCCGACACCATCAACGCCCGCGCAATGATGTGCGTCCACGGCGGCGCCGGCTTCGGCAAAACCCTGGCCGTCAACACCTGCCTGCGCGACCTCGACCCCGCCCAGGACGTCCGCCGCATCACCTTCCGCGTACGCCCCACCCCACGCGCCGCCCGCCACGAACTCTTCGCCGCTCTCGACCTGCCCGGAACCCCGCCCCGCGGCCCCAGCGAGTTCGACGCCCTGCTGCGCCAAGCCCTCGCCCTCACCCCCGAACCCTCGTCGTCGACGAGGCCCAGTGGCTCAGCGGCGAGACCTTCGAGTACTTCCGCTACCTGTGGGACGACCCCTACACCCAGCTCGCCATCATCTTCGTCGGCGGCGAGGGCTGCCACCAGGTGCTGCGCCGCGAACCGATGCTCTCCTCCCGCATCTTCATCTGGCAGCACTTCACCCGCCTCACGCCCGAGGAAGTCCAGGCCGTCATCCCGCTGTTCCACCCGGTGTGGGCCGACGCCGACCCGGCCGCCATCGCCTCCGCCGACCAGCACGCCGCGCACGGCAACTTCCGAGCCTGGGCCCAGCTGACCGCGCACGTGCGCCTCGGCCTGGAGCGCACCGGCCGGGAGCGGGTGGACAGCGAGGTGCTCGGCTGGGCCTTCAGTCGGCTGTGAGCCACCACCCGCCTCCCGTGCGCGGCGCCGCCGGCCCAAGAAGCCCCGCGGGTGTCAGCACGCCGGAAACTGTGGACGAGCCTGCGTGCGAGCGATGCCTGCCACCGACCGGACCAGTCGCGATGACGGCGCGCGACCTGCCCATCGACCTGCTGGTGGACCCTGCCCTGGTCCTGCCGGCGTCGAAGCGGCGCGCTCTGCCACCGGTGACGGTGGTCCTGGACCGCGGCGACGACGCCCGCTTCACCGCCGCGGCCCTCGCCGCCTCCCGACCCCGGGCCGGATGCATCACCATCCACCCCACCGTGGGCACGGCTCGAACCGATGTCCTTCTCCACGACCACCTCACCGCCCTCGGCAGGTCGGTGGTCAACCTGAGGACGCAGGGTCTGGCGCAGGAGGCAGCGGCAGAGCGTGCAGTACGTGCATGGATGTGGGCCGAGGGCATCCGTCACGTGATCGTTCTGCGCTCGCACCTACCCCGCCTCCGCCTGCACTACCTGCTGGACCTGCACGCCGCCACCGGCGCCGCCCTCACCGTCGTCTGGCATGCCCCAGCCCTAGGGCGAGACCTGGAGCGCCTGCTCAACAGCGTTAACCACCGTGTCGTCGACACCCTCCACGCCGCTCGCGAGGCATTCCACACACCCTTCGTCCGCGCATGCCGTTGCCCGGGCAGGCCGCCCCGCGCCCGGATCCTGATCCCGGGCTGGGACACGCCCGTCGCAGCCCTGCCCCCGGCCGTGGTCCTGGAGAGGATCCGCCGTCACATCCCCCACCCGCTCTACGCCGCGGCACTCACCGCGGCCTGGACCACCGGCGCCTCGCCACATCTTCTGCGCGGCGCACGCCTGCAGGACCTCACCCCCGCGGCGACGCACTGGCGCTGCCGATGGCAGCCTCGCCCGGCCCGGGACCCGTCAGCCGCCACGGGACGCGGGAGACCTTCCGTATCCCGGCCCGGCTGCGCCCCCACCTGTTGGCCGCAGCGCACTACCGCCACCTGGAGGACGCCGGGCCCGGCGCGCGGCTGTTCGCCGGGATTCGCGCGGACCGCCTGAGCGCCATGGCCACCACCTGCGGACTTCGCGTTCGTGCCTGACCAGTCGGATGGACGTACCCGAACAACGTGGACAGCGTGCCGTCGAGGCCGAACGGATCCTGGCCCAGATCGAGGAGCTGCAGCCGGAGGGACAACGGCGGGTGGTGAATCAGCACGTCGTCTCCCGGGTCCTGCTCAAGCGCTTCGCGGCAAACGACCGGGTCATCTCCTTCGACCTCCACCACCCCGCGAACCGGCACAGACCCGGATCGACCAAGACGTGCGGCACGGTGCCGGACTTCGTGCCCTTTGCCTCCGCCTCATTGGAGGAGGTCTGGAGCCGGGTCGAGAACCTGCTGCCGACCGCCGCCGACGCGGTGGAGCGCGGCGACATCTTCGAGCACGAGGAGCACATCCTCACGCTGAAGGACTTCATCGCCCTGCACCGGGCCCGCTCCCTGCACTACCTCGCGATGCACTACCGCGCCGCCGCGGCAGCCTACGAGCGGGCGTGGGATGCCCTGGCCGCCATACCCACCGACCGGCTGCGCGCCACCTACCGGCAGCACACCGGCCTGTACGTCGCAGCCAAGGGGGCCCGGGAGGCCATCGGCGCCCGGCTCATGCAGCCGTTCACCGACAACCTCCGGAGCGGGGCCGACCTGAGAGTCAGCATCGAGAGGATGTTCGGCGAGCTCAGGACGGCGATCCGGGAGACCTGCCTGGAGATCGTCACCCCAAAGAGCGGCGAGTTCCTCATCGGCGACATCCCGGCCCTGCCCGTCCGCCGGGAGGGAACCGTGCTCTCCTGCGTCACGGCCCTGGAGGACTCCGCCGCCATCGTCCTGCCGTTCGGCCGCAAGCACCTCCTCGTCGGCAGGGCACCGAGCAACGACATGGCCGCGATCCCCGCCGACATGGTGGACTGCCTCAACACGCTGCAGGTCGAGGCGGCCTACAGCCGCGTCTACCTGCACCCCGGCAGCGGCCTGGAGCACTTCGTGCGCGCGCACCTCGCCGCCGGCGGCCGGGCGGACCGGACACCGCTGGAGCCCCCGCGACGCGACGCAGGCACCACACCGTAGACCCCCGCACCCGGGGCAGCCACGGCCGCCCGCCTGCTGCGCCCCGGCTCCCGGCCGGGCCGGGCAGGGCGGTCTTCCGCCGGCGGGCGGGTCTGTCGCTCCCGTCCGGGAGACTGGGCGGATGAACGAGCAGCCCAACTGGCGGTCTGCCGCCGAGCGGACGCAGACCCGGATCGAGACGCTCCGCGCGGACGGACGTGCGCCGGTGGTGAACCAGCACGTCGTCTCCCGGGTGCTGCTCAAACGCTTCGCGGCGCACGCCGGCAGCGCGGGGCACCAGGTCTACTCGTTCGACCTGGACCGCCCCACGAACCGGCACAGGACCAGGAGCATCAAGACCTGCGGCACGGTGCCGGACTTCGTGCCGTTTGCCTCCGCCTCGCTGGAGGAGGTCTGGAGCCGGGTCGAGAACCTGCTGCCGGCCGCCGCCGACGCGGTGGAACGCGGCGACATCTTCGAGCACGAGGAGTACGTCCTCGTACTGAAGGACTTCATCGCCCTGCACTGGGCCCGCTCCCTGCACTACCGCGCTCTCCACGACCAGATCTTCGCCGCGCTCTACGAGCGTCAGCGCACCAAGCTGCTCACCGTCCACGCCGACCTGCTGCGCGCCGACTACCTGAAGCACAGCGGCGAACACGTCGCCGACCCCCAGACCCTGGCGATGTGGGCGGAGGACCTCATGCGGACCGTCCGCGACGACGAGCTGAGCGGGTACAACCTGCGGATCGGCATCGAGGAGATGTTCCACAAGACCAGGGCGGCGATCCGCGAGAGCTGCCTGGAGATCCTGATCCCCGCCAGCGGCCAGTTCCTCATCGGCGACACACCGGCCCTGACCGTCCGCCGGGACGGGAGCACCCTCACCTACTGCATGGCCCTGGGCGACTCGAATGCCATCGTCCTGCCGCTCGGCCCCCATCACCTCCTCGTTGGCAGGTCACCGCACGACGTCCTGGCGCCGATCCCCACCACCATGGTGAACGAACTCAACGGCCTGCAGATCGAAGCCGCCCGTAGCCGCGTCTACCTGCACCCCGGCAGCGGCCTGGAGCGCTTCGTGCTCGCCCACCTCGCCGCCGGCGGCCGAGCGGGCCGGACACCGGTGCCGCCCCCGCGGCGCCCCGCAGCGGACACCCCGGCGGCCCGGCCCTCCGACCCCGCGCCGTAGACCGCCGCACCCGGACCGGTGTCCTCGGCCGGTGCACCGTCGTTGGACCCGGCAGCGCCCCGCCACCCCTCACAGGGGCCGACATCCGGCTGCGCCCCGCGGCCGCGCAGTCCGGCCCGCCGCACCCCGGCGCCCGGACGACCGCGGCCGCGCAGCCGAATCCTCGGGGGCGGCCGGCCGCGGAGACCGGCCGCCCCCGTTGCCTGGCCGGCACGCGCCCGAACCAGCCAGGTGGCGGTGACTGGCCCGGCCACCGGCGGGGACCAACTGCCCAACGGCTCGGCGGTGCTGCGTCCTTGTCCGGACCGGGTGCTGACGGCGCGTGGGGCGGACATGCGAGTGGCTCCCGGGCAGGCAATGGCAAGAAGCCCGGGAGCCATGTTGATCTTCTCATCCCCGCGCCGGGCCGGGGGACAGGGCCGGCCTTGCAGGGCGCATTCGAGTCGCCCGGATGTTCGCCGCCTCACCGCGACCTGCCGGAATGGGTTTCCGCCTGCGAGGGCCCGCGCAAAGCCACGACGTGGCTGCGCGGGGCCCCGCCTCGATCGGTCCGCGCGTGGCCCGGGCGAACCCGGCCCCACCGCGTCGGCCCTGCTGATCCGTCAGGCAAGAAGACGCCACAAGCGTGCCGGAGCCTGCTTGAGCCACAGTTCCAGGCCCGGCTGCCGCCGGGTGCGTCATCGGGCAATACTCCACGGTGCGTGGTCGGACCGGAAGCGCCCGGCTCGTCGAGAAGGCGCCGTTTGGCTGCGCCGGTGCGGCGGTGTGAGTGTCAGGCGGCGGTGAGCAGGTCGCGGACCGCGTTGCTGACTTCGGGCAGGTCGCCCGGCAGGGCCCACTGGTGGGCGTCGTGCTCGGTGAGGACCACGGGTTCGGTGGTCGCGACGGTGACGGCGAAATTGAACTGGCGGGTGGTGGTTCCGCGGCTGTTCGTGTAGTCGAAGTGGCCGATGTAGTCGGTGACCTGGTCGATGGTCAGGCCGGTTTCTTCGAGGGTTTCCCGGTGCAGGGCGTCCAGGATGCTCTCGCCGTTTTCGACCGTTCCGGAGGGGATCTCCCACAGGCCTCCCATGTAGTCGTCGGGGTTGCGGCGTACGAGCAGTACGTGGCCGTGGTGGCTGATCACGGCGGCGGCGACGAAGCCGGTGATGCCGGTGGCCGCGGCGTCGGCCGCGAGGTCGGCGGAGGAGGGGAGGGTCACAGCAGCTCCTTGTGATGGTCGCTGATCTTGATGGCCGCGGCGATGTACTGCGCGGCCAGTTCCAGATCCTGCTCACGATGCCAGACGGGGAGCTTGACGGTGTGCGCGTGGGAGTGTTCGGCGACGGGGAAGTCTCCGTGCTGGTAGCGGCGCTGGGAGTGCGGGTGGCCGGGGAAGAGCATGCCGGGGTCCTGGTAGAGGGGGAGCTGGTTGAGGGGGCAGGTGGAGCCGGGCCGGTCGAACTCGGTGGCGCCCTCGGCGAGGAGTGCCTGGTGGAAGCGCTCGATCGGGAGGCCGCCGAGCTCGTCGGGCGTGTAGGTGAGCGTCAACGCGTACCAGGACGGGAGCACTCCTTCGGGTGGGGTGGTGACCTTCAGGCCGGGTACCTGGGCCAGCCGGTCGGTGAGGTGGTGGGCGATCTCCGTCCGCCCGGCGAGGTAGCCGTCGAGGCGGGCGAGCTGGTCGTGGGCGATGGCGGCGGCGAGCGGGTGGATGCGGAGTTTGAGGCCGGCCCCGGTGACCGCGTACCGCGCGAGCGGGTGGTCTTCCGGGATCTCGGTCCTGGCACGCTTGTTGTAGTGCGCGAAGGTGAGGACCCGGTGGTAGGTGTCCTCGTCGTCCGTGAGGACGAAGCCGCCCTCGCCGCCCGACAGCGGCTTGGGGCCGTTGAGGGAGAACGCCGAGGCGAGGCCGAACGTGCCGACCTTCTGCCCGGCGATGCTCGCGCCGTGGGCGTGGGAGCCGTCCTCCAGCACCGCCAGGTCGTGGGCGTTCGCGACGGCCACGAGCCCGGCCATGTCGGCGGGCTTGCCCCACAGATGGGTGACCATGACCGCCCGGGTCCGGGGCGTGATCAGCTCCTCGACACGGGCGGGGTCGATGTTGCCGTCCGGCCCGGTTTCGCACAGCACCGGGACGGCGCGGAGATGGAAGAGAGGAGGCGGTGGCGTGGAAGGTCCAGGCCGGCACGATCACCTCATCGCCGGGCCTGATCCGGGCAGCCCAGTAGGCGGCGTGCAGGGCGGCGGTGCCGGAGCTGGTGGTGATCGCGTGCCGGACGCCGAAGTAGTCCTGCAGGCCTTCCTCCAGTTCGGCGACGATGCCGGACCGGCCGGGTAGGGAGATCGCCTCGTCGAGCTGGGCGGTGACCTTGGCGCGGGTGGTGTCGTCGATCGGTGGCCAGGTGAAGTGGGGGCCCGTGGCGGTGACGGCGGGCTTGCCGCCGAGGAGGGCGAGCGTGCTGGTCACAGCATTTCCTTCGGGTCGATGTAGCGCCCCGCATCCTTGGAGCGGTAGCAGGAGGCGATGAACGCGGCGTGCGCGAGGTGCTGGTCGGGGCCGGATGTGTTGGGCCTGTCGCCGTCCAGGACCCGGCAGAAGTGGTCGATCTGCGCGGTCGCTGCGGAGGCGGGCGCGTGCGGGCGGGTCAGTTCCTCGACGACCGTGCCGTCCAGGTCGAGACGCTGGACCCGGCCTTTGGACAGCAGTACCGAGCCGCGGGTGCCGACCACGTGCAGGTGCTCGCTCTTCGGCGCCATCCACCGCGACAGCAGGAGCGACCCGTACAGGTCGGTGTCGTAGCCGAGCTGGATGACGGCGGTGTCCTCGGCGTCGTAGCCGCCGCCTGGTACCGCGGTGGTGGAGAATTCGGCGATGACCCGGCTGGGCAGGCCGAAGTACCAGAGCAGCAGGTCAATGAGGTGGTAGCCCATGTCGATGATGCAGCCACCGCCGGCCTGCCGGACGTCCCCGCGCCATCCGGCGCCGGGGTCGTCGGTGTGGAAGGTGTACTGGCCGTCGATCAGGAACGGGGTGCCGATCTGGTCCAGTAGGCCGGCGACGCTGGTGTAGATCGGGTTGAACCGCCGCTGGAGCGTCACCATCAGCTCCACCTCGCCGGCCCGGCAGACCTGGGCCAGCTCCCGGGCCTCCTCCACGGACGTGGCGAACGGCTTCTCCTTGAGGACGTGGACGCCCCGGGCGGCGCACTCCCGGACGACGTCCCGGCCGGCATGGTGCGGGACGGCGACGATCACGAAGTCCGGCGCCGCCGTGTCCAGCAGTTCACCGGCGTGGATGAACCCGGGGACCTGCAACAGCTCCTGCTGCTGCCGCAACGTGTTCGGGTTGCTGTCGCAGATTGCGACGAGGTCGGCCCGGCTGGAGGCGAGCAGGCCGGGCAGATGGTCCTCGAGCGCCTGGTGGCCGAGGCCGATGACTGCAGCGCGTCGTTTCATGCGTGGACTCCTTCCGCTTCGTGAGTGAACTTGTCGGTGCACGACGAGTAGAGCCCAACGGGTAGTCCCCATCCAGGCGTTGTCTGTAGTCCCGGGGTGGTCCCGCCCGTGCGCGCAGTAGGCTCGCAGCCACTGTCGATGATGGGATCGGCCCGTGGACGACCAGATCAGGCACCCGCTTGCGTACGCCCGCGCGCTCCGCGGCTGGTCCCAGAGCGACCTTGCGGCCCGAATCCACCGTGCGGCCCGGAACCGGCCTGAAGGCCTTCGATCCGGCACCGACAAGGCCGCCGTCAGTAAATGGGAGACCTGGCGCAAGACGCCCAGCGCCGAATCACGGCTCCTCATCGCCGAAGCCTTCGAGGTCCCCCTCGGCGACCTGGAAGCCGTCGACTGGCCTCACTGGCTGCCCGGCCAGGAACAGCCGGTGCCCCTTGGACCGGCGTTCACCGTTCACGCACTTCGAGACGCACAGAGGGCCGCAATGGACCATCGCCGCCGCACCTTCATGACCTTCAGCGCCCTCGCACTGGCCGGCCTCTCAACCCAATGGGCCACCCTCGAACCCGATCCACCCGCCACCTCCTGGAACGGCGCGCGAGTCGATGCCGAATTGGTCGACTGGCTGGAGGACACCACCACCCAGCTGACCAACCTTCCGACCGAACAGCGCCAGCACACCGCCAAGCTGATGGACGCCCACCTGGAAACGGTCACCGACCTCCTCGAGCACGGCCGCTACACCGAACCCCTCGGCCGACGACTCCACCTGCTCGCCGCCACCCTGGCCAGCACCTGCGGCTGGCACCGCTTCGACCAAGGCCACCACTACGCCGCCGGCAAGCTCTGGAACGCAGCCCTCACCAACGCACACGCCGCCCGGGACCGCGATCTCGGCGCCGGCATTCTCTCCGACTTCGCCTACCAGTCCATCTGGCTCACCCGACCCGACGCCGCGGTCGAGCCGCTCAGCCAGGCCCTCATCCACACCCGCCACCCCACCGCCCGGTCCCTGCTCCACCTCCGCCGGGCCCGCGCCCACGCCGCACTCGGAGAATCCTCCGACTGCCACCGCGACCTGGCCGCCGCCGAGACCGCCCTGCTGACCGACAGCCCCGACCCGGCCCCCGAATGGTGCCGATGGATGAGCACGGCCGACCTGGCCGTCGACTCGGGCCAATGCATGCTCGACCTCGGACGCACCGACCAGGCACACACCCGCATCGACGAAGGCCTGAGCCTGCTGCCCCGATCACGCGACAAGACCCGCGGCATCTTCCTGACCTACGAAGCCCGGAGCCTGCTGCGAGCCCGCGAAGTCGAACAGGCCCTCACGGTCACGAACCAGTCCCTCGACCTGGCAACCCGGATCGGCGCCGCGCGGTGCATCACCCTGGCCCGCGAACTCGTCCCGGAGTTCAGGCCCTACCGGCAGGTCGACGGAGTCGCCGACCTCATGGACCGCCTCAGAGCGAGCTGACCGACACAAGCGCGGTGCGGCGGGCCGGGCCGAAGACGTGGTCGAAGGCGAGGGCGCGGTCGGCGGGGACGAGGAGGTAGGGCGCGCCGGAGCCGGCGGTGGTCCGAGGCCCGCCTATGCCCGTGCCGAGGGCGTCGCTGGGGGTGAGGATGTCGAGGTCGTCGAAGACGTAGTACAGGGGCAGCCGGGTCCAGGCGACGAGCTGGAGGTGGGCGGTGACGGCGGCGTTCTCGATGGCGTGCCGACTGCTGGTCCGGCTGGTCATCCGGCTCTTGCAGTCGATCAAGACGACCTGCCCGTCCCGGGCAGCTATGAGGTCGGGGGTCCAGCGAAGGAAGCTGTCGGTGCTGCGGAGGGCCACGCGGACGGGCTCACCCATGACTCCCTGGCCCCAGGGGCTGACATCCCAGCCGCGGTGGTTGAGTTCCTCGGTGACGCGTCGCTCGTGGGCGTCACCGATCGCCTTCCTGGCGTGAAAGCTCGGCATGCTGGAAGTGTGGCGCGTCCTCGCCCTGACGAAACGACAGCCGCCTTTGGCGCGCTCGGGTTCAGCCAGGTCTCATCGCTGTCCGCGGAGGTCCGTGGTTGTCCGTGGTTGTCCGCGTGGGTCCCAGGCTGTCCCACCATGTCTCATCGTCGGCGGCCTGAACATGACCGGATCCAGCCCCCGTGGACGAGGCGGCGCCTGAGATCCGGATCGCTGCTCCTGCGCTGGCGGTGGCAGGAGACCGCGGAGACGATCTTGCCACCATGCCACAGTCACCCGTGGAACCGGTGTGCTCAGCGACATCGTCCACGGAACCGGTCCACTGCACGACCGCTGCGCCGGTGGTCCTGGTGCGGCCGGTGACGACGAACCGGGGGATGCTCTGGGTCGGTGGCGGCGTTGTAGCTGGCAGTGAGCTTGGTCCAGGGTTGGAGTTGAAGGGCGCGGCGGAGTTGCCGGTGTCGTCGTCGTAGGCGGCGCCAGCCGGGTCGGCAGGCTCAGCGTCAGTAGACCGCCCTCCCCGAAGGGTTGGTGTTCCGCGTTTCTTACGGACTGCCGGTGGCTGCCTCACTTGGAGCCAGGCCACGGATCTGTGAGGTCAGTGGTCCGGTCAGGTCGGCGTGGGTGAGGAGGGTCAGGTTGGCGCTGGGCGCGGTGAGGGGTGAGTCGATGGCGGTGAAGTGGAGACGAGGATCTGCTTTGAGGAGGGCGGGGATCGCCGATCCGGGGCTGCCGACGGTGATGATGAGAGTGCAGTGCTGGGCGGCAAGGCCGGCGAGGTAGGAGGCCGCCTGTCCGGGCTTGGTGTCGGGGATGGTCAGTTGCTGGAGATTGATGTTCTGGCCGTTCGCGGCGGTGCGCATCGTGGATCAGGCGCTCGCGGCGGTCTTGCAGAACCCTCTAAGGGACGAAAATCCAGGCGATTCTTGTCTCAGGGGCGGCCTTGGATGGCGAGAATATGGCGACCCTGACCCAAATAATGGCGGGCGAGCAACCGGTATTGAAGCTTGCCTTGACACGGAGTGGATAGAAACCCATCCCGGATCCAGCACGCAAAAGGATATAAATCCACCAGGAACCGACTGGGCGAAGGACTTCGCCAGATACCTGGGCCTTCTTCCGAGTGCGGATATCAATAAATGCCATCTTCTCGCTGATACGCTCTCGGGCGAAGGAGGCCGAACCGATAATCTGGTTCCGTGCTCTCGGGCCACCAATTTTCCCAAGAGATTGGGAGACCCGGGTCGCATGGAGGACAACATGCGTAAATTCGAGGGCGAGACGAGAGCGGCTGTGGATGCCGGCAGCATCGTGCACTACAGGGTGGTCCCGGTCTATGCTGGCCCTAGGACTGTTCCATACGCGATCGAAATGTACGCCTACGGAACTGACCGGAACGGCATCCCGAACTTTGCCCTGAGCGAGACGGTCGCTAATACCATCTATAGTCCGCGAGTGGGTTCCGTGAACATGGGCCTATGGACGGATTCGCGGACTGGCAGTGTCGTGCCGACGAACTAGAAACTGGGGTAGATGTGCATATCGACCGGCTCCTCGAGATTATGGACCCGCAGGCGGGCGCGGGTGATCGATTTGACTGGGATGAGGTTGGCAGGGCTCTAGGATTTGGCCTGCCAGACGATTACATCGAATTCATGAATGCATATGGGGCGGGTGGCATAGAGGATTACCTGGATATCTTTTCCCCGATTTCACTGGGTGACCTCGGGGGTCCGTATACCTGCATCCTCTCCGAACTTGGCACGGCTGCCAGCGTCTATATGGAAGAGGCTGGTAGTCGAGCCGGAGGAGGTGGCAATCTTGAGCTTATTCAATGGGGAGGTGATTTTGATGGAAATATGTATTGCTGGATATTGATGGAAGCCGGAGATCCATGGCCTGTCGCTGTATTTAATCGGTCGGCAGTGCGATGGGAATTTTACTCCTGCGGCATGCTGGATTTCCTTGTGGGTGGAATTTCGGGATCTCTCATCGGGGCTCGACAGGTTCTTGGCCCGATTTGGGATAACCCCGCGCCGAGATTTTTCAACTGGAAGGAAGATCTGCGGCTGCGGGCGTCCGGTGTCAACCCGTGGACAGGCGGCGAGTCATATACATTCTGAACTTCTCTGACTGGGCGTTTCGTCCCTGACCTTGGTGGTCAGGTTCCGCGCCACGTTGGGGTGGTTTCGCCGGTGAGTCGGCGGGTCATGAGGTGAGGCTGATCATCGCGACGTGGACCATGGCTTCGGAGCGGGCCGGGTGCTCCGTCCCGGGTGCTTTGAAAGATCTTGTCAATTGATCATGTGTTGACCATTGGGCTTGCAGAATCTGGGACTTTAGAGCTTGGCTACCTGAACTGCGGTTTTGCTGCCGTGATTGACTTTTCATGGCTTGTGGCCTGTGACTTTGCAGAATCTGGGACCGCTGTTCAGTTGAGTCGGGACAATCGCTGTATGGAGGATGGGGTCGCCTCAGCGCTGTTGATCTTGGTTCGGTGGGACGATCACCTGGCCCCTTCTCGTGTCGGCTGTTGGTGTGCCTGTCCTCGGGCTGCCGCTGGTTCGGCTGACTCGGCTCGGGTGCTCGCAGAGGGCTGGTTCAGTCCATGGTGAACGGGGCACCGTCGAGGGTTGTGATCTTCGGGTTGGTCCCCAGGCATGTCAGAAGCAGCACCTGTGGGCTGCTGACGCCCTGCGCTGTGTCGCCTTGGAGTTGCTTGTCGATGGCGTCGACGGTCGCCTGTTTCCAGGTGTCCTTGGGGGTGGCAAGGACGAGGTGCGTCGCGCCGAGTGTGCGGCATCCGTTCAGGAGCTTGTTGAGCTCGGTGAGGGTAGCTTTCGCGGTTGCGGCGAGGCAGTCGTTCTTCTTGGACTCGCCCAGGAAGAGTCCCTCGACGGTTGCTGCGGCGAAGTCGAACTCTACGACGGCTTTGCCGTTTTGGACCAGTTCGAACTCCTCGGTGACAAGGCAGGCGCCGGCCCATGCCTTCGAGCGGAGGAACTGGGTGGCGAGCAGGTCGTAGTTGCCGTCATTGGCGATCAACTCGGTGATCGCCGGGTGGAGTTCGTAGAACCAGGTGGGCTCGTTGCGGATCGGCTTCCACCGTGGTTGCTCCAGCGTGTTGCTGCTGCCGCAGCGTCGGCAGGTGTACTGCTGCGCTACTTCGGCGATGGGGTAGAACTCGACCCGTGGGCAATCGTGGCAGCCGAGCACCAGTCCGCGGCGCAGGAGCCCGCAGGTGCTCCACGCGTCGATCTGCGCCCGTAGCTCGGCCTGGGCCCAGTTGCCGGAGGCGGCGGCGATGGCCTCCCACGTCAGGAACGCCCCGGACTTGAGCTCCCAGGCACTGTCTGCCGGAAGGGCCGAGCGGTCGTGACCGGGTAGCCAGTGCGACAGCAGCGCCCACGGCGCTGGTGCGGCCAGGGCTTCGACGGCAGTTCGGGATCCGAGTAGACGCTTCGCGACGCGGGCGCGTTTCCCGGCGGGGCTGGGGCGGATCTCGTCGGGCTCGGCGGTGAGGCGCAGAATCCGCTCAAGCGAGGGCCACACGAGTCTGGGGCCGGCGAGGGAGCCGGCGAGCGACGCACCGGCGGGGACGAAGTCGACCCGGTTGGAGGCGTAAGTGATCCCGCCGTCCGCGGCTCGCACGAATGTCTCCCGCTCGTCGCCGGCTGCGACCAAGCTGGGGCCGGACAAGTCGGAAAGGGGCGGGACAGGGTGGCTGGTAGAGATCATCCCCACCTGCCAGCGGTGCCGTGCCGCGTCGAGCGGGGCGGGGACCTGGACGGGCATCCGCACGGCCGAGACCAGGGATCCGTCCGAGGTCTCCTCCACCGGGAGGGACAGCGGCATGTCCCAGGCGTTGAGCAGCGCGACCTGGTCGCGGCCGGTCGGTCGGAGCTGTCCGGGGAAACGATCGTGACCGGCATGGTGTCGGCGCCGTGCACCCGGATGCCACGGGTGATCCAGCGGTCGGTCAGATGAGCGTGGATTTCCTCTTCCGACAGGGAGGCGCTGACCACGGTGATGGGCTCTGGGCGCCGGGAGAGGGGCAGATGATGCCAGGCCAGCGCGCTCCCAGGGAGCCAGCGAGTAGCTCCGTAAACCTGGCGGGCGAGTTGGGCCAGCGCGAAGTCCTCGGGCCGATCGCCGAGCACGACGAGATCGCTTGACCGGTCCGCGTTGTAGCCGCGGTGGATTCGGGCGCACAGCGCGGCGGCTGCATCGAAAGGGCTTGCTGGGTCGTCGGAGTTCCACGGGGTTCTGGCGACCTGCGTGAGCCAGTCCGCTTCGGACTTGGGGGCCTGCGCCTCGTCGCCGGCCGCCGCGAGGAGGACACCGAGCCGTGCTGCGGCGGACAGGGCAGCAGGCGTGCGGATCTGCCCGATCGGCACGCCGCCGGTCGGCTGCGGGGTAACGTCCCTGAGGGCGGTGAAGCCGCTCTTGCCGGGATCGTCAGCAAGGTGGAACAACCAAGGCTGGGAACGGTCGAAGCTGTTGACGCCGTGTGCCGCCCGCAGTCGCTCTGCGGCCGCCTGCAGGGCCGCTCCATCGGCGTGACCGTCCCAGGTATCGGCAGCCAGCAGCTCCTTGTTGAAGGAAAAGCTCTGCTCATCCAGGTCGAGTCCCCTCAACTCCCGCTCCAGGATGCCTGGATGAATCAGGTCAGCCGTCGTCCACGTGAGCTGGTATTCCAGGATGTGATCGGGCTGGTATCGGGCGAGGAAGGGCGCGAGGGCCGCATGGCTCGCGGCGCTGACCGGGACGACGGCGCTCGCACAGCCTCCCCAGACCTTCCCGACCGCGCCCAGCGCGGCCGCTGACATCGCCACCCAGTCCTCGCCCTCGGGAGCGAGGACCAGCAGCCTGGGAGGACGGACGAAGGACTGCAGCGACAGGTAGGAGAAGGTCACCAGCTGATCCTGCCAGCTACGGGGAACTGGCGTGCCGAAGGCAGGCACGTCCAGCCGGCCCAGCGCATTGGAAAGCTGTGCTACGAGTCCGACTGTTCCGCGTCGTCCAGCCTCGCCTGGGCTTGCGGGTCGCCGTCGGCTTCGTCAGTGGCCGGTTCGGCCAGGGCTGGCAGGCAGTCGTATGTCGGGTCGTTGTAGCCGGTGAGGATGGTCTCCAGGAGTTTGCGGTCGATGGCTTCGGTCTGCTGGAGGATGCTGGTCTGCGCGGCTTGGCACAGCAGTTGGTTCAGGGCGTGCATGGAGCCGTCGGTACGTGCGTGCAGGTAGGCGGCCAGCTGCACCAGGGTGCCGGGCTGGTGTTTGTACAGGCGCAGGTTCTTTTCGGCGTCGTCGAGCACGTTGCACCACTGGTCGGGTTCGGCGGCGGTGTAGGGGACGGGCCTGACCCACAGCGTCGGGATGCCCAGCGGCGCCGGCCGGTCGGCGCCCGCTGCGGGCGCCTTGCTGCGGTGGTCGCCGAGGGCGTGGTGCAGGATCCCCTGCGCGCCGATGCCGCAGAACAGGAAAGTGATCCTCGGCAGGGCGTCCTGGAGTCGAAACAGGTAGTCGAACGCGGTCTGCCGCTCGTTGTCCTTGATGTACTCGATGCCGTCGACGATGACCAGGCGCGTGCCGGCGCGTTCCATGACGCGGGTGATGGGACCGGTCATGTCGACGGAGCGGTGGTTCATCGTCTCGGGCGAGCGGGAGTGCTCCAGGCCGAAGTACTCCGCGAACGGCAGGGACCAGTGCAGGGCGTCGCTGCGGTCGTGCGGCACGTGGATGTACACCACCGGGTGCCGGTCTGCGTCCGCGGGGAAGTGGTGGTCGACCAGGCCCTGGAAGGCGAATCCGATCCTGGCGGCGAGTAGCGACTTGCCGGCAAGTCGCGGTCCGTCGACGGCGAAGTTCGGGCTGCGGCCGGGGAGTCGTACAGGTTCTTCACCAGCATGGTCCGGGCGAGGTGCACTCCTCGGGCGAAGTCGTCGGTCTCCAAGGGCAGCAGAGTGCCGTGGTAGGCCAGGCGCGGGTCGGTCAGCCGCACCTTCGTGCCCAGGGGCGCGCTGTCTTGAAGGCCCGGCGGGGTGACGGTGCGTCGAGCCCGGGCGAGGAAGCCCTCCTTGGTCGCCAGCGGCCCGGGATCGGCCAGGTGCAAGGGGTGCGTGGCGGCCTTGGCCGCGGGCACCGGGCGGGCGCGGACATGGTCGTTCATGTGATCTCCTCGTCGCCGGACGGGTCCGGGCTGTCGCTGTCATCGGGGGCCGGGGCGAGGCTGCGCAGGAACAGGTCGGTGGCGCGACCGGAGAGCGTGCGCGAACGCCACCGCCGCGGATCGGGCGCCTTCGCCGGCCCCGGCAGGGCCGCGTCGGTGTCCGTGCCCGAGGGCGGGCTGTCAACGCTGTTCGCGCCCGGCGGCGCGGGCGAAGCGGTCGGGGACGGTTCGGGGCCGGCCAGGGCCGCGCCGGCGAACAGCAAGTGGGCCGGGACGTTCAGCGACCTGGCGGGGCGCACCCGGGCCGGGTCGGGCGCCGGGATGCCCGCGTACCGGCCAACGGCAGGCGCGCGCACGGCGAGGCCGGGACCGGTGTACGGGGCCGCGGGGCGGCGCCAGCGTGTACGCCCGCGGCCGCGTCGCGTCGGCGTGGCCGGCTCGTCGGCGGGGCCCTGCCTGGCGCGCCGACGCAGCTCGGACACCTCCAGCGCGATGTCGCGCTCCCACTGCCGGTCCTCCTCGCTGCCGCCGGCCTCGAGCCGCAGGCGTTCGGCGGTCTCCCACAAGAACAGCGACCAGTCGTCCCCGATGAGGTCCTGGTGGACGAACTCCGCCTCCACCCAAGGGTCTTCGCCGCGCTGCTCCTTGCGCTGGTCGAACAGCCACACGTAGCGCGGGCTGTAGGGGTCGTGGCGGATGGGCCACTTCATGCCCTTCCCGCGTACCCCGGACGGCTCCTTGTTGTACTCCTGCAGGGCCCGGCTGTCGTAGGTGCGGTTGCCGATCCGCACACCTTTGTCGGTGACCTGCCGCCACTCGCACAGCAGCAGCTTGCGGTTCTGCGACTCCGACAGGGGCAGCGGCACGTAGCCCTCGCAGGCCACCAGCGCCGCGTACATCTGGTTCGGGGTCAGCACGACCCCGGGCAGGTGCGGGTCGCGCAGGCCCTCGTGGCGGTGCTGCTGCCAGCCCAGCGCGATCCACTCGTTCAGAAGGTCCTGCAACTCGTTGAGGCGCCACATGACGCCCTCGGTCACGAACTTCCCGCGCCGGGACAGGTCACGCGCGGTGTACCCGGCGACGTACTGGCAGAACAGCTTCTTGATCGCGCTGAACGTCGACTCGATGACGGCCTTGTCGTCGGCGGTGCGGTCGCGCGCTGAGCGCACCGAGATCTTCAGCGAGGTACACACGTCGGTGAAGTGCTCACTCTGGTAGATGCTGCCCTGGTCGACGACCACCATCTTCGGGCGGATCACCGGACGCGCCGCGGCGCCGGCCATCCGCGGGTCGCACGCCACCAGGTCCGCGTACGGCAGGTGGCGGGCCTTCTCGGCCGCTGCGGACGGCGACCAGCCGGGCCGTCCGGGCATCGGCGCGAGCGCCTGGGCGAGCATCAGCGTCGCATCGAAATAGGTGGTCGCCCGCCCGCCGAGGCGTTTGCCCTTGTAACCGCGGCCCGGAGCACGGGGCACGATCATCGCCGCGATGATGCTGCGCGAGGCCACGTCGATCGCTGCGGTCAGCTCGACCTGGACCGGGTAGCCGTGGTCGCCGACAGCCAGGATGTCCAGCCCGGTGGAGTCGATCTGCACCACCTCGCCCAGCATCGCCGCCCGGGTCGGCGACCAGGGCGGCTCGGGCGAGCTGGCCCGCTCCTCGCGGCGGCGCACCGGCCCGCGCAGCGTCTCCACCCGCACGCCCAGGTCCTTCAGCAGCCGGTAGAACCCGGTCCGCGACAGGCTCAGGCCCTCCTTCGGAAACTCAGCGCGCAGCCGGGCTTCGACCCGCTCCCGCAGCCGGTTGGCCCACCCCGAGGACTCCTCCGTCCCGGCGCGGAGTTCCTCCAGCAGCAACTGGACGATCCGCTCGTCGGTGTCGCCGTACAGGGACCCGGCGACGATCTTCACGAGCCCGGCGACGCCCCGCTCCTCGTAGTCCTGGGCGCGGCGCCGCAGTGTTGCGACTGACACCTTCGCCCAGCCCAGGTCCTTGAGTTCGCGGGACTTGGCGTCCAGTCGGCTCCACCGCGACGTCTCTTCCGGGTCGTACTGCGGGCGCGGCCGGGTGCCCGAGGGCGCGCCAGGCGGCAGTCCGTGAACGACCTCGTGCAGGTGCCACTCCCAGGTGCGCATTCGCTCGCGCTCCAGGGGGTCGAGCACGTCCACGATGCTCACGTCCGGGATCCGCGGGCCGGGCCGCTCCCGGCCCTGCGCCTCCACCAGCGCGAAGTCGGCGGCGCAGGTCACTGCGGATACCAGCGCGACGGCGTCCTCGCCGTTCTCGTCCAAGGCGTGCAGGTGCACCCGGGGGCCTTGGAGGGCGGCGACCTCGTACAGGCCGCCCAGCCAGCGCACTGTCACTCCCGGCGTCAGGTCCACGCGACGTCGGTCCCACGTGGCGTGGACGGACGTCGCCCGTGCCTCCACGGTTGCCAAATCGAGCGTCACGACGCCTCCTACCGGTGGGCTGTGTCGGCGGTCCACGCCGCGGAGACGGGGATCAGGGGCCGTGCCTGGTCGAAGAGGAGGTCGCCGCGCCACAGCAGGTGCCAGGCGTGGGCGAGGGCGGTGTCGGGCAGGCCGGCTTCGGCTACTCCGCGGACCAGCGGGCGGGGTTGGCGGAAGGTGTCCAGCAGGGCCGGACGGGTCGCTGTGTCGAACAGTTCGGGGAACCGGAAGTTGGCCACCACCTTCAGCCATGCCAGCCGCACCCCGATGGGGACGTCCAGGTCCGTCAGTGTCCACCCGGCGGCCTGCGCCGCCATCTCCAGCGCCTGGCGTTCGCGCGCGCCGTCCGGCTCCGCGCGGCCCGGGTGCACGATCGCCAGCCGCCGCCCGTCAGCGGTGCGGGCGAAGAACGCCGGGCTGACCGTTCCATGGGCGCTGCCGTCCTCCCAGGCGATCTCGGTCGCGGGGGCCGAGAAGCAGGTGATGGCGGCGTCGTAGTCCAGCAGCATGGCCGCGTGCATCAGCCGCTCACTGCCGCACACCACCATGCCGCCTGTGGTCGCCGACCAGTACCGGGTCAAGATCGACGGTCGGCCGTTGTAGGCGTGTGGTTCACGCAATGGCTCGCACCGTTCCAGCGGCACCGCCCGCACCTGGTCTGGGCCACTCTCACGCATCCGCCCGTCCCCGTCGCGGTAACGCACCCGCACCTGCACAAGGATCACCTCTCCCGTGCCGCATCCACTCGTCCCTGACCTGCTTTCTGCGGATAAATAAGGGGCGCCTCGTCCCATGGGAGCCGCCCCCGCTCCTGGCGGACCACGGCCGTCACAGGAAGGGCCGGTCGAACGGGCTGGCCACCGGGCCGGAGGGCAGGCAGCTGAGTTGGTGCACCGAATCCAGCGGCGCGATCCGTGTGTGCGGCGTGACCAGCACGGCCCGCCCCAACTCACCCCCGCGCCTTGGCGCCGGGCCAGGCACCGGCTTGTGGCACTCCATCCACCGCCTCAGCACTCCCCGGTGCCTGGGCCCCAACTCCTGTGAGCTGCGCGTGAACCAGTCCTCGTAGGAGTCCGCCGTCAGCTCCCGGCCGAGTCGGCGGCGCTCGGCCCGCGCCAGGACGCGGGCGATGCGCACGGTGTGCGGGTAGGACAACAAGGACGCGGTCCGCGCCTCCCCGAGCCGGTCGGCCATCGACTGGAGTCTGTCCGGTGCGCTCGATTCGGCTCTGCTCATCGTGTGCGCGTCGGCGAACAGTGCGCGTGCGGTGCGGCCCAGGCACCGCACCATGGCCACCCGCTGGTGTTCCGTCGCCAGGATCTGCGGCCAGTCGGCCACGTCGATCCAAGGGGTCTGCGGATCACGGGAGTTGTCCGACCACCGTGCGTGCCGGGCGCACAGGTGCCAGGGGTCCGCCACCATCATCCAGGCCGGCTCACCGATGCCGCGGCGGGCCGCGCACAACGCGCAGGCCCGCACGAGATAGCCGTCCCGCACCGCCCACGGGAACGACCAGGCGGGAGTTCCGTCACCGTCGTCGAGCAGGTACGCCGCGTCCAGGCTCGCGAGTGCCCGCCGCATCACCTCCAGCGGACGGCCCGCCAGGGCGGCCAGGCGCTCGGCGGCAGGACGGTTGAGGTAGAGCTCGGTCAGGTGTGGCGCGACGGCCCTCGTGCTGCCATGCCCGACCTCGTCCAGCAACTGCTGGACCTCGAGCCCGTTGCGGCCGGCCAGGCGGGTCACGTAGGAGCCGGTCGACTCGCCTGCCATGAACCGGACGTGCAACGGCAGCTCACGCGCCCGTACCCGATTCAAAGCCGCTACCGAATCCATGACCCTCCCTCGCCTCTGCGGCCATGGCTATCACGCCGAGCGGCACGAGGAGCAGGAACAGGGAAAAGAATCCGGCAAAGCGCACCAATTCTTGACAGTGATCTGCCGAATATGAGAAGGGTCGCCCGGGCGGCCGAATAGGAGGAGCGTTTCCTCGCTCCGAAGGGGCCGCCGCAGAAGGCGGCTGAAGTGGTTGGCCTCCGTACTGCGGGGGCCGGGACACGTCACCTTCGGCTGCCTGGCGGGGTGGCTCCTGTCCTGCCTGCTGAAACCCGGCTGATGGTACTGGCTCGGTGAGCCGCGAGGTGGCTCCCCGGCGCCCGCGGCTCAGCCGATTCACGCGGAACGGCGGCATCAAGGCGAACCGAACGAATCAGAATGACATTTAGGGTCCTGAAGGCGCCACCCTGGCAGTCAAATCGACGAGAATTTCGAAGCCTGCTTGACAAGGAACGCCGGAAAGCCGATCGAATTGGTGTCCGGAGCGGGGCACGAGCCATGCAGGCACGGCGATCGCCCCGCCGATCCAGCTGCCGGTCGCCGAGGACGCCCACGTGCCCCACAAGCCCATCCGACTACGTCCGCATCAACAACGCGCCGTCGGCGCCATCACCGCAGGCCTCCAGCGCCACTCAAGAGTGACCGTGGTCGCGGCCTGCGGCACCGGCAAGACCGTCATCGCCCGGGCCAGCGCCGACACCTACACCCCCCACGGCAACATCCTCGTGCTCGCCCCCAGCCAGGATCTGGTGGCGCAGACAGCACGCGAGTGGGACCGCGGCCGCCCGGACGAGAAGCACATCGCGGTCTGCGCCTTGCCCCCGTCCGGCCGAGGCGCCCTGTGCATCCCGTTCACCACCAGCCCGGCCGAACCCGCCCGCCGTGTCGCCGACCACAGCGGCCCGACCATCGTCTTCTCCACCTACCAGTCCCTGCCTGCGATCGTCGAGGCTCACCGCCGCCACGGCTTGCCGGAGTGGGCCCTCGCCGTCGCTGACGAGGCCCATCACACCACCGGCAGTCTCGACAAGAGCTGGGGTGACATCCACGATGATGCCCAGATCCCCGCGCAGCGCCGCCTCTACATGACGGCGACGCCACGCCGCTGGAGCCACCCGAAGTCCAGAAAACCCGGCGCGTACAAGCAACCACTGGCATCGATGGACAATCCCGCACTGTTCGGACCCGTCGTCTTCCGCCTCGAACTGGCCGAAGCCATCGCCCAGGGCATCCTCGCCGACTACCGCGTCGTCGTCCCCGTGATCAGCGCGGAGGACCTGCACGACATCCTCACCACGGCCGAGACCACCCCTCACCTGGACGGACTGCGCCTGGCAGCCATGCAAGTGGGACTGCTGCGCGCCATACAGGACTACCGCCTCAGCCGTGTCCTGACGTTCCACCGCCTGATTGCGGCCGCTCGCACCTTCGCCCGGACCCTGCCGCGCACCGCCACGGCTTTCACCCAGGGCGGCCAGCCGATGCAACTGTGGGCTGCCGCTGTCGACAGCCGCCAGCCCCGCTCCGAGCGCAACACCAAGCTCTGGCGTTTCGCGGGAAGTTCCTGGCAGAGCCGCACCGCCCTCCTGCCCGGACAGTCCCACACGCACATTCTCAGCAGCGTCAGATGCCTGGGCGAAGGCGTCGACATGCCCGAAGCCGACGCGGTGCTGTTCGCCGACCCCAAACGCAGCGTCGTCGACATCATCCAGACCCTCGGCCGCGCCCTGCGCCAGCCGCCAGGCAGCGGCAAGATCGCCACACTGATCATCCCCGTGTACATCCGCCCGGGACAAACCACCCGTGAGGCCATGGAGTCCTCCGACTTCCGCGACCTGTGGGCCATCCTGGACGGGCTGCGCACCGCTGACAGCAAGTTCTACACCCGCCTGCGCCGCGGCTCTGGCCGCCGCTCCGAGGACCCGGTCCTGACCGAGCCCGAGCGCCCCGACGAGATCGCCGACGTACTCTCCCTGCGAGCCCACCAGTTCCAGGGCGACGGCTGGAACAGCGGCTACGAGGCCGCCATGCGCTTCTACGAGGAGCACGGCCATCTCGAAGTCCCCACCGACCACCGGGACTCCGCCGGCGTCCACCTCGGCTCCTGGATCGGCGAACAGCGCAACCGCTATGCCGAGGGCACCCTCGACCCCGACCAGGCCTTCGCCCTGTACGCGCTGCGCATCTCCTGGCCCCACCCACCTGGCAGCTTCGAACACAACCTCGCCCTGGCCCGCGACTTCGCCACCGCCCACCACACCCTCGCAGTCCACGCCGGTACCCCCGACGTGGACGCCGGCCTGGCCCGGTGGCTCGACCAGATGCGAGCCATGACCCGCGAGGACGAGCTGCCCCCGAACGCATCGAGGCGCTGAACTCCACCGACCCTTGCTGGAATCCGGCCTGGAGCATCGACTGGCAGTACAACTGCGCCCGGCTGCGGCGCTGCCTCGCCACCGGCGACTGGCGGCTCACGTACCAGGTCGCTGCCGAGACGAACCTCTCACTGGGGGCGTGGCTGGACCACCAGATCGAGCAGAACCACATCCTGGAGCCGGGGCAGCTCGCCCAACTGGCTCTCCTGGCACGCCAGTACCCGGACCTTCACCCCCATGCCCTGCTGCTGTTTCGGCAGACCACCGGCCCGGCGATGAGCTTCGCGCGCGGACTGAGCGCCGCGCGCAGGTTCCTCCGACGCGAAGGCCACCTTCAGGTTCCCGACGGACATGTCGAGGTCGTCGGTACCGACCACGTCAGACTGGACATTTGGATCGACCAGCGCCGGTACGACGCCGCCCAGCTCACCTCCCAACAGGCCGCAGCGCTCGACGCGCTCGGCCTGCCAGTTGTGCCTCGGTTCCTGGAACCGGAGCTCCCCGAAGTCGCCTGACGGTGTGATGTTTGTGCGCGTCTTTGGATAGGGCCTGGCCCACCGCCTGACAAGTGGCTGCCCTCGCAGTCGAGCATGTGACAGCTCATCGGCAGAGCTGGGTGAAGGCTGCCGAACCAGTGCTATGTTGTCGCCACGGGGGAGCGGCAGACCGCCCGGACCGTCGGTCGCAGGTGATCAGCGGAACCACAGGAGCGCGCCGCTCGGGCAAGCACGATCAGTAGTGGGCAACGTGGCGCAAGCTGGTTCGCATTCGGCCGCAGGCCAGATGACCGGATACCTCTACCAGTGCGAACTGGCTCTGCTGGAACTCGCGCGCCGTAGCTGGGAAGACGCGTCCTGCGCCGTCCGGATGGAAGTCCTCGACGACATCGAGTTCCTGGACCCTGACAGCTACACCCCGCTGGAACTGATCCAGTCCAAACACCGCGAAGCAGCCGGCCCGTTGAGCGAAGCCGGAAAGGATCTCTGGCGCTCGGTCGCCTCATGGATCGATGCCCTGGAAGCCATCGCAGCCTCCTCGAGCGCAGCGATGCCGCTGCTGCGCCTGGTCTCGACCCAGGTCGCTCCCGCCGACACCTTTCTCTCCATGCTCCGCTCCGGAGCCGACCGACACTCGTGCCGCACTGGCCCGGATGGAGAAGATCGCCGGGGACGAGAACGGCGCGGACGGCACGGCGAAAGACCGCGAACTGTTCATGGCACTGACTCCGTCGCAGCGCCACCAACTGGTCGACGCCATCACGGTCGATGACGGCGCCCCGGTGATGTCGGACCTGAACCCTAGTCTGGCCAAAGAGCTGGGGATCACACCGAGCGACCACG